>NZ_JBHJXS010000003.1:0-709824 GCF_042269265.1 Nocardia sp. NPDC056000 | reverse complement strand
CGGTTCGATGCCATCGTGCGACCGACGCCGCGAATTGGTCGATCAGCGAGTCGGTGCGGAAGGATCAGCGTCCGTTGCGGATTCGGTACTCCACCGCGTAGCCCAGCTTGCCCGGCTTGTCCGCCGCGTACGGCTGCGAGATCTTGGCGAATTCGCCCTTGTCCTCGGCCTTGCCGTCATTCCAGGCGCTCAGCTGATCGAGTTCCTTGGCGGTCTTGCCCTCGGCGACGATGGCATCGGGGGCGAGCGCGGTCTGCGCCTTGGTGACGGTCTTCAGCGCGGCCAGATAGGCGGTGAAATCGCTGCGATTCCAGTCGCCGCCGATATTGCCCTTGCGCATCCAATCGCCCCAGAAGAACTCCTCGAACGGCAGATCGCCGACGTGGTAGCCGATATCGCGGGCGAAGTACATCATGCTGCGGTACTTGTCATCGGAGAAGTTCGACAGGCCCAGCGACTTCGGCAGCTGATCCACGGCGACCGGATTGCCCGAGACATCCTTGAGCCAGACCCAGCCCTTGGCCTTCATCTGGGTCCAGAAATCGGCATCGGACAGGGTGCTCAGGTTGCCCAGCACCTTCAGGCGCACGTGCAGATCCGCGCCGCCGTCCGGGGTCTCCAGGTAGGAGGTCAGCGTGTGGTGGCCGTCGGTCAGGTACGGCTTGCCGCCGGGGCCGATGACCACGGTCTTCATCGCGGCGATGCTCTCGGGGGTCTCCTGACCCACCGCCAGCTTGCACTGGAACGAGGACGAATCGCTCAGGCGCGCATCCGGTTTGGCCGAGACGACGGACAGCTGGCCATTGCTCTCGCACCAGTCGTTGAACTTGGAGTTGATCTCATCCTTGCCGAGCGTGTAACGGCCCAGCTTGTAGTAGATCTCGTCGTAGCCCAGCGAGGGCTGGGTGGCCAGCACATCACCGATTCGCACATCGAGCAGATCACCGGCGGCGGCGCAGGCGTACGACGATCCCGCCGATCCGCTCTGTAGCGCGCACAGCGGGTCCGCGCTCGCATTTCCCGGGGCGACCCAGGTGATGCCACTTGCCAAAGCCATCAGGGCCGCGGCGATACCCGCGGTCCAACGACCCCGCCCGACGGTGGTGCTGCTCATCGATTTCCTCACATCCCGCATGTCATCCAAGCCGCACCACCGTGACCACCGTCCGTGACAGGTACGCGATCATCGAGCAGACGAATGCTGTTCACCACGACAACAATTGGTGAACAGGTGCGCACTCGTCGCTATCCGGTCCAGAGGGTTTCGGCGGGCTTGCGCGGATCGACCCACTCCTGATCGAAATACCAGACCAGCCCCTCGGCTTCCTCGGCGATGCGCAGGGCGATCACGGATCCGAAGACCGCGCCCAGGCGATGCGAATCCTCCGCGGACATCTCGATATTCACCACCTGGGTGGTTTCGGCGAGATGGGCGCGGATCCGATCCGGGCCGGGGCCGACCGCGTCGATCAGGTGCTCCCCCAGCACTTCTCCGACCTGGGCCACCACATCGGCGCCCAGTGCGTGCCAGACGCGCATACCGCGGCCCTCGGTCTTCCAGCCCACCGACACCTCGGCGTCGGCATCGATGCGCAGATTCACCAGGGCGTGTTCGAGGGCGTCCTCGACCTCCGCGTCATTCTCGAAGAAACCCTCCGCCAAGGTCCACAGATCGGCACTGGATATCCAGTCCCACACCTCAGCGCCATCCAATTCAACCGATTCCCGGCAGTACACGCTGATCCACTCCGCCACGGCCCCACCGTATGCGGCGTACGCCGCTTACGGCTACCTATCTGTTACGGCTTGGCGGGCAATGATTTCCAGCAGCCGTTCATGCGTCGCGGCGTCGGCGGCTGCCACCAACCCGTGCGCACCGGCGAGCACGTCCTCACCCGCCAATCCGGTAACCCGGCAGCCCGCCGCGCGGCACAGTGCGATTCCGCTGCTGAAATGCACATTGTCCCGGAAGTCGCCATCGGTGATGTACGCCGCACGCCGACCGGCCGCCACCCAGGCCAGCGCCAATGTGGTGGACAGGACTCGCGGATGGAATTGGGTCATGAAGTGTTCATCGTCGAATAGTCGCCCGGCGCTGAATGTTCCACGATTCGGATAGGGCGGATCCACGTCGATATCGACCAGTTTGCTGTCGGCGCGCGGGGTCAGTACCTGGTCCACGCCGTCGCGCCGGGCGAACGCGCCGGTACCCGCCGTCCAGAAGATCTCGCCGCTGAAAGGATCGGCGACCACCGCAGTATCGAGGGAATTCGCCACGCGCAGCGCGATATTCACCGCGACTTCGGGTGTGCCCACCGCGAAGTTCCTGGTTCCGCACAGCGGGTCGATCAGCCAGACCCGATCACCATGCGAGGTCCCGGATCGGCCCGATTCCTCGGCGATGAATCGATCCTCCGGTCGCGCGGCGCTTATGATCGCGAGAATGGCCTGTTCCGCGGCGATATCGGCCTGGGTCGCGAAATCGTCGCCCTCCTTCGCGTAATGCTCGACGGGGCCGCGGAAGGCCGCGCGCAATACCTCGGACGCGGCTTCCGCTGCGCGAATGGCGATTTCGACATCTGAGTCCACCATTCGGACGCTACCGACTGCGCTGCCTCGGTGTCAGGGCAGCAGCGGGCGGACCTGCTCGGCGGTGAATCGGAGGAATCCGACCGGATCGGGTTCGTCGGCGGTGGGTTGCAGGATGACGCTGGTCGCGCCCGCCGCATACCAGCGCCGCACGGCGGCGGCGATGGCCTCCGCATCGCCCGCCACGCCGATATCCGGGATGGTGTCGCGGTCCTTGATCTGCAATTCGGCGGCGACGCGATCGGCGGCATCGGGGCCGGTGGCGGCGAGCAGGTACGCCACGATCGGGAAGGGCTGGGCGGCAAGCGATTCCGCACGAGCCTCGCGGAAGATATCGACGGCGGCCCGGATGCGCTCGGGTGAGGCGGTGTTGTCGAGTACGACGCCGTCCGCCGATTCGCCTACCAGGCGCAGGGTTTTGGGTCCGCTGGCGGCGGCGAAGATCGGCGGGGCGGCGGCCGGGGGCCAATCCAGGGCTACGCCGTCCAGCTGAATGTAGCGCCCCTTCACCGTGAGTCGCTCTCCGCCCAGCAGCGCGCGCAGGGCCTCGAGGTATTCGCGCAGCAGGGTCACCGGCGATGCCGCCCGTGCGCCGACCTGGCCCATCCAATCCTGTACGCCATGACCCACACCCCAGATGCCGCGACCGGGGAACATGCGCTCCAGCGTCGCGATCTCCATGGCGGTGAGCGCGACATTGCGCAGTGGTACGGGCAGCACGCCGACCCCGATGCGCACCCGCTCGCTCCACGCCAATGCGGCTGCGGCGGTGGAGATTCCGCCCTCCAGGAAGCAGTCCTCCCACAGCCACAATTCGTCCAGGCCCGATTCGTCTGCCACGCGAACCGCCTCGCGCAGGCGCTCCGGCGGATTCTGCGGGCGGAATACCGCTCCCAAGGTCGTCATGAATTCATGACTACCAGATCCGGGTGACATCGGATCGGAGTCGATTCGATGCCCTGGGATGGCTCTACCGAACGGGCGAGATCAGGGCCGCAGAAAGGGGCCGCGCGGTAGATGCCGCCGGGTACCGCCGATACCTAGCGTCGAATGCGGCCGTCACTCGGCGGCATTCGACGCACCATCGGCTGTGAGGGTTTCATGCAATCGATCAAATCGGCCGCACGTGCGCGGGCGGCGGTACCGCTGCTGACCGCGATCCTGCTGGCCGGATGCGGCGCGGGCACGCGGGAGACACCCGTCGAACACGGGCTGCCCGCACGGTTACAGGAGCAGGAGATCACCTGGCACGACTGCCGGACGGGGCCGCAGGACACGACCGGGGAACGATTGGCCGCAGCGGGAGCGCAGTGCGGAGAATTCCGGGCCCCGTTGAACTACGGGGATCCCGGTGGCGCGACCATCTCGATCGCGGTCGCGCGGCGGCTTGCCACGGATTCGGCGCATCGGCTCGGGACGCTCGTGGTGAACACCGGTGGACCGGGGCCGTCCCGTGATGGTGTGACCATGATCGTGGACGGTCCCGAAGGCGGGCATCCCGCCGCGACGGCGATTGCCGAACGGTTCGATCTGGTGGGTATGGATCCGCGCTTCTTCGGAGCCAGTTCACCGCTCGAATGCGGTTGGGCCACCGGTGAATATCTCGGCATCGCCCAGGCAGCGCCCGTGGAGCGGGCGGATTTCGACCGGACGGTGACCGTCGCCCGGGAACTGGCCGCGAGATGCGAGCCGTCGCGTGCGCTGCTTCCGTTCGCATCCACCAGGACGATCGCTCGCGATCTCGATCTGCTGCGGGTTCTCCTGCGTGAGTCCAGGATTTCCTACCTGGGCTGGTCCTGGGGAACCTATCTGGGCGCGGTCTACACGCAACTTTTCGGTGATCGCGTTGATCGGGTTGTCTTGGACAGTGCGCTGGATCCGCGAGCGCCCGGACCGGATCTGACACGGGACACCGCGACCGCAACGGCTGCCGCCTTGGCCGACTGGGCTCGATGGGCCGCGCTGCGCGATGGCGAATTCGGTTTGGGGACAACGCGGGACGCGGTGCTCGATGCGGTGGGCGGCATCGCCCGTGCGGTTTCCGCGCGGCCGGTGACGATCGGCGGGGTGACCATCACCGCCGATATGGTCCCGGGTCTGCTACTGACGGTCGATGACTCCGATGCCTATTACGAGGTATTCGGGCGGCAGGTGCGGGCGCTGTATGACGCGGCTCTGGGGAGGTCGTCGGATCCCGCGCCGGAACTCGAGGCCAAGCTGGGTCTTTATGCGGATCAGTCCGGATCGCCCGAATTCGGTTTCAGTGCGACGGTGGCCAATCAGTGCGCGGATCGGACGGCGCGCGGGGTCGAGGAGTACTTCACCGATATTCGGGATCATCTGGCCGCCGAGCCGATGTTCGGTCCGCTGGCTCGGCATCTGACCCCGTGCGCGGTGTGGCCGGTCCGCCCGGTTGAGCCCGCGACCGTGATCGGCAATAGTCGCCCGGCGCTGCTGATAGGCGCATCAGGTGATCCGGTCGCACCCGTGTCGGGTCAGCGGGTGTTGCGGCAGGCACTGCCGGAAGCGCGAATTCTGGTGATGGAAGCAGCGTTTCGGCACGGCATCTACCTCGCCGAGCCCTCCCCGTGCATCGATTCGGCGGTGGAGACGTATCTGCTGAACGGCGTCCTGCCCGGCGGTGACGGGACCTGCCGTCGAGTCGCGGACTGACGATCTAGCGAGTGCCGGGCAGCACCAGCCCGGCCTCGTGGGCGATGATCACCGCTCGCACGCGGTCTCGCACGGCGAGCTTGGTAAGAATATGCCGCACATGGGTTTTCACGGTCCCCTCGCCTACGGCCAATTCGATCGCTATCTCGGCGTTGGAGAGCCCGCGCGCCAGCACCCGCAGTACCTCGGTCTCGCGGTCGGTCAGGGTCGAGACGAGGCGCTGGGCGGTGGGATCGACCGGCGGGGCGAGGCGATCGAGCAGTCGGCGGGTGGTCGAGGCGGCCAGCACCGCGTCACCGGCGTGCACGGTTCTTATCGCGGCCAGAAAGTCTTCGGCGGGGGCGTCTTTCAACAGGAATCCGCTGGCTCCCGCGCGCACCGCCGCGACCGCGTAATCGTCGAGGTCATAGGTGGTGAGTACGAGCACCTTCGGGGTGCGCGATGCGGCCAGGATTCGCGCGGTCGCTTCGATGCCGTCCATTGTCGGCATGCGCACATCCATGACGATCACATCCGGTGCGGTCCGGGCGGCTTCGGTGATTCCGCTCGCGCCGTCACCAGCCTCACCGACCACTCGCATATCCGGTTGTGAGTCCACCACCATGCGAAACCCGGCCCGTACCAGGGCCTGATCTTCGACGAGCAGTACTCCGATCATTGTCTACTCCTCGATTCGCAAGGGAATTCGCGCCGTCAGCAGGTGGCCGTCCGGGGTGCGCCGCAGTTCGATATCGCCGCCGTGTGATGCGACGCGCTCTCGCATTCCGATCAGGCCGTAGCCGGGGCTCTGCGGGCCGGAAGCGGCGTGACCGTCGTCCGCGATATCGATCGAAAGCCAGTCTCCGTCGCGCGATATCGAAACTCGTGCTCGTGCACCGGCTCCGGCATGTTTGACCACATTGGTCAAACCCTCTTGAACGATTCGATACGCGACCAAGCCGATGCCGTCGGCAATTCCCCGCGGCACGTCGAGCGTCAATTCCACGGGTAATCCCGCGGCGCGCATATCGCCGACCAACCGCGTGATATCGGTGAAGCCGGGGCTCGGCGACGTCTCGGGCTCGCTATCCGCGCGCAATACGCCGATGGCCCGCCGGGTTTCGACGAGCGCCCGCCGTCCGTGTGCACCGATGGCAGTCAATGCGTCGACGGCGGCATTCGGCTCCCGCGCTGCCGCATAACGTCCGCCATCGGATTGCGCCACGATCACCGCCAGTGAATGCGCGAGAATGTCATGGATATCCCGCGCGATCCGAGTCCGCTCGGATAACACCGCCAATCGCATCCCCTGATCCCGGGTGCGCTCCAGCAGCTCCGCCCGCTCTGCCAGCGCTAGCAACTCCCCCCGCCGCGCCCGCTGCCAAGCCCCACCCAGCCAGGCCGCCAGCACCGTACTGGCCAGGCCCGCACCGACAATCACATGCGCCAGCACCGGCATCGGCAACTGCGGCCAACTCCACCCACCGAGCACCGCGCCGAAAAGCCCACCCACCAACCCGATCCGGCTCGAATACCCGCGCCCATACGCCGCCAACGTATAAACGGCGATCGGCACCGCGATATCGGCGGGCAACGCCCCCGTCGAATCCCGAATCAGCACCCACTGCACAAATGCACCGACCGCCACCCCCATCGCCGAAACCTCCGGCCACCGTCGCCGAATTGCCAACGGCCCCAGCACCACCACCGATAAAACGAAGTAATCGGCATCCGCCCCCACCAGAATCCCGCACAGCGCGCACCCGACGATCAACGCCCCGGCGAACACCGCGTCAACCAGGGCGAACCGCCGACGCAACCACAGCACCACCCGCTCGTCGACCACCCGACCACCCTAATTCGACGGGAACACCCGCACCTCACCCCTCGGAATGACCCGCGGCCCCGGCCGATCCATCCTTCGGAATACCCGGCCTCGGTGGTCAGTGATGGTCCGACTCGGCCCGTGCACCCGCGTACAGCCTTAGCCTGGATTCATGAGCGGGGATGTCGGACAGTACCTGCAGTCGGTGCGGAAGCGGCGGGGATTCACCCAGCGTGAGCTAGCCGAGATGTCGGGGGTTTCGCTGTCGTTCATCCGCAAGCTCGAGCAGGGTGAGCGGGACGATGCGCGGATGGAGACGCTACGCCGACTCGCGGTGGCGCTGGGATGCCCATTGACAACGCTGCTGGGCCCTGCCCCAACGCCCCCGGCCAGCAGGGATGGTGCGTTGTGGGAGCCGACTCGCGTTGCCATCGCGGCGATGGAGCCGATTGAAAATTCCGATTCCAGCGGCACATTGGCGGGATCATTGGCGGCTGCGGTGCAGCTGTATCACGACAACCGGTATGAACGGTTGGCACAGGTGCTTCCGATGTTGATCGATGAGGGGCGAGCGGCCGAGCCCGTGATTCGGTCCAGAATTCTCCAATTGGCTGGTTCGGTGATGGTGCAGACGCGGCAGTTGCGGCCCGCGCGGATAGCGCTCGAACAGTCGGTCGCCGATGCCGAGAGGACCGGGAACGCAGTCGATTCCGCCTCGGCGATTGTCACCCTGTGCTGGCTGATGATCGTGGAGCGGCAGTTCGACGCGGTGCGAGAACTCGCAACCCGGTGGGCGGATCGGATCGAGCCTCGGCTATCGGTGGCGACCGAACGAGAGATATCGACATGGGGTTGGCTGCTGCTGCGCGGCTCGGCTGCGGCGATTCGCGATAATCGCCCGGATGAAGCCGACGATATGATGCGGCTCGCGCAGGCCGGCGCGGTGGTCATGAAGCGCGATGTCAGTGGCTATCAAGACTATTGGACTAGATTCGGCCCTGCCACCGTCGCCATGAAGCGCGTCGAGAACGCCGTCGTCGATGATCAGCCGGATCTCGCGCTGCGGCTGGCCCGCGAGGTTCCGGCAGGTTTGCGCCCCACATCGGACAATCGCAACCGGCACCTCCTCGACGTCGCCTCCGCGCATCTGGAACTGAGACGTCCCGACAACGCGTTCGAGGTCCTGCGGCAACTCTCGATAGAGGCCGGTCCGTGGTTGGCCGAACAGCGCCTTGCCCGAGACCTCATGGGCAGATTGATCGCCGAACGACGCACTCTGACCGCAGAGATGCGCCACCTCGCCGACCTCATCGATCTCGAGTATTGACCCTCGCGCATCGCAGCTCGGCCAAGGGCCATGTGGCACTTTCGAGTGGTGCACCACGCAAGTGCCATTGCCGGTGGACATGTTGGCGGACAAGCTGATTCCGAACGACGGATCGAAATCGATCCCCGCACGGAAGGATGCGCCCCATGCTCGAGATCCCTACCGCAGTCGGATTTCTGCGCAGCGATATTTCCGAATCACGGCGTCAATGGGACGAAGGCCGAATCAAGAATCTCGCGTTCAGACTCGGATACGATCTGCGGAAGATCGTCGTTTTCGGGCCGCACACCGATCGTCCCATTCATCGGTTACGGGTGCCGGTTTCGCGGCTCGACGTGGATGCGATCGTCACCCCGAATCTCGAACATCTCGGAGGTGTGGCCCCCGATGAAATTGTTCAGGTCGCCGATGTGATCACGGTTGAACCTCAGGAAACGTACGCACGGTGGATTATTGCCCCGATACGCGAGGCGGCGAGCGGAATGGATGAGAGTGCGCTCGCCGGACCGCAAACGGATGGCCGGAGTAGTGGCGGCAGCGCACCCTCATGATCCGGTCGGTCAGTCGCGGGAGACGGCGTTGCCGTAGACGCCGGTGGGGCGGATGGCGAGGGCTACGCGGTCCTTGGCGTCCGGGGGTACTACCGGGCCGTTGTTGTAGCGCTCGGAGAGGCGGGTGTAGAGGGCGCCGGTGGGGTCGTCGTCGATGTGGTCGACCACGCCTCGGATTTCGAGGTACCGGTAAGGGTTGTCGGGGTCGAAGATCGAGATGGAGACTCGGGGTTCGTGGGCCAGGTTCTTGAACTTCTGGCGGTAGTTGGTGTGGGTGAACCAGATGAATTCGCCATCCCAGACGAACCACATCGGGTTGACCTGGGGTGCGCCGTCCGGGCGGGTGGTGCCCAGGCTGGCGTAGACCGGGCGCTCCAGTAGGTCTTGGGCCTTTTCGGGAATCTCGACCATGATGTACCTCCGCTCGGGGTGGGCAGTTGCGTTGTAATCAAACCGCATTGGGGGTGCGGGTGATTCGTCGGGTTGCGGTGCGGATGCTCAGGACCGGTCGGGTTGGGCCGATACCCGGTCGAGTACCTGGATGAGGTCGGTAACCGGGTCGGCGGTCGGACCCGCGGATCGCCAGGCGATGAAATGGTCGGGGCGGACCAGCACTGCGCCGGTTTGGTTGATGCCTGTGGCGGTGCTCCAGTCGCCTGCTGGGATGCGCTGTACGGACAGTTCGGATGGGTGGGATTCGGCGACTTTTCGGGCGGCGGCCTCCCATTGTGGGCTTGCGGTCAGGAGGGTGAAATGTGGGCCGATGAGGTCGAGGGTTGATATTCGGGCGTTGTTGAGGTCTAGCCAGCGGTGTGGGAGGCGGGAGCCGGGGGTGCCGTCCAGATCGAGTGAAACATCTTCGGTGGAGGGCAGTTCCGGGGCGGGGTCTATGACGGCTGTTGAGTTGTAGCGGTAGCCGAGTTGTACGACGGGGGCGTTCAGGACGTCTGCGGCGTGGCGGGCGGCGGCGATTTCCGGGCCGGTTCCCCAGTGCAGGCGGGGGTCGGGGAGGCGGCGTACGGCCTGATCCAGAACCATTTGGGCTACCGGGTGGCGTTCGGTGGTGTAGGTGTCGAGTAGGCCGGATCCGGCTCGGCCCGCGTGGACTGCGGCGATTTTCCAGGCGAGGTTGTGGCCGTCGGCGATTCCGGTGTTGAGGCCGAATGCGCCCAGGGGTGGGACCGCGCGGGCGGCGTCGCCGATGAGGAAGGCGCGGCCGTGCTGGAATCGGTCGGCGATCAATCCGCGTGGCCGCCACGGCAATACGCTGATGACCTGCACGTCGGGCGCGGGATCGCCGATGGCCGCGTGAATCAGTGTGCGGCACCGGTCATTCGAGAACGCATCGGCGGCGTCATCGCACTCGACGTGCAGAATCCACTCCTTCGCACCGTCGACGGTGACCAGCATCCCGCGCACGCCGGGGTTCTCGACGTTGCACGTGACGAATTGCCGCCCTTGGAGATACGAGGTGAGGTCGGTGTGGAAGAGCATGCTCATCATCGGATTGCCCAGGGCTCCAGGCCCGCTCACACCGATGCCGAGTTGCTCCCGAACGCCGCTGCGCACACCATCCGCGCCGATCAGATAGTCCGCGCGCACCGTCGATCCATCGGACAGTCGCGCCCGCACCCCTGTCGCGTCCTGCGTGAACGATTCCAATCGCGTCGAATACCGCACTGTCGCACCACGTTCCCGCGCCGCAGGCAACAGCACCGAATCGAGTCGGTGCTGCGGGCAGATTCCGCGCACCCGCCCGGGGCTGACATCGTCCTGCCCGGATATCCGCCGCATGGGCGCGATCGACGGCAGCGTGGCGAAGTCTGTCTCCGCGAGGGTGCGCACGGCGATCTTGCCCAGCCCGCCCTCGATCATGTCCACGCACACCGCGTCGACGGCGTCCTGAAGGCCGAACGCGCGCAGTATCTCCGCGGTGCGCGGACCGAGTCCGGTGGCGCGCGGATGTTCGGACGGCCCGTCCTGCGCCTCCACCACCAGCGTCTCGACGCCCTGATCGGCCAAGAACAGCGCGGTGGCGAGCCCAACCGAACCGCCCCCGACGATGAGTACCGGAATCTGCTTGTCCAGCATGACAATCCCCTTGTGGATACAGTGTTGCCGTAATGGCTACACCGTATCCACAGTGTTAGGATGGGCGCAACGGCGAATTTCGAGAACGAAAGGCAGGCGATGCCGGACAACACCCCGCAACTGGTGTGGAGCAAAGACCGCCGCACCCCGGCCCGCCGCGCGCCCAGCGTGGAGCGCATCGTGCGCGCGGCCCTGACCATCGCCGATACCGAAGGGCTGGAAGCGGTTTCCATGCGCCGCGTCGCCACCGAACTGGCCTCGGGCACCGCCTCGCTCTACCGCTATGTGGCCGGCCGCGACGAACTCCTGGACCTCATGATCGACGCGGCGCAGGGCGAACCCGACGCACCCGCGCTCACCGGGGACTGGCGCGCCGATCTGGCCGCTCTCGCCCAGCACCTGCGCGATACCCTGCTGGCGCACCCCTGGCTCGCCGCGGAACTCTCCGGCCGCCCCGCGTTGGGGCCGAATGCGCTGCGCCGCTACGACATCGGGCTCGCAGCGCTCATTCCTTTCACCCGCGATATCACCCTCGCCACGAATATCGTCGACACCGTGACGTCCTACGTCTTCGGCGCGGTCAACCACGTCCTCGCCGAGATCCGGGCCCAGCAGCGCACCGGCCTGACCGAGGACCAGTGGCGCGCCACCGTCGGCCCCTACCTGCGGGAGGTCATCGCGACCGGCGACTATCCGAATTTCGCCCGCCGCCTCGCGGACGCCGAAGACATCACCGACACAGCGCGTTTCGACTTCGGATTGAACTGCCTACTGGAGGGCATCAGCCGCGCGCGGTGAAGCCGGCGTTCAGCCGGGCAGTCCCCCATCGACCGATTCGGCCGTATCCGAGGTCGCGTCGAGTGCCGCTCGAATCGTGTCCCGCAGCCAGCGCTGTGCCGGATCGGCATCGAGCCGTGCATGCCACAGCAACCGGACCTGAACCTCCGGCAGCTCCGCCGGAATGGGAAACCAGTGCAGGCCCAAGGGTTTTCCGTACTGCTCCGCCAGCCGCTGCGGCACGAGCCCCACATAGCCGCTCGACGCGACCAGCAGGGCTGCGACCGCTGAGGTCGGGACGACCGCGGCGACCTGACGCTGCAACCCCTCGGCTTCGAGAGCGTCATCCAGCGGTCCGCGCGCCCGGCCCCGCCGGGAGGACGAGACATGCGGGTACTCGCACAGTTCCGCCAGTGTCGGCTGAGCATCCCGTCCGAGCGGACTATCGCCTCGGACGATTCCGACGATCCGCTCCCGATACAGCGCCGCGGTTCGAATATCCGGTGCCGCATCATCACCCGCGCCGATATCCAGATCCACCGAACCGTCGCGCAGCGCCTCGATGCTCTCATTGCCCTCGGTGACAAAGCGCAGCGTGACCTCCGGAGCGACCGCCGCCGTAGCCTCGACCGCCGCCGTCACCAGCGTCACCGCGATACCGTCATTGATGCGAATGGTGAAGGTGCGCTTCAGTTTCGCGATATCGAATTCGTCGGCACTGATCAGCGCCGCCGCCTGCTCCAGCAGTGACCGCACGCGAGGCGCGGTGCGCAACGCGAACGGAGTCGGTGCCATCCCGCGACCCGCACGCACCAGAATCGGATCGTTCATGGCGCGACGCAACCGCCCGAGCGCGCGACTGGTGGCCGGAATCGACAGGTGCAATCGCTCGGCCGCCGAGGTGACACTCGCGTCCTGGAGCAGCGCGTCGAAAACACGCAGCAGGTTCAGATCGATCTGCTCGGGCATGATTGCATCCTAGGCAAGTCTCCCTTACCAAAGTTGCGTGGCACGCATACACCCCTGGTCCATAGCGTGAATCGCATGGCTCTGAACGATCTGATTCGCGATCAACCACCCGTTTCGCGGTTAGCCCGCCCGGTCTCGCAGCGGGGCCTGCTGGCGCTCATGTGCGCCTGCGTCGTCCTCGTGGTCGGGATGGTCGCCGCCATCAACCTCGCGGTCCCGATGCTGGCCGCCAGCGGTATGCATCCCTCGGCCTCGGCCCTGGTCTGGATTGTCGACACCTATGTCATCTTCTTCGCCTGCCTGGTGATTCCGGGCGGTGCGGCCGGCGATCGCTTCGGACGCAAGGGCGTGTTGCTCACGGGGCTCGGCCTTTTCGCGGTGGGCGCGCTGCTGTCGGCCGTCGCCCCGAATATCGTCCTGCTGCTCGTGGGGCGCGCGATCACCGGGGTCGGCGCGGCCGCGGTGCTGCCCAATACCCTCGCGATCCTGCTGCACGCGGTTCCCGTCGAACGCAGGGGTGCGACCATCGCGACCTGGGCGTCGATGACCGGCATCGGCGGCGTCGTCGGCAATGTCGGTGGCGGAGCGATCCTTTCGGGCGGTTCCTGGCGCTGGCTGTTCACCGCCGCCGTGCCGATCGCGGTGCTGCTCGCCGCGCTGGCGGCCCGGATGGTGCCGGTGTCCGAGCGTCATGATCGCCGCCTGGACTGGCTCGGCACGGTACTGCTGGTCGCCGCCTCGGTGGCGCTGCTGCTCGGTATCGTCCAGGGTCCGGAATCGGGCTGGGGAAGTCCCCTGGTCATCGCCGGATTCGCCTGCGCTGCCGCGCTGTTCGCACTCTGGGCCCTGGTGGAGTTGAAGGTCGAACACCCGCTGCTCGATCCCCGGCTGTTCCGCCTGCCCGCACTGCGCAGCGCCAGCCTGGGCATGACAGCGGTCTTCTTCGGCATGTTCGCGCTGTTCTATGTGAACGCCTCATTCCTGCAGTACGCCAAGGGATTCGGGGTGTTTCACACCGGCCTCGGCATCATCCCGCTGACCATTCCGATCATTCTCGGCGCGCGCCACGTGGGCCGGGTGACCCGGCGCATCGGCATGAACGCCACCGTTACCCTGGCGTTCGCCTTCGTCGGCGGCGGCCTGCTCGGCCTCTCCACCAGCGGTGAGCACACCGCCTACCTGGAATACGCCGCCTGGCTGATCGTGACCGGAATCGGTGTGACACTGGCACTTCCGACATTGTCCGGAGCGATCGCGGGCGCGCTGCCCCCGGCTCAGGCCGGTGTGGGCGCCGGATTGCAGGCGACCACCCGCGAATTCGGCAGTGCGCTCGGCGTCGCGGTCATCGGCACCATTCTCACCGGACGATTCGCCGCCGCCCTGCCCGGTGATATCCGGGCCGCGCACGACCCGCACACCGTCGCGCAGGCACTGGCCGCCGTGCCCGGTCGTGTACCGGAGGTCATCACCGCCTTCGTCTCGGGCGCGGATCTGGGCCTGCGGGTGATCGGCGTGAGCGTGCTGATCCTCGGGGTGCTGGTGCTGACGGAGTCCCTGCTGTCCCGTCGTGGCCGGTAGGTGCCCTGCCCGGAACCGATTTCAAATATTCCTTGACAAGAATATTCGCTTTGGAGAATACTTCTTGGCATGGAGCAGATCGCAGCAGCACTCGGAGACACCGCGAGGTGGCGCATAGTCGAACTCCTCGCCGAACGTCCCCGATCTGTCGGCGAACTGGCCGAGTCCACCGGTCTGCGCCAGCCGCAGACCACCAAACATCTTCAGTCGCTGGCCCGGGCGGGCCTGGTCACCGTGTTCCCGCTCGGCCAGCGACGCGTCTATGCCCTCGAGTCCGCTCCCCTGCGGTCGCTCGAACAGCGCCTGCGCGGGCTCATCGAAACCATCGACGCCCACGCGGATGAGCGAGATGTGCTGGCGCGCTATCGCGCCGCCATCGAATCGGAATCCGAACTCGCGAACCGCGAGCGCTGGGCGGACGGGCGCGCGTTCACGTTCGAACGCACCCTGCCCGCCGCACCCGACACCGTCTGGCACCACTGGATCGAGCCCGAACTGCTCGAATCCTGGTGGGCGCCAACCACCATGACGATCACCGACTGCCGAATCGAACCCCGGCCCGGCGGCGATGCCGTCCTCGAATACCTCGATGCCGACGGCCGCCGCTATCGCTCACAGGGCCGCGTGCACACCGCGCTCGAACCCGAACACCTGGTCTTCGACCTGTCGGTACTCGACTCGGCGGGAGCCGTCTCGTTCACCGGCAACTACGACCTCACCCTGACCGCCGCCCCGGAAGGCACCCGGCTGCGGCTCGACTTGACCATCACCGACACCGCCGTCGAGGCCGTCCCCTATATCGCCGGGATAGAAGCCGGCTGGAGCCAGGTACTCGACAACCTCATCAACACCATCACCATCGAAAAGGAAGTACAGCCATGACCACACGTAAAGTCACCGCGAATATCGCCATCACCCTCGACGGCCGCTACAACGGCCCGGGCGGCCCCGGCGATCTGGGCTCGATCGTGCGCTACGCGGCCACCGACGCCTCCCGCGATCACATGACCCGCATGTGCGAGAACGCCACCACCGCGGTCCTGGGTCGCGGCAATGCCCAAGGCTTCATCGGCTATTGGTCGACCGTGGCCACCGACGACAATGCCGATCCCCGTGATCGCGGCTATGCCAAGTGGCTGGTCGACAGCGAAAAGGTGGTGTTCTCAACGACTTTGACCGAAGCGCCGTGGGACCGCGCCCGCGTGGTCAACGCCCCGACCGCCGAGGCCATCGCCGAACTCAAATCCGAGGGCACCGGCGATATCCTCGTCAACACCAGCCCCAGCATCCTCAAGCCGCTGCTCGCGGCGGACCTGGTGGACCGGCTCTACCTGATCATCTGCCCCGAGATCGCGGGCGGCGGCGACCGCCTGTTCGAGGACGGACTGCCGGGCTCCCAGTGGGCACTGACCTTCCAGCAGGTCGGCGAACAGGGCGAGGTCGCCGCGATCTACGACCGGGTGCGCGGATAGCGGTGGCGCACTTGCTCAATCGAGGCGCTTACCGGCCTCGGCGATGACTTCGAGCAATTCCTCGCCGTGTCCGGTCGCCTCGGCGGCCCGGCCCATCGCGTCGAGCTTGGCGACATCCCAGACCGGTAGATCGAACATGCGCCGCCACTGCGGCGGTGACATCACCTCGGCGACGGGAAGCATTTCCGCCCAGGCGTTCTCACGGTCCACCGCCTCGATCATGTGGATGAGCACCGCATCGTCCATATCGGCGGTCGCGGTCGCCACCCGGCCCAGCGTCCGCGCGCTGAGGAACTGCATGAAGGTGAAGGCCTCGGTGAAGCGGTCCTGTTCGTGCGCGGCCAGCATGATCGCCCGAATGCGGTCATCGGGCAGCTGGGACAGCACCACCTCGAAGCGATCCGAGACCGTGTCGAGTTCGGCGTTGAAGCCGACCTGGAGCATGTCCCCGGCATCGTCGATATGCGGCACCACATCGAGCAGCTGCTGATCGGTGGCGGCCACCAGGAATCGAGCCAGGGTCACATAGTCCTCGCGTCGCAGCAGTTCTCGCATGACGGGCACCAGCATCGAACTCTGGAATTCGCGCACAATGGGTGCGGCCGCGTCCGGATCCACATACGGCGCGAGATCGGCAAGGAACTCCACCGGCACCTGCCCGATGAGCCCCACCGCACGCTCGGGGGTGAGCGAACTGGCGATCCTGCCGCACAGCATGGGGCCGAAGAAGCGGGTCGCGATCGAGATGGCGAGCGTATTGGGCACCAGCGCACTGACTTTCGCCAGCCGCTGGAACATCGGCCGATGCGGTGCGTCCAGCGAACGGTGCATCCGCTGACGCACCCGCCGGACAGCAGCCGCATCGCTCTCGAGCAGGAAGGCCAAATCCTCCGGCGCGGTATCCAATTCGCGCGCGAGCTTCACCACTTCCGCGCGGGTGGCCAGACTCGTCATGATCGCCTCAGGAGAAGAGAATGCGGCGCACCATGGCACGCGCGAGGGGCGGCACGACGGTGAGCCCCTTATCGATGGCCGCGCTCAGCTCCCGCTCGCGTTTATCGCGGGCGTGCTCGAACGCGGTGCGCAATACGGCGTAGTGGCCCTCATCGAGTGGGCCGAGTGCCGCCAATTCGACGCGCGGGACCCGACTGGCGTCATGCAGTCGATCGAGCTCCGGCACGAGGTTCAGCCTAACCGAACAACCCTGGGGTGAAGCGGGTTTCGCCGGACGCCTACTGCACCCGTTCCCAGCCGCGCGGCTGCGCCTTCGTGCCGAGACCGGTATTGCGGCTGCGGTAGACGATGTACGGGCGGGTCAGGTAGCCGACCGGCGCGGAGAACACGTGCACCAGGCGGCTGAAGGGCCAGAAGGCGAACAGCGCGCACGCCGAGAGGGCGTGCAGGCGGAAGCCCAGCGGGGCGGAGACCATAAGTTCGGGCTTGGGCTGGAAGTAGAAGATGGACCGGAACCACGGGGAGATGTCCTCGCGGTAGTTGTGCGGATTGCCGGTCAGGTTGCCGTACAGGGTCGCACCGAGTCCGAGCAGCAGGGTCAGCCCCAGCAGCACGTACATGATCTTGTCGTTGCGGGTGGTCGCCGAGAACACCGGGCCGACCGTGCGACGGCGGTAGACGAGAATGAGCAGACCGGCCACCGTCGCCACACCCGCCACCGCACCGAGACTGAAAGACGCAGCGTGATACATGCTTTCGCTGATGCCGACCTTCTCGGTCCACGATTCCGGAATCACCAGGCCGATCACATGGCCCAGGAACACGAATACGATGCCGTAGTGGAACAGCGGACTGCCCAGGCGCAGCAGGCGGTTCTCGTACAGCTGTGAGGACCGGGTGGTCCAGCCGAACTTGTCATAGCGATACCGCCAGATCAGCCCGCCTATGCAAATCGCGAGCGCCGCATACGGTATGGCGACCCACAGCAGTACATCGCTGGCGCTCAGCGTCATCGACGGCCTCCGATCATCTGCGGCATATAGGTGGGCGGAGCGAACGGTTCGAGCCCGACATCCTCACCGGGCGGCCCCTCGGCGATGAGCCGGGCGATGGCGGTGCTCTCCTCACCGCGCAGCGGTGGCAACGTCGCGGACAGCGAATCGAGCACGCCGGTCCAGGGAGAACCCGCCTCGCGCAAGGCTTTTCGCATGACCTCGATACCCGCACGGTGCTCGCACAGCAGCTGTCCGCCGGGTTCGGGGTGGGCGGCCGCGAACTCCAGCACGACCGCGAGATGATCGGACAGCTCACCATCGTCCAGCTCCATCCCGGACACGCGATACAGCTGTTTGAAACGCAGCAGCGCCATCCCCCGCTTGCGGGTGTCGCCGTACAGGAACCAGGTCAGATACGGACTGAACCGCTTGCGATGATCGAAGGTGTCGACGTACTCGGTCGCCAGCGCCAGCGGCGCACCGCGCTCGAGATGATCGAGCAGCGAGCGCAGCGGCGCGCCCACCGGTTCGGGCAACGCGGCGGCCGTGCGACACAGCAGTGACAGCGAATCCAGCAGTCTCTCATCGGGATACGCCAGCAGCAGCGATTGCACCTGCCAGGCTCCCGAGCGCATCGAATCGGTCAGCTTCATTTGCGATGCCTTCCGCCGTTCGACTGCGGCATGAGCCCGTCCGGCGCGCCGCGACCGTCCCAGTTGAGCAGGTTCACCCGGCCCGAGCCCGCCATACTCGACGGACTGTCCGCGGTCTGCCGGTCCTGCAACATGCGGAAGTTCTCCACCGCGACCGGTGTCGGCTGCCCGGAACTCTCGCCGAACGGCCCCCACCCGTTCATGCCCGGACCGCCGTCGTAGTCGAGACTGCAGTCGGTGGCCAATTCCTCCAGCCCGTGCGCCTGTTCGGCGTGCGCGGTCGGAATGACATAGCGCTCTTCGTATTTGGCGATGGCGAGCAGCCGGTACATATCGTAGAGCGCTTCCTCGGTCATCCCGACCCGCTCGGCGATCTCCGGACGCGACGGGCGGCCCAGATTGATATCGCGCATATAGCTGCGCATGGCGGCCAGGCGGCGCAGTACCGCATCCACGGGTGCGGGATCGCCCGCGGTGAACAATTCGGCCAGATACTCCACCGGAATACGCAGCGCGTCGATGGCGGCGAAGAGATTGCCGTGATCCTCGGCATCGTGCCCGGTATCGCGCAGCGCGTCGACCACCGGCGACAGCGGCGGGATGTACCAGACCATCGGCACCGTGCGGTATTCCGGATGCAGCGGCAATGCCACCCGATACTTGCGAATGAGCGCGTATACCGGTGAATTCTGTGCCGCCTGCACCCAATCGCGCGGCATGCCCGCGCGTTCGCAGGCGGCGATCACAGCAGGGTCGAAGGGATCCAGGAACGCGTCGCGCTGTGCGGCGTACAGATCCTTCTCATCCGGTGTGGCCGCGACGTCGGCGACGGTATCGGCGTCATAGAGCATGACGCCGATGTATCGCAGTCTGCCGACGCAGGTTTCGGCGCAGACGGTCGGCAGCCCGACCTCCACACGCGGAAAGCAGAACGTACATTTCTCGGCTTTACCGGTGCGGTGATTGAAGAAGATCTTCTTGTACGGGCACCCCGAGACGCACATGCGCCAGCCTCGGCACTTATCCTGATCGACCAGCACGATGCCGTCCTCTTCGCGCTTGTAGATCGCGCCGGACGGACAGGATGCCGCACAGGCCGGATTCAGGCAGTGCTCGCAGATGCGCGGCAGATAGAACATGAAGGTGCGGTCGAATTCGAACTTCACCTTATCGCCGACCTGTTTGAGCAGCGGGTCGCCGCCGGTGAGTTCCGGTGCGCCACCGAGGTTGTCATCCCAGTTCGCCGACCAGGTGATCTTGGTGTCCTCGCCGGTGATCAGCGACTTCGGCCTCGCCACCGGGGTGTGCTGCTGCACCGGCGCGGTGGTCAGCGTCTCGTAGTCATAGGTCCACGGCTCGTAATAGTCCGAAAGCTCCGGCAGGATCGGATTGTCGAAAATGGTGAACAGCTTGTGCATTCGGCCGCCGCCGCGCAGTCGCAACCGGCCCTTGCGGGTCAGCTCCCAGCCGCCGCGCCAGCGATCCTGATCCTCGTAGGTACGCGGATAACCTTGTCCCGGACGGGTTTCCACATTGTTGAACCAGACGTATTCCACGCCAGCGCGATTGGTCCAGGTCTGTTTGCAGGTCACCGAACAGGTGTGGCAGCCGATGCATTTATCGAGGTTCATCACCATCGCCATTTGCGCCATGGGCTTCATCGGTACTGGACCTCCTGGCTCCGACGGCGGATTACCGTCACCTCATCGCGCTGATTGCCGGTCGGGCCGAGATAGTTGAAGGCGAAGGACAATTGGGCGTAGCCGCCGATCAGATGCGTCGGCTTGATGAGCAGCCGGGTCAGCGAATTGTGAATACCGCCGCGCTTACCCGAGGATTCCGCGAGCGGGACATCGATGAGCCGGTCCTGGGCGTGATGCATGTACACCGTGCCCTCGGGCATGCGGTACGACACCACCGCGCGGGCAACCACCACGCCATTGCGGTTGACCGCCTCGATCCAATCATTGTCCGCGATACCGAGTTTCGCGGCGTCGAGGTTCGACATCCAGATGGTGGGGCCACCGCGCGACAGGCTCAGCATGAGCAGGTTGTCCTGATATTCGGAGTGAATGGACCACTTCGAATGCGGGGTCAGATACCGCAGCGTGAGCCCCTGCGCGTTCTGCTCACCCAACCGCGGTTCGGCGAACAGCGCGGTCATATTGAGCGGCGGCCGGTAGACCGGCAATTGCTCGCCGACCTCCTGCATCCAATCGTGGTCGAGATAGAAATGCTGGCGGCCGGTCAGCGTGTGCCAGGGCTTGTTTCGCTCCACGTTCACCGTGAACGGCGAATAGCGGCGGCCGCCGGATTCGGAACCCGACCACTCGGGTGAGGTGATGACCGGGACGGGCGCGACCTGGGTGTCGGCGAAGGTGATGCGCTTGCCCTCGTGCTCGGCGGCGAGGTCCGCGAGCGCTGTCCCGGTGCGCTTCTCCAGCGTCCGGAAACCCTGAGTCGCCAAGTGGCCGTTGGTGGTTCCCGACAACGCCAGGATCGCCTCGCAGGCGTTCACATCGCGCAGCAGCGACGGCCGACCGTCACCCGGGCCGCCGTGCACCAGACCATTGGCCTGGCCGAGGTATTCGATCTCACGCTCCACCTCGTAGGTGATGCCCTTGGTGGTCGCGCCGAGCTTGTCCAGCAGCGGTCCGAGCGAACTCATCTTGGCGTACACGGCCGAATAGTCGCGCTCGACCACCGTCAGCCGCGGCATGGTCACACCCGGAATCGGTTCGCACTCACCGGTTTTCCAGTCCCGCACGATGCCGTGCGGATTGGCCATCTCATCGGGGGTGTCGTGCAGCAGCGGGGTCGCGACCAGATCCTTGCGCACCCCGAGATGTTTGCGCGCGAGCTTGCTGAACTCCTCGCCGATGGTCATGAACGCATCCCAGTCGGTGCGGGTCTGCCACGGCGGCGCGATGGCCGGACTGAACGAGTGCACGAACGGATGCATATCGGTGGAGGACAGATCATGCTTCTCGTACCAGGTGGCGGCGGGCAGCACCACATCGGAGAAAATGGTGGTGCTGGTCATCCGGAAGTCCAGCGTGACAAGCAGATCCAGCTTGCCGACCGGCGCCTCGTCATGCCAGACGATGTCCTTGGGCCGGGCCTCCGGTGGCGCTTCCTCGGCGCGCAGCGAATTGTCCGCGCCCAGTAGATGTTTGAGGAAGTACTCATTGCCCTTGGCGGAGGAGCCCAGCAGGTTCGAGCGCCAGATGGTGAGCAGGCGCGGGAAGTTGCGCGGCTCGTCCGGATCCTCACAGGCGAACCGCAGTTCTCCTGATTTGAGCTGCCCCACAATGTGATCCGCCGGTGCGACCCCGGCCGCCTCGGCCTCGTCGACCAGATCGAGCGGATTGCGATCGAACGTCGGGAACGACGGCATCCAGCCCATACGGGCGGTCTGCGCGATCAGATCGGCGGTCGAGCGGCCGGTGAACCGGCCCGCCCCATTGGTCGTCGTGAGCGCGTCCGCGCTGAACGGGTCGTAGCGGTACTGATCGGTGTGCAGATACCAGTAGGCGGTCTGAATCATCTGCCGCGGCGGTCGCGTCCAATCCAGCGCGTTGGCCACCTGCGCCCACCCGGTCACCGGGCGGCACTTCTCCTGGCCGACGTAATGCGCCCAGCCGCCGCCGTTCACACCCTGGCATCCGGTCAAGGTGGTGAGCGCCAGGAACGTCCGATAGATGGTGTCGGAGTGGAACCAGTGATTGGTGCCCGCGCCGAGCAGAATCATGGAACGCCCGCGCGATTCCTCGGCATTGGCGGCGAATTCGCGGCCGATCCGGGCCGCCACCGTCGCCGGAACACCGGTGATGGTCTCCTGCCAGGCGGGCGTGCCGGGCTGGGTGGCGTCCTCGTATCCGGTGGGCCACTCCCCCGGCATGCCCGGGCGATGTACGCCGTACTGCGCGAGCATGAGATCGAGCACCGTGGTCACCAGATGCCCGCCGATGGTCCGCGCGGGCACCCCGCGCACGATCTCGGCGGCCGAACCGTCACCGGTGTCGAAGCGCGGCAGCGACACCTGCACCGCGCCCTGACCGTCCATGGTCAGCAGCGGCTCCACATCGTCGAGTTGCAGATTCCATTTGCCCGCGCCCGCCTCGCCATAGCGGAAGCCGAGAGAGCCGTTGGGCACCAACGGTTTTCCCGCACCGTCGAGCAGCACCGTCTTGAACGCGGCATTGGGTTCGTCCGCGTACTCGGGCAGATCCGCGGCGGTGAGGAATTTGCCCGGCCGGAAACCATCCGCGCTCCTGTCCAATCGCACCAGGAACGGCAGATCGGTATAGCGGCGCACATACTGCTGGAAGTACGGCACCTGCCGATCCACGAAGAACTCGCGCAGGATCACATGCCCCATGGCGAAACCGAGCGCACCGTCGGTGCCCGGATGCGGGGCCACCCACTCATCGGCGAACTTCACATTGTCGGCGTAGTCCGGTGCGATCGAAACGACCTTCTGACCGCGATAGCGCGCCTCGGCCATCCAGTGCGCGTCCGGGGTGCGGGTCACCGGGACATTCGAGCCCCACATGATGAGATAGCCCGCGTCCCACCAGTCCCCGGACTCCGGGACATCGGTCTGATCACCGAAGACCTGCGGTGAGGCGACCGGCAGATCGGCGTAGAAATCGTAGAAGGACAGCATCGCGCCGCCGATGAGCGATATGAAGCGCGAGCCCGCCGCGAACGAGGCCATGGACATGGCCGGAATCGGCGAGAACCCGGCGATGCGGTCCGGCCCGTACGCCTTGATGGTGTGCACATGCGCGGCGGCGATGAGTTCGACGGCCTCATCCCAACTGGTGCGCACCAGGCCGCCGCGTCCGCGCAGACTCTTGTACCGCCGGGACAGTTCCGGATCCGAGATGATCGATTCCCAGGCCAGCACCGGATCTCCGGTGCGGCGCTTGGCTTCTCGATACAGCTCCAGCAGAATCCCGCGAATGTACGGGTAGCGCACCCGGGTCGGCGAGTACGTGTACCAGGAGAACGCCGCACCGCGCGGGCAACCGCGGGGCTCGTATTCGGGTCGGTCCGGACCGGTGGAGGGGTAATCGGTGGCCTGGGTCTCCCAGGTGATGATGCCGTCCTTGACGAACACCTTCCACGAACACGATCCGGTGCAGTTCACCCCGTGCGTCGAGCGCACCACCTTGTCATGGGACCAGCGGTCGCGATAGAAGTCGTCCGCCTGCCGACCACCCCGCAAATACTCACTCCGCAAATCCGGAGACATCTCGGTGCGGGTGAAGAAGCGCCGGGAGCGGATCAGCGCCTCGGTCAATTCGCCATCGAGGGTGTTTCCGCTGCTGCGCGCCATCTATCCCGCCTCTCACCAGGACCGGCGGCGGACTCCGTCGCACGGTCGGATCCCACGAGTTCACGAATAGCGGAAACCGTACCGGCAAACATGCGGCAATTAGGGAATTTCGACGGTGTCGGTACGTCAGGCGGTGACGCCGACCCCGGTGTGCTCGACTCGCGCGGCGGTCCAGATCTCGCTGGCCCCGAGCAGCGCGGTGCACAGGCCGACCGCGATGGACAGCGAGACGATCGATTCGAACGGCCCGACCGCGATCACCATGCCCACCCCGGCGGTCACCAGTCCGATGATCTCCTGCCAGCCCGACCCCACGAACTCATCGGACCAGGCCGCGGTGATCGCCAGCACCACACCGCGGACCATCCAGCCCATTCCGATCCACAAGGCCAGCAACAACACCCACTGCCCGCTGTTGATGCACCACAGCGCCAGCAACAGCGCGGTCACACCGCCGAGGAACTGCAACACCTTGAGCGGAGTGGCGATATTTGCACCGAATGCCGCGATCAGCTGGAACGCGGCCGTGGCCAGCAATACCAGTCCGCACAGTATGCCCTCGACCGTCACAGACTTGTTCGGCCAGACCGCCAGCGTGATACCGACGCCGACCGAACACATGCCGGTGACCAGCAATGCCTGCCAAGCCCAGTCGGCAAACACCGCGGTACGCCCCTCGATCCGATTGGTGGGCATAGCCGAATTGTATGACCGATTAGTCCAAGTCGCTGGAGGACAGGCAGATTCGGCATGTCCGCACCCGGTGCGGCGAACGCGTCAGCGCAGCTTACGGAAGAAATCGCGCAGATCGGCGGTGAGCAGGTCGGGCGTTTCCATTGCGACGAAGTGACCGCCGCGATCGAACTCCGACCAGTGCACGACCGTGTTCTGGTTCTCGGCCACACCGCGGACGGTCTTATTGCCGGGGAAGACCGCCACACCGGTCGGGACACCGGAGTTCGGGACATCGGCTCCCCACTGACCGGATTCCTTGTACAGCAGCATCGAGGAACCGATGGTGTTGGTGAACCAGAGGGCGGCGATATTGGTCAGTAGCAGATCGCGGTCGATGGCGGCATCGGGCGTCGGCTTCGCGGGATCGCAGTAGGTGTTGACCACATCCAGGATCCAGGCCAGCAGCCCGGCGGGTGAATCGGCGATCGCCGGGGCCAGCGTCTGCGGACGGGTGGAATGGATGCCCGCGTAACCGGAGGTCTCCTGACTGCTCCAATCCCGCATGGCGGCCAACTTCTCCTGATCGGCCGCACTGTAGGCGGAGCCGTCATCGCCCCAGGCCGGAATGGTGATCGGGTCATTGAGATGGATGCCCGCGACATGTTCGGTGTCGATGCGACCCAGCTGCGGTGCGATGAAGGAACCCGCGTCGCCACCCTGCGCGCCGTAGCGGGTATAGCCCAGTGCCGCCATGAGTTTCGCGATCAGTTCGGCGCTGCGCTCGGTGGCGGCCTGACCGGGCTCCCGGGTGGGACCGGAGAACGCGAAACCGGGCAACGTCGGAATGACGAGGTGGAAGGCGTCTTCCGGACTGCCGCCGTGCGCGACCGGATCGGTGAGCGGGCCGATCACCTCGGTGAAATCCTCGAACGGCCAGCCGTGCACCAGCACCAGCGGCAGTGCGTTCTCGTACTTCGAGCGAATGTGCAGGAAGTGCACACGCTGCCCGTCGATCTCGGTGACGAACTGCGGCAGGCGATTCCGGGCCGCCTCGTGGACGCGCCAGTCGTATTCGGTGCGCCAGTACTCGGCGATTTCGCGAACGTAGGCGGTGGGGATGCCGTAGTTCCAGCCCACACCGGGCAGCTCATCCGGCCAGCGGGTGGCGGCGAGGCGGGCATTGAGATCGTCGATGTCGGCGGCCGGGATATCGATGCGGAAGGGCTCGAAAGTGGTCATGACTCAACGATAGAAATCGGTTAGGTCAGGATCGGTCCTAAGCGCGTGCGAATCTGTAGGCATGCTCGAAACCTCGGCCAGGCTGCTGCGCCTGCTGTCCCTGCTGCAAACCCACCGTGACTGGTCGGGCGCGGAGCTCGCCGAACGGCTCGGCGTCAGCTCGCGCACGGTGCGCCGCGATGTCGATCGGCTGCGCGAGCTGGGCTATCCGGTCGACGCCATGCAGGGCACGGCCGGCTACCGGCTCGCCGCGGGCAGTCACTTGCCACCGCTGCTGCTCGACGACGAGGAAGCTCTCGCCGTCGCGGTCGGATTGCGCACCACCACCGGCGGCACGGTCACGGGGATCGAGGAGGCGTCGCTGCGGGCGCTCAGCAAGCTCGAACAGGTGCTGCCGTCGCGATTGCGGCATCGTTTGCAGGGACTGCAACGATCGGTGGTGCGGGTGGAACCCGGTGCGCCACGAGTGGAACCGGAGACGCTCATCGCGCTGTCCGACGCATGCCATCGCCATGAACGGCTGCGCTTCGACTACACCAATCACGCGGGCGGACAATCGATCAAGGAGGTCGAACCGCACGCGGTGGTGAACTTCAACCGGCACTGGTATCTGGTGGCGTGGGATACCGGGAGCGGGAGCTGGCGCACCTATCGGGTCGATCGGCTGCGGCCGCGCATTCCGACCGGGCCGCGCTTCGCACCCCGCGATCCACCGGACGGTGATGTGGTGGCCTTCCTATCGCACCGATTGTCCTCCGCCAGTTGGCCGTATCGGGCCACCGTCACCCTGCATCGTTCGGCCGCCGAGCTCGAGGACCGAATCTGGAGCGGTATGGGTGTTTTGGAGGCCGTCGACGATTCGAGTTGTCTGCTGCACGTCGGCGCGGATTCACCGTGGGCGCTGTCCTGGATGATCACCTCGATCGATACCGATTTCACGGTCGTCGAGCCGCCGGAATTGGTCGAGCAGATCGAGATATTGGCCCGCCGCTGCGCGAATGCGGTGGGGTCGAGGTCGAACCCTGCTGCGTCACAGTGACGTTCGAGGAATAGGTATCGGCGCGTCGGGGTGCGAAGTTGCTTGCCCACTGCCGCCGGTCCGCGCGGAGCTCTAGGCTGTAATGAGCGTCTCCGGCGGCCGCATCGCAGCGGCCCCAGCGAAGGGATCGGCATTGTGACCACCGCGTATCCACCGGGCCCCCGGTTGCCGAGGATCGTCCAGACGACAGTGTACGCAAAGTGGCGCGGTGCGCTTTTGCAGTCGGCGGCCCGCAAATACGGGGATACCTTCTCGCTGAAGTTGATTCCGCCGTACTCCGAGCACGTGGTGGTGTTCTCCCGGCCCGAACATATTCGCGAGATCTTCGCCGCCGATCCGGCCGATCTGCATGCGGGCGAAGGCAATCGGCTGCTGGTGCACATCATGGGCGAGCATTCGCTACTGCTCACCGATGAGGCCGAACACGCTCGCGCCCGGCGGCTGCTCATGCCGGCCTTCGCCGGATCCTCGTTGCGCGGCTATCGCACCCTGGTGGAATCGATCGCGAAATCGCATATCGATCGATGGGCGAACGGCACGACCGTCCCCACCCTGGACAGCATGAACGAGCTCACCCTCGACGTCATCATGCAGGTGGTCTTCGGGATGACCGATGAGCGCCGCCGCGGTGAGCTCGCACCGCGCCTGCGCCGGATCGTGAATATCAATCCGATCATCTTCTTCGGCTGGAAATATCCGTGGCTGGACCGGCGCGGGCCGTGGAAGCGCTTCCGCGAGAACCAGCACGCCATCAACGAACTGCTGTACGGCGAGATCGCCCAGCGTCGCGCACATCCCGATCTCGAACACCGCGCCGATGTGCTGTCCCGGCTGCTCGCGGTCGGATCCGGGGAGAACCCCTCGGACACACCGCTTTCCGATGCCGAACTGCGGGATCAGCTCATCACCCTGCTGCTCGCCGGACATGAGACCACGGCCTCGGCACTGTCCTGGGCCTGCCATGAGCTCGCGATGCATCCCGAGGTGCAGGACGCCGCGCGGCGGGCCGCGCACGACGGTGATGAGAAGTATCTGGAGGCGGTACTCAAGGAGTCCATGCGCCTGCGCACGATAATCGCGGGGACCGGTCGGCGGCTCACCCGCGATATGACCATCGGCGGGCAGACCCTGCCCAAGGGCACGGTGGTGTCCACTTCGATTCTGCTGGCGCACAGTCGCACCGAGAACTTCCCGGACGCCGCCGCATTCCGGCCCGAGCGGTTCCTGGACGGTTCGGTCACGCCCAATACCTGGTTGCCGTTCGGCGGTGGGGTGCGGCGCTGCATCGGTGCGGGTTTCTCGCTGATGGAGGGCACGGCCGTACTGCGCGAGATCCTCACCCGCTATCGCCTATCGCTGCCCGAGGGAGTCACCGGCGAGCGGTCCCGGATCCGGAATATCACCCATGTTCCGGCACACGGTGCACCGGTTCGGGTCACCCTGCTCTGAGCTGGCGCGGGAGTTCCGAATCCGCCCTGGTGAATTCGGAACACTCGGGACATTCGGCGATGACCGGATGACTGCACTCGGTCAGGTGCGCGAGAAAACGCTCGGTGGCCTGCAATAGCAGGACCTGCCGCTGGATTTCGGCGCGCTTGCCCGCGATCAGGTCCTGTCTGTCATCGCAGGCGCCGACACCCAGTTGGCGGATCTGGCTCAGTGACAGCCCGGTTCGCTGGAGCAGTCGGATGAGCCGAGCCACGTCCAGGGTGTTGGAGTCGTAGCTGCGGTGTCCCGACGGGCTGCGCGGTGGATACAGCAGACCCACCGACTCCCAGTGCCGCAGCACATGCGCCTCGATCCCGAGTGCGGCCGCCGCATCGCCGATCCGCAGGTCCTGCGCGGTAGTCATCATTCGCCTCTTTACTTCATGTCGACGTGAAGTTTTAGCCTCTCGGCACTCCCGGCGACCGACCAAGGTTTCCGGGCACCGAACAGAGAGTGCAACCAATGTCGGATCCCGTGCGTTCCCCCAGTTTCGCCCAATGCTGCGCCGCGGCAACCGGTCTGCTGCGCGGTATGGTCCGTCCGCGCCCGGTCGACGAGCGTTTCCTGCGCTCGATCACCGATGCGGGCCTGCCCACCCCGAGTCGCACGGTCAAGGTCACCGCACTGGCGCAGGCACCGCGTTCGGTGCCGACGGTCATGGTGGTGGAGGGTTCCTTCCGGCCGCGCCGGATCGCCAATTCGCTGACCACCTTCGTGGTCCAGCATCCGGATGCGACCTTCCTGGTCGATCCGAGCGTCTGCCTGGACGCCGAACACCGGGCCATCGCACAATTGCCCGCGACACTGCGCGGCATCGTGCGCCCGCCCGCCGAAACCCTGGCGACCGTCACCGCGCTGGGCCTGGAACCCGATCTGCCCGCACCGGATTTCGCATTGCCGACGCATGCGCACTGGGATCACGTCTGCGGTCTGCTCGATCTTCCCGGGCTGCCCGTCCACCTGCATCGTCCCGAATACGAGTGGATCAGTTCCGGTCCGGTCGCACCGGTGGGCGGTGTCCGCGACTCGCTAGCGGACCGTCCCGTCAGCCAATTCGAACTGGACGGCCCGCCCGTGCTCACCTTCACCCGCAGTCGTGATTTCTTCGGTGACGGCAGCATCGTGCTGGTCGATCTCCCCGGCCACACCCCCGGGAGCATCGGAATCCTCGCCTTCACCGAACGCGGCTGGATTCTGCTGGCCGGTGATGCCGCCTGGCATGAGCTGCAGGTCCAGCAGATTCGCCAAAAGTCGGCGTTCCCAGGCAATTTCGTGGACACCGACCGCGATCTGGCCTTCAAGACCCTGCATCGACTACATCTGGCGCGCGAGTTCGCCGCCGTGATCCCGACCCACGACCACGACGCCACCCGCACGCTGGCTACCGCATCGGATTCGGCTACTGCGGGGCGGTGACCGGATGGACCTGTAGGTGGCAGGTGTCGATCCGCGCGGCGACGGTCACCGTATCGGTGGTGTTCGGTGCGGTGACCCGCAGATCGGTGTAGGTGGCGCACTGGGTGCCGCTGTCGTCGAACGCGACGCCCTCGACAACGGCCTGTGCGCCGTGAGCGGCATCGAGGACCACCGTCGGTGGAGTGTCGGTACCGGAGGGGAGCCCGCCCATATATCCGCGCGGGGTGCGTTCGGCATGCAGTAGCGGGCCACCGGCACCCGTATCGACCCCGGGATATCCGGTCAATGTGCACGCCTGGCTGTCCCGGGCGGCCGAGAAGTTCAGGCGCACACCGCGATGCCCCATACCGGGCGACATGATCGTCGCGTCCACCACGACCTGGCCGTTGCCACACGGCGCGGGTGCGGTGGAGGTCGTCGGCGGGGAGGTGGGCAGGACAGATGGCGCGCCGCCGGTGCTCGGCGAGGGCGATACCCGGGCGGCGACCCCGGTGTCAGTCGGCGGTGTCGCGGACGACTGCCCGGAATCTGTCGAGTTGCTCGCGCATCCGGACAATCCCAGTGCCACGCAGCAGACGGCCATTCCCGCGTATCGTGCTGTCCTCGTACCCATTCCACTCCCCTGCCGTGTAGCGGTCGATGGTCATATTGTCGCGTGCCGTGCACCCGGTGTTGCGGGCGCGAATCGGACACCGCCAGTACGGTGAGGAAATGGAGATCACCGTGCGTCAGGCCCAGCGTTCGGATATTCCCACTCTTGCCCGGGTACTCGGGATCGCCTTCGCCGATGATCCGATCTTCTCCTGGCTGCTGCCCGATGAAGCGTCCCGGACGCGGCGCGCCGCCATCATGTTCGCCGCCCTGGCCAGATATGACCGCATCGACCACGGCGGTGTCGATATCGCGATCGACGACTCCGGGACCGTGGTCGGCGCGGCCATCTGGGAGCCGCCGGGTTACTCCGAAGGTCGCAATAGTCTGCGCGCCCTGCCCGGCTTCCTTCGCGCCTTCCGGACGCGGCTCGGCATGGCGGGGCGCATGGCGGAGAAGATGGCCGCGGTGCATCCGCACGATCCGGCGCACTGGTACCTGGCCGCCATCGGCACGCTGCCCGCCGGGCGCGGCAAAGGTTATGGCAAGGCGTTGCTGGCATCGCGATTGGATCGCTGTGATGCCGAAGGACTTCCGGCATACCTGGAATCAAGCAAGGACTCGAACGTTCCCTACTACGAGCGCTTCGGTTTCGAGGTGACCGGCGAGATCGATGCCACCGACGGCGGCCCGCTGCTGTGGCCGATGTGGCGTGAGCCCCGCACCTGACACACCGTCCGCTCAACCGTTCGGTGCGCAAACCGGGCGTTACGATCTGCGACATCGGCCGATCCGGCCACCACGAAGGAGTTGGTCATGAGTCTCATCGGCGGAGTGCTCGGATGGCTGTTGACGGCATTCATCGTGCTGATGCTCGCGCGCATGGTGCTGGATTGGATCGCGGTGGCGGGCAGCCCGCCGGACTGGGCGTACAAGGCACGGACCTTCACCCACAAGTGGACCGAACCGGTGATCGCGCCCGTGCGCAAGGTGCTGCCGCCGCTGCGCGCGGGCGGACTGGCCATCGATCTCGCGTTCACGATCGTTTTCATTGTCGCGCTGGTGCTGCGTTCGGTGGCGTTCAGCCTGTAGTGCGCCCGGAAGCGGTGCGCTTCCGGGCGCACCGCTTCAGCGGGTCGCCCGTCCGGCGCGCAGGAGCGCCGCCGCGAAACATCCCAGCGCCGCCGTATTCACCAGTGCGCGAGCGATATTCCAGGCCACCCACGGCCCTTCGAACTTCTCCCGCACCGCGGCCGGATCCGCGATGGTAGCGGGATCGCCCGCCGCGGCCAGCTGATCATTGAGCGGCACATTCGCCCCCGTGGTGATCGCGAACATCACGACGTAGCAGGCGAACGCGGCGAGCGTCCAATACCGCACGGCGGGATCACCGGTGCGCCAATTGGTCACCACCGCAGCCAATCCCACCGCGAGCCCGCCCATGAACAGCGTCATGAACAGCGGATTCAGAATCGCCGCATTGATGTTCTGCATGACCTCGATGAACGCCGCGTCGCCGCTGCGCTTCAGGCCCGGCATCACCGCGTAGGCGAACCCCGCGAACAGGCCCGCCATCAGCCCGGTGACTATCGCGGCGGTGACGAGGCTGATGGTGCGAATGGATCTCATCGCGGCGACTCGTCCCACATGCCAGCGGCCGCGGCGGCGCGGGCGAAATCACCGAAATCGCGTGCGCCCCAGCCGAGTGCCTCCCGCACGCCGTCATCGATGCGCGCATTGCGGCCGTCCAGCACCGTGGTGAACAGGTAGAGCAGGAACTCCACCAGATCCGCGGGCAGACCGTCGGCGGTCAGCGCGGCACCGTACTCGTCCGGGGTCACCTCCACGTAGTCGATGGAACGTCCGGTGGCAGCGGAGATTTCGGCAACCGCCTCGGCGAAGGTGAGCAGGCGCGGCCCCGTCACCTCGTAGATCTTGCCGCCGTGCCCGTCCTCGGTGAGCGCGGCGACCGCCACGTCGGCGATATCCTCGATATCGATGAACGGTTCGGGCACCGCGCCGACCGGCAGGATCAACTGACCGTCCCGAATCCCCTGTGCGAATTGACCTTCGGTGAAGTTCTGCGCGAAGAAGCTGGAGCGCACCACCGTCAGTTCCGGGCCGGTGTCGGCCAGCAGTTTCTCGGCCTGCTGCGCCTCCTCCTCACCACGACCCGAGAGCAGTACCAGCCGCTGCACTCCAGCCGTCGCCGCCATCTCACCGAAGGCCCGCACCGCCTGCGGGGCACCGGGCACCGCGAGATCGGGCTGGAAGCTCACGTACGCGGCCCGCACATCCTCTAGCGCGGGTGCCCAACCAGCCGGATTCTCCCAGTCGAAAGGTGGTGTGGCGGTGCGAGATCCGATCCGGACGGGCACACCCAGCGCCTCGAGTCGCTGCGCCACCCGGCGGCCGGTCTTCCCGGTGCCGCCGAGCACCAGAACGGTCTGCTTGTCATTCACGGCAATCCCTCGTTTCATTCGGCCATCTGCCTGATTCGAGGATCAGCGCCGCGGCCGACGGGAACAACGACTCATGTGTCAACGGTTGTACTGCTGCGCTCAACGATCGACTTGGAGGGTTCGTGGAACGGTACGAGATCGAGGCATTCCTCGCGGTAGCCGAGGAGTTGCACTTCGGCCGGGCCGCCGGACGCCTGCGGGTCTCCACCGGCCGCATCAGCCAGACCATCAAGGCCATCGAACGTCGTTTCGGCGCACCGCTTTTCGAACGCACCAGCCGCCGAGTGGCCCTCACCCCGATCGGTCGCCAACTGTATGAGGACCTGGCTCCCGGTCTCCGTCAGGTGCAGCTGGCGCTGGACCGCGCAGCCTCCTCCGGCCGCGGCACCGACGGCATCCTCGATGTCGGCTTCGTCGGCGCGGCCGCGGTCTGCCCGCTCATCATGGACACCATCAAGGAGTTCCGCGCCGAACATCCCGGTGCCGAAGTCCGCTTCCGCGAAGTCCAGCACACCGACGGCCTGGAGGGCTGGCGGAGCGAGGAATACGACATGGTGTTGATCAGTCGCCCTGTCAGTGAACCCGATCTGGTGACCGGGCCCACCCTGGTCAGCGAACAACGCATGCTGGCGCTGCCCCGAACGCACCCGCTGGCCGCCAAAACCGCACTCTCCCAAGAAGACCTGGCAGAGATAACTCTGCTGCGCATGCCCGGCACAATCCCCGCTTCGGTCCGCGACGACCGAACCCCGGCCCGTACCCCGAGCGGCCGTCCGATCGCCCACGGGCCCATCGCCTACACCTTCCAGGAACTGCTGGCCCTGATCGGCGCGGGCGAAGGCGCTTTCGTCGTGGGAGCTCGAACCGCGCACTTCTATCTCCGCCCTGACATCAGCTACCTTCCGATCGACGACGCGCTACCCATCGAATGGGGTTTCGTCTGGCGGGTATCCCGCGAAACCGCTCGCGTCCGAGCCTTCAACGACACCGCGCTGCGGGTAAGCAAGATCGCGGACGATCGGTGATCGCACAGCCTCGACAGACGAGCGCCCGGACCGGTGATTTCACCGGTCCGGGCGCTCAAATGCCTTATGCCAAGGCCGAATACGGCGTCAGGGCTTACGTGCGAGCCCGGAGACGACCATCTCTTCCCAATCGCTGAGCTGATGTTCACCCTTACCGGGTTCCGGACGCCACTGGGCGCACGGGACGATACCCGGTTCGAGAATGTCGAGATCGCCGTAGAAGGCGCGGATCTCGTCATCGGTGCGCCAGCGGCCACGGCCGAAGGCTTCCAGGATCTTGCGTTCGGTGGCCTGGGCCTCGCGGGTACGACCGGTGCGGAAGTGCGCGATGTAGACCTGGCTCCGAGACGGGACCTGATCGGTCCAGAACTTCACGACGCCCGCCGGATCTTCCTCGTCCTCCAGGAAGCTCAGCGTTGCCGCGTAAAGCACACCGACCGGCTGGTCGAAATCGATGAGCCGCTCGACCGCCGGATGTTCACGAATCCACGCGGCCTTGCCCACATCGCCCTCGACCACATCGATGCCCTCGTCGACGGCGAGCAGTGCGCGGCCATGGGCGACCACGAACGGATCATTGTCCACGTAGACGACCCGGGCATCGGGATGCTGCCGGCGCGCGACCTCGTGGACATTCTCGGTGGCGGGCAAACCGCAACCCATATCGATGAATTGGCGAATGCCATCGGAGGCCATGCTGTGTACAGCGCGGAGGACGGCTTCGCGGTTGGTGATCGCGAGTTGTTCGGAACCGGCCAGATCACTCATGAAGTAGTCGCCGACGCTCTTGTCCACGCCGTAGTTGTCTCGTCCACCGAGTACGTAGCTGTACACACGCGCCACACTCGGCCGGGATTGCCGTGCTCGCATGGCGTTGATATTCAAGTGACACCCCTTTACCTTCCGTGCCCCGGCGGTCTCCGACACACGGTAGTCCTGACGGCCAGAACCGTTGATTGAAGATCATTCCAGATAGGGTCTGCGCCCGAGCGCTGTTTTCCCCCTGACGATACCGCCGCTGTGCCCTTCAAATCACCGGCATCGCTGCACGTTCCGATGTCATTTCACTTGTTGCGAACGGCGGTGCGTGCATCGATCCGTGACGAACCGGTCGGTCAATCGCCAACTGTGCTCTTCTCGGCCACCGGGCGGCGTGTCGCGATCATTGCGTCCAATTGCTGTTCGGCGCGTTCGGCGCGGGCCGAGATCTGCTGGCGGGCATCGTCGAGGGCGGCGATGCGGGCGGCCGACTCCTGGCGCGCTCGATCCAGTGTCGCCGCGGCTTCGGCGCGCAGGGCCGATATATCGTCGGCGGCGCGCTGCCGGGTGGCGGCGGCCTCGGTGCGGACGCGTTCCAGTTCTGCTCGCACCCGCGTCAATTCGTCCCGGGTCTCGGCGACCACCTGATTGCGTTCGGCCGCAGCCTGTTCCGCGCGTTCGATGGCGCGGTCGGCATCGGCGGCCCGCTGGACGGCCAGATCCCGCTCGGCAGCGGCCGCCGTGATCTTCTGACCGCTCTCGCGGCGCACCTGCTCCACCTCGGCGGCGGCCTTCGATCGGGCCAGTTCGATCTCCTCGCTCGCCTGCTGACGCGCCCGCTCCACATCCTCGGCGGCCTCGCCCCGCACCGTGCGAACTTCCTGCTCCGCTTCGGTGCGCGCGGCGAACACATCATCGCCCGCCTGCTTGGTGATTCGCTCCACCTCGCGCAGCGCGTCATCGCGCGAACTCATCGCCTCGGCGATCCGGGCCTCGGCCTGCTCGGCGGCACCTGCCGCGTCCTCGGCCGCCGATTCCGCTGCCGCCCTGGACTCTTCGGCGTCCCGCCGTGCCTTCTCGGCCGCCACCGCGGCCATCTCGGCCTCGGCGATCCGGCGAGCCGCATCCGCCTGCACGGCCTGGACCTGCGCCTCCGCAATGGAAGGGTCTGCCAGCGTGGACAATTCGGCGACCGCCCCCGAGAGCGTATTCCCCAGCTGATCAGCCAGCGCCCGGAACTGAATCAGCAACTCATCGGCCCGCATTCGAGCCACGGTCACCGGCCCCTGTTGTGTCACAGTGACGTTCGCGGCCGGTACCTCGGCCTCCTCCTGTAACCGCCGCTGCCGTTCCCGCCAGGCCCTCCATCGCGTGTGATCCGGGTGCCCACAGTATTCCGACGGCCGCCCCGGCCCTCCGCCCTTGGTAATCGGCTTGCTGCATCCCGGGTAGTTACACACGCTCGACATGGCCAAATCGTAGCGTTGGTTCCGTCATTTCCAACGCAACAACACGAAACGAATCCTTTTGCGCCCCAATCAGAACCCAGCCGTCCTGACCACCGATAAGTGAACGTTATCGGATGTCAGGCTCCCCGATTCCCTCAATCTACCTGCAATTTCAATACGTTTAGTTTGGTCGCACCAAACGAAACGTAACTCCAACAGAACTCATCAAAAACTGTGCACCCTTCGAACATCGTTCGATTCGGACGATGCCCGCACCGCCGCGCAAGCGGTTGGCTGGAGGTCGATACGCCCCGCTCGAGGTGAGGGAGGATCGAGATGACGCCAGCTGCTCCGCGCGGGGTGCTGCTTCCGCTCGCGTTGGCGCAGTTCATCTGTAGCTTCGCGGGCTCGAATATGAATGTGATGATCAACGACATCAGCGTGGATCTGGGCACCACCGTCCAGGGTGTGCAGGTGGCGATCACACTGTTTCTGCTGGTCATGGCCGCGCTGATGATCCCCGGGGGCAAACTCGCCGACCGGTATGGGCGTAAGCGCTGCTTCCTGGCGGGTCTGTTGGTGTACGGCGTCGGTGCGGTGGCGAGTGCGATCGCACCGGGGCTGGGCGTGCTGATACTGGGCAATTCGATACTCGAGGGCATCGGCACGGCGCTGCTGATTCCACCGGTCTACATTCTGACGACGTTGCTGTTCACCGAAACCGTCGCGCGAGCAAAGGCGTTCGGGGTCATCATGGCGATGGGCGGGGTCGGCGCGGCTGCCGGACCGCTGATCGGCGGGCTCATCACCACGGCGCTGACCTGGCGCGCGGCGTTTCTGTTCCAGGCTGTGGTCGTCCTCTTGATCGCGCTATTGGGCAGGCGGATCGAGGATCCGTTGCCGCCGGATCCCAGCGCGCCGTTCGATATCAGCGGGGCAGTGCTCTCGGCCGCGGGCCTGATTCTGATCGTGTCGGGAATTCAAGCCGCTGACAACGATATTCGGCTGATGGCCCTACTGCTCGGGCTCGGGGCGGTGCTGTTGACCGCGTTCGTGCTCGGTGTCCGCGCCAAGGAACGCCGCGGTGTGGAGCCGCTGATCACGACCGCGATGTTCGCCTCGCGCACGGCCAATCTCGGCTTGATCACCCAACTGCTGCAGTGGTTGCTGCTCATCGGCACGTCCTTCGTGGTCGCCACCTACCTGCAGGTCGTGCGCGGGTACAACGCCGTCCAGACCGGCGTAATCTTCACCGCGGCAACGGCGGGACTGCTCGTATCCTCGCTGGCCGCAGCACGACTGGCACGCAGAAGATCGCAGCGCACCCTGATCAGAACCGGATTCCTCACCAGTGTGCTCGGGCTCGGCGTACTCATCGCGCTGGCCGACCGTTCACTGAATCCTTGGACCTTCGCACCCGGACTTCTGCTGGTGGGCTTGGGAATCGGAGCCATGCTCACCCCGTCGGTCACCGTCGTGCAATCCGCTTTCGGCGCGGACGACCAGGGTGAGATCTCCGGCCTGTCCCGCAGCGCCTCCAATCTCGGTTCGGCGCTCGGCACCGCGGTGGCGGGAACGATTCTCGTCGCCGATCTCACCGGGCACGCCTACGCCATGGCGACCATCGCGCTGGCCGGTATCGGACTCGCGGGCTTCGTCGTCGCCTCACTGCTGCCCGATCAAGCGGGCGATACCAGCAGATCCACCCGGTAGGTGGTGGGCGGAATCTGCTGGTTGGTGTGGCGGCCCGGGCGGACGGCCTGTAGTTCGATGCGATAGCCGTTGGTCGACGCGCTGCTCTCGCGCGGATTGGGGTGCAGGCCGTAGCGGGTTTCCGTCGCATCGACGGTCGCCGTCACGGTGACGGTGATATCGCCGGCCCAGGCACAGGTGACATCCTCGGGACAGCGGCTGTCACCGGAGACATCGGTGAGGGTTACCACCAGACGACCGGTGTCGAGCCGGGCGGTATCGCCGATGGCCAGGGTGAAGGTGGTGCCGGAGGTGGCGGTCACGGTGGTCGGCGGTGCGGTGGTGAGCTCATCCTCACCGCACCCCGCCGTACTGAGCAGGGCGGTCGCCGCCATCCCCCACTGGGCAAAACGCAAGGCTCTCATGGCAATCCATCCTTGCAGCGAGTCACGCCAGGCACCACGAGGTTATGAACACGCAGAAGGCGGTGAGCACGAGAGCGATCGCCAGCGCCTTGGCGAGCCAGGGACGCCAGGTGTGCAGGGCTTCCACCGCGATGTACAGCCAGCCGACGAGGATGATCGGGATTACGGCCGGGATGACCAGGGCCACCAGCGGACCGATTATCCAGCCCGCGATGCGGAATCTGCCCCAGGTGAGGCCGAGGAGCAGCGGTATGACAATGGCTCCGGAAACGCCGCCGATCAGTTTGTGCAGTGGGCCGTCGCCCATCCAGGGCAGCCCGACACCCGGAATGTCGAACAGATCCAGGGTGCCGAGGACACCGAGCAGCAGAATCAGCAGCAGGGTGCCCCAGAGCGCGATTCGATAGTGCCACTTCTGGATTGGGGACCAGTCGACCTGACGACCCTCGTGCATGGTGGCGACCGTGACCGCGGACCAGACCAGCCACCGGCGGATCAGCCCGGTGCCGGTCTTGGCCATGGCATCGCGAAAGATGCGATCGGCTTCATCGCGGTGGATTTCGCGTTCGGCGATGTAGCTGGCGGGTTCGCCCTTGGCAAGGACCAGGCCGTCGTGCAGGATCGCGGCGGGCAGGTGCGCGCCGGTTTTGGGGACCAGCCAGGTCAGAAACGGCGGGACCGAGGTCAGATCGGTGGTCCAGTGTTCGAGATCGGCGGGGACCTGGATGATGCCGACGCCGCCGGGAGCGTCGTCGACATAGCCGATGCGGCGCAATAGGCGGAATTCCTCACGGCCGCTGGCGGTGTCGTAGAGGCGCGCCAATTCGATGGTGAGATCGGGGGTGGGTTCCGCTTCGGGAGCCGGAGGGGCGGGCGGTGGTGGCGGTGCGGGTTCGGAGTTGACCACCACGGCCTCGGGGGAAATCGCGTCGGCGGCGACTTCGGCGGGGGCTTTACCCGCGTCGTAGAAGGATCCGCCGTTCTGCTCAACGCTGAGCTTCATACCCTCAGGATGACAGGAACATGCAGTACAGACGGGGTGCGGCGGGGTGACGATTTGGCATATCAACCAAAAGACTTCGTACATATGCACATTGACTGTTAGTGACCGATCGGTTGCAATCATGGGGTGAGCTACGACACGATCATCAAAAGCGGCCGCTGGTTCGACGGCACCGGCGCGCCCTCCGCTATCCGCCATCTCGGACTGCGCGGTGATCGCGTCGTCGCGGTCTCGGCGCAACCGCTCGATGAAACCGGCTGCGATAACGTCATCGACGCCACGGGCAAATGGGTGACACCCGGCATGGTCGACATCCATACCCACTACGACGTCGAAGTGCTGAAGGCTCCGGCGCTCACCGAATCCGTGCGGCACGGGATCACGACCATCATGCTCGGGTCCTGTTCGCTCTCGACCGTGCATGTGCAGCCCACCGATGCCGGTGACCTCTTCGGCCGCGTCGAGGCGATCCCGCGCCAGCACGTGATCGAAGCTGTCACCGGGCAGAACTGGGGGTCGGCGCGCGAGTACGTGGCCGCACTCGAGGAACTCCCCCTCGGCCCGAATATCGCCGCGATGCTGGGACATTCGGATATTCGCACCGCGTTGCTGGGCCTGGATCGAGCCACCCGCAAGAAGGTGCGCCCCACCGCCGCCGAACAATCGGCCATGGAGGCCGCCCTGCACGAGGCGCTCGATGCCGGATTCGTCGGCATGTCCGCGCAGCAGCTGCTCTTCGACAAGCTCGACGGCGATGTCTGCCGCTCCCGCACCCTGCCCTCGACCTACGCCCGGGCGAAGGAACGCCGACGCCTCAATGCGATTCTGCGGCAACGGGATCGCATCCTGCAGGCGGGGCCGGACATCACCTCGCCGCGCAGTATCGCGGCCATGACCTTCAGCAGCGCGGGCCTGTTCCGCCGCAAGCTCAAGACCACCCTGCTCTCGGCGGCGGATCTGAAGGCCAACCCGTTCCTGGTGTACATCATGGGTCCGCTCGCGCGGCTGGTGAACGCCCTGGGCGGTGATTTCCGCTGGCAGCATCTGCCGGTCCCGTTCGAGGTGTATGCCGACGGCATCGATCTGGTCATCTTCGAGGAATTCGGATCCGGCGCCGCCGCACTGCATCTGGCCGATCAGGTGCAGCGCAATGCCCTGCTCCAGGATGAGAGCTACCGCAGGCGTTTCCGCAAGGAGTACGACGCGAAGTTCGGTATGCGCGTGTGGCATCGCGATTTCTTCGATGCCGAAATCGTCGACTGCCCGGACGACTCCGTCATCGGCAAGACGTTCGGCCAGGTCGGGGTGAGCCGCGGCGGCCTGCATCCGGTCGACGCCTTCCTCGATCTGGTGGTCGAGCACGGCACCAAACTGCGCTGGCGCACCACCATCTCCAATCACCGGCCCGAATTCCTCGACAAACTGAGCGCGAATCCCGGTGTGCAACTGGGCTTCTCCGATGCGGGCGCACACCTGCGCAATATGGCCTTCTACAACTTCGGCCTGCGCTTCCTGCGCCGCGTGCATCGCGCGGAGCAGGCCGGACGCCCATTCCTGACCCTGGAGCACGCGGTGCACCGCATGACCGGCGAGCTGGCCGACTGGTACGGCATCGACGCCGGCCGCCTGCGCGAGGGCGACCGCGCGGATCTGGTCATCATCGATCCGGCGCACCTGGATGAGTCCCTGGACACATACGCCGAACAGGTGGTGCCCGAGTATGACAACCTGTCTCGCATGGTGAATCGCAATGACGCCGCGGTATCGGCCGTCTTCATCGGCGGCGAATTCGTCTTCGGCGACGGTGTTTCCGCACCCGTGCTCGGCACCCGCCGCACCGGCCGCTTCCTGCGGGCGGGAGGCCGATGACGGCCGTCACCGGTCGCCGCACACAAGCCGAACGCAGTGCCGCCACCCGGGCGGCACTGGTCGACGCCACCATCGAGACGATCGCCGAGATCGGCTATCACAATGCCTCGCTCGGCGAGATCAGCCGCCGCGCGGGCATTTCCAAGGGCGCGATCTTCCGGCACTTCGATTCCCGCACCGAATTGGTGGTGGCGGCCGCCGATGAGGTCAGTCACCGGCATATCGAGGCGGTGCAGATACTGCGCCGCACCGAGGCCACCGATCAGCCGATCGATCTGGCCGACATCATGCTCCGGGTGCGCGGTCAGATTCGCGATAAGACCAATACGGTCTGGTTCGAACTGCTGGTGGCCGCCCGCACCGAACCGGAATTGCGTGAACGCCTCGAACCCGTCGCCCGCGCGCTGCTCGACGCGGTGGAGGAGTTGGCGGTCGCCGCCCTCACCCCGATGGTCTCCCCCGAGACCGGCAAACTGCTCGCGACCTCGCTCATTCACATGTTCGACGGCGAGGCCATCTTCCGGTCCACCTATCCGCGCCCCGAACTGGAGGATTCGCGAATCGAGCGCCTGGTCGCGGTCTTCCCGCAGGTGCGCACCGCTTCCGAGCCGGGGTGATTCGGACCCATAATCTGGATGCCATGCCGCCGGATCAGCATCTCAGCCTCGACTACGCGGACTATCCGAGCATTGTCATTCCGCTCGATTCCGCGACCGGTCTGCTGGCGCATAGCCATCCGCAGCATCAACTGACCTGGGTGCCCGACGGCGTGCTCACCATGGAGACCCGGGATTCCCGGTGGGTGGTGCAGCGCGCGCGAGCGCTCTGGATTCCCGGCGGCACACCGCATTCGGTGATGCCGAGCTCATCGTGCGAGATGCTGTCGCTGTACTTCGAACCCGGGGATTCCCCGCTGGATTGGAAACAGCCGACCGTGGTGGACGCTTCCGGATTGATCGGCCCGCTGCTGCGGTACCTGTCGGATCTGCCCAATGCGCAGTCGGAGCAGCGAGCGCGCGGGAACGCGGTGCTGTGGGATCTGATGATCCCGATGGCGGTGACGATGATGCCGGTGGTGCTGCCGACCGATCCGGGTGCGCGGCGGGTTGCGCTCGCGCTCAAGGAGAATCCCGCCGATGCGCGCGGACTCGATGCCTGGGCCCGCGAGCTCTCGGTATCCACCCGCACGCTCTCGCGGCGCTTCCGAGCCGAGACCGGAACCAGTTTCGAACGCTGGCGCGCACTGGAGCGGTTGAACTCCGCACTGCCGCTACTCGCTGCGGGACAACCGATTTCGAGGGTCGCGCGGACCGTCGGTTACACCACCGCGAGTTCGTTCATCACCGCGTTCCGCCGCGAGATCGGCACCACCCCGGCCGTATTCTTCGGCGGGAGCGGTACCGATCTCGGCCGGGCTAGCGACGGATAGCGCGCCACTTCTCGGCCGCGAAGGCGAGCGCCGCCACCAGGGTGGCGGCCAGGCCGACGACCGTACCCAGCGTGAACAGCGCGTTCAGCCCCTCGATCGAGGCCGTATGCGCGGTCTCGGTCAATAGCGGTGTTGCCGAGGCGAATTCCGGTGGCACCGCTCCCGCCAGGTCGGTGCCCGCTCCGGCGGCGACCCCGTCGAGGAATTGGGTGCGCAATTCCGGCGTCACAGTGACATTGTGCGCGGCAAGGAGATCCAGGCCCCGACCCGCCTCCGCACGCGCGCTGTGGCTGAAAATCGCGCCGAGTCCCGCCACACCGATCGCCATGCCGACCTGCCGCAGCGTGCCGAAGGTCGCGCTGGCCATACCCGCGTTCGCATCCGAGGCGAAGGTCAGCGCGGCAGCCTGATTCACCGTGGTGATCGCGCCGAGCCCGATACCGCCGACGATCATGCCCGGCACGAAATGCGTCCAGGCATCGGCGCTTTCGACATTGCCCAGCAACCACATACCGAGCACGACCAGCCCCATGGTGAGCGGCAGCGACACCGCGGTCGGCACCCGCTTGGCCAGCACCGCGCCGAGCGGTGCGGCGACCAGCGCCGCGATGCTGATCGGCACCAGCCGCAGGCCCATCTGGAGCGGAGTGAATCCCATGGTGTTGATCAGGAAGATGGCCAGATAGTTGGAGGCGGCCATGAGCGTGGCCATATGCGCGACCGCGATGATCGCGATACCGGCGAATCCCGGCTTGCGCAGCATGGAGACATCGAAAAGCGCATGGGGAGTGCGGAATTGCCACGCCATGAACAGCGTCAGCAGCATTGCTGCGGCGATGCCGAGTGCGATGATCGTCCCCGAGGTCCAGCCCAGGGCATTGCCGCGGGTCAGGCCGAGTACGCCCGCCAGCAGTCCGCCCGAGAGCAGCACCGAACCGAGCCAATCCGTGCGGCGATCGAGATGCCTTGTGGTCTCGGGCATCCGGAGCAGCGCCAGCGCGAAGATCAGCACACCGATCGGCACATTGATGGTGAAGATGGACCGCCACCCGAACGCGGTGACCAGCGCACCGCCCAGGACCGGACCGGCAACGGTCGCACCCGCCATCACCGCGCCGTAGACACCGATCGCCCTGGCCCGGGCATGCGATTCGGGATAGGCCACCGCGAGCAGCGGCAGTGCCGTCGCGAAAAGCATTGCCGCGCCGATACCCTGCACCGCACGCAGCACATTGAGTTGCAGAATGCTGCCCGCGAGCACCAGCGCCAGCGAGGATGCGGTGAACACCGCCATACCGCTGAGGAATACCCGCTTGCGCCCGAACCTGTCACCGGCCGAGCCGAGGGTCAGCAGCAATCCGGCCAGCGGCAGCGCGTAGGCGTCGATCACCCATTGCAGGCCGTCGATGGAGGAGTCGAAGTCATCGCGAATATCCGCCAGCGCGGCGGAGACCACGGTCGCGTCGAGCATCAGCATGAAGATCGCGGTGCACACCATGAACAGCACCAGCCCCGGACGGGCGGTCGCGCCGACTGTTCGCCTCGATGGCTCGAGACCCGCGCCGGCAGTCGTCGTAGTCATTTGAAAACCTCTGATCTGGTCGGACGCGCAGCGCATCGAGCTGCCGCGTCCCTGGCGATTCGGTGGACGCACCCCGCCGGCCAGGGTGCGCCACCAACGCTAATGACGTCCCGACCTGTCGGAAAGACAGAATCGAGACAGCCGATTGCGCGTATCGGACACCGTTCGTGACCCGGGTCCGGGGAACCGCCTGCACCGCCCCGACCTCCGGCGGGATAGATTGCCCGGGAGCTCGCGGTAAACCAGCAGTCAACCCATCGACCCTTCAGGGACGGAGTCCGGACGTGTCCGACGCAGCACCGATCAGCTGGGACCACCTCAAATCCCGGCAGCCCACCGACGCCGACCGCGCCGCGCTGCAAACAGAACTCGTCACCCGCGCCCGCGCCGTGCGCCAGGACGGCTGGGCCGACCACCGCACCGAATGGTCTCCGAGCGAGGTCGCCGGGGTCGCCTACCTGCTCCAGGACACAGAGGTGCTGGAGGAACTCGGCGAACAGGAAGGCTCGGTGCTGACCGTGTTCGCGGGAAACCTGTACGGCTTCAACGGAGCTCGCAAGGACATCGAGGCCGGATTGGTCGGCACCCAGGCCTGGTTCGACGCCGCCCGCGCGGCGCTGGGTTCCTGAACTACCCCTCCTTCACGCGTGGCGGGGCACCGCGTCGGAGATCCGGGCGACCAGCTGCCACGGCCGGGAGGTGTCCGCCGTGGCCTTACCGCTGGTGAGGATTGCGCCCGACAGGCCCCGTGCGGGATCGGACCAGCCGTACTGGGTGGTCAAACCGCTTCGGCCGAAATGGGATTCGGTGTGGCGGCCGAATTTGGAGCGGCGTGCGCCCAGTTCGTATCCGGCCACCGATACTCGGCCCGCCGCGCCGGGAATCCAGCGGGCGGGCTGGACGGCCTGCCGCACGGTTTCCGGGCGCATGATTCGGACGCCGTCCAGTTCACCTCCGCGCGTGAGGATTTCGTAGAACCTGGAGAGTTCATACGCGGTGGTGACCAGGTTGCCCGAGGGGAGTTCGGCGGTGAGGAAGGCTCGGGTATCGGCCTCGGGGTTGGGGCCGGTGAGACCACCGCCGAGGGCTCTCCCCGCCAGATGACGCCAGATCCGGGAGGGGCCGGGGCCCACCTTGACGCTCGGGACGACCGCGTCCACATCGGCGGGATCGACGCCGAAGTTGTTCCAGCGGAAGCCCAATGGATCCAGGACCTGTTCGCGCAGATGGTCGCGCATGGGCTTGCCGGTGGCGCGGCGCACCAGCAGGCGCTGGATCAAACCGCTGGTGAGCGCGTGATAGACGCGGAATCGGCCGGGCTTCCAACTGGGGACCAGATCGGCGAGACCCCGCACCGCCAGCTCTTCGTCGAGGACCATCGCGGTGCCGGAGTAGGGCGCGGAGATGAAGGGGACGCCCGCGGAATGCGAGAGCACATCGGCGATGGTGATGCGTTGCTTACCGTTGGCCGCGAACTCCGGAATGTACTGGCTGACCGGATCATTCAGCGCGAACGCGCCCTGTTCGATGAGCATGAACATGAGTGCGGCGGCGACGCCCTTGGCGGTGGAGAAGCCGCAGAACGGCATATCGGGGGTGATGAGCTGTTTGGGTGTCTCGGCGGTGTCGGCGGGGCCATTGCCCCAGCCGTGCCCGATGGCCCGATTCAACAGGATCTTGCCGTCGCGGCGCAGACAGATCTGAATGGCCGGGGTGGTGCCCATGCGGTACCAGTCGCACACCGATTCCCAGATCGCCTCGACCGCGCGCGGATCCACCCCGAGCGCGGCGGCATCGTCCTCCGGTCTGGTGGTGGTCACCGTCTCGAGTTCGGGGTCGATCGGCACCATCGCTATCGCACCTGTGCTCATCCGACCAGGATAGTGAGGACCATTCGGTAGTTTCTGTGACGCGTCTGGCCGGAGTGTGGCAGCGCTAATCGGAACTGCTGCTCGAACTGCTGGAACCCGAATCGCTCGAACTGGAACCGGAATCGCTGGAACCGCTGCTGCCGCTGTCGTAGCTGGAGCCACCGCTGTCGTGACTCGAGCCGTGACCGCCGTGATCGTGGGACCAGCTGTGGCCGTGATGGCTCTGGTCCGAACCGCCGTGGTGACCGGAATCCCAGTCGCGATGGTGGTGACCGTGTTGCTGGTGGCCGTAGCCGTCCGAACCTTCCCAGGACGGATCGCCGGGCTGCCAGGGCGCGTTATTCGAGCTGTCATCGAAGAACGCGTGGGTCCAATGCTGATCGGAGTTCCGCCCCGGCCCCTGACCCGGAATCGGCAGTCGACGGGGTGAGCTACGGGTGACGAGCACGATCACGATCACCACCGGCACGACGATCACGCACAGCACCGCCGGGATCAGTACGAGCAGAATCTCCATGCCCGGATTATCGATGCTGGAAGCGGGTTTCGTGCGCCGAGCCCGCGACGCTCAGAACGACCAGATCAGCGGCACGACGCCGAGTGCGACCACGAGGTACAGCGCCAGCACCGGGAGCCCGAACCGCCAGTAGTCGCCGAAGCGATAACCGCCCGGACCCAGGATCATCAGATTCGCGGGTGTGGCGATCGGTGTCAGCACGGCAGCCGCGGCCGCGATCGCCACGCACATGAGCACCGGGCGCAGGGAGATCCCGGCATCGGCGGCCGCGGATACCGCGACCGGGACGATGACCAGTGCGGTGGCGGTATTACTGATGAATTGCCCCAGCAGCGCGGTGATTACGAATAAACCGAGCAGCAGCAGGATGCCATTGCCGCCCGCCGCGGACACGACCGTATGCGCGACCTGATCCGCGGCGCCGGAATGCTGCATGGCGATCGAGAGCGGGAACATGCCGCCGATGAGAACGACCGTGGTCCAGGAGATACTGCGATACGCGCCACCGGGATCGAGGACGCGCAACACCACCATGGCGCAGGCCGCGAGCAGGACCGCCACCGCCGCCGGAACCACTCCGGTCGCCATCAACAACACCATCACCGCGACGACCCCCAGCGCCCGCCACGCGCGCGGACCAGGCGGCACCAGTTGGCTGCGCAGCGCACCGGGCGACTCCACGCTGAGCACATCCGCGCGGCGATCGGCCTTGCGCGCCAATGCATCCCACGAACCGTGCAGCAGCAGGGTGTCCCCCGCCGCCATGCGAATGTTGCCCGATTCGCGGTCCCGCCCGTCCCGGCGCACACCGAGCACGACAACATCACCCACATCCGAGGACATGCCCGGGAACACCCGCTGCCCCACCAGCCGCGAGCGCGGGCTCACCACGACTTCGAGCAGACCCGTCTCGGCATTGAGCAGCAGCGGAATCAGTTGATCATCGTCGGGTGCGGTGCGCCGCTCCAGATGCTGTTGCCGCGCAAAGCTGTTCACGGCATCCGGTGCACCGCGCACGACGAGCAGGTCGCCGCGCTCGACGGGGTCTTGGCCGCGGGTCTGTTCGTCCGCCGTCAGCACGGTCACCGGGAACACCCCGGGCGGCTTGTGATCGATCAAGGTGTCGGCGGGCAGACCGACCAGCGGCGAGTCCCCGCGCACGCGCAAAAGCGCTGCGCCGCCGGTGAGTTGGTAGTCATAGACCAGGGTCCGCGCGTGTTCGCTCAGATCGGCGGGCAGGGTTTCGGGATCGCGGTCGGGCAGCAGCCGTTCGAGGAGCAGCGCCAGCGCGATGGTCCCCGCGACGAGTGGAATACCGGCGACCGCGAAGTCGAAGAACCCGAACTTCGGCACGCCCGCGGCTTCGGCGGCCTCGTTCACGAGCACATTGACCGGGGTTCCGGTCAGCACCAACAGGGTTCCGGCGTGTGCGGCGTAGGCCAGCGGCACCAGGAACTTCGACGGTCGCGCACCGAGTGTGATGGCCAGCGACACCGTCACCGGCAGCAGCGCGGCCACCGCACCGTTCTGGGTCAGCAGTGCGGCCAGCGCGGCGGAGACCAGCATGGCCAGCACCAGCGCCCGACGCTGCCGCCCACCCGAGAGCGCGACGATCCGGCGGCCCGCCCAGCCGGTGATACCGCTGGCCTCGAGCGCACCGCTGACCACGAACATGGCGGCGATGAACACCACCACCGGATCACCGAATCCGGCGAACACCTGATCGGAATCGATGAGCCCGAGCGCGTAGACCAGCAGCGCCGAACCCAGGGCCACGATCTCCACCGGGAGCCGGTTCCACAGGAACAGGGCGATCACCACGCCCAGCACGATCAGGCACTGCGTCGCCTGGCTCACGGCGTCATCCCTTCCGTCGGCAGGGAATCTCTTTCGGTGTCAGGCGATTTCGCCGATATTGCCGATGACGCGGTGCAGATTGATGCGGCCGTCGGCGAGTTGGTAGGTGACGCAGGCGATGGCGCATTCGCCGGCCGCGACGCGTTCGGAGATGATGATCGAGCGCTGCATGAGCACCCGTGCGGTCTCCACCACGTGCCGGGCTTCTAGATCGTCGACCTCTTCCAGGCCCTCGCGGCGGCCGATGAGGATGGAGGGCGTCACGCGTTCGACGACGCTGCGAATGAATCCGCCTGGGACATCGCCATTGTCGAGGGCATCGATGGTGGCGCGCACCGCCCCGCAGCTGTCATGCCCGAGCACCACGATGAGCGGGACGTTGAGCACGTGCACGCCGTATTCGATGGATCCGAGCACCGAACTGTCGATGACGTGTCCGGCGGTGCGCACCACGAACATATCGCCGAGGCCCTGATCGAAGATGATCTCGGCCGCCACCCGGGAGTCACCGCAGCCGAACAGGATCGCGTGCGGTTGCTGTCCGCCGACGAGTTTGGCGCGGGCGGCAGCGCCCTGACTGGGGTGCTGGAGTGTGCCTTTGACGAAGCGCTCATTGCCTTCACGCAGCGACTTCCAGGCACCGATCGGATTGGAGTGCGGCATGCGCCCTAATCTTCCACAGTCGCCCCGGGCCGATGGCCGCAATTCAGTTACGGTCTAGCAAATCAGTGCGTGTGGAAGCGGCCCGCGCGGCCCGATATTCGATGAGCGCGCATGGTTGCCACCGGAATGATCGACGTGGGCGCTACACTCTTGGCGCTATGGAACATATGTTCGAGTCGAGTGCGGACGGCCGCCCGGGGAATCGCCCCGAACGGGCGGCGATTCTGCACGCCGACCTGGACTCCTTCTACGCCTCGGTGGAACAGCGCGATGATCCGCGGCTGCGCGGGAAACCGGTGCTCGTGGGGTCGGGGGTGGTGCTGGCGGCGAGCTATGAGGCCAAGGCGTTCGGTGTTCGGACGCCGATGAATTCGCGGCAGGCGCTGCGATTGTGCCCGCATGCCATCGTGGTGCCGCCGCGCATGTCCGCGTACGCGCAGGCGAGCAAGCTGGTGTTCGAGATCTTCCGGGATACCACGCCCGAGGTGGAGGGCATCTCGATCGATGAGGCGTTCCTGGATGTGAGCGGGCTGTGGCGGATCGCCGGGACGCCGGTGGAGATCGCGCGGGGTTTGCGGGAGCGCGTTCGGCGCGAGGTGGGGCTGCCGATTTCGGTGGGGGTGGCGCGCACCAAGTTTCTGGCGAAGGTCGCCAGCGCCGTTTCCAAACCCGATGGGCTGCTGGAGGTTCCGCCGGATGGGGAGCTGGAATTCCTGCATCCGCTGCCGGTGGAACGGCTCTGGGGTGTGGGCGAGGTGACCGCACGAGAACTGCGTGAGCGCGGAATCACGAAGGTCGGGCAGTTGGCCGAAATGGGTGAGGGGCCGCTGGCCGGGGTGCTCGGATCGGCGGCCGGACGGCATCTGCACGCACTGTCGTGGGCGCGCGATCCGCGGCGGGTCGAGACCGGGCGCAGGCGGCGATCGATCGGCGCGCAGCGCGCGCTGGGCCGTCGTACCCGCACCGATGATGAGATCGAGGCGTATCTGTTCGGCCTGGCCGATCGGCTGGGGCACCGGCTGCGCAAGGCGCGCCGAGTATGCCGAACCGTGGTGCTGCGCTTGCGATTCGACGATTTCGGCCGCGCCACCCGCTCGCATACGCTGGCCGAGGCCACCGATAACGGCGAGGTCATTCTGCATGCGGCGCGCACGTTGCTGGCCGCGGCGCTGCCCATGATTCACGAGCGCGGGCTGACGCTGGTCGGTCTGGCGCTGACCAATCTCGATGACGCGGACACCATGCAGTTGTCGCTGCCGCTGGAGCATCGCGCGGAATCGACCCTCGATTCGACGCTGGACGAGCTCCGCAATCGATTCGGCGCGGGCACGGTCACGCGCGCCGCCCTGCTGGGTCGTGGAGAGGGACTGTCGGTTCCGATTCTGCCGGATTGAGCAACCGATGGTTGCGCGTTCGCCGATCGAGGACTACCGTCATACGCAACCAAACGTTGCACATGGAGGCCGGTATGACGAGTCTGGAATTCGGAAGCATTGAACGGGAGATCCACGTCGACGCCCCGCCCGAGGTGGTGTTCGAGGTGGTCAGCAGCCCTGAGCACATTTCGGAGTGGTGGACCGACGATGCCTCCTACGAGGTGAAACAGGGTGCGGTCGGCGAATTCGTCTGGGGTGATCGGGTCGATGTACTGGCGATGACGGTGGTCACCGTGGAGCCGCCGCGCCTGTTCGCGTTCCGGTGGTGCTATCCGGACAACGAGGTCGACGATGCGGTGAATTCGATGCTGGTCACCTTCGAGCTGACGCCCACCGATACCGGCACCACCATCCGCATGGTCGAGACCGGATTCCGCGAAATGGGCTGGGAGGTGGCCAAGTTGGAGGCGCAGTACAACGATCACGTCTCCGGTTGGGATACCTATATTCCGCGCCTGGGCGAATACATCGGGAAGCTGGTGTCCGCGCTATGACCACCGTGGTCGACGACGACCTGTGGTCGGCCATCGGCGATCCGACCCGTCGGCGCATGCTCGACCTTTTGCTGGTCGACGGTGATGGCACGGCCACCAGTCTCAGTGAACGACTACCCGTCACCCGGCAGGCCATCGCCAAACATCTCGGCGTCCTCGACCGCGTCGGCCTGGTGCACGGCACACCCGCCGGGCGCGAACGTCGCTATCGCGTCGATGAGGCCCAATTGGCCCGCGCCGTAGCGCAATTGGCCCAGGTCGGGTCGGAATGGGATGCCCGATTGCGGCGCATCAAACGGCTCGCCGAAGCGATTCAGCGCGCCAAGGAAAAGCACGACGCACAGCAGTGACCGAACACGGCAAGATCAAGCACAGAAGGAAGAACGACAATGGTGGACATCCTGCACCAGGTAGGAATCAAATCGCCCAAGGCCGAGGTCTATTCGGCGCTGACCAGCGTCGAGGGCCTATCGGGCTGGTGGGCCAGCAATACCTCCGGCAAGGGCAATGACGTCGGCGGTGTACTCGAATTCCGTTTCGGCCCCGGCGGAATCGATATGAAGGTCGTCGACCTCGTCTCGGACAAGCGGGTGCTCTGGGAGGTCGTCGACGGTCCGGAGGAATGGATCGGCACCCATGTCGAGTTCGAGCTCGAACAGGCCGACGAGTACGCCAATGTGATGTTCCGGCATCTGGGCTGGAAGGAGCCCGTACCGTTCATGCACCATTGCAGCACGAAGTGGGCGGTATTCCTGGTCAGCCTGAAGCAGCTGATCGAAACGGGTACGGGCGCACCGGATCCGCGCGATATCAAGATCGACAGCTGGAACTGATCCGCCCGATCCCCCGCGGCTAGTTGCCGGTGGTCAGCGATCGTTCGATACCCGGCCAGGCTTGATGCAGCGCGTCCTGCCAGTACGGCCACGAATGCTGACCGCCGGGGACATAGGTGTAGGTCGCGGGTATGCCCAGTTGCGTTGTGCGCTTATCCAATTCGTGCGTACAGGTGTCGACGACCGATTCGAGCGCTCCGCCGCCGGCGGCGGTATGCGCGCGCCCGGTGGGGTCCGCCGCTCCGCCGTCACCGGCGGAGATGTGCAGATCGATCCCGCGCAATTTCTCCAGATTCTCCGGGGTGGACGGATCGTTGGCGACCCAGCCCGGCGCTCCGTCCACGCCCCACATATTCCACGGGTTGCCGCCGCCGGAGAGCACCACCGCCTGCACATACCGTCGGCCCGGATCGGTACTGGTTTCGGCGCAGCCGCTGAACGAGCCGACGCTGCGGTACAGCTCGGGCGCGGATTCGGCCAGGGAAAGCGCGGCGGTGCCCGACATCGACACTCCCACAATGGCATTGCGGCCGGAACCGTTCAGTTCCGCATCGAGCAACGGCGGCAGTTCTCGCGTCAGGAAGGTGGTCCATTTATTGCGACCCAGGTTCGGATCGTCGGCGATCCAATCGGTGTAGTAGGTGTAGCGGCCGTCCAGGACCGTCACGGTATTGACGTTCTTATCGGCCATGAAGTCGGCCAGATCGGTATTGGTCTCCCAGGAGGATTCGACGCCACTCGCGTCGACACCGTCCTCCGCGCCATTGAGTAGATAGAGCGTCGGTTGCGGGCGACTGGAATCGGCGGCCCGGATGATGCGCAAGCCGATCACCCGGTTCATGGCGGCCGAGTACACGTAGATGGTTTCGCGCCGCTCATCGGTGCGCACCACATGATCGATATGCGAGCCGTCCCCCGCTTCGGCCGGGGCGGCCGCCCCGGCGGGCGCCGCCACCAATGCCGCCGAGGCGGCGCATACCGAAACCACGACCCATCTACCGATCTTGCGACGCTGCACACTCATCCGATCACCTGACGTCCACTGCCGAATCACTGGGCCAACGCCCAAGATCGTTCCCGCGTTCCCCACTCGAAAAATTGCCCCGCATAACCCGATTCACAGCGTTTTCCCAGCTAGAGGCCAGTCTCCTCACCGGCTCGGCGGCGAGACTCCCGCGGTGACCGTCACCACCGCCGAGTCCGCGCCGCCCGTATCGACGCCGCCCGCCGAGACCGCAACGGCCCTGCTGCCACCCGCCCGCAGATGGGAGCGGCTGGGGTTGGCCGCGCTTCTGCTGGGCACCGCCGTGGCCTACCTCTGGAATATCACCGTCAATGGGATGGGCAATGGGTTCTATGCCGCCGCGGTGTGGTCGGGCTCGGACGATTGGAAGGCACTGCTGTTCGGGTCCCTGGATCCGGGCAATTTCATCACCGTCGACAAGCCGCCGGTGTCGCAATGGGTGATGGCGCTCTCGGGTCAGATCTTCGGCTTCAGCAGTGCCAGCATGCTCGCGCCGCAGGCGCTCATGGCGGTGGCCGCTGTCGCGCTCATGTACGGCGCGGTCACCCGGGTCACCGCGAATCGCGGAGCCGGATTGCTCGCAGGCGCGGTCCTGGCCGTGACACCCGTGGTGGCGCTGATGTTCCGTTTCAACAATCCCGACGCGGTCATGGTGCTGCTCATGACCGCGGCCGCCTACTGCACGATTCGGGCGCTGCCCAGGGCGAGCCTGCGCTGGCTGCTACTGGCCGGAGTCGCACTGGGTTTCGCGTTCCTGGCCAAGATGCTCGAAGGTTTGATGGTGCTGCCCGCGCTCGGGCTGGCCTATCTGGTGGTCGCGCCGACCTCCCTGCGTAATCGATTCCTGCACCTGCTCGCCGCCGCGGGCGCACTGCTGGTCTCCTCGGGCTGGTATGTGCTGCTGACCATCCTGTGGCCGGAGTCCTCACGGCCGTATCTGGCGGGGTCCAAGGACAACACGTTCATGGATCTGGTGCTGGGCTACAACGGATTCGCGCGCTATCTGGGCCACAACCATATGGGCGGACGCAATCCGTTCCAATTGCCCGAGGGCTATCAGATCCCGCACAGCGTCGAACAGCATTTCGGGCCGGGCGGATTCGGGTCGGGACGCACCCGCATGTTCACCGGTGAGATCGGCTTCGAGATCTCGTGGCTGCTGCCTGCGGCGCTGCTGGCGTTCGTGCTCGTCCTCATTGCCCGCCGCAAGGAGCCCCGCACCGACCTGATCCGTGGGGCCGCACTGGTTTTCGGGCTGTGGCTGATCATCGACGGTGTCGCGTTCTCGGGCATGCAGGGCGGTATGCACGCCTATTACACCCTCGCCGTGGCACCGGCCATCGCCGGGGTGTTCGCGCTCGGCGCGCATGAACTGTGGCAGCGGCGCACGACGGCCTTCGGCCGAATCGGCGGGGCCGCACTGATTCTCAGCATGGGCGGCTGGGCCTTCGTGCTGTTGCAGCGCAATCACGCGTGGCAGCCGTGGCTGCGCTGGACGATTTTCACGCTCACCGCGGTGACGGTGCTCGGCTTGATTCTGGCGGCGCTGCCGCCCGCCGCGAAACGCGCCCGCACCCGCGATCGCGCCACCTCGCTGCTGCTCATCGCGGGCATTCTCGCCGGGCTCGCGGGCTCGGTCGCCTATACCGCCGCGACCCTGCCGCAGTCGCATACCGGCGGCGGACCGAGCGTCGGCCCACCGGCCCCGCCCCGAGACTTGGGTGCGCTCAGCGCTTTCCGCAGTCAGATGAGCATGATGATGGGAAACGGTGACGTCGATCCGCAATTGGTCGCCCTGCTGAAGGCCACCGATACGAAATGGTCCGCCGCCATCGACCGGTCCGGTCCGGCGGCCGGGCTCGAATTGGCCACTCGCACCTCGGTGATCGCCATCGGCGGGTTCACCTCCGAGGATCCGGTGCCGACGCTGCCGCAATTCCAGCAGTATGTGCGCGATCGCCAGATCGGCTACTACATCGTCCCCGAGGTGAAACTGCCCGACTCCTGGCGCACCGATAAGAAGCCCGCCGATCCGACAGCGCCTGCGGCACAGCCGAATCCGGCGCAGCCCAACTCCGAGGCCGGGGTGTGGCGGCCCGCCGGGAACAAGCAGATTCTGGACTGGGTGATGGCCCACTACACCGAACAGCACGTCGGCAATCTCGCGGTCTTCGACCTCACCGCACCGGCGCACTGACTGTCGCGGCCCTACTGCCCGGTCTGCGAGGCCGCGGCGGTGGGGTCGAGATCGGCCAGTGAGAGTGGGTGGCGGGGTGCGGAATTCATGATGATGTGGGACGTCACCCGCAGCGCACCATCGACATGCAGGAGTTCCCCGGGCGCGAGCGCACGCCAGCCCGGGTCGGGATCCATGCGCTCGGTCGCGATAACCACGGCCGGATGATCGGTGAGTTGTGCACTGGCCGCGTGGATTCCGGTGCGCCCGCCATGCTCGAGATGGTGAGTGCCGTCCGGGCCGCCGGGATCTCGCTCCAGTACGAACAGATCGTGGGTGTCGGGATAGCGCAGCGCCCACAGGTCGGTGGCGGTGGTCAGGATGATATTGAGCGCGTAGACGGGCAGGTTGTCCGCGATCCAGCGCACCGCGTCGGCGATGCCCGCGCTCACGTCTCCCCCGTGCCGATCCGTGCGCTGGGTGATGAGCGCGAAGAACCGTTCGGAATCGGTGTCGCCATGGACCAGAGCGCGGTAGTCACCGAGTTCCGCCTCCAATTCGGGCAGGCCCTGCAATACACCGTTGTGCGCGAACAATCGATCGTGCTGTTCGAATGGATGCGTATTGTTCGGTTGCAAACCGCCGGTGGACGCGAAGCGGACGTGGGCGATGAATGTGGCCGATTCCCGCTCCCGCGCTTCCCTGGTGAAGTCCGCGTCCCGATACGCCGCGATCGGCTGCTTCTCCACCACGGGTTTCCCATCCGCGGTGAAGGTGCCCAGCCCGACCCCGTCCGGTTCCCGATGGCTCTGCTGCTCCAGACTGTCCGGGGCGTTCACCAACCAGAATGTGGCTTTGACCCGCTGCGGTGCGGCCGAAAGTCCGAACAGCCTGCACATGGCGTCCTCCTCGAAAGTCGACGACCCTCCGAAATATTCTGCATCGCGGCCAAGTTGGTAGAACGCATGGCCGATGAAGCACGTCAGCAGCTCAACCAGAAGATCATCGACGAATTCCGCGCGAATTCGGGGAAGCTCGGGGGTCAGTTCGCCGGAATGGACCTGCTGTTGCTGACCACGATAGGCGCGCACAGCGGCGAAGCGCGCACCTGGCCGCTCGGTTTCCATCGCGACGGCGAGGACATCGTCATCTTCGCGGCCAATGGCGGTCGCCCCAATCGGCCGGGCTGGTACTACAACCTGCTGGCGCATCCGGACGCCACCATCGAGGTCGGTGCGGAAACCCTCCCCGTCCGGGCGGCCGTGGCCAGTGGCGACGAACGCCAGCGCCTGTGGGACACCGTGCTCACCCCCTTCCCCTTTCTGGCCGACTTCCAGGCCAAGGTCTCCTGGGAAATCCCCGTGATCACGCTGTCCCGCAACGAGAACTGATCGCGGCTACCGTGGCGGTGTGACTATCACCGCAGGGGAAAGTGTGATCGATCGCCGCGCCCTCACCGGCTGGAGCCGCACGGCTTCCACAGTGGCGCAGGTACTTTCGACCGACGATATCGATCGGGTGGCGCGCGCGGTCCGGGAGGCGGGCCCGCGCGGCGTTATCGCCCGGGGCCTGGGCCGCAGCTACGGCGATCCGGCGCAGAACGGCGGCGGCCTGGTCGTCGATATGACGGCGTTCGCCCGAATCCACAGCGTCGACCCCGAGTCCGGCGTCGTCGATGTGGATGCCGGGGTGAGCCTGGACGCGCTCATGCGCACGGTGCTGCCGCACGGCCTGTGGGTTCCGGTGCTGCCGGGCACGCGGCAGGTCACCGTGGGCGGGGCCATCGCCTCCGATATCCATGGCAAGAACCATCATTCGCACGGCAGCTTCGGCAATCACGTGCTCTCGATCGAATTGCTGACCGCCGACGGAACGGTGCGCACACTCGAACCCGAAGGGCCCGAATCGGAACTGTTCTGGGCGACCGTCGGCGGTATGGGCCTGACCGGCATCGTGGTGCGCGCGCGAGTGCGTTGCAAGCACACCGAAACCGCGTATTTCATCGTCGACAATGACCGCACCACATCCCTCGCCGAGACCATGGAATTACTGACCGGTGGATCCGATGACGGCTACGACTATTCGATGTCGGTGCCGGACACCATCAGCACCGGTGCAAGACTCGGGCGGGCCGCGTTCAGTCGCGGGTCCCTGGCCAAACTTGACGAGCTGCCGATGAAGTTGCGTGGGAATCCGTTGAAATTCGATGCGCCGCAGCTGTTCACCGTGCCGGATATCTTCCCGAACGGGATGGTCAACAAGGTGACCGCGCGGGTGCTCGCCGAGGTGGCGTATCGGGCGTTCCCGAAGCGGGCGCGCGGGCGGATTCAGAATTTGACGCAGTTCTATCACCCGCTGGATCTGCTCGGGGAATGGAATCGGGCCTATGGGCGGCGCGGGTTCCTGCAGTATCAGCTGTCCATGCCGTTCGGGGCGGAGGATCAGCTTGCCGATGCGGTGCGTGCGATCGCGCACTCCGGGCATCCTTCGTTCCTGAATGTATTCAAACGGATGGGGCCGGGTAATCGTGCGCCGCTGTCGTGGCCGCATCCGGGTTTCATGTTGAGCCTGGACTTTCCGATCGCGCCCGGACTGGATCGATTGTGCGCGGAATTGGATGAGCGGGTGCTTGCCGCGGGTGGACGGCTGTACTTCGCGAAGGATTCGCGGACCACTCCGGAGATGGTGCGGGCGATGTATCCGCGGCTCGCGGAATGGCAGCGGGTGCGGGATGCGGCTGATCCGGAGCGGGTGTTCGTGTCCGATCTGGCTCGGCGCGTCCGGCTCGTCGAGGGCGAACCGGTGAGTGCGCGCCGCTAGTCTCGCCGAAGGCATACCTAGACGCAGGTAGTACCGGTCCGCAGGCATGGCAGGCCGAGCGGGCCGGCCGGAAACGCAGGGGAGATTTCATGCTGGAAGTCGCGCATCTGGTGCGCCGATTCGGCGAGAACATCGCCGTGGATGATGTGTCGTTCACCGTCCAGCCGGGCGCGCTGACCGGATTCGTCGGCGGTAATGGCGCGGGTAAGACCACGACCATGCGAATGATCATGGGTGTCTTGGCCACTCACGACGGTGAGGTGCGGTGGCAGGGGCATGCGGTGACGGCGGCGGATCGGCGGTCGTTCGGATATATGCCCGAGGAACGCGGTCTGTATCCGAAACAGCCGGTGTTGGATCAGCTGGTGTATTTGGCGCGATTGCGGGGGTTGACCGCGGTCGCGGCGAGAAAGCAGGCGCAGGAATTGCTGGAACGGTTTCAGCTCGGCGATCGCGGTAAGGACAAACTCGAATCGCTGTCGCTGGGCAATCAGCAGCGGGTGCAGATCGCGGCGGCGGTGATCACCCATCCGACGGCGTTGATTCTCGATGAACCGTTCTCGGGGCTGGATCCGATCGCGATCGATTCGATGGCCGAATTGCTGGGTGAGTATGCGGCCCAGGGGGTTCCGGTGCTGTTCTCCTCGCATCAGCTCGATCTGGTGGAGCGGCTGTGCGATCACCTGGTAATTCTCGCCAAGGGGCATGTGGTGGCGCAGGGCGCGGCCGCCGAATTGCGGAGTTCGGGTCCGGCGCGGTATCGGCTCGGATTCACCGGTGACACCGACTGGCTCGGCACGCTGTCCGGGGTGCGGATCGTGGAGAACAATGGAGCGGGCCTGCTGCTGGAATTGACCGGTGTGACCACCGATGAATTGCTCACTGCCGCACTGGCGCACGGTTCGGTGCGGGAATTGGCCGAGGTGCGGCCGTCGGTGTCGGAGATCTATCGAGAGGTGACAGCATGAGCACCGAAACCGACCGCACCGCAGCCGATTCCGCGCCGTCGGGGGTGTGGCGGATTGTCGCCGCACGGGAGATCGCGGTGAAACTGCGGGACCGGAATTTCCTGGTCTCCACGATTCTGACCGTGCTGGTGATCGTCGCATCACTGGGTATCAGCGCATTCGTGGGCAGCCGCGCCACCACCGTGGATGTCGCCATTGTCAGCGCGGACGCAGCGCCGATCGTCGCGGCCGCGAATGCGCTGGCGGACAATGCGAACAAGAACGTCACCTTCACCGCGCACCAGGTCGCCGATACGGCGACCGCCGATCAGCAGGTGAAGGATGAGAAGGTCACCGTCGGCCTGCTGCCGGACGCGAACGGTTGGCGACTCATCGGAAAGTCCGCCAAGAACGACGACGCCTCCACCTATCTGACCGCGGCGGTGCAGCAGATCACGTTGCAGCGCAATGCCGCCGCGGCGGGCACATCCATCGAGCAACTGTCCCGGGGCAGCGCCGTGGGTTACGAGCTCATCGACAAGGCGGCGGTCGATCCGGCACTGGCCAAAGTGGTGACCATCGTCTTCGCGTTCCTGTTCTACCTCTCGTCCATCCTGTTCGGTATGGCCATCGCGCAGAGCGTGGTCGAGGAGAAGCAGAACCGCATCGTGGAAATCCTCGCCAGCGCGATCCCGCTGCGCCAGTTGCTGATCGGCAAGGTGGCCGGCAATACCGTGATGGCGTTCGGGCAGCTGGTGCTGTTCGGCGGGGCCGGGCTGATCGGCTTGGCCGCGATCGGCAAGGGCGATCAGGTCACCCAGATCGCCGGGGCCGCAGGCTGGTTCATCATCTTCTTCGTGGTCAGCTTCCTGGCGCTGGCCAGCCTGTGGGCGGTCGCGGGCGCGCTCGCCACGCGCAACGAGGACCTGCAATCCACCTCGACGCCGCTGTCGATGTGCATCATGCTGGTGCTGTTCGCGGGCATCTTCCTCACCGGTACCGGCCGCGTCATCGCCTCGTACATCCCGATTGTCAGCGTCGTGGCCATGCCCGGCCGCCTGGCCGACGGTTCCGCCGCCTGGTGGGAACCGTTCATCGCACTCGCCATCACCGCGGTCGCCACCTACGCCATCGTGCTCATGGCCGAGAAGCTCTACCGACGCTCGCTCATGCAGACCCAGGGCCGCCTCACCATCCGCCAGGCCCTCAAGGTGGAGGATTGACCGCTAGCCGGTCGGGCGGCTGACGTCGTAATTGCCGGACTGGTCGGTGATTTGGACGGAGACGTGTTTGGGTTCGCCGCCCACCTTGAGGGTGCAGGTGTAGACGGCGTTGAGACGTACGGGCATGGAGTTGGGACAGCGGACGGTGGTGATGTCGTCGATGCCGTAGTCGCTCTGCAGGACGGAGACGATCTCCGAGGCGACTTCGGTGTGGTCGAGCGTGCTGGCCGATGCGGTGGTCGTCGGCACGACCGTCACGGGCGGGGGCGGCGCGACGGGTACGACGGGAACTACGGGTGCGATGGCCGCCGGAGTCGGGGTCTTCGACGTGGTCTTGGTGGCCGCTGCGGCATCTTTGCTCGGGCCTATCGTGCTCACGACCACCACCAGCATGAGACCGGACACGGCTATCGCGCAGACAGCCAGGGTGATCAGGAGGACATTCGGTCTTGGACGCGGCTCGGTCATGCCCGCGATCTTTCCCCGAAGTGCCGTGCTCCGGAAGTGATTCGGTGGTTCGTCCCGATTTCGGTGGCCGGAATGGCGGCCCGGGTGTTCCCTGTCGGCACGCATCCGGTGCCCTAGACTCGGCGGCGTGACCAGTGCCGAACCCGCCGCCGCCATCGGTGGACGGCAGGCGCGCTGGCAACCGCACAATGACGAGCGGCGTGAGCGGATTATCACCGCCGCCATCGAGTTGCTCGATGAGAACGCGCCCGGGGTCGAAGCGCCGATGCAGCAGATCGCCGAACGGGCCGGGCTCGCCAAATCGGTGGTGTATCGCCAGTTCTCCGGTCGGGACGAATTGGATCGGCAGGTGCGCACCGCCATCTGCGTCGAATTCGCCGCCACCGTGGATACGGCGCTCGATATCGGGGCCGGATCGATTCGCGAGATCCTCGCGCGCGCGGTCGGAGCGGTTGTCGACTGGATCGCCGAACATCCGCGCCGCGATGAATTCGTCCGCCGCGGACCGGGGGTCGGGGATCCCGACAATATTTCCGCCATGGTGGGGCTGCAGGCCGAGATCGCGAGCCGCGCACGGCGATTGGTGTCCGGGCTGGCCGGGGTGATCGGCGTCGCCGACGAACCGGCGATCGACACCATGACCTTCGCCATCGTCACCATGACCGAATCGACGGTGAGCCGCTGGACGCGCGATCCCGAACCCGCGCTGACCCGCGCGAAACTCGTTGCGGCCGTTGCCGGTTACGCCTGGAGCGTGCTCGACGGGGTGGCCCGCGAACACGGACTCACCCTCGATCCGGAGCGCCCGCTGCTGACCGTCCTGAACGAGCTGGCGGCGAACACCCCGGAATGAGTCAGGCGACCCGGCGTTCGGGTTCGCTGCGGTAGCGCGAGGCCGGGCCGTCGATCTTCATCAGCGACCACAGCTGCCGCGCCACCGGATTCATCAGTCCGAGATCGCGTGCGAGTGAACGCATATCGCCGAAGTAGCCGGACAGGATCTGCCGCGAATGCGGACCCTGCCAGAACGCCTCGCGCATGACCTCGTCCGGGATATCGAACCGGCGCGCGAACGACTTCGACGGTGCCATGATCTCGCCCGCGAGCCAGCGCATCGCCAGCGGGAACGCCACCGAGCACACCGCACGCCCGGCGGTGCTCATCCGGGACAGGTGCGCGGCCAGGAATTCACCCGCGAAGGAGATGTGCCGGGCTTCCTCGGCGATGTGAATCTCCATGGTGCGCAGGACCGCCGGGGGCACATTGCCGCCGTGCCGGATGAGCGCCTTCTGATAGTGGTCGATCGGCTCCTCGCCGCCGAGCACCCCGATCAGCAGAATCACGTGCGCGTAGCCGCCCGCCACCCCGATGAACGGGGACAGCATCCGGAACAGCGGCCGCATACCGGGCACATCCACCCCGATGCGGTTCACCAGCTCCTGGAACATCTGAATGTGGTTGCACTCCTCGGTCATTTCGTGGAGGCAGTAGCGGAACTCCGGCGACCCGTTGGGCAGCTTCATGATGTACTGCATCATCCCGCGGATCAGCACGCTCTCGAAAGCCGCGCCGACCTTGATGACGTTCGCGATCCGCCAGCGCCCGATCTCGATCTGCCTTTCCAGCGGCAGATCGCGGTACCACTGCGTGGCGCCCAGCGGATCGTATTCCGGGGCCAGCACCCAGCGCGGATCATTCGGATCCAACTGGAAATCCGGTGCATCCCAATCGATATCGAGATAGGGGTCGAACTTGCGGTGCACCGAGCCCTCGGACAGGGTGGCCAGCGCCGCGCGGTAGTCGGCGTCGAAGAAGTCGGTGCGAACCGAATCTGACAGCGTCATCGATGTCTCCTCGTGCAGGCGGGCGGCGTGTGACCGCCCGCACTCTTTCGAGGATATATGGGACTCTCGGTCCCACACAATAGTTCGACGACTCCAATCACCGATCACGGAAGGTGCGGCGCAGGTCAGCGACCCATTCGTCGGGGATTTCCCAGGGGATGAAGTGGCCGCCGTAGTCGTGGGCGGTGAGGTTGACGTGGTTGTACCAGGGGGCGCGGTCGGTGGTGAGGAAGTGGGCGACGCGGTTGTCGGTGGTGATGCCGGGTGGGTTCTCGTGGGCTACGAAGGTGATTCCGGTGGGGGCTTCTATCGCCGGTTCGCGGTTGTGGGAGGGGGTCCATGGGTAGCGGTTGTGATTGGCGTAGATGCGCATCGAGGAACCTATGGAGTTGGTGACCCAGTAGATGGTGGCGTGGGTGAGCAATTCGTCCTTGGTGAAGACGGTTTCGATATCGCCGTGGTTATCGCTCCAGGAGGTCCAGCGCTCCATAATCCAGGACAGCATGCCCGCGGGTGAATCGGACAGGGCGTGGGCCAGGGTGCTCGGGGCGAGCATATGGGCGGCGAGGTGGACGGCGAAACGGTGGTCCAGCTCCACGATTCGGGCGTGCACATCGGCGGGGAGGCCCTCGGGGATCGGGCGGCCGCCGCTGAGGTCCCAGGCGCGATCGCCGGTGAACATATCGAGTTTCTGGCCCGAGCCGATGTGGATGCCGTACAGCTCATCGGCGTATTTGTGGCCGAGTTGGCCGGTGACCAGCGCGCCCACATCGCATCCGGCGGCCGCGTACTTCTCGTGGCCGAGCACCTCGGTCATGAGGGTGTGCCAGATATCGGCGACCTTCCAGAAATTGAGGTCGGGGCGATCCTGGACGGGCGTGGAGAAGCCGAAACCGGGGAAGGACGGGACGATTACATCGAACGCCTCGGCCGGATCACCGCCGTGCGCGCCCGGATCGGCGAGCGGATCGATGACCTTGGACCAGTGCCAGAAGGTCCAGGGCCAGCCGTGTGTGAGGATCAGCGGCTTCGGATTCGGGCCCACGCCGGGTTTGCGCATGAAATGCACCGGCACACCGTCGATTTCGACTCGATAGTGTTCATAGGCGTTGATCTCGGCTTCGGCGGCGCGCCAATCGAAACCGGTCTGCCAGTACTCGACCAATTCCTGCAGATAGGCGCGCGGGACGCCGTACGAGCCGTCGGCGTTGCCCGCGTCATCGGACCAGCGGGTCAGCGCCAGTCGCTGCCGCAGATCGTCGAGGGTGTCATCCGGGACGTGAATCGGTGGCTGCCGCAACGGAAATGAACGATCCGGGCGGGTGGTTTCGATACTCACACTGGCCTCCTGCATCGGCACGAATACGCGCGCCCGACCTTACTGTCGCGCGTTCGGACGCGGACACGGACCGGTGCCGTAGGGTCGATTCATGGCCGAAGGGCGGGAAGCGCAGACCGAACAGCACGGTGGGGTGATCGCCGTACCCGATGCGGTGCGCACCGAACTGCGGCGCGGGGTGCGCAGCGTGCTGGTGGATACCGCTGCGCTGCACCTGGTTCGGGAACGCTTCGACGATGAGCAGGCCGGATCGCTGCGGCGGTATCTCGAGGCGTCACAGTCCGCGAATACGCTGCGGGCGTATCGCACCGACTGGATCGCGTGGGCGGCCTGGTGTGTGGCCGAATCGCGGCAGGCGCTGCCCGCCGATGCGCTGGATGTGGCGGTGTATCTCGCTGCCGCCGCCGACGCACGCCGTCCGAATGGTGAATGGGCTTTCAGCGCAGCCACTCTCGAACGCAAGTCGGCGGCGCTGGCGGCGGTGCATGCCGCGAATGGCCTGCCCTCCCCCACGCGCGCCGATGTCGTGCGCCTGACCCTGCGCGGTATCCGCCGTACTCGGCGCACGCAGCCCAAACGTAAACGGCCGGTACTGCTGCACACCCTCGATCAGCTGCTGGCCGAGCTGCCCGAACCCGGGTGGCCCACCGAACCCGCCCGCCGTCGCGACACCCTGCTGCTGCTCGTCGGATTCGCGGGAGCGCTGCGCCGCAGCGAGATCGCGGGCATGGCGATCACCGATGTGCGGGTCGACACCGATCACGCCAGCGGTGAACCACTGCTGCTGATTCATCTGCCCACCACCAAGACCGACCCCACCGGTATCGCCGGACAGCGGGTGGTGCTGCCGCGCGGGCAGCGGCCGCACACCTGCCCGGTCTGCGCGTTCGCTGATTGGATTCGACTGCGCGAAAAGCACCTCGCCGATCCGGCCGCGCTGCCCGCATGGCTTGCCGAGCAACCCGCGGACTCGCGTATCCATCGCTGTCACGGGTTCACCGGGACCACCCTGGTCGAACCGAATGTGCCGCTCTTCCCGTCCATCTCGCGGCACGGCGGCATTTCCGACTCCCCCATGTCCGGGCGTGCGGTGGCCGAACTCGTCAAGCGTTATGCCGCACGCGCGGGATTGGACCCGGATCTGTTCTCCGGACACTCCTTGCGTGCTGGTTTCGCCACCCAGGCCGCATTGGGCGGGGCGAGCGATCGCGAGATCATGCGGCAGGGCCGCTGGTCCAACCCGCGCACCGTGCACGGTTACATCCGCACCGCGAACCCGTTGGAAGACAACGCCGTAACCAAACTCGGTCTCTGAGCAGGGTGCGCGGCGCTATTTCGTGCGCACGATTCGGCTGACGCCATTGTCGAATTCGGCGACTATCCGCGAGATATCGCCGGGGCGTTCCGGATCGAACCACACCACGACTTCGGTATCGATCGCGATCGGTTTGGCCGGAACCTGGTAGGCGGTCGGGGTCAGCCATCGCTCGGTGCCGTTGTCATCGATGAATCGGACGGTCAATGTGGCGATCTTCGGGTTGGGGGTGGCCGGGAAGTCTTCCAGCCCAGTGGAAGTCACCACGCCGCGGGTGCGGGTTCCGCGCTCCCGAACCCCCGCCGCAACGGTGCGGCGGTGCGTCCGGTGCAGTTGGGCGAACACCGCCACGGTCAACAGCAATACGGCGAAGGCCAGCAATCCCGTACCCAACCGATGGGATAGGCGCGTACCGCCCGGATCGGACAGTACGAGGCCGGACACTGCCGACACCGCGAACAGGTATTCCACCGGACCGACGGTGCGCGCGAATCCCGCTACCGCCGTGCGCGTTCGCCACGCGCTCACGACGATCAGGCCGATCATCAGCACCCACAGGGACGGGATCAGCGCGGCCAGCCACACCGGTTCCGGCCCGATGCGCGGGGCCGAATAGGCCAGCAGGCCACCGGAGAGCATGCCGGCGGCCATGAAGATCGCCTGCTTCACCACCGATGGCCCGGTGCGCGCGCCACGCCGCTCGGCGAGAGACCGGGGCGGGACTGTGCTCATCCGCCCGAGACTAGCCGACCGTCCGGTTCAGCAGTCCCGCCATGTCAGTCCCGCCCATGGGGGCACCGGCTAACTGGTGAGGATCACCAACTGCCGGGTGGCCCTGGTCATCGCGACATAGCGGTCGACCGCGCCTTCGATGCCCTGTCCGAAGCGCTCCGGATCGATGAGCACGACCAGATCGAACTCCAGGCCCTTGGCCAGCTCCGGGGTCAGTGAACGAACCCGGGCCGAGCCCTCGAACGCCGGATCGCCTATGACACAGGCGATTCCCTCATCGTGTTCGGTGAGCCAGTCGGACAGGATCGCATCCAGATCCGCGGTGGAGCCGTGCACGACCGGCAGACCGCTGCTGCGAATCGAGGTGGGGACGTTCGCATCGGGCAGTGCGGCGCGAATGACCGGGGCGGCCTCGGCCATGACCTCCTCGGGGGTGCGGTAGTTGATGCTCAACGGCGATACGGTGATTCGGTCGAGGCCGACACGTTCCAGACGTTCCTGCCAGGTTTCGGTGAAACCGTGGCGGGCCTGGGCGCGGTCGCCGACGATGGTGAAACTGCGAGAAGGGCAGCGCTGCAACAGCATCTGCCATTCGGCATCGGTCAACTCCTGCGCCTCGTCCACCACGACGTGGGCGAACGGGCCCGCCAGCACGTCCGGATCGGTGGTGGGCAGGGCGCTGCCGTCGACCAGATTGTCCTTGAGATCCTGCTGGCGCAGCATGGTCATCAGGCCCTCGCCGTCATCGTGGACGGCGGAGGCGATCAGGTCGCCGATGACATCGTCCATGCGCGCCCGCTCCGCGGCGACGGTCGCCGCGTACTGGCGTTTGCGGCGGGCCGCGTCCGGATCGCCGAGGCGCTGCCGGGCGGCGTCGAGCAGCGGCAGATCGGAGACGGTCCAGTTCTTGGCGTCCGCGCGCTGAAGTGTCCGGACCTCGTCGGCGGTGAGCCACGGTGCGCATTTGCGCAGGTACGCGGGGACGGACCAGAGGTCACCGACCAGATCGGCGGCTTCGATGATGGTCCACGAGTTATTGAGGGCGGTGCGCAATTCACGGTTGCGCCACAATGACTCTCGCAGCGCGCCCGCCGGAATGTCGTCGTCGTGTTTATCTTTCAGGATCGCGCACAGCACATCCCAGATCTGCTCGTGCGCTTCATTGTGCGGGGTGCCGGGTTCGGGGGCCTCGAACGCTTCGGCCCAATCGTCGGTGCTGAGCCAGACATCGGCCCAGTCGGTCGAGACCGTCATGCCCTTCTTCGGCGGTTGTTCGTAGAACTCGACGGCGGTCTCGATGGCGCGCACCAGGTTCGCGGAGGACTTCAGGCGGGCAACCTCGGGATTCGATTCCGCGGCTGCGGTCGCGCCCTCGGTGACCAGGTCGCGAAGCGTGCAGGATTGCACGCCTTCCTCACCGAGGTTGGGCAGGATGTCGGCGACATACGAGAGGTAGGGACGGGACGGGCCGACGAACAGCACGCCACCCCGGCGATGCTGCAAACGCGGATCGGCATACAGCAGATACGCCGAACGGTGCAGGGCCACAACGGTTTTACCGGTACCGGGACCGCCGTCGACCACCAGCGCGCCACGTGAGCCCGCACGGATGATCGCGTCCTGATCGGCCTGGATGGTGCCGAGCACATCGCGCATGCGCGCCGAACGGTTGCTGCCCAGGCTGGCGATGAACGCGGACTGGTCATCGAGGGTGGCGTTGCTCTCCAGGCCGTCGGCGGTGAAGACCTCATCCCAGTAGTCGCTGATGCGGCCCAGGGTCCAGCGGTAGCGGCGTCGGCGGGTCAGGCCCATCGGGCGGCCGTGGGTCGCGGCGAAGAACGGTTCGGCGGCCGGGGAACGCCAGTCCACCAGCAGGCGCTCACCGGCGCTGTCGGTCAGGCCGAGGCGGCCAACGTAGACGGGTTCGGGATCGCCCTCGCGGACGAAGTGCCCGAGGCACAGGTCCAGGCCGAAACGGCTCAGGCCGCGCAGGCGGCCGGTGAGCTGGCGCACTTCCTGATCGCGCTCGACCGCCTCCTGGCCCAGTGAGACCGGGGCCTTGCGGATGGTGTCGAGACGATTGGTCAGGTCCGTGATCGATTGCTCGAGGCTGTCGGCGATGGCGGCGAAGTGCCGCCGGTCCTCGGCGATCAGGACCGGGTCGGCTTTGGCGGCCAGCCGCTCGGGCAGGTTGAACGCATCGACGGTCAGCGGATTCACGTCAGTCGCACCCATTCACAACTCCTCATATCCGCAGGTTCTGACTTCGATGAGCGATTCTGCGGCATCACCGGGGTCTTGCCGCAAGCCCCGGGGTGCGATATAAGTTGAGAGTGGGAGGGGACTTACGCTCGTGCTTCAGCGTGTTCTTTGAGGGCTCTGAGTGTCTCCGGGATGCCGTGGAGAGCGTGATTGTCCCGAGTCTGACCGAGAGGTCCGGACCAGCGCAATAGCCGGTTGAATGCGGACGTGTAGGACCAATCTCGGTATTCGGTGACGAGTGTGCCCTCGGGGACCGGCGCGAGGCGGTAGCCCCAGCGCGGGCCGACGATGTGCACCTGGAACTCGAAGTGTGTGAGCGGTTCGGCGACCGTGATCTCACACGGGGTTGCCCACAGCACCGGTCCGATGCGGTTGAGGCCGACGAACCACGCACCCACTCGCGGTCCCGAACCGCGGATGTAGCGGCCGCGCCGATTCTCCGTGCTCCACCGGCCCATGCCGGTGATATCGGTGACCAGGTCCCAAAGTTGTTGTGCCGGTGCGTCGATGCGGATCGTCATCGCATCGGTCATGCCGTGATCGGTGCGGGTGCGGATCACGCCTTCCGGTGGTCGCAGAAATCGCTGAACCGTTGCTCGTGTCTCGCCGGGCATAGCCACCCCTCACTGTCTGGGACAAATCTCAGGCTAGCCCTGAATCCCGCACGGACGCAATGCCACTCACCGTGACGTGCCATCCGGTGCCGTCGCGCCCGCCGCTATGCTCTCCGCCATGGGGAGAAATTCCGCAATATGCACTGTTTTCGCCGCCACCATGATCGTCGCGGGTTGTGACAACGTCAGTGGTCTCGACACCGACCCGCCGAAACCGGCTCCGAAGACGACGACCAGCACCGCGGCTCCGGCGACGACTCCCCCGGCCGCTCCCACCACCACGGTGACCCCCGCCACCGCGCTGTTGCCCTGCCCCGATAAGGATTCGGGCAAGCCGCTGCCGGACTGCACACTGCAATCGTCCGACTCCGCCGATCTCACGTTCACCGTGCGGCGCACCGGAGCGGGCGATAACGGCACCCTCACCGTGGCCATCACCACCCCCAATGGCGTTGCCGCGCAGACGATCACCGAAAAGGGTGTGGACGCCGCCCGCTCCCGCCCCGAACTGATCGACACCGACGCCGACGGCCGCGAAGAGCTCATCATTCCCCTCGCCACGACCCCGTCCGGCACCCGCTACGCCGTCTACCACGCCACCGGCACCGCCACCGAATTCACCCGCAGCGGCGAATTCACCGGCACCGCAATCGATTACTCCCCCGACGGCTTCACCGTGACCTCGGCCGACCTCCCCGCCAACAAGGGCCGCACCCACACCTTCTGGACCTACGAATCCGACAAACTCGTCCCCGCCGCCACCGTAGAAGTCCACACCACCCCCAAGGAATGCATCCTCTCCACCCCCACCACCCTCTCCCTCACCCCCTACGCCACCAACTCCGCCGCCCGCACTCACTTCTGCGCCCAACCCGCCGCCACCAACTGATCAGCCCCACCACCGAATGGCCAAACTCCTCGTCCTGATCAACGGGCTGCCCGGCTCCGGCAAGACCACCCTGGGCGGCCCCCTGGCGAAGGCCCTGAACGCCCACTTCCTCTCCAAAGACGCCGCCAAAGAAGCCTTTTCACCCCACATGGCCGATCACTCGACCCTGGGCAGCACGGCCATGACGGCGGTCTGGGCCCTGGCCCGCGCAATCCCCACCACCGTCGTCATCGACTCCTGGTGGTTCAAGCCCAGAGACCTGGCCTTCGCCCAAGCAGGCATCGAGCACTCCCACGCAACCCACGCGATCGAAGTCTGGTGCGATATCCCACCCGCCCTCGCCAGACGACGCTACGAAAACCGCCACCGCCCAGCCTTCTACCAGGACGCCGAGCGCCTCGCCCAGGACTGGGATCTCTGGGCCGCTCAGGCAACCCCCTTGGGCCTCACCCCAACCGTGCTCGTAGACACGACAACCCCGGTGAACCACCCCGACCTCGCCGAACGAATCCGCGAGGCGGCCGCCCGGTGAAATGAGCTCGGGTGAGCAGTCCTCGCGCGCGACGTTGCGCTACATCGAGGACTGCCGACCCTCCCCGGGTGCTGTCCGGCATGCCAGCTGCCGACAGTGGACCAATCCTCCAGCAGGCGAGCGGGTCACGACCAGAGCTCTACCTATGGCTCTACCCATACGCCGCGGCAGGAAGATGGGGGTATGACCGATTGGGCGTGGGGTGTTGATCGGATCGGCTGGGACGAGATTCCCGCTCGGGTGCGTGCGGAGATCGAGGCGCGTTTGGGTGCTCGAGTGGTAGGAGTTCGCGTACCTGCGGGCGGGTTCAGTCACGGGATGGCGGCGGTGCTCGAACTCGATGATGGGCGAAGGGTTTTCGCCAAGGCCATCGCGGGCGGGGATCGCCTGGCCGGGCACTATCGGACCGAGAGCGCGACGGCGGGACGGCTGCCGAAGGGGGTGCCGACGCCGCGGATGCTGTTCGCTCTCGAAGCGGAATCGTGGATCGTTACCGTATTCGAGGAGGTGGTGGGGCGACATCCGCAGCTGAATCGGCCTTCGGAGTTGGCCGCGGTGGTGCGAGCCGTCGAGCAGCTCGCGGAGATGCTCACGCCGAACCCGCTCGATGGGGTTCCGACCATTGCCGAGTCTTTCGGGGAAGACCTGACGGGGTGGCGGCATTTCGCTCGCGACGGGGTTCCGAGTGACCTGGATGGGTGGAGTCGGCGCAATGTACGGGCGCTGGCCGAGCTGGAATCCACCTGGGTTTCGACATCCGTCGGCAATACGTTGCTACACACCGATATTCGGCCGGACAATATGATGCTGCGCGCCGATGGGACGGTCCTCGTGGTGGACTGGGCATGGCCGTGCGTGGGTGCCGCATGGGTGGATGTGGTGACGCTGGTGCCGTCGATGCTCGGTGCGGGGGTCGATCCCGGGCCGCTGCTGGCGACGAATCCGCTTACCGCCCACATCGATTCGGCGGTTGTCGATGCGTTCGTATGCGCACTGGCCGGGTATTGGGCACGGAACAGCAGGCTGCCCGCACCACCTCGATCGCCGATGCTGCGCACACATCAGGCGGAGAAGGCTCGCGTCACCATCGCATGGTTGGCCGAAAGATTGGGATGGCGGTAAGGCTCGGGAGCACCGGGCCACCCGCATTCCCATAGGCCGCCGATCCTTCCAGCGCTTCGCCGCGACCGGGCGACCGCCGCGAAGCGCCGAGGTGGAGGCTATTTGGCGGGGACGAAGGGGGTGTTGATGGTGGTGAAGTATTGGGCGGCGGCGAGGATGGCTACCGGGGCGGTGATGAAGAGTTGGCCTACGAGGGTGCCGAGGAAGCCGATTACCGAGAGGCCGGCTATGCAGCCGACGATGGCGCCGGGGAGGGCGCCGAACATGGCGGAGAGGGCGCCGGTGAGGGTTGCGCCGGTGGCGCCGCCGATTAGGCAGCCTATGGCTGCGCCGGCGATGCCGCCTACGGCGGTGCCGATGGTGGCTCCCGCGCTGATGGTGGAGGCGAGGCGGTTCCAGGCGGCCTGTTCGCGGTCGTATTCGGTTTTCCAGGGGGCCTGGCTCTCATATGGGAGGGCCACGGGCTGGTAGGTGGCGTGGTCGAGGTCGAAGCGGGGGGTGAGGGTGGCGCGGTGGTCGGCGATTTCGGCGGTGATGGGGAAGGTGAAATCGTCTACGCGGAAGGACAATTCGGTGCCGCCGAGGACGGTGCCGTCGGTGGCCTTGATCTTGAAGACGCCGTTGTCTGCGGTCATGGTGCCCGCGTCGGTGCGGATTACGGTGGCGGTTTCGGTGTTGGTGGCGGTGAAGTTGACGGGGGTGGCAGGGTCGGCCTGGGCGGTCGCGGACGCGTCCAGGATTGCCAGGGTGGTGGCCAGTACGGTCACGGTGGCGGCGAGGGTTCTCATCTGTGGCTTTCTGCTGCGGGATCCGATGCGGCGCTGTCGGTTCGCGCCGGGATTACCGTCGCCGAGGCGCGGGGGCGGCAGGCGGTGAGGTAGCAACTGCTTTCGGGCGATCGTCGTTTTCTATCGCCCGGGTCGGCGGTGGTACGGCGCATCGAGACTGAGCGCATGGCTCGAGTACAGATCGACGCGGTATCGAAAGAATTCGGTGCGCACCAGGCGGTGCGGGAGGTGACCCTCGATATCGCCGACGGCGAATTCCTGGTGCTGCTCGGACCCAGCGGATGCGGTAAATCCACGCTGCTGCGCCTGCTCGCCGGACTCGAATCCCCCACCGCCGGAAGGATTCTGCTCGACGAACGGGATATCACCGAGATGTCCCCGCAGCGCCGCGATCTGGCCATGGTGTTCCAGAGCTATGCGCTCTACCCGCATTTGACGGCGGCCGGGAATATCGGGTTTCCGCTCAAGTCGCGGCGCGAGTCCAAGGCGCGTATCGCCCAGCGCGTCGAGGAGGTGGCGGTGGTACTCGAACTCGGCGCACTGCTCGATCGCCGCCCGGCCGCGCTCTCTGGCGGGCAACGCCAGCGAGTAGCTCTGGCGCGCGCCATGGTTCGCGATCCCGGGGCGTTCCTGATGGATGAGCCGCTCTCGAACCTGGATGCCGCGCTGCGCAGCGCCACCCGCGCGGAATTGATCGCACTGCATCAGCGCCTGGGCGCGACCTTCGTCTACGTCACCCACGATCAGGTCGAGGCCATGACCATGGCCTCCCGGATCGCGCTGATGAACGCCGGTCGCATCGAACAGGTCGGCACTCCCGAGGAGCTCTACGATCGCCCGCGCTCCACGTTCGTCGCCGGATTCCTCGGCTCACCCCCGATGAATCTGTTTCCCGCCGAAGCGATCTCGCGCGACGGTGAACTGCACGTGCAGGCCGACGGCATCACCGCGCCGCTGGGTCTCGAGGCCGACACCCACGCCGGCGTCACCGCCGTCACCGCGGGCATCCGCCCCGAACGCCTGCGCATCGACCCCACCGGCCGCATCCACGGCCGGGTCCGCATGGTCGAGAACCTCGGCAGCGAGGAACTCGTGCACATCGACGTCGGCGCGCACAGCCTGTGCGCCCGCCTCCCCCGCCCCGCCGGGGTGCGCCGCGGCGAACAGCTCACCCTGCGCGCCGATCCGGCCGATATCCATCTCTTCCACCCCGATTCCGGTCTGCGCCTGCGCTGGCAGTCCGACGCCCTCTCGGCACCGGCCGCCGTGCCGGTGTCCTGACACCTCTCATCGAACCCAGGAGAATCATCGTGAAACGCACTCTGCCCCGGCTGGGCCTGATGTGCGCCGCCGCCGTCACGCTCAGCGCGTGCGGACTGGGCGGCAGCACCTCCGGCGACTCGACCGTCGCGCAAATCCCGGAATTGCGCTCCGATCAACAGGTTTCGATCGTCTTCGAGTCGTACAACTACGGTCTCGCCGGACCGTGGACCGATACCTTAAACACCCTCATCACCGATTTCGGCCGCAAATTCCCGAATATCAAGGTGACCGCGCAGAAGCCGCAGGGCAATAGCCCCAACCCGGCCAGCGACACCATCTCCAGCATTCAGAATCAGCTGGTGGCGGGTTCACCGCCGGATGTGGCCCAATTGGGTTTCAGCGACCTGGATTTCACCGTTCATCAGTTGCAGGCCAAGCCTCTGGACGTGCTGGTCGGCAAGGATGAGGTGAAGAACAATTTCGAGGGCACACTGCCGTTCGCACCGCGCGCCCGCACCCTCGACGATTGGGACGGCCACACCTACGGCGTCCCGTTCGTGTTCTCCACCCCGGTGCTGTACTACAACGCGAACCTGTTCGCCCAGGCCGGACTCGATGCGAGCAAACCCCCTGCCACCTGGGCCGAGGTCGGTGACGCGGCCCGCGCCATCGCGACCCGCACCGGTCAGGGCGGTGCGTACATCGACTGCCTGACCAAGAGCGCCAAGGACTGGTGCTTCCAATCCATGGTGCGCTCCAACGGCGGTCGCGTGGTCTCCGACGATAGGCGCACGCTCGGTTTCGCCGATGACGCCGCGGTCCAGGTCACCAAGATGGCACAGGATCTGGTGAACACCGGAGCCATGCCGAAGCTGAATCAGAAGCAGGGTTACGAGGCGTTCGCGCGCGGCGAGATCGGCATGATTCTCGAAACCAGCGCCATTCAGGGCACCTTCGTCGCCGGTGCCAAGGATAAGTGGGATCTGCGCTCGGCCACCATGCCGCGCTTCGGCGATAAGCCGGTCGTCCCCACCAATTCCGGTGCGGGACTGCACATTCTGTCGTCGGATCCGGCCAAGCAGCGCGCCTCGTGGGAACTCATCAAATTCCTGACCAGCGCCTCGGCCTACACCACCATTTCGCAGAACATCGGCTACCTGCCGCTGCGCACCGGCCTGCTGGACAAGAACAATGCCCTGTACGACTGGTCGCAGAAGAATCCGCTGCTGGCCCCGAATGTCGCGCAGTTGGCGGCGATGGAGCCGTGGGTGTCGCTGCCCGGCAATAACTATCTGCAGATCCGCGACGGCATGATGGACGCCGTCGAATCGATCGTCTTCCAGGGCAAGGATCCGCAGTCCACGCTCACCGCCGCCCGCACCGAGGGCGCCAAACTGCTGCCCGCCTCATGAGCGATCTCACCGTAATCCAGCTCTCCGACACCCATATTCGCCCGGCGGGCGAACCGATTCCCAACGGCGTGGACAGCTACGCCAATCTCACCCGGGTCCTGGATCGGCTGCGCGCGGCGGGCGGGCGCATCGACGCGCTCGTACTGTCCGGCGATCTCACCGATACCGGGGACGCGGCGTCCTACCGCCGCCTGCGCGAGGCGATCGAACCGGCCGCAGCGGAATTGGGCGCGCAGATCGTCTATGTCATGGGCAATCACGATGAGCGCGGCGCGTTCGGCACCGAACTGCTGGGCCTGGGGCTCTCCCCGGACCGACCGCACGATTGTGTGCGCGAAGTGGCGGGCCTGCGCATCATTGCCCTCGACAGCACCATTCCCGGCCGCCACGACGGCCGCCTGGAGCCGTCCCAATTGCAGTGGCTGGCAGACGAACTCAGAACACCCGCACCGCGCGGGACCCTGCTGGCCGTGCACCATCCGCCGTTGCGCTCGGCATTGGCGGCCGCGCGCATCCTGAAACTGCACAACACCGATGACCTCGCCGAGGTGGTCGCGGGCACCGATGTGCGGATGATCGTCAGCGGGCACCATCACCTGACCAGTGCGGGTTCGCTCGCGGGCATTCCGGTGTGGATCGGACCCGCGGTGGCCTATCGCATCGACGCCATGGCCGCCGCCGGACGCCAGCAGGCCACCGACGGTTTCGGTTTCACCCGGATCGACATCATCGGCGACGCCTTCGTGGCCACGGCGGTGGAGGTCACGCCCGCCACCCAGCTCTACGACCGCGACGAGGCGGCGGAGCTGGCCCGCCTGGCCGTCCTGACCCCGAACCATCGGTGACTCGTGTTCGTCATCGATACCCGCGCCGAGATCGGCCCGGTCGAACCCGACAGCACGGCGGGGAGCATCGAATCCAGTGCAACGAAGCATGATTCGACGCCTGCTGGTTCACCGGGCCGCGGCGAGGGCGGTGGGGGGGGGGGGGGGACCCTCCCGCCCCGCTCCACCCCCCCCCCCGGGGGGGCCCAATCTAAACCTGCCAACCCACGCCGCATCGGCCGCGTGGGGGTCCCGGGGGCGGGGGGGGGGGGGGGGGGGGCGCGGGCCCCCCCCCCCCGCCACCGTGGCGGCAGCGAATCCGGCGGCGCCTCGGCCGCACGGTGGTGCCGTACCTCTACCTCGCCCCGGCGCTGATCCTGCTCGTGGTGTGGACCTATCGGCCGCTGGTGCAGGCGGTGCAGCTGTCCACCTATTCGTGGAACCTGCTGCCGACCGCGCCGATGAAGCCGGTCGGCACCGCGAATTACGAACGCCTGGTGGAACTTCCGGCCTTCTGGGATTCGGTCGGGCGCACCGGGGTGATGATTCTCGGGCTGCTGCCGTTCACGGTCGTGCTGCCGGTGCTGCTGACCTTCGCGGGCCGGCGCATCGGCAGGCGCGCGCGGGCGGTGTATCAGGCCATGGTGTTCGCGCCGTTCCTGGTCGCCCCGGTGGCCGCGGCGGCGGTATGGCGCTGGCTGCTGCATCCGGGCAGCGGATTCGTCGACCGGATGCTGGGGTCGGACCGGAACTGGGTATATGACTCGGCAACAGCGCATTTGGTGATCATCGGGATCACCGGATGGCAGTTGCTCGGGTTCGCGCAATTGGTGGTCTCGGCGGGCGTGGCCGCGATCAGCGGCGATTACGAGGAGGCCGCGCGCGTCGACGGCGCGAGCAGCGGGCAGATCCGGCGCTGGATCACATTGCCGCTGCTTTCACCCACCCTGGTCTTCCTGGTGCTGACCACGGTGCTGTTGAGTCCCACGCTCACCTTCCCGCTCATCGATTCCATGACCCAGGGCGGGCCCGCGCAATCCACCACGAATATCTACTACCTGTTGTGGGAGTACGCGTTCCACAGCTTCGACGCCGGGCTCAGCGCCGCGGCGGGTGTGCTGCTGTTCGTCGGCTTCGCCGCCGTCGCCGGGGTACTGGTGTGGCTCTCGGAAAAGGTGACCTTCCATGATGATTGACCGAATCCAGCGGGTCGGCGGGCATCTGCTGCTGGGTGCGACGGCGCTGGTGTGCGCGTTCCCGATCTACTGGTTGTTCGCCACCAGCCTGCGCCGCCCGCAGGACGTGTCCTCGCTGGCTCCGCTGCCGTGGCCGCTGTCCACGGCCAGTTACGCCGATGCGGTGGACAAGGTGGATCTGCCTCGGCTGCTGTGGAATACGTTCCTGATGGCGGCGGGTTCGGCGGCCGGGCAGCTGCTCATCGCACTGCTGGCCTCGTACGCGTTCGCCATGTACACCTTCCCGTTCCAGCGGCTGCTGTACCTGGCGTTCGTGGGCACCTGGCTGGTGCCGTTCCAGGTGTCGATGCTGCCGAACTACCTGCTGCTCAGCAGGTTGGGGCTATTGGACACGCTGGTCGGGACGGTGCTGCCGACGCTGTGCTCGGCGCTGGCGATTCTGCTGCTGCGCCAGCATATGGCCGCATTCCCCAAGGAATTGGTGGCTGCGGCGCGGGTGGACGGTCGCTCGTCCTGGTCCATTCTGTGGACGGTGGTGGTGCCCAATCTGCGGCCCGCGCTCGCGGCGCTGGGCATTCTGCTGTTCATCAATGCCTGGAACGAGTACTTCTGGCCCGCGATCGTACTGCGGCGCTCCAATGCCGTTGTGCAGCTGGGGCTTCGGAGTTTCATGGGCACCGAGGGCGAACAGTGGGGTCCGCTCATGGCGGTGGCCGGTGCGGCGTGTCTGCCGGTGCTGCTGCTGTATCTGGTGTTGCAGCGTCAGATCGTGGACGGATTCGTGCGATCGGGATTGAAGTGAGTCAGGCCGGAATACGGGCGGGCTCGGGGGCTTCCAGACAATCCAGGAACAGCGAGACCGCCGGATTGTCCTCCTCGGCCCGCCACACCGCGTACAGATCCAGGGTCGGCACCGGGTCCACCAGTTTCACCGCGATCGAGCTACTGCCGGGCGTACCCATACCCATGGAGATCGCGCGCGGCAGTGAGGCGAATCCGACCATCGGCCGCACCGACACCATATGCGCGGTCGCACCCGGATCGTCGGCGTAATGCCCGACGGTCAGACTGATCCGGGTCTGGGCGGCCGCGCGGAAGATCACGTCGTACATGGCGGGGCACTGCTCGCGCGCGAACAGCACGCACTCCTGCCCCGCCAATTCCGCGAACGGCACCCCGGCGCGCTCGGCCCAGCGATGCCCGCGACCCACCACCGCCACCAGCGGAACCCGGTGCAGCATACGGCGATACCGGAATTCAGCGGTGCTGGGATGGCCGTACACCAGCGCGACATCGAGGGTGCCGTCGGACAGTCCGTCCAATTGCGGCCCGGTGCGCTTCTCCCACAGCGATACCGCGATATCGGGATGGCGTTCGGTCATGCGCACCAGTGCGTCGGGAAGCACATGACGGCTGGCGGGCACGTTGTAGCCGACGTTCACCGTTCCGGAGCGCCCCTCGGCGGTGGCGCGCGCGGCGCGGGCGGCCCGCTCCACCTGGGCCACGATCTGCCGGGCCTGGATCTCGAATTCGCGCCCGGCGGCGGTGAGGCGAACCTCGTGCGAATTACGGGCTACCAGTTGCGCTCCCACCGATTTCTCCAGTTTGCGCAATTGCGCGCTGAGACTGGGCTGGGTGATGTGCAGGCGCAGCGCGGCCCGGCCGAAATGCAATTCCTCGGCCAGCGCGATGTACGACACCAGATGTCGCAGCTCCATGGCGACGACTCCTTCCCTCTCGGGGGTCACGCTAGCCCCGGCGGATAACCGCCGATGAATCTCATCCGCACATCGGTGGCCGATCCCATTGCGGGCGGGTGAACGCTGGTACCCGGCTGCCCGATCGAGGTCGGCGCGGCAACCGAAGTGCCTGTCACACGGCAAACTTCGGGCCGTTTCGTGATGTAAAGCTTTCCTTGACAAGGCTATTCATGTAAAGGCAGCATTTACATATGAACGATCCGCAGCACCGAGACCCCGCCGACGAACGCGCGGTCCTCGCGAAACTCCTGTCCACCAATGCCGCCTTCCTGGCCGAGGTCCTGCACCCCGCCGAAGGTGCGCCCACCCCCTCGGTCATGGCCGCCCTGCGCGCGGCCCGCTCCCTCGACAGTGTCGTGGACGATGTCCTGCGCTCACTGGTGCAGCAGGCCCGCGATGAAGGCCGCACCTGGGCCGAGGTCGGCGAGGTCTTCGGCACCTCGCGCCAGGCCGCCTTCCAGCGCTTCGGCACCGGAGGTATGCCCATACCTCCCGCGCCGCCCGCGCCCCACTTCCCGAAGATGCCCGATATGCCGCCCATGCCAGAAATGCCGAAAGTGCCGCCGATGCCGCACATTCCGGGCTGGCCGCCCACCCCGCCGACACATCAGCACCCCGGCCCCTGATCGCCCCGCGCCGAATCCCCGTGATGGATACCGCCGACCCGGTCCCGCGCACGGCGACCCACCGCCGACTCCTGGCCGCGGCCCGCTGCCGATTCGCCGAGGATCGCCTCGCGGACGCCGTGAGCGCGGGCATCGGCCAGCTGATCCTGCTCGGGCCCGCCCTGGACACCTTCGCCCGCCACAACCCCTATCCAGGACTCCGCGTCTTCGAGGTGAGATCCGATCTCTTCACGCGGACAACAGTTTTCAACCCGCCGGGCGCTCTCACCCCGCCTGACCTCGAATTCACGCTCCCGGCAACGGATTTCGATCTCCGAGCACCGGTTTTCATAGTCGGGTTGGGAGCTCGGTCCCGATCCGGGGACTTCGCGCCCTGCGATTTCGGTTCACTCGCTCGCAGCGCAGCTTCCCTCGGCACCTTTGCGACCGGGTCGGAGGTTGTTCTCGACTACCTGCCCGGAGGCCGTCCGCCCGTCGCCCAACTGCTGTGCGACACGGGGTTCGAGGTGCTGGAGGATCTCGGTGCGACGGCATTAGCCTGCCGCTATCTCGATCGCCCGATCGAGCCGGGGCATTCGGGCGAACCCCGTGTGATTCGGGCACGGGTCCGCAATAATGCTGGACGCCCGCTCAGTTCGATTGCTCTCGCCTGAGGAGATCCATGCGCCAGTACACGCGCCGTCACGCACTCGCCACCCTGGCCGCCGTCGCGACCGCACTGGTGGCGACCGGCGCACCGGCGCAGGCGAGCCCGGCGGGTGTGCCGGGTATGGGCGACGGGTTCTACTGGGGTGTGGCCTCGGCCGGATTCCAATCCGAAGGGCATGCGCCGGACAGTAATTGGCTGCGCTACGCCAACTCCCATGCCGACTATGACCGATACGGGGACAGCGTCGATTTCTACACGCGCTACGCCTCCGATATCGCGCTGGCCAAGAGCCTCGGGGTGAACGTCTACCGGATCAGCGTCGAATGGGCGCGGGTGCAGCCGCAGCCCGGGGTGTGGGACGAGGCCGGATTCGCGTTCTACGACAGCGTGATCGCGGCCATCCGCGCGGCCGGAATGCGGCCGATGCTCACGCTGGACCACTGGGTGTATCCCGGCTGGGAGGCCGATCGCGGCGGCTGGGCCAACCCGGGCATGGTCGATGACTGGCTCACCAATATGCGCAAGGTGGTGGATCGGTACGCGAGCGCCGATCCGCTGTGGGTCACCATCAACGAGCCCGCCGCCTACATGATGAACGAGGTCCGCAATGGCGGATTGCCGGTCACCGACATCCCCGTCATGCAGGATCGACTCGCCCTGGCGCACAACAGCATCTACGACCATATCCATCAGGTACAGCCGGGTGCGATGGTGACCAGCAATGTCGCCTACATTCCCGCCGTCGATCCGGCGGTGAACGGGGAGATGCTCGACAAGATCGGGGCCAAGCTCGATTTCGTGGGCATCGACTACTACTACGGCATGTCTCCCGAGGTGGCGGCGCAGTTCACCGCGTACGCGCAATCGGCGCTGTGGAGCCTGCCCTTGCAGGCCGACGGCATCTACTACACACTGCGGCATTTCGCGCGGCTGTTCCCGGGCAAACCGCTCTACATCATCGAGAACGGTATGCCCACCGAGAACGGGCTGCCGCGATCGGATGGCTACACGCGCGCGGACGATCTGCGCGACACCATGTATTGGCTGCAGCGCGCCAAGGCCGACGGTATGAACATCATGGGCTACAACTACTGGAGTCTGACCGACAATTACGAATGGGGTTCCTACACACCCCGTTTCGGGATCTACACGGTGGACGTGCTGACCGATCCCACCCTGACCCGCCGTCCCACCGATGCCGTGGATGCCTACCGGCTGATCACCCGCGACGGCGGGGTCGCGCCCACCTATCTGCCGACGCGTGCGCCCGCGGCCTGCTCACTGGTCGACGCGCTCGACAGCTGCGCGGATCCGGTGACACTGCCGCGCTGATTCCCGCCCGGCACGGCTCCGGGGCCGCATTCAGGTCGCGCGCCCGGTGTGCGCTGTCGTAACACACGTCACATCCGCATCATGCGACACGCAAGTCGTGAGCGAATTTTCAGCTATCCGCCGGTTAGGCTCCGAATCGGGACATTCCGACCACGGGTCCCGGAGGAGGAGCTTCGATGCGCACACGGCTGCACCGTCTCGTCCTGGCCGGGATCGCCACGGCCTCGACACTGCTGCCGGTCGCCGCGGTGGGATCCGCGACACCGCCCGCACCGACGGCCACCGCGCACGGATCGCTCGGGGAGAACTTCATGTGGGGCGTGGCCGCATCGGGCTTCCAGTCCGAAGGTCATGCGCCGGACAGCAATTGGGAACGGTACATCCAGAACAACCCCGATTGGGACCGGTACCGCAACTCCATCGACTTCCGCTCCCGCTACCCCAATGACATCGCCCTCGCGGCCGGACTGGGCGTGAAGGTCTTCCGCATCGGCATCGAATGGGCGCGCCTGCAACCCACCCCGGACACCTGGGACGAGAACGGCTTCGCCTTCTACGACTCGGTCATCGACACCATTCTCGAGAACGGCATGCAACCCATGCTGACCCTGGATCACTGGGTGTATCCGGGCTGGGCGCTCGATCGTGGCGGCTGGAACAACCCGGGCATGGTGCAGGACTGGCTCACCAATATGCGCAAGGTCGTGGACCGGTACGCGTCGCGAAATCCGGTGTGGGTCACCGTCAATGAGCCCGTGGCGTACATCATGCACGAGGTGCGGCAGAACGACACCGTCGCCGATCACATGCTCGACGAGGTCGCCCAGGCGCATAACGAGATCTACGACTACATCCATCAGGTGCAGCGCGGGGCGCTGGTGACCAGCAATGTCGGCTATGTCGCGGGCGCGGAGAACAAGGTCAACGGCCCGCTCATGGAGCGCATCGGCGCCAAACTCGATTTCATCGGCGTCGACTACTACTTCGGGTACGAGCCGCCCTCGAACTCGGTGTCCCAGCCCGACGGTTCGGCCGCGGCGCCCAAGGGCATGTGGGAGCTGCCGGTGCGGCCCGAGGGCATCTACTATGCGCTGCAACATTATTCGGAGAAGTTCCCGGGTAAGCCGCTGTGGGTGGTGGAGAACGGTATGCCCACCGAGGACGGTAAACCGCGCGCGGACGGCTACACCCGCTCCGATCACCTGCGCGACACTGTGTACTGGTTGCAGCGCGCCAAGGCCGACGGCATGAACGTGGTCGGCTACAACTACTGGAGCCTGACCGACAATTACGAATGGAGTTCGTACACACCGCGATTCGGGCTCTTCACGGTGGATGCGAAATCCGATCCGAATCTGAAGCGCACGCCGACCGACGCGGTGGACTCCTATCGCCGCATCGTCGCCGCCAACGGGGTGCCCTCCACCTACGTTCCGGTGCGACTGCCCTCGGAGTGCGGGCTGGTCGATCCCCCGGCCAGTTGCGATGATCCGGTCACGGTTCCGTAGGTCAGTCCTCGAGTTCGCGCACCGCGCGCTCGATCTCGGCCGCCAGGGTCGCCCCGCCCACCTCGCGCGCGGCGGCCCGGTAGCGCTCCTGGAAGCGAATCAGGTCCGGGCGCACGCCTTCTCCGCCGTAACTGGTGCCGACAGCGTCACGGAAGGCACGCACCATCTCATCGGCCAGATCGGCGATACGGGTGCGGATCAGCGTGCGCAGGGTGCCCGACAGCGAAATATCGGTGCCCACGTCATAGAGGACCAGGGCGCCGGTGAGCATGGCGGGCTCGGGAATTCGCCAGCGCTGACCGTGCGGTTGCACATAGCCCGCGCTCACCAGTTCCTCGAGAATTTCCGGGCGGCGATCGCCGAGTACTTCGCTGAGTTGGTCGTCATCGATGACCGATCCGGGTTCGGTATCGGGATTGCGCGGGTCGAACAGTTCACGCCAATCCCCGTCCGCAGAGACCTCGGCATCGAGCACCTCGCGAATGGCGTCCAGGCGCAGGCCGCGCGCCTGCATGGCCGCGATCGCCTGCAACCGTTCCAGATGATCGTCCCCGTAGACCGCTTCCTTACCCGCCCGGCCGGGCTTGGGCAGCACACCGAGCGAGTGGTAGTAGCGGATGGTGCGTGCGGGCACCCCGCTGAGTTCGGCGAGCTGGGAGCGGCTGTATCGATCCACGCGATCAGCATAGAGTCCGCAACCCGCCTACGTTGACAGTGGAAACTGTCCGCGTTAGCGTAACCGCCGCCACACTGTCGACGACGACAAGGGAGTTTGCGATGAACCGACGCGAGACCGATTTCGATGTACTCATCGTCGGATCCGGATTCGGCGGCAGCGTCACCGCGCTGCGCCTTACCGAAAAGGGTTACCGCGTCGGGGTACTGGAAGCCGGTCAGCGTTATGCCGATGACGAGCTGCCCGATACCAGCTGGGATCTGCGCAAATTCCTGTGGGCGCCCAAGCTCGGCTGCTACGGCATCCAGCGCATTCATCCGCTGCGCGATGTGCTGATTCTCGCGGGCGCGGGCGTCGGCGGTGGGTCACTGAACTACGCGAACACCCTGTACGTGCCACCGACGCCGTTCTTCGAGGACGCGCAGTGGCGCGATATCACCGACTGGCGCGCGGAACTGCTGCCGTACTACGAGCAGGCCAAGAAGATGCTCGGGGTGGTGCAGAACCCGCACATGACTCCGGCCGATGAGGTGTTCAAACAGGTCGCCGAGGATATGGGCGTGGGCGACACCTTCGTGCAAACTCCCGTCGGTGTGTTCTTCGGCGAACCGGGCAAGAAGGTCGCCGACCCGTATTTCGGCGGCGCGGGGCCCGAGCGCACCGGTTGCATCGAATGCGGCGAGTGCATGACCGGCTGCCGCCACAACGCCAAGAACACCCTGGTCAAGAACTACCTATATCTCGCGGAAAAGGCGGGGGCACAGGTGGTTCCGATGACCACCGTCTCGGCGCTGCGCCCGCTGCCCGACGGCACCTGGGATGTGGACACCGTGCGCACCGGCAGCTGGTTCCGTAAACAGCCCAAGACCTACACCGCCGCGCACGTGGTGCTGGCCGCCGGAACACGCGGCACACAGAAGTTGCTGTTCGCCATGCGCGACAAGGGAACTCTGCCGAATCTGTCCGAGCGCCTGGGTGTGCTGACCCGCACCAATTCCGAATCGATCGTCGGCGCGGCCACTCGCAAGGTGAATCCGGATCGCGATTTCACCCGCGGTGTCGCCATCACCTCCTCGATCCACCCCACGCCGGACACCCATATCGAACCGGTTCGCTATGGCAAGGGTTCCAATGCGATGGGCCTGCTGCAAACCCTCATGGTCGACGGCGGCGGGCGGATGCCGCGCTGGCTGCGGTTCCTGTGGACGGTGATTCTGCATCCGTTGACGCTGTTGCAGTTCATGTCCGTCAAGGACTGGAGTGAGCGCACCGTCATCTCGCTGGTGATGCAGAACCTCGACAATTCGATCACCACGTTCACCAAGCGCGGACTGTTCGGGCGCACGCTGAGCTCCAAACAGGGCCACGGCGAACCGAATCCGACCTGGATTCCGGCAGGCAACGAGGTCACCCGCGCGGTGGCCGACAAGATCGGCGGCGTCGCGGGCGGCTCCTGGGGTGAGGTCTTCAATATCCCGCTGACCGCCCATTTCCTCGGCGGTGCGGTAATCGGCGCGGATGCGAGCAGCGGTGTCATCGACCCGTACCATCGCGTCTACGGCTACCCGACTTTGAGCGTGGTCGACGGTGCGGCGGTCTCGGCGAACCTGGGTGTGAACCCGTCGCTGACCATCACCGCGCAGGCCGAGCGAGCGGCGGCCATGTGGCCGAACAAGGGTGAGGTCGATACCCGTCCCGAGCCCGGCACCGGCTATCAGCGCATCGCACCGGTGACCCCGAAGCAGCCCGTGGTCCCGGCCTCGGCTCCGGCCGCGCTGGTGCTGCCGATCGTGGAGATCCGCACCGGTTCCTCCGAATCGGCCTGATTTCCGCCCGCTTTCCGCGAAGCCCCGATCCCATCTCGGTATCGGGGCTTCTATCTGCGGAGATGCTCCCTGTATTCTCGAAGTGTGGGTTACGAGTGGCTGCTCTCGGCAGCGATGAACCTCAGCGGCGGTCTCACCACCGATGAGGTGCTCCGGGCACTAGCCGACGCGGAACACCGCTGGGTGCAATCGGTCTTCACCAAAACCGGTGCCCCCGGCCTGTCCGTGTGGACTCGTACCGCCACCGGGAAGCCCATCCTGGTGGTGTTGCGCCCACTCGGCGGTTTCGATCATCAGATCGTCTTCGCCGCACCGATGACACCCCACCAGGTGACCGCTTTCGAGGAATGGGAGGCGAACCAATGAGCAAGCGCAACAATGAGTTCCGCGACCTGGCCGAAGCAGAGGATCTCGCCGCGGCCGCGGCCGCCGGCGAATTGATCTACGGCGCGAGCGTGGACGCCGACGACGTACTCCCCCCGCCCGCCAAAGTCCCCGACAGCGCCGAGGACACCCTCGTGGTCACCACGGTCCGCCTCACCGTCCGCCAGCGCCGCCGCGCCGAGGAAATCGCCCGCAAACGCGGCACCGACCTCACCGCCCTCATCCGCGCCTGGGTCGACGAAGGCATAGCCGAGGACAGCGACGACTACAACGTCTCCGCCGCCGAGGTCAAACGCCTCCTCGCCGGCCTGCGCCGCATCGCCTGACAGCGCAGTGCGGTGCCCGGATCGCCCGCGCACCGATCGCGATCTCACGCGGTGCGAAACGCGCTCGGCGCGGTTCCCGTCTCGCGCTGGAACATGACCGAGAACGCGGCCGGAGTGTCGTAGCCGAGGTCCATGGCGACCGAAGTCACCGTGGCCCCGCCCATCAGCGCGTGCATGGCATGCGCGACACACGCCCGCTGCCGCCACTGCTGAAAGGTCAGCCCGGTCTCGGCCCGGAACCGCCGATTGAATGTCCGTGTGCTGACCCGCATCTGCCCCGCCCAGTCATCGGGCGTGGACCTGATCGTCGGGGCATGCTGGAACCCCGCACACAATGCCCGCAACTCGGCCGATACCGGCAGTGGAATCTCGAACGGCACCGGCGTCAGCGTCCGCAACTCGTAGAGAATGAGATCGCTCAGCGTGCCGTCCCGGCCGCGAATGTTGTACTCGGGCACCATATCCACCGCCGCGAAGATCAATTCGCGCAGCATCGCCGACACCTCGACCACCTGACAGCGCGCCGGAAACCACGGCACCGCGGCGGGTTCCAGATACAGGCTGCGAGTGCTGACACCCTCCATCAGCACCTCGTGATCGACGCCGGGCGGAATCAGCACCGCGCGCCGGGTCGGCACGGTCCAGGTGCCGTGCGCGGTATCGACCCGCATGATGCCGGTCGCGGCGTACAGCACCTGCGCGCGTCGATGCCGATGCGCGGGCAGCAGATGCCGCGCCGGGTAGTCGGTGCCGATGGCCAGAATGGCGCGCTCGATCGAATCGACCTCGGCCACCGGCACATTCCGCACGCCCGCCACCCTAGCCGGTGTCGGATTCTCTAAAGATGGTGGCGATTCCTCGAATGCACGTCACCGTGCTCTGGCCATACGGTGCCAAGGTGTCGACGATCTTGATCTTGCTGCTGGCCGGGTGTGTCATCGGGGCCACCACCGTGCTGTTCGGATTCGGCGGTGGATTCGTCACCGTTCCGGTCGTTTACGCGGTCTCGGCCACCACCGGCACCGCCGAGGCCATGCACGTGGCGGTCGCGACTTCGACGGCCGTCATGATCGTGAACGCCGTGATCGCGACCCTCGCGCACGCCCGTTCGGGACTGCTGCGCCGCGAATACCTCTGTCCGCTGGCGGGATTCATCGCGATCGGCGCGGTCATCGGGGTACTGGCCGCGAATCTCGTGTCCGATCAGGTGCTGCGGCTGCTGTTCGTGGCGTATCTGGTGGTCGCTATCGCGGATATCTGTCTGCGCCGCGGATTTCTCACTCGGGCGGTGCCTGCCGATATTCCGCCCATGCCCGTCGGCAATGCGATGTCGATATTCGGTGGTATCGGCATCGGGGCGGTCGCGGCATTTCTCGGGGTGGGTGGCAGCGTTTTGACGGTGCCGCTGTTGCGGCGGCGCGGGCTGGCGATGGCCGAGGCGACCGCGCTGGCGAATCCGCTCAGCGTGCCCGTGGCCGTCGTGGCCACCGTCATGTATTCCCTTGCCGCGCCCGCGACTTCGCGCACCGGGCTGGTCGGGCACGTCGATGTCGTGGCGGCGGTCGCACTGCTGGCGGGGTCACTGCCGACCATCGCGGCGACCAAGCGGTCGCTCGTCAAGATTCCCGATCACGCGCATGCGATCGGGTACCCCCTGCTGCTGACCGTCGTGCTGATCGCGATGGGCGCGACCATCATCGGGTGATCGGTCAGCGGGCGTGGATGTGGGCTATGCCCATCGGGGAGGTTGGGGGTGGGACGTCGCCCGCGGGGGCGCGGAATTCCTGGAGGGCGGGCAGGACGTCTATGTGGCGGGCCGCGTAGCAGCGGACCTGTGGGAGGGCGTAGCCCACTTCGGTGCGTTCGAGGGGTTCGGCGTCGATGTAGCCGACCTGGTCGAGGTTCACGCCGAGGGTTTGGGCGATGCGGGTGATGGCGGCGGATTTCTTGCCCCAGCCGACCTCCACGGCGGCGAAGCGGTCGTGCAGGCCGTGTTTGCGTAGTTGCGCGACCGTCCAGGAGAGTTCGCCGCGGCTCGCGACGGCGTGCATGACGCCGCGTTCACGCAGGATGCGCAGCGCGCGCACCGCTTCGGCGCGCAGCGCGCCATCGGTGGAATCGCAGACCACGCCGTCCCACAGGGAGTTGTCCACCTCCCACACAAGACATTTCACCGTCGGTGTGTTCATCGTGCCCCTACAGTCGTCCCAGCCTCAGCCACATCCGGTTCCCATGTGCAGGGCGGCCCCCACTTTCGAGAACCGCCCGGCCGTGACATCGTAGGGTCCGTCTGGGCCAATACACCAGCGCTGGCAAATCCGAGACGATGTCCCCGGAGTGCCGACGCGGTGGGCGTGAGCGTTCGATAATGGGCGCTGACGTGGTCCGATACGATCGCGAGTAAGGGAAAGGGGCGTGGCCGATGCGGCAGCGCTGGAAGCTCACCGGTGGCCTGCTCGCGCTGGCGGTCTCGCTGAGTGGTTGCGGAGCGGCCGAGGAATCCTCCCCCGTGATCGTCGGATCGCTCAGCACCACCGTGCCCATCCCGGCGGCCGCACCGCCGCCGGCCGCCGCCACCGGACGCCCCATCGCCGATCCCACGGTGTCCCAACTGCCCGCCGTCGACGCGTACGCCGACCGGAATCTCATCGACCGCACCGAATGGACCGATGCGGTCGACGGCCGCCGACTACTGGTGTACCCCACCGACGCCGGACGCAAGGACACCTTCCCGACCGCGGGCGAGCGCGCCTGGCAGGAAGTGCTCACCGACTCCCCCGATGCCGACACACCCGGTATGCGTGATCAATTCATCTGCCACTGGGAGTGGGCGCGCCTGGTCGCACCCGATAAGCCGAGCTGGAATCTGGAGCCGTGGCGGCCCGCCGTCGGCTATCAGGCCACGGTGAACGCCATGTGCAATCCGGGCGGACCCGAACGCTGACGCCTCCTTCGCGGCGGTAACGAGTATTTTCCGCGAAACCGCTTGCCCGCGAGAACCTTCGAGCCGATCTGAAAAATTGCGTATCGTTGGTGGCGTCCAGCGCCAACTCCTCGGAGGGAGCGGCACGGTGCGGTCCTGTGCGCATTCGTCCACCGCCGGGCCCCCCGCCCGGGAACCGGCGCTGTCGCGCCGCATGTTCCCCGCGCTGCGCGAAAGCGGTGAGGTGTATCTGGATTCGGCGTCCACCACGCAGAAACCGGAATCGGTGATCGCGGCGATCAGCGAGTATCACAGCGCGCGCACCGCCAATGCCGGGCGCGGTGCGTACGCGTGGTCGACCAGTCTGACGCGCGAGATCGAAGGTGTGCGCGAGCGCATGGCGGGATTCATCGGCGCGCACACCGACGAGGTGGTGTTCACCGGCGGATCCACCGCGGGATTGAACGCGATCGCGCTGTCGTGGGGGCTGACCAACCTGCGCGACGGCGATGAAATCCTGTACAGCCCACGCGATCACGCCTCGAACGTGTATCCGTGGGTGCAGTTGCGCCAACTCCTGGCCGGATTCGGTCGCACGATCACTTTGGTGCCGTATCGGATGAACGCGCTCGGCGAAGCCGATATCGAGGACATTGCCGCGAAGGTCGGCCCACGCACCCGGATGATCACCGTCGGGCACCTGCATCACGTGTTCGGGGCGCTCAGCACGCTCGAGGAATTGCGCGGGCGCATCGATCCGTCCATCGCACTGTGTTTCGACTGCAGCCAGTCCGGCGGGCATCTGCCGGTGCGGGTCGGCGATCTCGACGCCGATTTCGCGGTCTTCGCCGGACACAAGATGTTCGGTGCGCCCGGCACCGGGGTACTGTACTGCCGCCGTCGTCGCCATGGCGAGCTGTCCCCGTTCCTGCCGGGCGGCAATTCCGGTGTCACCCTGGATGATTCGGGTCTGCGCGCGGGCCCGATGCCGCAGCGCATGGAGGGCGGCACCCCGAATATTCCGGGCATCCTGGCGCTCGGCGCGGCCCTGGACGTGCTGGACAATATCGGCCTGGACACCATCCACACCCATAACCGGGCGCTCACCCAGCGGCTCATCGCGGGCCTGCGCCCCGTCCCGGGCCTGGAGTTCGCGCCCGGCCCCGCCTATGCCCCGTGCGAAACCGGTTACGGCATAGTGTCTTTCACGCTCGCCGGGATCAGTGTCAACGATCTCGGCTTCGTCCTGGGTGAACTCGGTTTCCTGGTGCGCTCGGGCGCACACTGCGTGCCCGCGAACAACGCACCGGGAGAAGAGGATTCGGTGCGGGTCAGCACCCACATCTACAACACCCTCGACGAGATCGACCGCTTCACCCACAGTGTCGCCACGATTGCCGAGGAGGTCTCCTCATGACGACCAATGGTCACGAACCACGCTACGACCGGCGCGCGGCCTCGCGTGTACTGGCCGTGCTGGCCCGGCCGGGCCTGTTGGCGGGGGTCACCACCCCGGCGGGCGGGCGCATCGAATACACCTGCGCGCCACTGCGTCCGGAGCCGGGATCGCATCTGACGCTGTCGCAGCGGTTGTATCTGGAGCGCTTCATGCGCCCGTGCCGGGCCGATCAGGTCACCAGCGCCACCCACCGCATCGCCTGGACCGACAGCGACGGGATCCCCAATACCGGGCACTTCCACTCCGGCGGACTGGGGCCGATCGTGCCGATCGCCATGCGCGAGACGGTGCTGACGCTGTGGCACGCGCTCAATGCCGATACCGCGCTGGCGCACCGCATTTCCGACCTCACCGAGCGCGAGCGCGATGTGCTCGAGGGCACCACCACCGATCATGAACCCCTCGATATCTTCCGGGTCGGTATCGAGGCGTGCGGGCGCGCGCTGGCACAGCACGCCCTGCTGGCACGCTGGACCCCGTACCGCACCCCGGTCGAATTCGCGCTCGGCATGCGCGATTCCGGCATCTACAGTGCGGTCGCGACCCGCTGGTTCTGGGAGCTGCAAGCCTCGAGCTATCGGCGCGGCATGATCGCGGTCACCCTGACCACCCAGCCCGATGGCACGGTGCGCTATTCGGCCGAATCGGTGGCGACCCTGCGCGCGATGAAGGATATGACCATCGAGGACGCGCACCGGGTCATGCGGCGCGCCACCCACACCGAGGGATTGAGCGTCGGCGAGGCCATCGCCAAGTACCACGATGAACTGGATCTGATCTCGCGCCAGTACGCGCTGCTGCCGCCCGGCACCCGCCCCGCCTGTCTGGCCGCCATGCCGCATCAGCTCGACGGCGCGCACTACAGTCTGCTGCCGCTGGTGGTGGACCGGTTCACCGAGGTGTTCACCGCACTGGCCGATCGGCTCACCGTGGCCGAGGAACCCGTCGAAACCGCGTCGGACAGCGCCGAACTCGCCGCCGAGGAGCAGATCTTCTACGTCCCCGATATGACCTGCAAGCACTGTGTGCGCACCATTACCGGGGTGCTGGAGTCGATGGATATCGGGGTGCACGATATCGACCTGATCTCCAAGCGGGTGCGCGCGGAATTCCGCAGTCCGCGCAATCGTCAGCGCGCGTTCGACGCGCTGCGTGACAGCGGCTACAACCCCTCCACCGCTCGCCCCGCGACCGCGGAACCCGTATCCGCCACCGAAACCGCGGTATGACCGCTCGGACTCCGCCGCGCTTGCCGGCGAAGATCGATCCGCTGGTGCGCGCCTTCCTGGCTGCCCCCGGCGCGGCCCAGGCCGCCCTGGACACGTACTCCTCTCCCGCGCATCTGGTGTTCCCGCAGGTGTTCGCCGAGAATTTGGGGCGTTTGCGGGCGGTGCTCGACCGCGGGATGCCCTATCGGATCTGCTACGCGCACAAGGTGAATCACTCGCGGGCGTTCGCCCGCACCGCCGAGCGGGCCGGGATCGCGATCGATGTGGCCTCGCGCGCCGAACTGGCCGGGGCGCTCGGGGCGGGCTTCGATCCGTCACGTGTCGAGGTGACCGGACCCAAGGGTGAGGGTTTCCTGCGCGATCTCATCGGCACCGGGGTGACCGTCAATGCCGACAATATCTGGGAGTTGACGCGGATCGCCGAACTCGCGGACGCCGGTGCGAGAGTGCCGGTGCTGGTGCGGCTCTCGGGTTTCGCAGGCACCCCGGTGAGCCGATTCGGTATCCCACTGCGCCAGGTCGACGAAGTGTTCGAGGTGCTCACCGCCCGGCGCGACCGGATCGCGTTCCGCGGCTTCGCCTTCCATATCGACTCCGGCGAACCGGGTGAACGCCTGCGCGCGGTGGAGGCGTGCCTGGAACTGACCGAACGCGCTTACGCGCACGGCCTGGCCCCGACGGTGATCGATATCGGCGGCGGTTTCCGGCAGGTGTTCACCGATGACGCCGACGCCTTCGACGCCTATGTGCTGGCCCTGCGCGAATCACTGCTCGGACGCGGCGAGCCGATGGCGTGGGGCGGCAATACCTTCGGCTTCCATCTCGACGGCGGCGCGGTGCACGGCACACCGGTGTTCCACAAGTACGCCAATACCGTGCCCGCCGATCGCATGCTCGCCGATCTGCTCGATGCCGGACTCGACGCACACGGCGGGCGCAGCTTCGCGCAGCTCGCCGCGGAGAATCTGCTCGAGGTCTGGCTCGAACCGGGTAAGGCGCTGGTCGATCATGCGGGAATCACCCTCGCCCGTGTCGAGTTCGTCAAGGAGACGGCCGACGGCAGCGTCCTGGTCAATCTCGATATCAGCCGCGATACCGTCACGCCCGCCGATCAGGAGGTGATGGTGGATCCGCTGCTGCTGCCGGAGAACCCGCACGCGAATTCCGGTGCGACGGGAGTGTTCCTGGCCGGACGGTTATGCCTGGAACGCGATCTGATCACCAATCACAAGGTGTGGTTCGCCCAGCGCCCGCAATCCGGCGATATCGTCGCCTTCCCCAATACCGCTGCCTACCATATGGATTTATCGGCAGCGCGTGCGTCGATGCATACCCTGCCACCCAAACTCGCCGTGGTGCATCGGCCGGGGAAATCCGCCGGTCCGGGCGGTTTCGAGATCTGCCACGATACGGAATACGAGCCCGAAAACCTTGCGGTGCCGCAGCCGTCGAGTCCGGAATGGCACGGGGTGCGGTAATGCGCTACGACCACATCACCGAACTCATCGGCAATACTCCACTGCTGCGGCTGGATCCAGCCGTACACGGACTCGGCAATGTCGAGCTGTACGCGAAACTGGAGTTCTACAACCCCTTCGGCTCGGTGAAGGACCGCGTCGCCTGGGGCATGATCCGCGATGAACTCGATGCGATCATCGCGGGCGGGCAGACTCTCATCGAAGCCTCGAGCGGCAATACCGCCAAGGCGCTGCGCATTCTTGGCGCCATGCACGGAATCGGGTTGCGCGCGGTCACCAATCGCATTCGGGTGAACGAAGTCCGCGATCTGCTCCAGCTTTTCGGCACCGATATCGAGGAACTCCCGGGGTTGTCCGAATGCCCGGACCCGACCGCGCCCAATGACGTGTACTCGGTCATCGAATCGACGATGGCGAAAACGCCGGGGGCGTGGCATCACCCGTCGCAGTACACGAGTGAGAAGAATATCGAGGCCCACTACGAGGGCACCGGCCGGGAAATCCACGAGGACCTGTCACGTGACGGGATCACCCGCGTCGACTTTCTCATCGGCGGTTTGGGCACCACCGGCTCCACCCGCGGCGCGGCAACGTTTCTGCGCAAACACAATCCGGAGTTGAAGGCCATCGCGGTGGTCTCCGAGCGCAGCGATTTCATTCCCGGCATCCGCTCGGAAACCGAGATGTGGGATGTGGGCCTGTTCCAGCCCGACTTCTACGATCGCATCATCGCGGTGGAAGCCGGAATGGCAGTCGATGCAACGGTCGAACTGGCCACCCGGCACGGCGTTCTCGCCGGTCCCACCAGCGGAGCCACCTACGCGGCGGCACTGGAACATTTGCGCGCACTGCCACTTTCGACCGATCAGCCGTATACGGCGGTGTTCATCGTCTGCGATCGCATCGAGCCGTATCTGTCCTACATTCGCAAACGCCGACCCGAACTGTTCGGCCGCAGCAGTCGGCCCGCCGCACCCGATGTCGCCGAACTGGCTGCCACACCGACTCTTTCCCCCGAGGCATTGGAAACCCTCGACCGCGACGCACGTCCCACCATTGTCGACACTCGCGGCGCGATGGCCTATCGCATCGCCCATGTGCCGGGCGCGATCAATATTCGCGATGACCAACTCGACGACATGCTCGTGCAGGGTGTGCCGTTCCCGCGCTCGCGTCCGGTGGTATTCGTCTGTCCCGTCGGCGAATTGTCCTTGCGGTTCGCGGCCCTGGCCCGTCGCGCGGGCTACGAAGCCTTCAGCCTCGCGGGCGGAATCGCGGCCTGGCGCGATAGCGGTAAACCCATGGAGTCCGCACCGCGCGCCCGGACCTGACCGGCATCCGATGATCGGCCGCGCCCGCAAGTGCCTGGTCAATCGATCAGCACGGTCGGACACACCCCGCCGATGCGCGAATCGGACACTCGCCCTGGCACGATAAGCCTCGTGGAGTTGGCGTTCGGGCTCGTCGTGCTGGTGGCGGTAGCGGTCGCGTTGGCGGCGCTGGCCCGTCGCATGGGTATGGGTGAGCCCTTCGTGCTGACCATCGCCGGGGTGGCGGCCTCCTATCTGCCGTTCGTGCCCGAGTTCGATATCGAACCCGAACTCGTGTTGCTGGGTCTGCTGCCGCCGCTGCTCTATACGACCGCGATCCGGACCTCGCTGGTGGACTTCCGGCCCAAGAAGGTCTCGATCACCATGCTCTCGGTCGGATTGGTGCTGTTCACCGCGTTCGCGGTGGGCGGGGTCGTGTATTGGCTGCTGCCGGTGCCGTTCTCGGCCGCGATCGCCATCGGCGCGGTGGTGGCTCCACCCGATGCGGTCGCGGCGACCGCGGTCGCGCGCCGGGTGGGTATGCCGCGACGGCTGGTGACCCTGCTCGAGGGTGAATCGCTGTTCAATGACGCGACCGCGCTGGTGACCCTGCGCACCGCGATCGCGGCCATGGCGGGCGCGATCACCATGTGGGAGGCGGGCGCGGATTTCCTGGGCGCGGCCGGCGGCGGTGCGCTGTTCGGTGTGCTCGCCGCGCTGGTGCTGGCATTCCTGCGCCGCCGCATCAACGATCCGGTGCTGGACACCAGTGTGTCGCTGCTCGCGCCGTGGATCGCGTATCTGCCCGCGGAATCGCTGCACGCCTCCGGGGTGATCGCGGTGGTCACCTGCGGGTTGATCCTGGGTCACGGTGCGCCGCACTGGCAGTCCGCGGCCTCGCGCATCGCCGAGCACACCAATTGGAGCACCATCCAGTTCCTGCTGGAGAGTTCGGTCTTCCTGATCATCGGTTTGCAGGTGCGCCATATCGTCGAGGCGGCCTGGAACAGCGATCTGCCGCATTCGACCCTGTTGATCTCCTGTGTCGCGGTCCTCGCGACGGTGATTGTGGCGCGGCCGATCTGGATGTTCCCGGCCACCTACTTCTCGTGGTCGGTGGAGGGTCGACGCCAGGGCAAGGACAAACCGGCCTGGACCGGGCCCGCGGTGCTGTCCTGGGCGGGTATGCGCGGCGTGGTCACGCTGGCCGCCGCGCTGCTGCTCCCTGCCGACACGCCGGAGCGCGCCACGCTGATTCTGCTCGCGGTCGTGGTGGTGGCCGGAACATTGCTGCTGCAAGGGCTCTCACTACCGCTGCTGGTGCGCACCCTGCGCCTGCGCGGACCCAGCCATGCCGAGGATCTGCTGCAGGAGGCGAACCTGCTGCAGCAGGCCACCGCCGCCGGGCTCGAGGCCTTGGAAGCCAATATCGGTGAGGAGACCCCGCCCGATATCGTCGATCAGCTGCGCTCGCTCGCCGTGGCCCGATCCCAATCGGCGTGGGAATTGCTGGGGCGCTCCGAATCCCAGCGCATCACCCCGAGCGGCGAATACCGGCGGCTGCGCCTTGCCATGCTGGCCGCCGAACGCGAAACCGTGCTGCGCGTGCGCGATGCGGGACTGGTCGAACATGAGATCCTGCAGGCGGTGATGGCCACCCTGGACCTGGAGGAATCGACCATCGAGCGGGTCGCCGAGGCCGATGACGACGGCCGCGAATTGCTCATGATCGCACCGGCTTCCGGCGGTTGCGAACATCTGCGCGAGGCCCCGCACACCAAGGTCCCCGACACCCCCGACGCCTGCGCCGAATGCCTGGACGAGGGTCTGGTGTGGGTGCATTTGCGCATGTGCCTGACCTGCGGGCATGTGGCCTGCTGTGATTCCTCGCAGGGCAATCACGCCACCAAGCATTTCAACAACACCGGACATCCGGTGATGCGCAGCGTGGAGCCGGGCGAATCCTGGCGCTGGTGCTATATCGACGAACTGCTCGGATAGCGACCGATTCGCAAGAGATCGCGCGGGTCGTTGGGCCGCAACGCAATTCAGAACGAGTAGTCCGATACGCGCGTGTCGCGACCCCTGAATGCCGACACTTCATATATGCGCCGGATCGCGGCGCACGTAGTATTTCACCCTTCCTCAGGGGAGATGATCGATATGATCCGATCTCGAAAACCAGTTCTGGCCGCGAGCGCGGTCGCCGCCTCGGCGCTGGCACTGGTGCTGGCCGCACCCGATGCGTCGGCGTACGTCACCAGCGTCTCGATCTCGTCCGGCTCGCTGGGCAATGGTTACGGCACCAACTGCTCGTACACCGTCACCGTGAACGGCAGTCCGAACGAGTACATCTGGCTGTATGACAGCAGCTCCTCGACGTTCAGCCCGCAGCAGGTGAGCCTGGGCAGTGGCGGCACCGCGACCTCGAGCTGGACTCCCACCTCCACTGGCACGCATTATGTGCAGGCCTGGAGCTACAACGGTTCCCAGTGGGCCACGGTGCAGGTCGGCACCGGTATCAACCTGGGCAGCGCCTGCCTGGTCAGCTGATCGGTTGCGCGGATGCTCGGCGGCGTCCGCGCTGCGTACCGGGGCACTCCGGCGCCGGGTGCGCACACGTGCCCGGCGCCGGGCACTACCCTTGACCCGGTGCAGACAGGCCAACCACCCTCCGACGCCGAACCTCGTATCTGGGGCGGAACCACCCTCACCGAACGCCGTGAGGCCCGGCGCGCCACGCTGCTGGACGCCGCCCTGGATCTGATCGGCGAGTCCGGGGCGGGCGCGGTCACCATGCGCGCGGTATGCCGCACGGCCAATCTCACCGACCGGTATTTCTACGAAAGCTTCACCAGCCGAGACGAATTGCTCGATGTGCTGTACCGGCAGATCGCTGAGGAGTTCCTCGAGCCGATGACCGCCTTCGCGGTGGCCGATGGTCCGGACCGCGATCGCGCGCTGTCCGAGGTGCTGGTCGACAAGGTGCTCGAGGATCCCCGCAAATCGCGACTGTTCCTGGTCGAGCCGTATTCCTCGACCGGACTGGGCCAGACCACCATCGCGGTGATGCCCGCCTTCACCCGGTTGATTCAGGATCACCTGTTCGCCCATATCGACGATCCGGTGCGACGGCGGCTGGCGGCGGTCACCATGGCCAGCGGTAACGCGGGCATGTTCTCGGCCTGGTTGAACGGGACACTGCGCGCTTCACGCGATCAGATCGTGGATCACCTGGTGCAGACGATCGCGGCGTACCGCTCCATGTATCGCTGATCGCGCCGATTTCGACGGCATTCCCGCACGTCATCATCATGGTACGGACATATCACTTATGTGGTACGTTTCTACCATCAACGGTGATAAGGGGAGGCCATGGCCAAGATCGGACGATTCAAGAACGACGCCGCGCGCGAGAACTTCCTGCGTGCCTACACCGAGGCGGAAGCACTGTGGCCGCTGCCCGCGACCACCATGGATATCGCAACCTCCCTGGGCACCACACATATTCGCCGTTCCGGTGCGGGCGAAGGCACCCCGATCGTGCTGCTGCACAACTTCGGCGGCAACGGCCTGATGTGGCACGGGGTGATCGAGACCTTCGCCCGCGATCGAGTCGTGTACGCCCTGGACACGGTCGGGACCGCCGGTCGCAGCGTCCAAACCGCGCCGCTGACAAAGGAATCCGACTTCGCCACCTGGCTGTACGACGTCCTCGAAGCGCTGGATCTGGAGCGGGTGCACCTGGTCGGCTATTCGCATGGCGCGTGGCATGCCGCCGCGATCGCACTGCACGATTCGAGCCGGATTGCCAGCATCACCCTGATCGAACCCGGCGGCGTATTCACCAAACCGGCGTGGAAGATCCTGTTTCAGATGATCCGATTCGGCGTGGGTGGCAAGAGCGAGGAGAACCTGCGCAGGATGATGGAGTGGCTCTCCCCCGGGGTCACCCTCGATCCGCTGGAGCAGTCGCTGGTCGGACCGGCGATCGAATATCGCATGAAGATCGGCTGGGCGCGGGTGCTCACCGATGCCGAACTGCGAAGTCTCACCGTCCCGTCATTGACCATCTTCGGGGAGGATTCGCTGGTCGCCAATCTCGAGGCGACGTCCGCGCGTATCGGCGAACACCTGCCGAACGGGGAACTCGTGACCTATCCGAATACCGCGCACGGCATTCTGTTCCAGATTCCGGAGCGGATAGCCACTCGCACCATGGAATTCATCGCCCGGCACGATCGCGCATCCGCGGCGCGCTAGCTCATACCGCTTCGCCGAAAAGCTGTGCGGCCATAGCCAGGGAGCTGTCGATCGTCGCGAAACCCCTGGGGAGCATGACGGATTCGTAGGCGGCGACGGCTTCCCGTAGTGAGTGGTGACCGGCGGCGGCCGCCAGCAATTCGGTGGCAAGGGTTTGCGCATCGCACAGAGCGGTGTTCGCGCCCACCCCGCCGGTCGGGGGCATGGTGTGGATGGCGTCGCCGAGCAGGGTCACCGGGCCCGATTCCCAGGGCGGCACCGGTTCACCGGCGCGCAGGGCGATGGGGAAGAAGGATTCGGGATCGGCGTGGGCGAAGAGTGCGCCGAGGGCCGGATGCCAGTGGGCGGTGGCGGTATTCGCGAGTTTCCAGAGTTCGTGCGGGGCGAGGCGCTGGAGTTCGGCGTGCGGTACGCCGAGGTGTTCGGGGGTCGCGAGCAGGGTGATCATCAGGTAGTCGGCGGCATCCGAGGGTAGGTTGCGGAAGCGCAGGGGTGCGAAGCCCGCGCCGCAGCCGGTGCCGTCCGATACCCAGTTGAAGCCGTGTTCGAGCTCGGCGGGCAGCAGGGCCCGGGTGGTGTCGGTGAGGGTCATGCGGCCGTAGAGGCAGTGCACGCCGAGGTCGCGGATCGTGGCGTGCGGTAGGAGTTCGCGGCGTACGGCCGAGCCGACGCCGTCCGCTCCGATCAGCAGATCGCCCTCGGCGACAGCGCCTTCGGCGAACCGGACCTGTACCCGGCCGGAGTCGGTGATCTCGTAGCCGGTGAGGGTATGCCCGAAGTGGACGCGATCGCCGAGGCCGGTGAGCAGTGCGCGCCGGAAGGTGTTGCGGTCGACGTTGGTGATCAGCTCGTCGGTGATGCCCGGAAACTGTTGTCGCAGTGTCGGATCGAGCTGCTCGGTATACATCCCGAGCACATCGTCATTGGTTCCGCTGCTCGCGCGCACCAGGTCGAACACCGCCGGTTGCAGGCAGGTGCGCAGCGCGGTGTTGCCGTCGGCGTCGATGTGGATGCGGAAGCCCTGATTGCGGATTCGAGGTGTCGGGTCCTGTTCGTAGACGGCCACTTCCAGACCGCCGTGGTGCAGCGCCTGGGCGAGGGCGAGCCCGCCGATGCCCGCGCCCACGATGAGGATTTTCGGTGATTTCGCCATGTGCGTGCCCTTGTTCGGCCGGGTTCGGACCACCCGGCGAGGTGATTCCAGGGTCCGATCCGGCGAGCGAATCTGTCAAGTGTTTGTTTGATTAATGCATAATTCTGCTTGAATCAGCCAGGTGAATGTATGATCCGAGCGTGCCCGAACCGAAGCCCCGCAGGTCGCCCAAGCCGCAGGATCGTCAGCGCGATCCCGAACGCACCCGCGCGCTGATCCTGGACGCCGCCGCCGCCGAATTCGGCGCGCACGGGTACGCGGGCGCGCGGATCGCCGCCATCTCCGCGCGCGCCGGGGTGAACGTGCAGCTCATTTCGTATTATTTCGATGGCAAAGAGGGCCTCTACCAGGCTGTTTCAGAGCGATGGCAGCAACGCCAGGCTGAACTGGTTCCGCCCGGCACTCCCCTGCCCGAGCAGTTGCGCACCTATGCCCTCGAGGCCCTGCACAATCCCGACGGCGCACGGTTGCTGGCCTGGACCGGTCTGCAATACAGCGCACCCGCCGACGATCCCGATCATGAACCGCGCGCCCGCATGCTTACCGAGAGTGTCGAGGAGTTGCGGGTCATGCAGGCGGCGGGGCAGTTGCCCGCGGACCTGGATCCGGCCTACCTGCTGGTCATGCTCATGGGCGCGGCCATGGCACCGACCACGCTGCCGCACATCATCGAGGGTGTGTGCGGGCAGGATCCGCGCTCGCCCGAATTCCTGACCCGCTTCGCGGATCAGATCGCAGCGCTCGTGCGCCATCTCGGCGCGTCGGACACCGAGTAACAACCGACCGCGCGGAACCCGTTGCACACCTGAGGAATTACGCCGAATCCGTTGCTTCAGCACTATCTTAAGATATATCTTCAGCGGGTGGATCCGAGACGTTTGGCCGACTTCGCCGGTATCGGGCCCGGCAGTGGCCGGTTCTTCGGCACCGGTGAATTGCGGCTGGCGCTGCTGGCATTGATCGCCGAACAGCCGGGTCACGGATATGAGTTGATGTCCCGATTGGAGAAGCGCTGCGGTGGTGCGTACCGGCCCAGCGCGGGCGCGGTGTACCCGACCTTGCAGCAGCTCGATGACGAAGGTTTGGCCACGCTCGAAATCGACAGTGGCCGAAAGGTTTTCCATATCAGCCCGGCCGGGCGAACCGAGGTCGATCAGCATCGCGAGGCGATCGCGCGCATCTGGGCGCGCGCGGATGAGCGCGGTGAATGGGGCCTGTTCGGTGATCCCGACGCCGCCGAGATCATCAAACCGGTACTGCGCCTGTTCAAGGCGGCGGTATCGGTGGTGGTGCACGCGCACGGTGATCCCGCCGTGGTCGATCAGGTGCGCGCGATTCTCACCGATACCACTCGTGAACTGCAGCATCTCAAGACCGACGTGAAACGTCGGCAGCATCGCCGGCGGCGCGGCCGGCATATCGATTGACCCTTTCCGAATCGAAGGTATTGCCATGGCGCACAGTGACAATCAGGCGCGATCCCACACTGACGAACAATCGCGACCACCCGCTCCTCGCCGCTCGCGGGACCTCGGCGATCTGCTGCTGGACCGGTTCTTCAGCACCGGCCACATTCTGGAAACCGAACCGATCGCCGCCCGCATGATCCGGGTGCGCATCAGCGCACCCGCCCTGCGGAACACCCGATGCCTGCCCAGACAGCATGTGCGGATCGCCATCGGTGATGCCGCGGGCGGGCTGCTGGCGCGGGTCGGCGATCTGCGCACGTACACGGTGTGGCAGTTCGATCCCGAGCGAGGTGAGTTCGATCTGTGCGTCATGGACCACGGCGATGGACCGGGCTCACGCTGGGGCCGCGCCGCCGAACCGGGCGCACAGGTCATGTTCCGTGGACCGGAAGGCTCGTTCGTCGTGAACGATGACGCGCCGTATCACCTGTTCGCGGGTGAGGAGACCGCCTCGGTGGCGTTCGGGGCCATGCTCGCCGCGGTCCCGGACCATATCCCGGTTTACGGCGCGGTCGAAACGGCCACGCCCGAGGATCGGCTGCCCTTGCCACGGGCCGCGGCGCTGGCCGCACCGGTGCGCGGGGACGCCTCCGCCGCGCGGTCGCAGCTTCTGCTGGACGCGGTGCGCGAGCTGGAATTGCCGTCCACCCCGGGTGTGGCCTATCTCGCCGGTGAGGCCCGCACCATTCAGATGATCAGCAAACACCTTGTGCACGAGCGTGATTGGCCGCGTCGCGCGATTCGCACCAAACCGTTCTGGACTCCGGGTAAGCGCGGTATGGACTAGCGCGCCCGGCTGGTTTGCTCGTCGCATTCACGCCACTGCGATCCATGTCACAAACCTCTTGAACTCGCTGATGGCCGCCCCGCCGATCGGGGCGCGCCGTCGACGTTCAGGTTTGCTGGCCACACCATCGGGTAGCCGCAATGCGGGCGCGTCCTGATCTTTCGGGCCCGCGCGACGCATTTACGCGATGGAGAGGACCGGCATGACCAGCGGTGACCCGCACTCGACACAGCAGACTCGGTCGGTGGCCGCCGCTGCCATGGGCAATGCCACCGAATGGTTCGACTACGGCGTGTACGCCGCGGCCGCGACCTACATCACCGCCGCGTTCTTCCCCGGACATCTCGGTTCACTCGGCACCATGCTCGGTTTCGCGGTGTCATTCCTGCTGCGTCCGCTCGGTGGCATGGTGTGGGGTCCGCTCGGGGATCGCATCGGGCGCAAAGCGGTGCTCGCGACCACGATTCTGCTGATGGCGGGCGCGACCGGCGCGATCGGCCTGCTGCCCAGCCATGCCACCGCCGGGGTGCTGGCCCCGATCCTGCTGATCCTGCTGCGGGTGGTGCAGGGCTTCTCCACCGGCGGCGAATACGGCGGTGCGGCAACCTATCTCGCCGAAACCTGCAGTGATCGCAAGCGCGGCTTCCTGGGCAGCTTCCTGGAGTTCGGCACGCTCGGCGGTTTCGTCGGCGGTTCGGCGGTGGTGCTGGCTTGTCAGCTGCTGCTGGGTTCGGACGCCATGTACGAATGGGGTTGGCGGATCCCGTTCCTGCTAGCGGTCCCGCTGGGTCTGATCGGCTGGTATCTGCGCTCGCGCCTGGACGAATCGCCGGTGTTCACCGAGATGCAGGAGGAGGAGCAGCCCGCGGGTGGTTTGCGCGTACTGCTCACCGAATACCGGCGCGAGCTGCTCACCCTGGCCGGGCTGGTGGTGGCGCTCAATATCGTCAACTACACGCTGCTGACCTATCAGCCCACGTATCTGCAGCACACCCTCGGTGTCGCCGAATCCACGACCACGGCGATGATGCTGATCGGCCAGTTGGTGATGATGCTGACGCTGCCGTTCTTCGGCCGCCTGTCCGATCGGGTCGGCCGCCGCCCCATGTGGCGGTTCTCGCTGCTGGCCCTGGCCGCCCTGGCGGTGCCGATGTACTGGTTGATGGCGCGCGGAATCGTGTGGGCCGTAGTGGCTTTCATCGTGCTGGGCCTGCTGTATCTGCCGCAGCTGTCCACCATCACCGCGACGTTCCCGGCGATCTTCCCCACGCACGTGCGCTATGCCGGGTTCGCCCTGGGCTACAACGTGTCCACCGCGCTGTTCGGCGGCACCGCGCCGCTGGTGAACGAGGCGGTCATCGAATCCACCGGCTGGAGCTACTTCCCGGCGTTCTACATGGTCGGCGCGTGCGCCGTCGGCCTGGTGGCGTTGATGTTCCTGCGTGAAACCGTCGGCGCTTCACTGCGCGGCACCGAGGTCCCGGTGACCGATGAGATCCCGGTGCTGGCGAAGTAGCTACATCAGTTCGACCTCGTCGAACCGGACGGTCAGGGAGTGCCTCCGCTCGCGCAGGACGCCGCCTTCGCGATGCGTGAGCCCCTCCCCGAATTCGATCCGCAGTTCCGCGCGCCGGTCGAACACCTCGCGCACCACCGCGCAGACGCCGTAGAACGGCCCGTCGGGAAACCAGATGACATCTCCCGGCCCGAACTCTGTAATCCCCACGGCGACACAGTAATCCATATTCGCGGGGCCGGGGCGGGTCAGAGGCCGCCGATGCCTTTGCCGAGCACGACCGCGCCCATCACCAGCAGGACGAGCGCCATGACCGCGTGATTGTTGTCCTGCAACCATTTTCGGGCGTTGTCGAGGCCGGGGCGCACGCGGTCGGCGGCGATCGCGTAGCCGAGCACCACCGCCGCCACGCTCGCCGAGGCCAGGAGGGTGAACACGATCAGGGCGGTGATCTTGCCGCCGGCGGTGATCGTGCTCGATCCGATCGCCACGCCCGCGGACACGCACAGCAGCAGGTTCTTCGGATTCACCGCCGACAGCAGGACGCCCAATCCGGCGGCTCGGACCGGGGTCAGCCGATCGAGGGCGTTCATCCAGTCCGGCGGGGTGGTGTCGGTGCGCTCATGCCATTGATTGGCGGCCAAGACGACCAGGCCGAGCCCGAGTACAACCTTGATCCAGGATCCGGTCGTCGAGGGTTCCCGACCGTCGGTGATGCCCACCGAACCGGCGATCACGCAGATGAGAGCGGTCGCCGTCACGACGCCGAGCACCCAGCCCGCGAGGAAGCCGTTACCCGCCCCGGAGGCGTTTCTGGACAGGATCATGAGGATGGCGGCCACGATGGGAATCGGCGATATCGCTACACCGACACCGAGCGGCAATAGGTCTCCGATGACTGCGCCCATCCATTCAAGCTATTTGCTGGCAACCATAATTCGGGCAGCGACACGGATAAGACCGACCGGCGAATCATCGGCCGCGCCGGATGCGCTCGAGGTGGGTAGCGGCCCGGACCGCGCGGCGCGGGCAGGAAGTTGCGCTCGTCACATGGGTTGCCCGCGACCCGTGCCGGGGTGTTTACTCGCTGACACAAGGTGCCGTCGTTAGCTGAGGCTCCTCTGCGGATATAGGCCGGCGACCCCGAACGTCGAGAGACGCCCCGGGTCAGGACAGGTCTCCCCGGATTAAGGGGTGATCCCGACCGGCTCCCACACCCGATGTGGGTTACGCCGTGGAGTGCTGAAGGTCTTACGAGGGGTGGTTACCGTTTCCGGCCGTCCAATGCCGGATCCACTCCCTGGTGGCGCGTTCGCGTAGTGGGTGTGGAGGTGATCGTCGTGCCCGATGGATCGGACAGAGTTCCGTTAGCCAATCGTTCACCAGGCGACACTTCTTTTCTCCGCTGCGGGCTGGTTTCCTGCCTGTAGCGTGCCTTGACGAGTGCGCCGACCTCTTAGTTGGAGGGCGTCATGACCACGTGGGAAATGTTGCTGCGGCTCGGCGCGGGTGTCGGGCTCGGCGCGGTGATCGGGTTCGAGCGCCAGTACCGGGCACGTATGGCCGGACTGCGCACGAACGCGCTTGTCGCGGCCGGGGCCACCCTGTTCGTGCTGTTGTCCGCGCACGGGTTCAGCGGTAAGGACGCTGACCCGACTCGTGTTGCGGCACAGATTGTTTCGGGTATCGGCTTCCTGGGCGCGGGTGTGATCCTGCGCGACGGGTTCAATATCCGCGGACTCAATACCGCGGCCACGCTGTGGTGCGCGGCCGCGGTCGGCGCACTGGCCGGTGCCGGGATGTACAGCACCGCCGCGGCGGGCACGGTGGCGGTGGTGGTGGTCAATACCGCGCTGCGGACCGCGGCGCGCGCGGTGGATCGCCCGGCCGAGGGTGTGGTGGAGGCGCTGTACGCGTTCACCGCACGCACCGATGACGATCACGAGGCCGCTGTGCGTTCGCTGCTGGTGCAGTCACTGGCCCGCACCGATTTCCGGCTGGTGTCGATCTCGAGCCACAACATCGAACCCAATCGGGTCGAGGTGCGCGCGGAGCTGACCGGGGATCGCCGCGATGATCGGCAAATGGAGTCCGCGGTGAGCCGGTTGAGCCTGGAGCCGTCGGTGACCAGCGTGGGCTGGCGCACGGTGCCGCAGACCGAGGTGGAGGCGTGAGCACCACCTACCCCAGCCGGGGTGTGCTGGATCGTCCGCGTTCGCGCTGGGCCGATATCGCGGTGTTTGCGGGCGCGGCGGTGCTGATCTGGCTGGCGGTGCGGGTGTCGGCGGGCATGGATGTGCCGTTCAACGATGCCAGCGCACCGTCCAGCATTTCCACCGATCCGGCCGAGCTGCCGTACTACGCGGCGCGTTCGCTGCTGCGCATGTTCCTGGCGCTGGGTCTCTCGATCGCGTTCACCTTCGTCTTCGCCACCGCGGCCGCGCGACTGCCGCGCGCGGAGAAGGTGCTGCTGCCGCTGCTCGACATCTTGCAATCGGTGCCGATTCTGGGTTTCCTGTCGGTGACGGTGACCGGGTTCATCGCCTTGTTCCCAGGATCATCGCTGGGGTTGGAGGCGGCCTCGATTTTCGCGATCTTCACCTCCCAGGCGTGGAATATGGCGTTCGCGTTCCATCATTCGCTGGTGTCGCAGCCGCGCGAACTCGATGAGGCCGCCCGGAATCTGAGATTGTCACGCTGGCAACGGTTCTGGCGACTCGATGTGCCCAGCGGCATGTTCCCGCTGGTGTGGAACGCGATGATGAGTTTCGGTGGCGGCTGGTTCTTCCTGACCGCGGCCGAGGCGATCAGCGTGAACAATCGCCAGTACGCGCTGCCGGGCATCGGCTCCTATGTGGCCTCGGCCGCCGCCGAAAGCGATACGCCCCGAATCCTTTTGGCGATCGTGACGATGGTGGTCATGGTGATCGGGTTGAATATCGCGTTCTGGCGTCCGATCACGGTGTGGGCCGAGCGTTTCCGCAATGAGGAGACCGAGGCCGCGAACGCGCCGCGCAGTCTGGTGCTGGATCTGTTGCGCCGCTCGCATATTCCGCCGCTGCTTGGCAAGGTGTTCGGGCCGCTGGTATATCCGATGGACCGCATCATGCGGGTGTTCGGGCTGGCCGAGCATCAGCTGTATGTGCCCGAAAAGCGCCGTCGCGCAAACGATGTGCTGTTCACCGCGGTGGTCGCGGTCGCGCTGGCGGTGGGCTGTTTCTACATGCTGCGCTATATCGACACCACCGTCGGCTTCGGTGAGGTCGCGCACGCGGGGTATCTGGGCGTGATCACCCTGGGCCGGGTCATCGTGCTGCTGATCTTCGCGACCGCGATCTGGGTGCCGATCGGGGTGTGGATCGGGTTGAACCCCAAGGTGTCCCGGATCGCGCAGCCGATCGTGCAGGTGCTGGCGAGTTTTCCGGCGAACTTCCTGTTCCCGCTGGTGACCGCGGTGCTGGTGGCCACGGGTGCGAGCCTGCAGTGGGCGGGCATCCTGCTCATGGCCCTGGGTGCGCAGTGGTACATCCTGTTCAATGTGATCGCGGGCGCGGCGGCGGTCCCGAACGATCTGCGCGAGGCGGCGGCGAGCCTGCGACTGCCGCGAAAGCTGTGGTGGCGCAAGCTGATTCTGCCCGCCATCTTCCCCAGCTATGTCACCGGTGCGATCACCGCGGCGGGCGGGGCGTGGAATGCCTCGATCGTCGCCGAGATCGTCCCGTACGGGGACACCACGCTGGTGGCGACCGGTTTGGGCGCGTACATCGCCGAGGCCACCCGTGACGGTGACAGTCCCCGCATTCTGGTGGGCGTGCTCGTGATGAGCGCCTACGTGGTCGGCATCAACCGCCTGTTCTGGCGTCGCCTCTACGCCCTGGCCCAGCGCCGCTATTCGCTCTGACCGAAAGGAACTCTCATGACGACCGCAACCACCGGAGAGGTCCTGATCGACATCGACGATGTCGGCATGTCCTTCACCGGCGCCGCCGGGGAGCGCCTCAATGTGCTCGAACATGTGAATCTGCAGGTGCGCGACGGGGAGATCGTGGCGCTGCTGGGCCGTTCGGGCTCGGGCAAATCGACGCTGCTGCGCACGGTGGCGGGGCTGCTGGCTCCCACCAGCGGGCAGGTTCGCTATCGCGGTAAGCCGCTCACGGGCGCGAATCCCGGTGCGGCCCTGGTGTTCCAGTCGTTCGCGCTGATGCCGTGGCTGACCGTGCAGGACAATGTGGAGCTCGGTTTGGCCGCGCGCGGTATCGCCCCCGAACGCCGCCGCCAGCTCGCCCTGGACGCCATCGACCGGATCGGCCTCGATGGTTTCGAATCGGCCTATCCGAAGGAGCTGTCCGGCGGTATGCGCCAGCGCGTGGGTTTCGCGCGCGCCCTGGTGCTCGAACCGGACCTGCTGCTCATGGATGAACCGTTCTCGGCGCTGGATGTGCTGACCGCGGAGAATCTGCGCACCGAACTGGTGAATTTGTGGGCCACAGACGATTTCCCTACCCGCGCGGTCTGCATCGTCACCCACAATATCGAGGAGGCGGTGCAGCTGGCCGACCGCGTGGTGGTGCTCGGCGCGAATCCGGGTCACATCATCGCCGAGGTCACCGTGGAGTTGCCCCGCCCGCGCAATCGCCGCGCCCCCGGTTTCATCGCCCTGGTCGATCAGATCTACGGTCTGCTCACCGGCCGCGATACCGAAATCGCCGCCACCGCAACCGATAACGGCACCCCCTTCGTCACTCCCCTGCCCGATGCCTCGGTCGGCGGTATCGCCGGTCTGCTGGAATTGGTCTATGCCCAGGACGGCCGCGCGGACCTGCCGGTCATCGCCGACGAACTCAATTTCGAACTCGATGATCTGCTGCCCCTGGTCGATGCCGCGGCCCTGCTGGGTTTCCTGATCGCCGATTCCGGCGATGTCATCCTCACCAATGTCGGCGCGAACTTCACCACCGCCGATATCCAAACCAGCAAACACGTTTTCGCCACCCAGGCCCGCCGCCGCGCACCCTTGGTCCGCACCATCTGCAGTGCCTTGGTCGGCAGCAGCGACGGCAGCGCCCGCGCCGATTTCTTCGCCGATCTACTGCGCCGCGGCTTCTCCGACGAGGATGCCCGCCGACAACTCGAACTGGCCATCGACTGGGGCCGCTACGGCGAGTTGTACGACTACGACACCGATTCGGGCCGCATCACCGCCGACCCCGCCGGGCTGGCCGCGACCTCCTGAGTGCTCGGCTGCCGCCGATCCGGCTCGGCGGCAGTCCCTTTCACGCTGTGACCGGAACGGGTGCGGGGGCTCGGGTCACCTGCTAGCGTGCGGCGGCGGTGCACGTTAGGAGAGATCATCATGGCCATTCTCGGCAAACTGCTCGCGAATCGCAGGGCCGGTGAGCGCACGCTGGCCTGGCATCGGCCGAATCTGGCCGGGGACGGCGTATTCGAGCTCACCAGCCCCGATTTCGAGCACGAGTCGTTCCTGACCACGCCACACGCCGGGAAACGGGTGGGCGGACAGGATCGCTCGCCCGCGCTGGCCTGGTCGGCTCCCCCGGCCGGGACCGCCCAGTTGCTGCTGGTGGTCGAGGATCCCGATGCGCCGATGTCCAAGCCGTTCGTGCACGCGGTCGCACTCCTGGATCCCGCGCGCACGGAGCTGGCGCAGGGTGCCCTCGACGGCGCGGAAACGGTTGCGGGCGTACAGGTGCTGCGCTCGGGATTCGGGCGCGGCTACATGGGCCCGTCTCCGATCAAGGGCCACGGCCCGCACCGGTATGCCTTCCAGCTCTTCGCCCTGGCCGAGCCGATCACCACCGTGAACGGGGCTCCGGTGGCGAAAGCGAAGCCGCCCGCGGTGCTCTCGGCCGCCCGCGCACTGGGTCGTGCCCGTATCGACGGCTTCTACGAACGTTCTTGAACAGCACAGCGCCCCCGCCGAATGGTTCGGCGGGGGCGCTGTGTGTGGTGCGAAAACCTCAGTGCGCGACGACGACCGGGGTTTCGGCGAGTTCCGGGTTCTTGGGTTTGGTGCGGGGTAGGAAGAACGCCGGGATGAGGGTGACGGCCAGGAGCACCAGGGCGACCACGAAGGTGTGGGCGAAGGCGGTGGCCGCTTCGTCGAAACCGGTGGACAGTGCGCCCGGGGGCAACTTTTCGGCGATCTCCGGGTTGGAGCGCGAGCCGATGGCGGCTCCGGCGAGGGGGCGGTTGTTGAGCAGATTCGTCAGGACCACGGAAATGGTTGCGGTGCCGATGGATCCGGCGGTCTGGTTGACGATGTTCATCAGGGTGGAGCCGCGCGCCACCTGGGCGTGGGTGAGGGTTTGAATGGCGGCGGTCATGGTCGGCATCATGGTGCAGCCCATGCCCAGACCCATTACGAACAGCGCCCCGCACAGTGCCACGTAGGAGGTGTCCGCGCTGACCTGGGTCAGGAACGCCATGCCCAGCACCATGATCGAAATACCGGTGAGCACGATCTTGCCCGGGCCGATCTTGTCGACCAGGCGGCCCGCGACCGGCATGGTGAGCATCGCGCCCAGGCCCTGCGGTGCGATGAGCAGACCGGCCATCAGGGTCGATTCACCGCGCACCTGCTGCAGATAACTCGGCAGCAGCAGACCCGAACCGAAGAACGCCATGGCGAACAGGGTCATGGTGAGCACCGCGTAGCGCAGCGACGGGTTCTTGAACAGGCGCAGATCGATGAGCGGATGTTCGGTGTGCAGCGCCCGGTACACGAACGCCACCAGCAGGATCGCGCCGATGATCGCCGGGATCAGCACCTTGGCCGAGGCGACGGTGCCCTCCCCGGGAATCGAGGAGACACCGAACAGGAACAGCGCCAAACCCGGTGAGGCCAGCAGCATTCCGATGAAGTCGAAGGACTCCGAGGGTTCGGGCCGGTCCGCGGGGAACACGATGAACGCCAGCGCCAGGGCGATGATGCCGATGGGCAGGTTGATCAGGAAGATCCAGTGCCAGGAGAAGCTGTCGATGAGCCAGCCGCCCAGGATCGGGCCCATGATGGGGCCCAGCAGCATCGGCACGCCGAGTACGGCCATGACGCGGCCGATCCGCTGCGGTCCGGCGGCGTGGGTCATGATCGTCATGCCCAGCGGCATGAGCATGCCGCCGCCCAGGCCCTGGATGACGCGGAAGGCGATGAGCGACTCGATATTCCAGGCCGTGCTGCACAGGATCGAGCCGAGTACGAAGAAGATCAGCGCCGCCATGTAGAGGCGTTTGGTGCCGAATCGGTCGGCGGCCCAACCGGTCAGCGGGATGACGGTGGCCAGCGCCAGGGTGTAGCCGGTCATCGTCCACGCCGCGATGGCGTAGGTGGTGTCGAAGGTCTGCTGGAATGTAGGGATGGCTACGGTCACGACTGTCACGTCGAGGATCGACATGATGGCGCCGAGCACGACGACGCCGGCGATTTTGAGGACGCCGGCGTCCAGTTTGTCGTCGGCCGTATTCGTGGCCGGTATATCCGGAGGGGTGGTCACCGCTTAAGCCTGCCAGCTCGGGGGCCCGGGAACCAGTATTTTCTCACCTCGACGCGCACGGGCATATTCTCGGCACCTTTCACGAGTGCGGAAGCGGCCGACGCGAACTCGGGCCGCGCTGCGGCATCGGAAATGATACCGATGGGTAGCAAAAATGTAGTTATCAATTTGGTCGCGAAATCCGACCGCGCGGTCCAACTATTGCCGGATTACGCAACTACCCTGGCAATTCACCGCGAATGCGAGGAGTTGCCCGAGATGTCCGACCCGGTGCTGGGACTGACCGGTACGCTGACCACGCCGATCCGGGGCGCACACAAACTCGGAGAGGTTCTGGTCGCCATCAGAGGGGGAACCGAGCTCTACATCGCGCGCGCCGACCAAGCACTCGACACCGGCACCCCCGTGCTGATCGTGGCGGTGCATCCGGGCCGGATCGTGGATGTGGTGCCGTGGATACCGCTCCCGGGCGACCATCGTGGGGAAATCTGAGACATCAGAAGTCTGAGACATCAAGGGAGGCAACAGTGCTCGGATACCATGTGCCCGATCCGGACGAGGCCATGCTGGTCAGCGGCGGGGGCACCAAGGACAATGCGCCGTTCCGCGTGGTCATCGGCCACGGCGCCTGGGTGATGCCGTTCTTCCGCAAGGTCAGCTATCTGTCACTGGCCATGTACGAGGCCGAGATCCAGGAACGCTGTGTCACCAAACAGGCCATCCAGCTCGATGTGCGCGCGGTCATCGCGTTCAAGGTCGCCAATGACACCGCCTCGATAGTCAATGCGGCACAACGGTTCCTGTCCGAACAGGAGCGTGAGATGTCGGTGCTGACCGGTCGCATCTTCTCCGGGCATCTGCGCTCGATCGTGGGCTCGATGACGGTCGAGGAGATCATTCGCGAACGCCAGAAACTGGCCGATGAGGTTTTAGTCGCCTCGAAGGTCGAGATGAGCAATATCGGACTGTGGGTGGATTCGCTGCAGATCCAGTCCATCGATGACGGCAACCTCGGCTACATCACCGCCCTGGCCGCCCCGCACAATGCCGCCATCCAGCGCGACGCGCAGATCGCGCAGGCCAGCGCCGCGCAGCTGGCCGCGCAGGCCGAACAGGAATCCCAGCGCCGCCAGGCCGAATACCAGCGCGAGACCGCACTGCTGCGCGCGCAGTATCAGCGCGATATCGACAAGGCCAATGCCGAAGCGGCACAGGCGGGTCCGCTCGCCCAGGCCACCGCGCTGCAGGAGGTGCTCACCGCGCAGGCCATCCAGGCGCGCAAACAGGCCGAGTTGCGCGAACAGCAGTTGCAGACCGAGGTGGTCAAACCCGCGCTCGCCGAGGCCGAACGGGTGCGCATCCTGGCCGTGGCCGAGGCCGATCGCACCCGCATCCAGGCCGAGGCCGCGGCGTCCAATAACCGCATCGCGCTGGATCAGCTTCTGATAGAACAGCTTCCGGAGATCGTGAAGCAGGCCGCCGCGGGGTTGTCCAATGCCAATCTGACGGTGCTCAACGGTCCCGAGGGCGTGAGCGAGATCGTCAATGGCATGGTGGGACAGGGATTGACGGTGTTCAATTCGTTGCAAAAGGCACTTTCTTCCAACAATGATCGTGCCGCGGACTAGAGTTACCGCAGAGGGACGCGGCGTACGAGGAGCGGGTGTTTAGGTGTCCATCGGGAAATTGGTGTCGTTCGACAGCTCGCGGGGTTTCGGTTTCATCCGTCCGGAAGACGGTGGGCCGGACGTGTTCGTCCATGTCAACGACATCGGGCTGGACGAGGATGAGCTGCGACAGGGGCGGGTGTTCGAATTCGATGTGACCGAGGGGGATCGCGGGCCCAAGGCCATCAATCTGGCCCTGGTCGCCGGCGCTCCGCCACCGGTGCGCGCGCATAAGGCCAAGGATCGCGCGCCGGGCGGGCAAATGAGCGCGGGCGAGCATCGCCGCCTGATCACCGAACTGCTCCTCGATGCCAGCCCCGCGCTCACGGCCGGGGAAATACTGACCATCCGGGACAGGCTGACCGCGTTCGCCGATCAGCATGGCTGGCTGGAAAACTGAGCAGTACCGCAAAACCGACCAGTACGGCATTACGATCTTCTCTGGACGCGGACCGGTGAATTCTCACCGGTCACGTCGTCTACCTGGGTGAACCAACCCGAGGAGGTCGTGTGGAGCTGCCCGTCATGCCGCCCGTGAAACCGATGCTGGCCAAATCGGTCTCCGAACTTCCCCGCGAGCCGGGGCTGCGCTATGAACCCAAATGGGATGGGTTCCGGTGCATCGTGTTTCGCGATGGGGACGAGATCGAACTCGGATCCCGCAATGATCGCCCCCTGACCCGGTATTTTCCCGAACTGGTCGAGCTGTTCGCCAAATCTCTGCCCGAGAAATGTGTGATCGACGGGGAGATCGTGGTCGTCACCGAGAACGGCCTGGACTTCGACACCCTGCAGCAGCGCCTGCATCCGGCGGCCTCGCGGGTGAACAAGCTCGCGGTGGAGACACCGGCCAGTTTCGTCGGATTCGATCTGCTCGCCCTCGGTGATCAGGATCTGACCGGGGAACCGTTCGCCGAACGCCGCCGCCTGCTGGAAACGATCCTGGACAAGAACACCGGCGGCGCGTCCGACAGCGGTGTCACCCGCATTCACCTCACCCCGCTCAGCGATGACCCCGACGTCGCGCAGGACTGGTTCACCCGGTTCGAGGGCGCGGGCTTCGACGGGGTGATGGTCAAGGCCGCGGATCTGCCGTATCTGCAGGACAAGCGGGTGATGTTCAAGGTCAAACATGAGCGCACCGCGGACTGCGTGATCGCCGGATTCCGCTGGCACAAGGACGGTGAAGGCGTCGGATCGCTGCTGCTGGGCTTGTTCGACGCCGACGGCAACCTGCATCACGTCGGGGTGGCGAGCAGTTTCACCGCCAAACGACGCAAAGAACTCGTCGAGGAGCTCGCGCCGCTGCGGGTGAACGCGCTGGAGAACCATCCGTGGCGCGAATGGGCCGATGCCGCCGCGCAGGCGCGCGCGGACGGGAAAATGCCGGGCGGAGTGAGTCGTTGGACCGGCGGTAAGGATCTGTCGTGGGAGCCGCTGCGCACCGAATTGGTGGCCGAGGTCCGCTATGAGCATGTGATGGCGGGACGATTGCGCCATGGCGGTCGCCTGGTGCGCTTCCGCACCGACCGCACCCCCGAATCGTGTACGTACGCGCAGCTGGACGAGGTCGCGCCAGCCGAACTGTCGGCCATTTTCGATGAGGCGAAAGGGACCGCGCGGTGAGCGATTCGGTCGAACTCGAGGTCGACGGGCGCACCGTCACCCTCTCCAATCCGGACAAGATCTACTTCAACAAGCGCGGGGAAACCAAACTCGGTCTGGCCAACTACTACCTGTCGGTGGCCGGGCCGATCATGAACACCATCGGCAACCGGCCGGTACTGCTCGAACGCTATCCCGATGGGGCCTCGGGCAAATCCTGGTTCCAGAAACGCGTCCCCAAATCGGTGCCGGACTGGTTACAGACCACCGTGGTCACCACCCCCAACGGCACCACCAGCGATGCCCTGGTCGCCGCCGATATGGCGCACATCCTGTGGGCGGTCAACCTGGGCTGCTTGGGTTTTCACGTCTGGCCCACGCACGCGGGCGCCGAACTCGAGGCCGCCACCCCGCAGGTCGAGGACGCCAACGGGGATCTGCTGCCCCCGACCGGCATCACCGACGAACTGCGCATCGACCTCGATCCCTCCCCCGGTATCGGATTCGATGATCTGCGCGAAGCCGCAAGGCGCACAAGGGATCTGTGCACCGAACTCGGTATCGACGTGCGCGTGAAAACCTCGGGCTCACGCGGCCTGCACCTGTACGCGCTGCTGGAACCGAACTGGGACGGCTACCAGGTCCGCGCCGCGGCGGTGGCATTGGCGCGCGAACTCGAACGCCGCCACCCCGACACCATCACCGCGGCCTGGTGGAAAGAGGAACGCGGCTCCCGCGTCTTCGTCGACTTCAACCAGAACGCCCCGCACAAAACGGTTTTCGGCGCGTGGTGCGTACGCCCCAAGGTCGGCGCACAGGTCTCCACCCCCATCGATTGGGACGTACTGGACACGGTCACCAACGACCAGATGACCATCGCGACGGTCCCGGCGTGGGTGGCTGAACACGGCGACGCGTGGGCGAACCGCATCCCACAATCGCTGACTCCCCTGCTGGAGATGTCGGAAAAAGATCTCGCCTCGGGATTGCTGGACGCCCCGTGGCCGCCGCAATATCCGAAAATGCCGAACGAACCCCCGCGCGTGCAACCCTCGCGCGCACGTAAGGAGAACGATCCGGGTGAGGGTTGAGCACGACCCGGCATGATCGGTGCGCGCGGCCGCCCGCAGGGGTGATGATGGCAGGGTGGGAAGCGAACGGATCCAGGTGCGCTGCGTTTTGGTGTTCGGGGACGCCGATTCCGCGGTCGCCTACCTCGAAACACCCTGGCATCCGGCGCGATCGCCGATGTCGTGGGCGGCGAAGGAGATAGCGACCCAGGCCGGACTGCCCGCCAATGAGCTGCCAGGCCGCGAATTCTGGGCCTACGCCGAACGACAACCCGACGGCACCACCCGACTGTCGGGATTCCAGCTGGTCTTCGATCCGCGCCTCTAGCCGAGAGATTCGGCCCGTCGCCGCTATTCGGGCCGACGCACCGTATCGCCGAATACTGGTGGCCGTCATGCGAGGGCGCGGTAGTGGATCATTCCCGGCACGGGCGGTGGCATCGCGGCAGGAATGATCCAGGCGCAAGCGCAGTGCCAGCGGCCGCAAGTGTGCGGTAAGGGACGCCAGTCACGATCGGTTGGTGTTGATTCGCGGTCGGTGGGGAGAGTCCGCCGCGTATCGACCGGCCGGACCGACTTCCGCATCCACGCATAAGGAGCGCCCATGGCGAGCATTCGAGCCGAACTGTTGACCGTAGTCGTGCGCGCGCTGCGGGTGCGGCGCAAATACGATGGGCCGCAACGGATTCGGGCAACCATCGCGGCCGATCGGGCGAAGGGTCCGGCGGTGCCGTCGGCGAAGATTCGGGGGCGGGTCTCGGTGCGGGAGATGGATTTTCGCGGGCGCAGGGTCTTCGTGTTGAGTCCGCGCACGGCGGTTTCGGGTCCGGTCGCGATCTATCTGCACGGGGGTGGATGGGTGGAGCCGATCGCGGATCCGCATTGGGAGTTGATCGAGGCGTTGGTGCGGCGGCTGGATCGGCCGATCGTGGTGCCGATGTATCCGCTGGCTCCCGAATGCACCGCCGATGAGGTTTTCGCCTGGCTGCTGCCGTTCTACGCCGATATCGCCGGAGGGGACGCGCCGGTGCTGCTGGGTGATTCGGCGGGTGCGAATCTTGCGCTGTCACTGACAATTCAGGCCATTGCCGACGGATTGACGGCGCCCTCGGCTCTGGTGCTGGTCTCGCCGTGTCTGGATGCCACGCTCAGTGATCCGCGGCTGGCCGAGATCGAACCCCGCGATCCGATTCTGCCGGTGCACGGGGTTGCCGAGCTCGCGCGACTCTACGCCGGGGAACGCGCGGTCACCGATCCGCTGATCAGTCCGTTGTTCGCGGATTTGACCGGGGTGCCGCCGATCGCGCTGTTCACCGGCACCCGCGATATCCTCAATGTCGACGCGCACCGATTCCGTTCCCGCGCAGCCGAATTCGGTATCGAACTGGACTGGCACGAATATCCCGGCATGCTGCACGCCTGGCCGTTGTTCCCGATCCCGGAGGCCGAGCGCGCGATCGGTGAGATGGTCGACTTCCTCACCGGCGCACTCGTGCGTTGAGGACACCATCGCCGATACGAACCTCACAGCGCCGCACGGCATCTCACCGTGCGGCGCGTCCCGAGGGGTTGCGGTCAGACGCGTGCGGTCAGTACCGGTGCGAGGGCGCGCAGGTCGCGCACGTAATCCTCGCCGAGTACCTGCAGCGCTACGTGATCCGCGCCCGCGCGCAGGTGTTCGGTGGCGGCGTCGGCGATCTGCTCGGCGGTGCCGTGCAGGACCAGCGCGTCGACGAGGCGATCGCTACCGGGCGGGGTGAGGTCGGCGTCGTGGAAACCGGAGCGGCGCAGGTTGTTCACGTAATTGCTCAGTGACAGGTAGAAGCTGGTGGAGTTGCGGCCGAGTTCGCGCGCTCGGTCGACGTCGGTGTCGAGTACGACCTTGTGTTCGGGCGCGATGAGGGTGTCCGGGCCGAGCAGCTTACGCAGGGATGCGGTGTGCGCGGGGGTGGACAGGTACGGCAGCGCTCCGGCGGTGCGGTCGCGCGCGAGTTCGGCGACCTTGGGGCCGAGCGCGGCGAGCGCACGCCGCTCCTTGGGTACCCCGGCGGCGTCGAGTTCGTCGAGGTACTGCACCAGTGCGTCATAGGGTTTGGTGTATTCGCCGGTGTGTTCGCGATGTCCGGCCCCGATTCCGAGCAGGAATCGCCCCGGGAACCGGGCGTCGAGGCGGTGGAAGGTTTCGGCGGCCTGTGCCGCCGGGGACGCCCACACGTTCACGATGCTGGTGCCGAGGGTGATCGTGTCCGATCCGGCCAGCAACGCCTCGTAGCCGTCCCAGTCCGCGGGCGGCGAACTGCCCAGCCAGACCGCGCCGTAACCGAGTTCCTCCAGCTCACGCACCTGTTCGGGGGTCACCATCGAATATGGCCGCCACACACCGAACTTCCCGAGTTGATCATTCGCCATACCTGCGGGCAACAGCCTCGATTCGGATCGCATTCCCCGGCCCAGCCCCGACTATTGCCGTCATGTTTCCGAACGGAAGCGTCCCTAGAGTGAGCCGGGATCGATATCAGCAGTTCCACGAGTTCGGCAATCGAGAGGGTACGACATGTCCTTCAGTTCTTTGTCGCGTGTTCTGATCTGTGGTTTCGCCGGTGCCGCAGCACTTTTCGCGTTCACTCCGGCCGCGCAGGCCGATCCGCCCGAATGGGAGGTCGCCAAGAGTTGCTCGGGGGTGTACCTGACCACCGACGGTGCGGCCGAGGTGCAGTCCTGCGTCTACCAGTACGAGGGCGTGCTCAAGGCGTACGGCAGCCTGACCTCCAAGACCGGCGGTTCGACGATCGATAATTGCACGATGGTCGTGAAGATCATCGACAAGGACGCCTACCGCACGCAGTCGAACGAGGAGGTCGCGGTCAGCAGGGATATGCCGTGTTTCAACGGCAGCTATCCCTCCCCGCCGCTGGCGACGAACACCGCGGCGGTGGTCGCGGGTCACCACTACGTCAGCTACACCGAGATCACCCATAACGGCCAGGGCGTGGCACGCATCTACAGTCCGGAACTGATCCCGTAAATCCGATACGCGGCTAGTTGACGGTGTCGAAGCTGGCACGGGCGGCGAACACCTCGTCCATGTTGGCTTCGGCCCATTCCTTGAGCATGGCCAGGATAGGCAGCAGACTGACCCCGAGCGGGGTGAGTGAATAGTCCACGCGCACCGGAACCTGCGGGGTCACCTGCCGGTCGAGCAGGCCGTCGCGTTCGAGGTTGCGCAGGGTTTGGGTGAGCATCTTATTGCTGATACCCGCGACGATCGCGGCGATCTCACCGTAACGGCGGGGTCCGTCGGACAGGCTCGCCAGCAGCAGGCCGGTCCATTTATCGCTGAGGGTGTCCAGGAGTTTATTGGTGGGACAGGCGGCGATGAACGCGTTGTACGCGGTTTTGCGTTCTTCGCGCTGCTGGGCGACGGTTCGGGTGGGCATCGGAACTCCTCGGTGGGCTAGGCACTTCCCGGTGCCTTCTTCTCACGGGATGGGGCCGGATCTACGTTGGTGATACGCCCCGCCGGTCATGATCCGGCGGATCGCGTTCCACCGGTGGATAGTCCAACCCTTCTCATACTCAGGAGCATTCCGATGCGTGCTGTGGCATTCCGCGAATTCGGCGGGCCGGATGTGGTGAACATTCTCGACCTGCCCGAACCCAAACCTCAGGCGGGACAGGTGCTGGTGAAAGTTGTTGCGGCCCCGGTGAATCCGATCGATACGGCGTCACGGGCCGGATATCTGGCCGCGATCCTGCCCGCGCGGGAGGTGTATGTGCCGGGGATCGAGTTCTCCGGTGCGGTGGCCGCGCTGGGTGCGGGGGTCACCGGATTCGAGGTGGGGCAGGCGGTGATCGGGTTGCTGCCGTGGCTGACCGATCCGGTCGGCGCGGCGGCCGAATACGTGGTGATCGCGGCGAACGCACTGGCGGCCGCGCCGAGTTCGGCCGATCCGATCGCGGCGTCCACATTGCCGTTGAACGGGATCACCGCGGATCTGGCGGTCGCGGCGGCCGATGTGTCGGCGGGGCGGACCGTCCTGGTCACCGGCGCGGCCGGTGGTGTGGGCGGTTATGTGACCCAGCTGGCGGCCGCACGTGGTGCGCGTGTGATCGCGGTGGCCGGTGCGGGTGATGCCGAACTCGTACGTTCTTTGGGCGCAACGGATTTCGTGGATCGCGAACGAGCGACGATCGAGTCGCTGCGCGCACTGGACCCCGATGCGATCATCGATGCCGCGGTGCGCGGACCGGAAGTGATCGGCGCGCTGCGCGATGGCGGCCGGTTCGTGGCGCTATTGCCCACCGGCGCACCGGATTCCGAACGCGGTATCACCGTACATACCGTGCAGCAGGCTCCGGACGGGGCGCGACTGGCAGCGCTCGCGGACCTGGTGGACGCCGGAACCCTGACGCTGCGGGTGGCCGAGACCTTCCCGCTCGAACAGGCTGCCGCCGCGCACACCCGCTTCGAGAAGGGCGGGGTGCGCGGGCGGCTGGTGTTGCTGCCCTAGGCCAGGGCGGCGGCCGGTGCGGGACGCGAATCCAGCACGGCCGCACGCATTTTCGCCAGTGACACGATGTGCAGGGTCAGCATGATCGGGACGATGACCGTCGGGATCAATACCAGCGGCAGCAGACCGTTGGCGGCGGTCGTCGGCGTCACAGTGATGATGCGGGTGGGACCGGGAGCCGCCAGGAAACCCAGCGTCATCGCGATAACGAGGTCCATCAGTCCCAGGATGTTGAACCAGAGCAGTGCGCGCCGCCCGACCGTGCCGCGGCGCAGCATGCGCGTCAGGACGATCGCCTCGAGGCCGATGCCCAGATCACCGATGCCGGCGGGGAGCGCGAAGATCGCCGGGAGCGAGCCCAGCGCGAACGCGGTCAGGAAAACGGTGCCGCCGGTGACGCGCAGAATATGCGGCGCGGTCAGTCGCCACGGTGCGGCCGGATCGGTGAGGATGCGGGTGATCGCGGGAATTCTGGTGCAGGCCACCGCGATCGCGGTGGCGGCCAGTGCGGCGACGCCGATCAGCGGGTTGGGAGTGTCCGGGGTCAATCGGTACGCGCCCGCGTCGGCGAGCAGCCCGCTCACCAGAGCCCAGGCGGCCCAACCGAATCCGGCGGCGACGCCGAGCCGGAGATTCCCGGCGCGCCGGAAGCCCTCGAACAGCAGTAGCGCCAGGCCGAGAACGCCCGCGATCACGATCAGCCATACGACAGTTGGGAAGGGGTACATGCCGCCCTCGTTTCCTACGAGATATTTCGAACAGCGAATCTGTTTCCGAACTCTGTGTTCGATTATGCTCGAGGGGCTCCGGTGCAGGTCAACAACCAAATCCGGGTACCTGTACGGTTCCGGACACCTCGCGCGAATTGTCCGGAAACAGCGAGGAGGCGGCTATGGGCGACCAGGACCGGCGAGTGCGGCGCACCCGCAGAACACTGCACGAGGCGTTCCTGTCACTGGTGCTCGAACAGGGGTATGAGCAGACCACCGTGCAGGACATCCTCGATCGCGCCGATATCGGCCGCTCCACCTTCTACGCGCACTACCGCGATAAAGAAGCGCTGCTGACAACGACTTTCGACGATATGCGCGCACAGCTGGAGACCGAATTCGATCGGATGAGTTCCGCGCATAAGCCGATCGAGGTGGACCGGCCCGCGGCGCTGATCTTCGAACACGCGCACCGCAATCAGCGCGTGTACCGAGCCATGTGCGGGCGTCCCGGCGGCAACCTCGTCCACCGGCATCTGCATCAGGTGATCGTGGAACTATTGCGGGATCGCTTGCCGCCGAACGTATTCGGTGACGGGCCATCCAATGAGGTGATCGCCCAGTTCTATGCCGCGGCCACGGTCGGCGTGCTGGCGTGGTGGATCGATGACGATTTCCGGGCCGACCCGGCGCGTTTGGCCGCGGACTTCCGGCAACTGGCGACCCGGGGCACCGGCGCGCTGACCTAGCATCCGCCGACTCTCCGGCACGGGTTCTCCGATGTCCGCGATTCCTTTGCGCCGCGACTCGGGTCTACCTGAGAGGAGCGGTCACCGAACCGTTCTCGATCATGACCTCGAGCAGGAATGGGACCGATGATGACTATCCCCGTGACGATGCGCGCGCTGGAGCAGACCTCCGGCGACGGCCCGCAGGATATGCGCCTGATCACCGATGCGCCGGTTCCGTCCCCGGGTCCGGGCGAGGTGTTGATCCGGGTGGAGGCGGCCGGGGTCAATTTCGCCGATATCTCGCGGGCGCACGGGACCTTCGGAAATGGTCCGCGGCCGCCCTATATCGCGGGTTTCGAGACTGCCGGGGAGATCGTGGCGGTGGGTGCGGAGGTGAGCGGGCATCAGCCGGGAACCCGGGTGGCCGGTATCGGGGACGGCGTGTTCGCCGAGTACGCGCTGCTGCGCGCGGCCGCGATGATTCCGGTGCCACCGGGGTGGACGTCGGCGCAGGCATTGGGGGTGATGGTGAACTGGCCGACCGCGCTGGCCGCGTTGAAACCGCTGGGCGAGCTCACCGCCGGGCAGACCGTGGTGATTCCGGCGGCGGCGGGCGCGACCGGTCAGGCCGCGGTGCGCATAGCCAAACACTATGGGGCCACGGTCATCGCCACCGCCGCAGCGGGCAAACACGACACGGTACGGGCACTGGGCGCAGACCATGTACTGGATTCGCGCGGCGGCGATTTCACAGCCGAGGTATTGCGCCTGACCGACGGCCTGGGCGCTGATCTGGTGCTCGAATGCGCGGGCGGAGCCGGTTTCGACGCGAGCCTGGCCGCCGCCAAACGCGTGACCGGCCGGGTGGTGGTCTACGGGGTGGCGGGCGGTACGGCCCCGCTCACCAATTGGGATCTGGTGTATCGGCACCAGATTCACCTCATCGGCCTCAATATCGGGGTGCTGGCACAAACCGCGCCCGATATCTTCGGCGCGGTGCTGACCGAACTGTTCGGCCTCATCGGCGCGGGCGTGCTCGTCCCCGCCGAACCGACCACCTACGATCTGGCCGATGGGCCGAAAGCGCTCGCGGAGTTGGAAACCCGGGCCACCGTCGGCAAACTCGCACTGCTGCCCTGAGCATCGGTATTCCCATGCGAACCCGTCCGCCTAGGCTCACGCTATGACCTCGCGGGTGCGCACCGCAGCGGATCGAGACGCGTTCGCCGCCGAGACCGCACCGTTTCGGCGCGAATTGCTCGCGCACTGCTATCGCATGGTCGGCTCGGCACACGATGCCGAGGATCTGGTGCAGGAAACCTATCTGCGGGCGTGGCGACACTATGACGGGTTCGACGGTCGCGCTTCGATTCGCACCTGGCTGTACACGATCGCCACCAATGTCTGTCTGAGCGCGGTGCGGCCGCGACCGATTCGGGTCCTGCCTTCGGGACTGGGCGGTCCCTGCGAGGATCCGGACCGGATACCGACTCCCGTTGCATCCGGCGAGGTTTCATGGCTGGAACCGCTGCCGGATCGCTGGCTCACCCCGGATGTCGATGATCCGGCGGCCGTGGTGATCGCGCGCGAGTCGGTGCGGTTGGCGCTCATCGCGAGTTTGCAGCGACTGCCCGCACGCCAGCGCGCGATCCTGCTGCTGCGCGAGGTGCTGGCGTTCTCCGCCAGCGATACCGCCGACATCCTCGATACCACCGTCGCGGCAGTCAAGAGCGGTCTGCAACGCGCCCGCGCGAAACTCGACGAATCCTCGCCCGAACCCGCGGGTCTGCTCGAACCTGCCGATGAGCGTGCCCGCGCACTCCTCGACGGCTATATCGCGGCCTTCGAGCACGCCGATGCCGCACTGCTGGAACAGGTGTTGCGCGCCGACGCCACCCTGGAAGCGACACCCTTCCGCGAATGGCGGGCCGGGCGCACCCTGTGCATTCAGCTCCTCGCCGCGTTCGTGTTCGGCGCACCGGGTCAGTGGCGACTGCTCCCCACCACCGCCAATGGCCGGCCCGCCGCCGCGGTCTACCGTCGGCACTCCGGCGGTGAATTGCGCGCCAACGGCATCGTGGTGCTCGCGGCGACCGACACCGGTGTTGCCCGCGTGATCGCCTTCGAAAATCCCACCCTGGTGCCGATATTCGGATTCCCGCCGGTGCTCACCGACTGACCGGCGATCGGTCCCGGTGCGCCGTCGATGTGTCGACCGCGCACCGGGACCGAAATCAGATCTCGCCGTTGACCTTCGGGAACGACTGCGTGATCAGCGTGGTGAGGGTATCGGCCAGCAGGTCGTGCACCTGCGGGCGATCCAGGGTGCCGCGCACGATCCACTCGCGGCCCGCGGCCTTGACCAGTCCGCCGTAACAGCGCACCAGGGCACGCAATTCGGCACTGTGCAGCGAATCGCTCAGGCCCACCATCTGTACGACGCGTTCGGCCGCGGCATTATCGGCCTCGTCCAGAATGCGTTGTACGTCCGGATCGTCGCCGATGCCTTCGAGCCCGGTGACCTTGACCCACGTGGTGCCGTGCTCACCGATGGTGTCCAGCAGCCATGCCACGCTCGCCTCCACCCGCTCCCGGATGGTCCCCTCGGGGGCGACCATGTAATCCGGGCGCGGCAGCGTCACCATGCGGCGCACGACCGCCAGATACAGATCGCGCTTATTGCCGAAGTAGTGATTGATCAGCCCGCGCGCCACACCGGCGCGCTGCGCCAACTCCGCGGTGGAGACAGCGGCGTACGGACGTTCGCCGAACATGTCGATGGCGCAGGACAGGATCTGCGCGCGGCGCTCGTCGGGCTCCAGTCGGCGCCGCCGGGACGTGGTGTCCTCGGCGGGTACCGGCCTGGAGTCGGTGTTACCGCCGGTCTTCGACGGTGCTGGGGTACTAGAGTGAGCGGGCAATGAGGTCCTTCATCACCTCGTTGGCGCCCGCGAGGATCCGCAGGATCCGGGCGCCGGTGTACAGCTGGGCAATCGGATATTCGGTCATGTAGCCATAGCCGCCGAAGAACTGCAGGCAGCGATCCACCACATTACCGAGTTGGTCGGTCAACCAGTACTTCGACATGGCAGCGGTGGGAATGTCCAACTCCCCGCGCAGGTGTTTGGCGATGCAGTCATCGAGGAACACCCGGCCCACCCTGGCGATGGTGGCGCATTCGGCGAGCTCGAATTTGGTGTTCTGCATGGCGAACAGCGGTTTGCCGAAAGCCTCACGGCCCTTGGTGTATTCGACGGTCAGCTCGACCGCCTTCTCCGTCATCGCCACCGCCAGAATCGCGGTGACCAGGCGTTCCTGGGCCAGCATCTGCATCATCTGATAGAAGCCCTGGCCCTCGGCCTGGCCCAGCAGATTCGAGGCGGGCACGCGCAGGCCGTCGAAGAACAGCTCGGCGGTGTCCTGACCCTTACCGCCGATCTTGGACAGGATGCGACCGCGGGTGAAGCCCGGGGTGTCGTCCCCGACCTCGGCGAAGATCAGCGAGACGCCCGCCGCGCCCTGGGTGGGATCGGTCTTGACCGCCAGGATGATGCCGTCGCACAGCCAGCCGTTGGAGATGAAGATCTTGGATCCGGTGATGATGTACTCATCGCCCTCGCGCACCGCGCGGGTCTTGATGTTCTGCAGATCCGAGCCGGTACCGGGTTCGGTCATACCGATGGACAGCAGCATCTCACCGCTGGCAGCCTTGGGCAGCACCCGCCGCTTGAGCTCTTCCGAGCCGAACTGGTGGATGTAGGGCGCGATGATCGAGGAGTGCACCGACATGCCCAGGGCTCCGTCGCCCAGGTGCGCCTGCGCCTCGATGATGGCGGCCTCGTGCGCGAATGTGCCGCCGCCACCACCGTATTCGGCCGGGATCGCCGCGCACAGCAGGCCGAGTTCACCGGCCCGGTTGTACAGGGCGCGGTCGGGATGGCCCTGTTCGATGAACTTCTCCTCGTGCGGGATCACCTCCTTCTCGAAGAAGGTGCTCGCCAGTCCTCGTACCGCTTCGACCTCGTCGTCGCTCCATGCGGGGCGTGCCATCGTCGTTCCTTCGCTTGTCCTGCGCGCACTCACGCGCGCCTCGAGACCAAGGGTGCACGGCTATTGGCAAAGTGTCAACAGTGTGTCAGGACTCGGCCGAGCGCGCCTGATTGACCTCGGCGAAAGTCGCGAAAATCGGCGTGTCCGGATCAGCGGCGATGCCCTGGCGGCGCAGGAAACCATCGATCAGACCCCACACCAATTCCGTCGCCTGATCGATGAATTCGGCCGTCTGCTCCGCCGACGGGCGATCCGAATCCGAGAGCCACAGATCGGTGATCGCCACCACCGCACCCACCAGCGCGCGCGAAAGATATTCCAGCCCCGAGGTTTCCAGCGGCACCGCCTCGGCCACCGAACGCGCCATCTTGGTCAGCTTGCCCGCCGCCTCGCGGCCCAGATCCAGTTGCAGCACACCCGAACCCGACTGCTGCGCGGGCGACTGGCCCAGAAAACGAAAAACGTTGGGATGCTCCAGAATTCCATTCGCGTAATCGGTGAACACACGCTGTAGCGCCGCACGCGGGGGCGCGAGCATGAGCGTCATATCCGAACCCGTGGCCGAAAAAGCGCGCCGCGTCATGCGATCCGCGATCTCGGTGAACAGATCACCCTTATCCGCGAACTGGCGGTACAGCCGCGGTTTGGTGATCCCGGCCTCGCGGGCGATGTCATCCATGCTGGGACGCGGACCGTCACGATCGATCACCCGCACCGCCGCATCCACGATGTCGTCACGGGTCACCTGCGGGGCGGATCCGGCACTGATTCGAGCCACGCGGGCAGTGTACACGTACCGGCGGTACGAGTGCTCGCAGTGAAATCTTCGCCGTTAACCGCGCTTGTTACCGGGTAGTCAAGTGATCGAAGCCACAACCCAGGTCAGCCCACCGGCATTGCTTTCACCCAGAACGTACTGCCAGTATCGAATCCCGTACCGGCAGTACGATCGACCCGGAAAGACACCCGATGTCCCACGCAGCACGCCAACTCGCCGACACCCTGCGCGCACCCCTGCCCGCGGACTTCGACCGGCTCCCCGAGACCGACCTCACCGAACTCGACCGACTCCTGCGCGCCGCCCTCACCCGCCGCGGCGACAACCTCGACGCCGCCATCGCCAGCTCGCTCGACTTCGTCCCGCGCCTCATGCGCCCCGCCGTCAAGAAAGCACTGGGACTATGAGCGAACACCTCGTCGCCGTCGCCGAAACCACCAAACTCGCGCGCCTGCTCGGCATCACCGACCCCACCGAACTCGACTTCCTCGTCGACCTGCCACCCGCCGCCATCCGCGAATTCCGCGAACGCGCCACCGACCTGCTCTTCGACCGCGACACCAAACGCCTCAAAGGCGTCGCCGCCGGAGCCAAACTCGTCCCCGTCACCATCAGCGCCAAAGTCGCCGAACGCGCCTTCGGACCCACCCTCTGCGCCGCCGTCGCCAGCGCCGTCGAACCCCACCGCGCCATCGACATCGCCAAATCCCTGCCCGCACCCTTCCTCGCCGACTGCGCCGTCCAACTCGACCCCCGCCGCACCGCCGCCATCATCGCCGCCGTCCCCGCCAAACTCGTCGTCGACGTCGCCCGCGAACTCCTCGCACACGGCGACCACATCACCATGGGCCGCTTCGTCCACGTCGTCCCCGAACCCGCACTGCGCGCCGCCGCACCCGTCATGAGCGACACCGACCTCCTGCGCATCGGCTTCCTACTCGAAGACAAAACCGCCATCGACAACGTCCTGCACATCGTCGCCGACCGCGTCCCCGGCGTAATTCGCGCCGCCGCAGCACAATCCATGTGGGCCGAAGGCATCGACCTGCTCGACTCCATCGCACCGCACAACCGCGCCTGGATCGGCAACATCACCGCAGGCCTCGGCGACGACGTCCTCGACGCCCTCATCAACGCCGTCTACGAACTCGACGCCTGGACCACCCTGCTGCCCATCACCAGCGCCATGAACCACGACAGCCTGCGACTGTTCGCCGAACGCCCCGCCGTCCACGCCGAACCCATCCTCGCCGCCATCATGGACACCGCCCTCGACGGCGGCCAATGGGTCAACCTGCTCCCCCTCGCCGCCCATCTGCCCGGCGCCCAAATCGAATTCATCGCCGCCCGCGTCGCCGCCGAAACCGACACCCGCCTCGGCGAACTCGTCCGCGAAGCCGACGCCGCCGGACTCTGGGACGCCCTCATCCCCATCGCCCTGGCCATGACCGACGACAACCGCCGCCGCATGGCAGCACTACCCGTCCTGTCCGAACCCGACGTCCTGCGCGCCGTCATCACCAGCACCGCCGAACACGACCTCTGGGCACAGGCCCTGCCACTGGTCGACGCACTCCCCGACACCGTCAAACCCATCCTCGCCACCTGCATCGGCGACCTCGACCGCGAACAACTCCTCGCCGCCGTACTCACCGCCTCACGCGGGGACAACATCCACACCCTCGTCGATATCGCCCTCGCCCAAGACCAGCAGGGCCGCGCCCGCATCCTGGAAATCATCGACGGCATGGACGACCTCGAAGAATTCCTCGCCGCCCTCACCGTCGAAACACCCGAAATCGTCTGGCACGCCCTCATCGAAGTCCGCGCCGAAATCCCCACCGGACTCCTGACCCAGCTCGCCGAACGCGCCCGCGAACTCGGCCGCGACCACGACGCCGCCGAACTCGAACCCCTCGGCGCCACAACCGAATAGCCACACCCCACCCGTGCCCCGCCACCACACCACGGCGGGGCACCGGCGTATCCCACTGTGCCGCGCGCCATATCCGCACGTGGCCGTGGCGAACCCACCCCGCCACCGATGCGACAATGGACGACGCCCACCCGCCCACCGCACGAAGGCAGCAACTCCCACCGATGGCCACCAACACCGCACCAGCGCACGACACCGAGACCACGGCCATCGACGCCGACGAACTCGCGATCTGCCTGCGGGTCCTCGAACAGGCAGCACAGCTGGACAAGGACCACCCCGACTCGGTGACCGTCCAGCACGCGGTCGGGCACATGTTCAAAAAACTCAAGCAGCGCCGGCGCATCGAAGCCCGCGACACCATCTCCGAAGCCGATAAAGCCGTCATCGCGGCCACCGCCACCGGCTCACCCAATCGCATCGACGACGAAACCGCGGGCATCCCCATCAGCTCCAGCACCACCGGCGTCGCCACCGCGGGCACCCTGCTGCGCGCCCGCCCCTGCTACATCTGCAAACAGAAATACACGCAGGTCGACGCGTTCTACCACCAGCTCTGCCCCGAATGCGCGGCGCGCAGCCACGCCAAACGCGACGCCCGCACCGACCTCACCGGCAAACGCGCACTCCTCACCGGCGGCCGCGCCAAAATCGGCATGTACATCGCGCTGCGCCTGCTCCGAGACGGCGCGCACACCACCGTCACCACGCGGTTCCCCAACGACGCCATCCGCCGCTTCGCCGCCCAGCCCGACAGCGCCGACTGGCTGCACCGCCTGCGCATCGTCGGCATCGACCTGCGCGACCCCGCCCAAGTCCTCGCACTCGCCGATGACGTTGCCGCACAAGGGCCCCTGGACATCCTGATCAACAATGCGGCCCAAACCGTGCGACGCTCCCCCGGCTCCTACAGCGCGCTCATCGAAGCGGAATCCGGGCCGCTGCCCGCGGGCGAACTCCCCGACGTGGTCACCTTCGGCAAAACCATGCAGGCGCACCCGACCGCGCTCACCGCGTCACTGACACCCAGCCTCACCGCGGCAGATATCACCGACCTCGCACTCATCGCGGGTTCCGCTACGCCCGAACGCATTTCGCAGGGCGTCGCCATCGACGCGGGCGGCCTGGTGCCCGACCTCGCGCACACCAACAGCTGGGTGCAGACCGTCGGCGAAGTCGACGCGACCGAACTCCTCGAAGTGCAGCTGTGCAATTCGACCGCGCCGTTCATTCTTATCTCGCGCCTGCGCCCCGCCATGGCCGCCGCGGCCGCCCGCCGCAAGTACGTCGTGAACGTCTCCGCCATGGAAGGCGTCTTCGGCCGGGCCTACAAGGGCGCGGGCCACCCGCACACCAATATGGCCAAGGCCGCGCTGAACATGCTCACCCGAACCAGCGCCCGCGAAATGTTCGAAGCCGACGGCATTCTCATGACCGCCGTCGACACCGGCTGGATCACCGACGAACGCCCGCACTACACCAAGATCCGCCTCGCCGAAGAGGGCTTCCACGCTCCCCTCGACCTGGTCGACGGCGCGGCCCGCGTCTATGACCCCATCGTCCGCGGCGAAGCCGGCGACGACGTACACGGAGTCTTCCTCAAGGACTACGAGTCCTCCGCCTGGTAACCGACACCAAATCGAAAGAGGGGCCGACCAGTTCGGCCCCTCTTTCATGGGCAGATCTTTTTTCCTTATGGCTTGTCGACTACCGCAGCTGGACAAATGAAGTGGAATACATGCGTAGATGCGCATAGTGCCGTATAGGTATGTAAATGGACCAGAGTTGCTGATCTGGGCCTTAACGAAGACGGCAGCCCGCTTACCCCACTCCGGCCTCTTGGCCTTGACCGAAAAGGTCACTTCCCCACCGCCTTCCGGGGTACACGACTCCCCCGACTTCACATGCGTTGATGCGCATATCGACGTGTTGATATGCGGCATACTCCCGCTCCCCTCCCCCGATACCGGCCCTATGCTGGGGGCATGCTGTATCGGCTGCTGGCCGACGTCACCGCGGTCGTGCACTTTCTGTTCGTCGCCTACGTGGTGGTCGGCGGTTTCATCGCGTGGCGCTGGCCGCGCACCGTCTGGCTGCATCTCGCCGCCGTGGCCTGGGGATTCAGCACCATCCTGTTCGGATTCGACTGCCCGCTCACCGATTTGGAGAACTGGGCCAGGCATAGGGCTGGCGACGCCGGCCTACCCTCCACCGGCTTCATCGATCACTACATCACCGGCGTCCTCTACCCGCGCGACGCCCTCGATCTGGTGCGAATCCTGGTGGCGCTGTGCGTGATCGGCTCGTGGGCGGGCCTGGTATGGCTCTCGCGCCGCCGCGGCACCGGAACCGCTGCCGCGAGATGACACGTATCCCGTGGTCGGACGATCGGCTGATGGTGATGCGGGTGTGCGAATGGATTCCCTTACATGAACGACGCGCACATTTCGCCGATGAGGTGGCTCGGGGCGTTGGTATTGCCGCCGGTGATGCTCGGCATGATCGAGGCGTCGGCGACCCGTAGGCTCTCGATGCCGAGGACCCGCAGCCGGGGGTCGACCACGGCACGTTCGTCGACTCCCATACGGCAGGTGCCGACCGGGTGATAGACCGAATGGATGCGGTGGGGCAGCTCGCGGCGCAGCGCCGCGGGATCGGCGAAATCGGAGCCGGGGTGCAGTTCACCGAGGCAGTCGTGCTCGAACTCCCGGTGCCGCATGATTTCCCGGACCATGGAGATTCCCTCCAGCAGTACTTCCGTATCGGTGGGATCCGACAGGTACGCGGGGTCGATGAGGGGAGCTTCAAGAGGGTCTGCGGAGGCCAGTCGCACGGTGCCCCGACTGCGGGGATAGATCATGGTCGGCATGACGGTGAACGCGGGCCGGGGGTCGACCCGGTGCACGACGTCACGGTCCTGATTGGGCGCGACGTAGCTCCACGGCAGCGTGTGCAGCTGCAGATCCGGGATCGTGTCGGCTCGGGAAGTCCGCACGAATCCGACTCCTTCGAGGAAGGTGCGGCCGAACCAACCCGATCCCGGACGCCGGGTCTCGGTAGCGAGGCCGCTCAGGAAGTGGCCGAGCGTGCCTCGATGCGGGGAGGTCTTCATGACGAAGGTCAGCGGCACGAACAGATGGTCATGCAGGTTGTCGCCGACCGGCAGATCGGCGATCACGTCGATGCCGTGCTCACGCAGGTGCGCGGCCGGGCCGATTCCGGAGAGCATGAGCAGTTGCGCCGAACCGATCACACCGGAGGACAGCACCACCTCGGCGTCGGCCCGGATGAGTCGAGTTCTCTTGTCGTCCAGCACTTCCACGCCGACCGCGCGGCCTTTGTCGATCACGACGCGCGCGACGTGGACTCCGGTCTCGATGTGCAGCTGCGACACATGGGGCCGGTCGGTCAGGTAGCCGCGGGCCGCGCTGTAGCGCACGCCACCGCGGGTGCTCTGCTGGAACAGCGATAACCCCTCCTGGGACTCGCCGTTGTAGTCGTCGATGATCGGCGTGCCCAGTGTGTCCGACGCGGCGGTGAGGAAATCGCGGGTGGCGGCGCTGATTTCGGTGGCACGGGTGACCGCGATCGGACCGCGCGCACCGCGCAGCCGACTCGATCCGCCCTCCCAGTCCTCCATGAGTTTGAAGGCGGGCAACACCTCCTCGAAGCTCCATCCCTGGCAGCCCTCGGCGGCCCAACCGTCATAGTTCGCACTGTTGCCGCGCACGAACACCATGCCGTTCACCGAGCTCGAACCGCCCAGCACCTTGCCGCGGGTCATCGGGATACGACGCCCTGCGGCGTGCCGTTGCGGCACCGAATACTGCTTCCAGCACAACCGGGCTTTGATCTGCGGCACCGTGTGCACCATGAAGGTCATTCCGGGGACTCGGACCAGCCGGGTGTCGTCCTTGCGTCCGGCCTCGAGCAGGACAACGCTGGCGCCCCGCTGTGCGAGTCTGCTCGCGACGATCGCGCCGGCGCTGCCCGCGCCGACGACGACATAGTCGTAGCTGTCGACGTCACCCATTGCGCCGCTCCGCTGGCAGCATGAGCAGATGCTCACGTCCGTGGATTGCGAATTCGACTGCCAGGCTGTGCTTGTCGGCCGCGGTGAGCGGCGTGTAGCAGACTGGTGGACGGCCCGACCATCGATGGACGGGGTCGTCGGTGTCCCAGCGGTGCTGCCGCAGTACGTGTTTCATGATCTTGTTCGATCCGGTTGTCGGCAATCGGGTCGATATCCGCAGCAAGCGCGGAATTCCCTTGCCGCCGATGTCGTCCTGCGTGCTCAGATAGCCTGCCAGGGCTTCGAGATCGAGGCACGCCGGGTCGCGCACCTCGATGGCGGCCATGAGCAGGTCCCCGGACCGTGGATCGGGCACCGCGTACGCGGCGGCGGCGAGAATCCCGGGGTAGCGGCGCAGCACCCGTTCGGTAACCAGGGTGGAGGTGTTCTCGCCGTCGACTCGCACCCAATCACCGTGTCGGCCTGCGAAATACAGAAAGCCGTCGGTGTCGATATAGCCGAGATCGCCCGACCAGTACCAGCCGTTCCGCAGGCGTTGCGAGTCGGCGGCATCGTTGTCGTAGTAGCCCTCGAAGCTCGGAGAGCCCGTCTTGTCGACGATCTCGCCGATCGCGAGGTCGGCATTGATCACATGCCCGCGCTCGTCGCGCACCGCGCGTGGACACTGCCGCAGATTCGCCGGGTCGACAATCGCCACACCCGCATGCGCGGGCCTCCCCAGCGCGGCGGCGGGCGCATCGGGATCCGGAACCGCGACGGCGCCGCCCTCACTGGAGCCGTACCCCTCGTACAGTGGCGCCCCGAAGCGGCGCAGGAACCGCGAACGGTCCTCGGGCGACGCCTCGGTCCCGAAGCCGCGAGTGAGACGGTTGTCGCCGTCACCGGGTTGGTCCGGGACAGCCAGAATGTAGGCGATGGCCTTGCCGACATAGGTGAAGTACGTCGCACCGAAGTACTTGATATCGGATACAAATCGAGAGGCGGAGAATTTCGGCGTCAGGCAGACGGTCGCACCGACCGCCAGGGCGGGAGCCCACAATGCCATCAGCGCATTACCGTGGAACAACGGCATGCAGCAATAGTCGACGTCCTCACGAACGTGCCCGAACTTCCCGACCGCCGTATAGGCGATGTTCGCCAGCCTGCGCTGCGTGCAGCGAACGGCCTTGGATCGACCGGTGGTGCCGGAGGTAAACAACAGCAGCATAAGCGAATTCGCGGCTCCGGCGGCTACCGGTGGGTGGGTACCGGGTGTTGCCGCGAGCAACTCGCGATAACCGTGCGACTCGATGTCGATGACGCGATCGGGCGGCAGCCCGATATCGAGACGCTGCAGCCGGGCCGCACCGTGGGTATCGGTGACGATCAGCCGGCAGTCGGTTTGGCGGATTTCGGCGGCCAGTGTGTCATCGTCCCGGGTGGGATTGATGCCAACGACGGTGGCGCCGGTGAGTGCCGCGCCGCCGAGCCAGAACACGAATTCCGGTACATTGCCGAGGAATACGCCGATGTGCTGCGGGTCGGGCAAGCCGAGGCGGGCGGCGAGCGCCCCGCGGCGGTTCGATTCGGTGACCACCTCATCCCACGTCCACTCCCGTTCGCGCGTTCGCAGTCCCGGATGGCTGTCGCCGATCCGGTCCAGCAGCATGGCCGCTATGTCGGGTCTGCGTCCGGAGTCGCTCACCGCACCCTCCGGACCTGCTCTGCCGATGCGACGGTCCGGTCCATCAGCAGATCGACTGTCGCGATGATGTGCTTGCCCAACGCGCAGGTACCGGTCACCGCCACTGACACCTGTTGTCCGGAAACAGTTTTCACCTCGCCGGTGATGACGAGCGTGTCGTAGGCGTACCAGGGAGCACCCAGACGCAGCTTGATGGCGAGTATCTGCGCCCGCCGCCCGGCCCAGTCGGTGACGAAGCGCTGCACCAGGCCGGTATCGGTGATGATGTTGGCGAAGGTGTCACGAGAGCCGCGGGCACGCGCGTAGTCACGGTCGTGGTGGACGGGCTGGAAATCGCGGGTCGCGAGGGCCGCCGACACGATGAATGTCGGGGTCGCCTCGAGTACCAGATCCGGCAGTCGATCGCCGACCCGCGCCACGGGCGGCCTCGCGGGCACCGGCCTTCGCGGAGCGCCTCCGTATCGAGCGTTCCCGGCGGTCGAAGACCCACGCGCAGAAGCGGTCTCGGCATCCGTGGCACGCGTCCGGGAATCGTCGGTCCGCTGCGCCGGACGGAATTTGAGCATCCGGAAGTCCATCTCGGCGACGATCTCCTCCCCCACCGTCCAGATGCTGCGCACGGTGCAGAACCACCCTTCGCCGAGGGCGGTCTGCTTGGGCCCGTCGAACCCCGCCAGCGTGGCATGCAGCGAAACCTGGTCGCCCAGCGCCAGATAGCGGTGGTAGACGGTGTCGCAGTCGGTGGCCAGCAGCGAGGTGTAGCCCGCCGCGTCGAGCAGTTCGAAGAGCCGTACCGTCGGATGATCGTCGCTGCGTTCGGCGCCGAGCGCGGGCATGGTCCAAGCCTGCGCCATCGCGGGCGGGACTGTCACGGAATCGAATCCGGCTTCCTTGGCGGCGATCTCGTCGACATAGATCGGATTCGCGTCCCCGAGGGCCTCGATCCAGGTGTTGATCATCGGCTGGTTGACGGGGTCGCGGCCGACGCGCGGGGCGCCGGCGTCCGCGCCCATCAGACGCTCCCCCGCAGCGCGCAGATCCGATGACGACAGTGCCGGTTCACTCATGATTTTCCTCGAGCAGGAGAGAATGCGATATCGGGTAGGCGAATCCGGGCGGCGGCTGAATGGATTTCACCTCGAGGAACTCCTCGAGACCCCACCGCCCGAACTCCCGTCCGATACCCGATTGTTTGAATCCGCCGAACGGCGCGGACCGATTCCCGTTAAGCCCGTTGATGTGCACGCTGCCCGAACGGATCCGCCGGGCCACCGCTACCGCACGGGCCTGGTCCGCGCCGAATACCGCGCCGCCCAACCCGTAGCACGTGTCGTTGGCCAACCGTACGGCGTCGTCGTCTCCGGAATGGGTCTGCACGACCAGCACCGGGCCGAAGATTTCCTCGCGCACGATCCGCATCGACGGCGTAACCCGGCCGAACACAACAGGATTCAGGTAGTAGCCGTGTGGCGGACGAGGCGGAGCGGGCTCCCCATGGATGACCTCCGCCCCCGCGTCCACGCCCTCGCGCAGGAACCCGGTCACCCGCTCCCAGTGCGTCGCCGAGACGAGCGGACCGAGATTCTCCCCCGGCACATAGGTCGCGGCGAGCTCACGCAGCAGCGCGGCCGCGTCCGCGTATCGCGTTGCGGGAACGATCATTCGGGTCCAGGCCGCACAGGTTTGCCCGGCGTTCATCAAGCAGAAGCGCAGACTGGTAGTGACGGCGGTCGCGAAGGCGTCGTCGTCGAGGTCGTCGAGCAGTACGCTCGGCGACTTGCCGCCGAGCTCGAGGGCGACCCGCGCCAGCCGGGCCCCCGCCGTGGCAGCGATGGACCGCCCCACCTCGGTCGAGCCGGTGAACGACACCACCTCGATGTCCGGATGTTCCACCAGGGCTCGGCCGGTCACCTCGCCCCGGCCGGCGAGCACCGACAACCACCCGGCAGGTACGCCCGCCTCGAGCGCCACCTCCGCCAGCAGGTACGACGAAAGTGGTGTCAGCTCGGAGGGTTTGAGCACGACCGGGCAACCGCACGCCAACGCGGCACCAACCTTGCCCAGCGCCTGATGCAGTGGGAAGTTCCACGGCGTGATCGCCGCGACCGGCCCCGCCGGCTCGGCGATCACGACCGAGTCGGCGACGGTCTCGGTGAACCGAAAGGTGGAGGCCGCCTCGACGATTCCGCGCAGGGTACTCACCGCGGTCCCGACCTGTCCCTGCCGCGCGAACGCGGGCGGGGCCCCCATCTCCTCGGAGATGATGTCCGCGAAATCCTCGACGCGACGCTCGATGATCTCCGCGAGGCGCGACAGCGCACGAAGGCGATCGGGCAGGGGCCACTGCGGCCCGTCGTCGAAGAGTCGCCGGGCCGTCGAGACGGCGGCATCGACATCCACCGCATCGGCGCAACGCACTACGGCACTGGGTTTTCCGTCGCGGGGATCGATCAAAGTGATGTGCTCGGTACCGTGTGGCTCGGTCCACACGCCCCCGATCCATATGTGCTCGAGAGATTTCAGCATCGGCGCTCCGGGAATTCGGTGTGACTGCAACCTGTCACGGCACACACGCCGTCACATCGAATTCGGCTAGCCAAATGCCCCTACCGCCGAGCCGGATGGACGGTTAGTGTCGCGCAACGACGTGAGGCAACCTCGGTGAGGAGGGCGTGGCGCATGACCGGCCTCGTAGCGGGCGACTCGGTGCCCGTGCACATCCTGCGATTCTTCGACGCACTCACCTGTGAACGCGCGTCCGCCGCCCATGTCGTGGCGGCCACCAGCCGCTGGCTGGGCCGTGCCGTCGCGGTGCGATACGCCGGGACGGTGCATGCCGCCGACGGCACCGGCAGCGCCGGACACAGCTGGCCCGAACACATTTCGGCGACGTCGTCGACCGCCGACGGTGTGGTCGTCGGATTGGGCGGAGCGGCCGATGATGAGGACTGGGCGGTGCTGCAACGACTCGCCCTGTGCGTGACGCTGGCGCTGGACGAGGCCGCCCGGCACGGATCGCTGATGTCCGAGCAACGCACGGTCGATGTGCTGACCACGGACACCGAATCCCGGGCCGCCCGCCGCAGCGCGGCGGCCCACCTCGGACTGAGTGCCGAGCAGCCCGCGCGGGTGCTGCTCGCGCACGGACCGGCGTCCCGCATCACCAGACTCGCCGAAGCGCTTCGGCGCGGCGGAGTGCGGGTGATGAGCGCGCCGCGACATCAGCTCACCGTGATGATCACGATCGGGCCCCGGGTCGCCACGCTGTTGCAGCAGGGTGTGCCGACCGGCGTGCAACTCGGTATCAGCAGGGAGCTGCCGGTGATCGACGCACCGACCGCAGTGGTCGAAGCCCTTGCGGCACTGCGGTTCAGCCAACCCAGCCCACGCGATCGGGGACCGTATCTGATCGAAGAGGGCGTGGCCTTCGAGTACTGGCGATTACGCGGATACGAGGCGCTCGCCGAGGGTATGACTCCCGAGCTCATCGACCGGATGCACGATGTGCGGGCGCTGGATCGGGTGCTGGCCGAGTCCGGGCCGGACATGCTGCGCACTCTCGACGTGGTGGTCGCCTCGACCTCGATCCGTCAGGCCGCACGCGCGCTGGACACCCACCACAACACCGTCGCGCACCGGGTCGCCGCCGCCGAGTCGGTGTTCGGGTTCTTCCTGACCGACTGCTACGGACGCGGACGCCTCTACCTGGCGATCGTGTTGCGGCGGCTGCGAGAGTCGCACCGTCTCACCCACTGACCGCCGCCTAGCCACCTGCCCGATCCAGCTGTCCGAATGGCCTGGCGACAACGGTCCGCATCCGTCGTGACTCTGCTGAAGTTGCCCTGTCAGCATGCAATTCCGACAGGAGGCGAGACAGCCGCATGGAACTGGATGCGTACACGACCGAATTCCTGCGACGACTCGAAGAGTCCGGGCGCACACCATTACACGAGTCCACGCCCGAACAGGCCCGCGCTCGCAATGCCGCACTCACCGCGCTGCTCGGCGAGGGGCCGCGCATGGCGACGGTGCGCGACACCCACATCGATGTGCAGGGCGGTTCGATCGCGGTCCGCATCCTGCGACCGGTCACCGATCCGGCCGGAGTGATCGTCTACTACCACGGCGGCGGTTGGGTCATCGGCGATCTCGACGGCTTCGACACCCTGGCCCGGCAGGTCGCGGCACGCACCGGGTGCACGGTCGTGCTGGTCGACTATCGACTCGCCCCCGAGTATCCGTATCCGATTCCGGTCGAGGACTCCTGGGCCGCGCTGCTGTGGGTGGAACGACACCGCGACGTCCTGGCCGTCGACCGGGCACCGCTGATCGTCATGGGCGACAGCGCCGGCGGGAATCTCGCCGCGGTGATGACCCAGCGGGCCCGTGACCGCGGCGGTCCGCACATCGACCATCAGGTGCTGATCTATCCGATCACGGACGCCGATTTCGATCGGGCCAGCTATACCGCCGCCGCCAATCAGCTCATGGTCGATCGTGCCGCCATGGCGTGGTTCTTCGATCATTACACCGGCGACCGCGAGGTCCGCTTCGACCCGGCCGTGAGTCCGCTTCGGGCGCAAGACTTTTCCGACCTCCCGTCCGCGACCGTACTGCTCGCATCCCACGATCCGCTGCACGACGAGGGGCGCGCCTACGCCGCCGCGTTGGCTGCGGCCGGGGTCGCGGTGCGGATCAAGACCGCCGAAGGTCAGATGCACGGCTTCTTCCACATGGTGGGGCTGCTGCCCGGGGCACAGAGCGGATTGGCGTTCGTAACCGAGCAGATCGCCGGTGTCGTCTCCGCGCGGGGCGCGGTCGATGCCGTCGTCATCGGCGCCGGATTCTCCGGGCTCTACATGCTCGAGCGGCTGCTGGATCTCGGTCTGCGCGTACGGGTTGTCGAGGCAAACGACGATGTGGGTGGCACCTGGTATCGGAATCGATATCCCGGGGCCCGTTGCGACGTCGAAAGCGTCTACTACTCATACGGTTTCGACGCCGAGCTCGAACAGGAGTGGACCTGGACCGAACGGTACGCCTCCCAGCCGGAGATCCACGCCTACCTCCGCCACGTCGCCGATCGATTCGCGCTGCGCGAACACATCACCTTCGGCACGACCGTCACCACGGCGACCTGGGATGAGCCATCCGGAGAGTGGATCGTTGTCTGCGACAGCGGCGAAGTCATCCGGTGCACCCATCTGATCTCGGCGGCGGGCTGCCTTTCCGCGGCGCGGATACCGGACCTGCCGGGGCTCGACGATTTCGAGGGCGATGTCGTGCACACCGCCGCCTGGCCCGCCGCGGACATCGCGTTGAGTGGACGCCGGGTCGGTGTGATCGGTACGGGATCGACCGGCATCCAGATCATCCCGCAGCTCGCCGCACGCGCGGAACGGGTCACGGTCTTCCAGCGGACCCCGCACTTCTCGGCTCCGGCGGGGAATCGACCGCTCGCCGCGGACGAAATCGCCAGGGTCAAACGCGAATACCGGGCGATCCGCGCCAAGTGTCGCGTCAATCCGGCCGGTACCGAGCTGGCCAAGTCCGACACGACCGCGGCGGCGCTGTCACCGGACGAACACGAGCGGCTGTTGGATCAGAAGTGGGACGCCGGTGGTCCCGGAATCATCGCCGTGTTCGCGGATGTGCTTCTCGACCACCGAGCCAATGATGTGGTGGCGTCGTACTTTCGGCAGCGGATCGCCGAGACCGTCACCGATCCGGCCGTCGCGGCGCTGCTCACGCCCTCCGGTTATCCCATCGGCACCAAGCGGATCTGCGTGGACACCGGCTATTACGAGACCTACAACCGCGACAATGTCGAGCTGGTGAGCGTGCGCGACACCCCCATCGAACGTGTCACCGCCTCGGCGGTGGTTGTCGACGGCGTCGACTATCCCGTCGACGCATTGGTTTTCGCGACCGGCTTCGACGCGATCACCGGCCCGCTCAACCGGATCGATATCCGCGGGCGCGCTGGGTCCGCGCTGCGAGACGAGTGGGCCGGCGGACCCCGGGCCTACCTCGGCGTGGGCGTGGCGGGGTTTCCGAACTTCTTCATGATCACCGGACCGGGCAGTCCCTCGGTGCTGGTCAACATGGTCACCGCGATCGAGCATCACGTCGAGTTCATCGCCGATATCGTGAAATACCAGCGAGACAAGGGTTTTCGCACGATCGAACCCACCACCGGCGCACAGGACGCCTGGGTCGAGCGCGTCGACGCCGCCGCGAACCTGACGCTGTATCCGCAGGCCGCCTCCTGGTACATGGGCGCGAACATCCCCGGCAAGCCCCGGACCTTCATGCCGTTCGTCGGCGGGATGGGTGCGTTTCGCGAAATCTGCGACGGTGTCGTCGCCGACGGATATCGCGGCTTCATCGCCGATCTCGAGCAGCCCGGAGAAAGCGAAACCACCGATGCCACAGCCTGATCCGACGCCGGTCCGCGCGGCCGTGCTGAGCAGCGCTCCCGGCGCACTCGCCCTGGAAACCCTGCTTCTGGACGACATTCTCGAACCCGACGAGATCCGACTACGCGTCAGCGCGTGCGGACTGTGCCACAGCGACCTGCACATGCTCGACGGTGATCTACCCACGGCCTTGCCCACCGTTCCCGGCCACGAGATCTCCGGCATCGTCGAGGCGGTCGGTGCGAACGTCCACGATCTGGACGAGGGCTCCCCCGTGGTCGCATGCCTGTCGATGTTCTGCGGCGAGTGCGCCTACTGCCGGGCGGGGCGATCGTGGCTGTGCGACAGGCGATCCGACCTCGGCCGCGCTGGGCGACCCCGGCCCCGATCGACCCGTGTGAGTGGCGAGCCGGTCGGTCAGGTCGCCGGTCTGGGTGGTCTGGCCGAGGCGATCATCGTGCACCGCAACGCGGTTGTCGAGGTTCCCGCCACCATGCCCCTGGATCTCGCCGCCCTGCTGGGGTGCGCGGTCCTGACCGGTGTCGGTTCGGCGATACGCGGCGCCGGTGTGCGCTTCGGCGAGACGGTGGCCGTGATCGGCGTCGGGGGTGTCGGCCTCAATGTCATCCAGGGTGCGAAGCTGGCCGGTGCGCGCACGATCATCGCCGTTGACACCCACCCCGCCAAACTCGAACTCGCCGCGTGCTTCGGCGCCACCGACCTCGTGGACGCCGCCACCGACCCTGTCGCAGCGGTCCTCGAGCTTACCGGCGGCGTGGACCACGCCTTCGACGTCGTCGGCCGCTCCTCGACCGCCACCCAGGCCGTGCAGATGCTGCGCCCCGGCCAGACCGCGTGGATCATCGGAATCCCGCCCGTCGGCGCACACCTCGAGGTGCCGGGCACGCACTTGGTGACCTCCGCCAAGGGAATTCGCGGCTTGCTCATGGGGAACAACCGCTTCACCGAGGACATCCCGCTCCTGGCCGAACTGTACCTACGAGGCCGCCTGGAACTCGACGCTCTGCTCTCGCAACGACTCACTCTCGACCACGTCAACGACGGATTCAGCCGAATGCGCACCGGAGCCACAGCGCGAACCGTGATCTGCCTCGACAACACCCGCACACTCCCGCCAACCGACTGAAACCCCGAACTCCGGCCGGTTCATGGTCGACCCGACCGCACAGCGCCCTGGATCTGGTGCGCTGGACGGGCCTGGCGCTGCGCAATCGCCCGCCGGTGCGGGCATAATCGCGCCGACTGTTCACCTCGACACAGGAGAAGGTATGGGCGGCAAGGGGATCGGCGCGGAGATTCGGGAGCGGGGCGGGCGGGCGTTGTCGATGGCGCGAATGGCGCTGGGGCTGCGCAGGTTCGAGCGGACCGGGCAGTTCGGGGATGGGCGGGAGGCGGCGGCGCGGGACTTCGTGCTGGCCAATGCCATTGCGGGGGATCCGGAGAGTGTGCTGGCCACCGCCGACGAATTCGCCCGTAAGCGGGACATGCTGGTGAATGTCGGGGATGAGAAGGGGCTGCTGCTGGATGCGGCCGTGACCAAGGCCGCGCCGAAGCTGGCGCTGGAGTTGGGGACCTACTGCGGTTACAGCGCGGTGCGGATCGGGCGGCTGTTGCCCGCGGGTGGGCGGCTGGTGTCGGTGGAGTTCAGTGCGGCCAATGCCGAAGTGGCGCGGGCGATCATCGCGCACGCGGGGCTGGCGGATCGGGTGAGCGTGGTCGTCGGGACCATCGGTGACGGCGGGGAGACCATGCACCGGCTCACCGGTGATCACGGATTCGATTCCGGCACGGTCGATTTGATCTTCCTCGATCACGCCAAGGAGGCGTATCTCGCGGATCTGCGATCGATCATGGCGGCGGGCTGGATCCATCCCGGCACCATCGCGGTCGCGGACAATGTGAAAGTGCCCGGCGTTCCGGACTATCTCGCCTACATGCGCGCGGAGCAGGGTACGACCTGGCGGACCGTCGAGCACGACACCCACGTGGAGTACCAGTCCATGTTGAAGGATCTCGTGCTCGAGTCCGAATACCTCGGCTGAGCCGGGGATCTATTTCAGCCGCGCGGTCACCAAATCCGCCAGGATGGACGTGTTTTCCGGTAGATCCAGGTAAAAATGCCCGCCCGGGAAGGTGTTTACCTCGAAGGAGCCCGAGGTGTGCGCGGCCCACTCCCCCGCCTGCGCCACCGTGGTGGTGGGGTCCGCATCGCTGATGAGCGCGGTGATCGGGCCGCGCAGCGGAGCACCCGGCTCATACCGGTAGGTCTCCACGGCCTGGTAGTCGCTGCGGAGGGCGGGCAGCACCAATTCGGCCAGACTCGGTTCCTCACGCAGGATGCGCACCGAGGCCGGATCATTGGACAGCAGTTCCAGCTGACCGATGAGATCGTCATCCGACCCCAGGTGCAGGCGGCCGGTCTCGGCCAGATCCGGTGCGGGACGCCCGGATACGAACAGCCGGGCGAGGGTACGGCCCGCCGCCTCCCAGCGCCGAGCCGCCTCGAAGGCCACGGTCGCGCCCATGCTGTGCCCGAAGATGGCGACGGGCGTATCGGCGGCCCAGCTCGACATATCCCGTACGGCCTGTTCGGCGAGCACGCCGAGGTCGGGAATCGGCTTCTCGCCCAGCCGATCCTGGCGGCCCGGATACTGCACCGCGTACACCGCGATGCCCGCGCCGAATCGCTGCGCCAGGCTCCGGTAGGCGGTGACCGATCCCCCGCCGGGCGGGAAGCACACCAGTACGGCGCGTGGATCGGTGTCGGCGCGCAGTACGCGCAACCAGTCGGTGCCGGTGAGATTTACCACCACGGGCGAGCTCCTTCGACGGCTAGTGTCGGACGGGTGAGTGGCTACGCAGCGCTGGTCCATGAGTACGAGTCCGGGGCCGGTATCACCGGGTCGAGTATGCCCGCCGTCGATCCGGGGGCGAATCTGGCTGCGACGCTGCCGGTGTGGGAACTGGCAGGTGGGTCGGTGGCGAGCTTCGCCGCGGCGGCCGATCGGCGACGGCGGGACCACGGTCTGACACCGTTGGACAGTGTGCTGGATCCAGCGCGTATCGCGGCGGCGTTCTCCAGTGAGCGGCTGTTCCGGATCGACGGCGCACCGGCCGACGCCTTCGCAGAGCTGTCGGGCTTCTTCAAGACCGCGGATGGCTGGGTGCGAACGCACGCCAACTATTCGCATCATCGCGTCCGGTTGCTGGCCGTGCTCGGACTGCCCGCCGATGCGGATCGAGCGGCCGCGGTGGCGCGGATCGCGGAGCTCAGCGCGGCCGAAATCGAGGACCGGGCGGGTGAATCCGGTGCGATCGCGGTGCGCGTGCGCACCGAACAGGAGTGGGCGGCGACCCCGCAGGGTAAGGCCGCGGCCGATGGCCCGCTGGTCGCGATCGAGCCGCGCGCGGATCGCGGCGTCGCCGAATCATCCGCCGCCGCAACACAGATGCTGCCGCTGCGGGGTGTCCGGGTGCTGGATATGACCCGTGTCATCGCCGGTCCGACGGCCACGCGCGCGCTGGCGCTGCTGGGCGCGGAGGTGCTGCGGATCGATCCGCCGCAGTTGCCCGAGATCGGCTGGCAGTTTCTCGATACCTGTCAGGGCAAGTACTCCACACTGCTTGATTTGCGTACCGAACTTCCCATTTTCCGGGAGCTGCTGCGCACCGCGGATGTGCTCGTAACAGGTTACCGACCGGGCGCTTTGGAAAGAATCGGTGTACATCCGGGAGAAATTCGGCCTGGAATTGTGCACGGACGGGTTTCGGCGTGGGGTGAGCGCGGTCCGTGGGGGGATCGGCGCGGTTTCGACAGTATTGTGCAGGCTGCATCCGGAATTTCGCTCATCGAAGGCGCGCACGGCAATTCGCAGGGTGCGTCCCCAGTGGGCGCACTGCCCGCACAGGCGCTCGATCACGGCAGCGGGTATCTGCTGGCGGCCGGTGTGCTGGACGCGCTCACCGCCCGCGAACGCGACGGGATCGGCCGGGATGTGCGAGTTGCGCTGGCGCGCACCGCATCCTGGTTGCTCGCAGCGCCGGGCCGTACCCCGGATCACGCACCGGCGAACTTCCCGGGATCGGAGTTCGCGGTGGAGCACGCGGGGGTCGTCACGGCCGCCCCGGTGCTCAGCGAATATCCCGATCATCCCTGGCCCGCTTCGCAGTACGGCACACATGCACCAAACTGGACACTCCGACCGGCCGGTATTTAGCTGTCCCGAGGCATCGCGACCGCCTGCACGCACACCCGCAAACACATCGGCGAATAGTGCGAATTCCCTTCGTACATATCGTTTTTGTGTCGTTAATAAGTGAGATGCTGGGACCGACATCGATATTGTCGGCAGTTGTGCCGGCGTGCGGATGGAGGACGTCATCGTGGACACACCAGGTCCCTTGCTGAGCACTACGGCAGCAGCTCGTTACGGCAGAGTGGGACGCCGGGAATGGGCGGGACTTGCGGTACTGGCACTGGCCTGTCTGGTGTACTCGATGGACCTGACCGTACTGCATTTAGCGGTGCCCCAGATCAGCATGGAGCTGAGACCTACCAGCTCCCAATTGCTCTGGATCATCGACGTTTACGGGTTCTTCGTGGCCGGGCTGCTGCTCACCATGGGCACCATCGGCGATCGGATCGGCCGGCGCCGACTACTCATGGCCGGGGCGGCGGCCTTCGCCGCGGTGTCCATCATCGCGGCGTTCGCCCCCTCGGCCCCGGTACTCATCGGCTGTCGCGCCGTGCTCGGCATAGCCGGGGCGACGCTGGCACCGTCCACACTCTCGTTGATTTTCACCATGTTTCCCGATCCCGGTCAGCGTTCGGTGGCCGTCGGGGTCTGGGTCGGGTCGTATTCGGTCGGCGGGTCCATCGGGCCGCTGGCGGGCGGGTTGATGCTGGAGCATTTCTGGTGGGGTTCGGTATTCCTGCTCGCGGTGCCGGTCATGGTGTTGCTGCTGATTCTCGCGCCCCGGGTGCTGCCCGAGTTCCGGGATCCCAACGCGGGCAAGATCGATCTGCTCAGTGCGCTGATGTGCACCAGCGCGGTGCTGCTGGTGGTCTTCGGCATGAAGAAGATCGCGCAGGACGGTCCGGTGCCGATCGCGGTGGGCGCCTTGGCCGCCGGGCTCACCGTAGGCGGGATCTTCGTGCGCCGTCAGCTCACTGCCGCCGAGCCCATGCTGGATCTGCGGCTGTTCCGGCTGGCCAGTTTCCGCACCGCGCTGACGATCAATATGGTCGCCATCTTCGCCGCGTTCGGATATTTCCTGTTCGTCGGCCAGTATTTCCAGCTGGTGCTGGGCATGTCGCCGCTGCGCGCCGGAATCGCCACCATCCCAGCGGGTTTGGGGTTCATGATCGGCTCGCAGCTCGGGCCGCGACTGAGCCGGGTGGTGCGGCCCGCCTACATGATCGGGGTGGGCATGACCATGGCGGCGGCCGGGCTGCTGCTGTTGACGCGCATCACCGAACAGGGCGGGGTGGGGCTGACCATCACCGCCTCGCTGCTCGTATCGTTCGGGCTCGCACCGGTATTCGGCATCACCACCGAATTGATCGTCGGCACCGCACCGCCGGAACAGGCCGGCGCGGCCTCCGGACTGGCCGAGACCGGCGCGGAATTCGGCGGGGCGCTGGGCATCTCGATGCTGGGCAGTCTGAGTATCGCCATCTATCGGGGTGAGCTGGCCGATACGCTCCCCTATGGATTGCGTGATGCCGATGTGCACAGTGCGCGCGATACGCTCGGCGCGGCCATGGAGGTGGCGAACGCGCTACCCGGCAAACTCGGTGCGGCCGTGGCGGAGGCGGCCAAGCACGCGTTCCTCATCGGCATGCACCTGACCTCCGCCATCGCGGCCGGAGTGGCATTACTGCTGGCGGTGATGGCCATGATCCGGTTGCGGCACATTCACACGAGCTGAGGACCGCATCCGCGCGACACCGGTCAGCGTCCGCGCATGGCCTCGACGGCGGTCGATAGATCGTCACCGTCGAGCAGGTCAGCGCCGGGCGCGATCATCCACTGCATGGCCATGCCCTGGAACAGTACGAAGAGCGTCTTCGCCACGGCGTGCGCCTGCGCGTCGGTGAGGTCGGGGTGCGCCTCGCGCACTCCCTGGGCTATATCGGCGTGGGCCTTGCCGGTCGCATCGGCCATATAGACCTGCATTTCCGGATCGCGGGCGATCTGGATGCCGTTCTCCAGGCTCAGTTGCAGATTGTCGCGGTTGCGCTGGATGACATCGACCAGGCCGTTCCAGGTGGGTCCGAGCGCGTCCCACAGTGACAGCCCCTGCCCCGCGTCCTTGATGGCGGAATCGATCTCATCGCCGAGTTCGGTGCCGACGCCCTCGGTGAGCGCCTGCATGACCAGGCGGTCCTTGGAGCCGAAGTGGTAGCCGATGGCGGCGAGGCTGACCCCGGCGGCGGCGGCGATATCGCGGGCGGTCACCTTGGCCATGCCCCGCTCGAGGATGGCCTTACGAGCCCCCGTCAGTAGATCTTCTCGGTTTCCCATAACCCCACCGTACCAGCGTTTTAGACATTTGTTCTAGACAAGCGTCTCAGGGTCTGTTAGACATATGTCTTAGACGGACGTACTTCACCACACCGGGAGTCACAATGAGCGCCACCACCAACCTCCGCATCCTCATCGCCGGCGGCGGCATCGCGGGCAATTCCGTTGCCCTGCAATTGCTTCGGGCCGGAATCGCGGTCACCATCGTCGAGCGCGCCGCTGCCCCGCGACCGGGCGGCCAGGCCGTCGACCTGCGCGGACCCTCCCGCGAGGTGGCCGAGCGCATGGGCTTGATGGAGGGCATTCGCAAGTACCTGCTGCACGAGAAGGGCATGCGGGTCGTCAACGCCGAGGGCGGCGACGTGTACCGCTGGTCCATGGAGATGTTCGACGGTAAGGGCCCGGTCGCCGATATCGAGATCAGCCGCGGCGATCTCAACGGTGTCCTGCTCACCGAACTCGCCGGTGTCGCAGGCGATCTCGACTATCGCTACGGCGAGTGGATCGAGACCATCGACCAGGACGCGGACGGTGTCACCGTCGGATTCCATTCCGGCGCGAGCGAACGGTACGACCTGGTGATCGGCGCGGACGGCGTGCACTCGCGCACCCGCAAACTGGTCTTCGGCCCCGAGGAGCAGTTCACCACGTTCCTCGGCGGATACATGTCCTTCTACACCGTCCCGACCCCGGCCGAGGCCGAGCAGGACTGGATGTCCATGCACGTGGTGCCGCGCGCCTCGATCGGCATCCGGCCCGATTTCGATCCGGCGACCGCCAAGGCCATCATCACCCTGCGCACCGACCAGAACCCGGCCCTGCGCGGCGATATCACGGCCCAGCGCAAGCTGATTCGCGACATGCTCACCGAGGCGGGCTGGCTGGCACCGCAGGTGCTGGCCGAACTGGAGCAGGCCACCGATTTCTACTTCGATGAACTGATTCGGGTGGATATGCCGACGCTGTCGGCGGGCCGGGTCACACTGCTGGGCGATTCGGCGTTCTGCGGTTCGCCGATGACCGGTATGGGCACGGCCATGGCCATTGTCGGCGCGTACCTGCTCGCCGGTGAAATCGCCGCCACGCCGGACGATCTCGCCGGTGCGCTGGCCCGGTACGAGGCGCAGGTGACGCCCTTCCTGGACAAGGCGAAGGAGCTGCCCGGCGGCGGTATCAAGATGATGCTGCCGACGTCCAAGTTCGGGCTCAAGGCGATGCAGCAGGTCGGCAAGCTCATGGCCACCCGGGCATTCCGTCCGGTCATGATGAAGATGCTCGATCAGACCGAGGACTACGTGCTGCCGACCTACTGAGCACGCGGGTCTAGGCTCGAACGGTGCGGCAGAAGATCATCATGGATAACGACACCGGTATCGATGATTCCCTGGGACTGCTCTACCTACTCGCCTCCCCCGAGGCCGAGATCATCGGAATCGCCTCCAGCGCGGGCAATGTGCCCGCGCCCCGGGTGGCGGCCAATAATCTCGCGCTCCTCGACCTGTGCCGGGCGCCCGAGCTGGAAGTCGCGCTCGGCGCGGCGGAACCGCTGGCGATTCCGCTGCGCACCACCGAGGACACACACGGGCCGCAGGGTGTGGGGTACGCGGAGCTACCGGTGTCAGAGCGCAGGCTCTCGGATCGGACCGCGGCGCACATGTGGGTCGATCTGGTGCGGGAGCATCCGGGTGAGGTGGTCGGACTGTGCACCGGTCCGCTGACCAATCTCGCGCTGGCGCTGCGCATCGAACCCGAACTCCCCCGGCTGTTGCGACGGCTGGTGATCATGGGCGGGGCGTTCAACCATCCCGGCAACACCACACCCACCAATGAGTGGAATGTGCACGTGGATCCGGAGGCCGCCAAGGAGGTCTTCGACGCCTTCTCGGCCGCGCCCGCGGATCGGCGGCCGATCGTGTGCGCCCTGGATATCACCGAGACCATCGAGATGCGGCCCAAACATCTTGCGCTGCTTGCCGAACGGGCCGGGAGCACCCCGGTGGAGCTGGTGCGCGAGAGCGATCCGCCGGAACAGCGGTCGGCGGCGAGCAATCCGCTGGTGCGGTTCCTGACCGATGCGATCCGGTTCTACTTCGATTTTCACAAGCTCTACGACCAGGGTTATCTGGCGCATATGCATGATCCGTTCGCGGCCGCCGTCGCATTGGACACCGCACTCGCGGTCACCAAGCCCGCGATCGTCGATGTCGAACTGGCGGGGACCATCACCCGCGCCACCACCGTCGCGGACTGGGCGGGGATGTGGGAGCGGGAACCCAACGCGGACATCGTGATCGGGACCGATCCGGAGCAGTTCTTCGAACGGCTGATCAGCCGGGTCGGGGATTACGCGCGCACGGTGTATCCGGAGGTGTCCGCGTGAACGATGCGTTCGTGACCGGCTTCCGGGAGCGACTGGGCCTGTCCTCGATCATCGACGTGCACACGCATTTCATGCCCGAACAGGTGCTGCGCAAGGTGTGGGGGTATTTCGACACCGCCGGGCCGCTGCTCGGACATCGCGAATGGCCGATCACCTATCGCGATGAGGAGCAGGTGCGGCTCAAGACGTTGCGCGGGTTCGGGGTCAGCGCGTTCACCTCGCTGGTGTATCCGCATCGGCCGGATATGGCGGCCTGGCTCAATGAATGGTCTGCGGATTTCGCCGCGCGGACCCCGGATTGCCTGCACACCGCGACGTTCTACCCCGAACACGGGGCGGACAGCTATGTGGAGGCGGCGCTGGACGCGGGGGCGCGGATTTTCAAGGTGCACGTGCAGGTCGGTCATTTCCATCCCGGTGATCCGCTGCTCAATCAGGTGTGGGGCATGCTGGAGGATTCCGGGACACCGATCGTCATCCACTGCGGATCCGGGCCCGCCGCCGGGGAATTCACCGGTCCGGAGCCGATTGCCGAACTGCTGCGGCGGTTTCCGCGGCTGCGGCTGGTGATCGCGCATATGGGCGCACCCGAGTACAGCGAATTCCTGGATCTGGCACAGGCTTACGACGAAGTGCTGTTCGACACCACCATGAACTTCACCGACTTCTTCGAAGCGGCCGATCCGTTTGCGGTGCATGAGCGGCCACGACTGCTGGACCTGGGCGATCGCATTCTGTTCGGTAGTGATTTCCCGAATATCCCGTACACGTACGGGCATGCGCTGGAGTCGCTCGAGCGGCTCGAACTCGGCGACGAGTGGCTGCGGCTCGTGTGCCATGACAATGCCGCACGCGTATTCGGGCTCGACTAGCGAACGTTCGACGCCGGATTCCAGCGATCCCGACCGACCGGTCGCCTACGCTCGCAAGGTATGAGCACCGCCGCTGACATCAATGCCGTGACCAATCTGATCGCCCGGTACGCCGAGTTGATCGATGCCGGAGATTTCGCCGGCGCGGGTGCGTTGTTCGCGGACGGCGTGTTCATCGGCAGCGGGGCGTCGGTGCGCGGCAGTGCGGCCGTCGAGCGGATGTTCGGCGCCATGGTGATTCGCTACGAGGACGGCACCCCGCGCACGCACCATGCCACCAGCAATATCGCCATCGACTTCGACGAGGCGACGGACACCGCGATCGCGCGTTCGTATTTCACCGTCTTCCAGGCTGTTTCGGACTTCCCATTGCAGCCGGTGGTGGCGGGGAACTACCGCGATCGCTTCGAGCGGCAGGACGGGCGGTGGCGATTCGCCGAACGCCAGGTCCGAATCACGCTCACGGGCGACCTCAGCCGTCATTTGCGGATGCCTGCCGCTGTCCGAGACTGACGGTCCGGCCACACAATTCGGGCATTCCGGCTCGATTAAGGGACTTTGGGCCATCCCCGGACGTCGTGCGCGAGGCTATGTTGATCGCAGGACCCCGAGAGATGGGACGGGCCATGATCAATGTGTTTCTGGTCGACGATCATGAGATCGTGCGACGCGGACTGATCGATCTGCTCGAAGGGGATCCCGAACTGACCGTCGTCGGCGAGGCGGGTGATGTGGCGCAGGCACTGGCCCGGATTCCCGCCCTGCGGCCCGATGTCGCGGTGCTCGATGTGCGACTACCCGACGGCAATGGCATCGAACTGTGCCGGGAACTGCTGGACAAACTCGATGATCTGCGCTGCCTCATCCTGACCTCGTTCACCGATGAGCAGGCCATGATGGACGCGATTCTGGCCGGGGCCAGCGGCTATGTGGTCAAGGACATCAAGGGAATGGAATTGGCCCGCGCCATAAAGGAAGTCGGTGCGGGGCGCTCACTGCTGGACAATCGCGCGGCCGCCGCGCTGATGGAGCGATTGCGCCGCAGCACCCAACCGGACGGCCCGCTGGCAGGACTCACCGATCAGGAGCGCCGACTGCTGGACCTGCTGGGCGACGGACTCACCAACCGGCAGATCGCCGAGCGCATGTTCCTGGCGGAGAAGACCGTGAAGAACTATGTGTCGCGACTGCTCGCCAAACTCGGTATGGAGCGGCGCACCCAGGCCGCAGTACTGGCCTCCCGATTGCGATCGGGTGCGCCGCACTCGAAGTGAGCGTCAGAGCCACTCCCGCGCGGCGTTCAGGAAGGCCGGGTAGTCGTCGTGGTGGATGACGTGGCCCGCACCCGGCACGGTGTGCACGTGGAAACCCTTGGCGGTCAATTCGACTGCCTGATCGGGGGTCACCACATTGCTGGGGTCGGCGAGCAGCAGCAGGGTGCGAGCCGACGGCGGAGCCGGAGTGAATCCGGTCAGCGCCGGGATGATTTCCAGGGTCGCCTCATCCCACAACGCCAGTGATTCGAGCTTGTTCACATGCGCTTCGGGGGTGAATCGCGGTGCGGCGCTTCGGACATCGTCCAGCGTCCAATGCTTCTGCGCACGGAATGCCTCGGCGATGGACGGATGTCCCGGGCCCCAGGCGGGATCGATGTAGATGACGCGCTCCGGTTTGATCTCCTCCACCGCGGTCGCAAGCAACAGCCCACCGAGCGAATGGCCGATCGCGAGTTCGGGCGGGTGCGGGATGCTGTCGGCGAGGGCGCGGGCCAGGGATTCGACCGAATAACCCGCGGCGCGTGCGCTTTTGCCGTGACCGGGCAGGTCGGGGGCGATGACGTGGTATCCGCGCTCGGCGAGTTCGGGACCGAGCCGGAGCCACGTGGTCGAATCGGTGGTGATGCCGTGTACGAGCAGGGCGATGCGGTCGCCCGCGCCCCATTCTCGCGTGTACAGGTCGGTCATACGGCCAGCCTAGCGAGATTGTTCAATAGTTGACCAACTATCGAATCATGCTGAGCAGAAAGGCGATTCAGCCCTCGTGCGCGGATTCCTGCGCCGCCTGACCTTCGGCGATATCGGCCGGTGTGAAGCGCATACCCAGTACTACCAGGCCGGTGGCGGCCGCGATACCGGCCGAGCAGAGGAAGGCGACGCCGTAACCCATGGCCAGGGCGTGCAATTGGGCATCCGATGCCACTGCGGCCGGATCGGTGGTGCCGCCCTCGGCGCGCACCCGGGTGGCGACTGCCGCGCCGACCGCCACCAAACCCAGTGCGCCGCCGAGACTCTGGGCAACCTGTGCCAGGGCGGTTAGCGGGCCGATATCGGCGGGGCGGACACCGGCGATCGAGGAGAGGGTTAGTGGGATCACCGCGAAACCGAATCCGAAACCGATGATGACTGCTGCCAGGACGATGACCGGGAAGTACGCGGGGTCGGTGTCCACGATCGTCGAGGCGTAGACGCAGCCGGTGAGGATGACCGCGCCCGCGATGATCACCAGCCAGCGCGGTTGCACGCGCAGCACCAGGCGCGAGGAGAGCGTCGCGCCTACGGCGAGGGATACGGCGAAGGGCAGCACGGCCATTCCGCTCTGCAATGGCGAATAGCGCAGTACGCCTTGCAGGAACATGGAGATGAAGACGGACAGGCACATCATGATCGCGCCGGACAGGCCGATGGCGATGAGTGCGGCGACGCGATTCGGGTTGTGGAACAGGCTGAATGGCAGTAGCGGATTGGGGGCGCGGCGTTCGACCATCACGAAGGCGGTGAGCAGGACGACCGCGACGATCGCCGGGATGTACACCAGCGGCCGGGTGACGCCGTTGCCTGCCTCGTTCAACGCGAAGACCGCGAGGGTGACGCCGCCGGTGGCCAGTATCGCGCCGGGGACATCGAGGGCGGTGCGCTCGCCGACCGATTCGCGCAGGCATACCAGTGCGCCCACGGTGACCAGCACACCGATCGGGACATTGATGAGAAAGACCAGCCGCCAGGAGATCTCGGTGAGCACACCGCCCGCGATGAGACCCGCCACCGAGCCGACGCCGGTGAGCGCGGCGAAAACCGCGAATGCCTGACTGCGCGCCTTACCGGGTGCGTAGGTGGTGGCGACAAGCGCCATTGACGTCGGAGCGGCGATCGCGGCCGCCATTCCCTGCAATGCTCGCGCGCCCACCAGAACCGCTGGGTCCCAGGCGATTCCGCACAGCAGCGAACTCAGCGTGAACATGGCGACGCCGAAGGTGAACACCCTTTTGCGCCCGAAGGTGTCCCCCAGTCGCCCGCACAGCAGCATCAGCCCGCCCAGTGCCAGCACATACGCGGTGACGATCCAACTGCCGCCCGCCTCGGACAAGCCGAGCGCCTGCCGAATATTGGGCAGTGCCAGCGCGACGACCGTTCCGTCCAGCACCACCAGCAGTTGTAGCCCGCCGAGCACGAATATGGGTGCGCCCCATACCCGTTCCTGTCCGATGGTCGCGGGCCCGGCCGCGGAGACGATCATGGGAGCCGACCCTACCCAGCGCGGGTCGGCGACGGCAGTGCCTGCGCGGGGTTCGTCCTGCATCCCGAGGGGGTCGTCGCACAGCCTGCGGCATTCGCCGTACGGCCCCGCCTACCCCGCAGGGGTCCTTCGCACAGCCTGTGCGGGTAGCCGAATCCACCCCTGGGGTGCGTAGTTGCCGCGGCGTGCCGGTCGCAGACTCGATGCAACGATCACGTCGAGGGAAAGCGAACCCGATCATGCTGGCAATTGTGCTTCCCGCACTGGTACTGCTGCCGATACTCGCGGTGCTCGCGGTATGGGTGCGGCGGGTGCGCAGTGGCGAATACCGGCGGCTGTGGCGGCCTTTCGAGACCGCGCTGCGGACCGGGGAGCGTCCGGCGTCCATCGCGCCCGCGGCATGGGCGGAATTCGTGGCCGCGCGCCGTACCGGGCATCGGCGCGCGATTTTCATTCTGGGTCCGGCGGTGCTGGTCTACGTGGTTTTCGTGGTCGCGAGCGGTGCGCTGCCCGCCGGGATTCCGCATCTGACCGCGGTGTCCGCCCTGATGTTCTATCTCGGCTACCGCCTGACCCGAATCGAGCGGCTGGCAATCGATTCCGTCGCGCCGGGGCATACCGCACCGCTCGCGGACTGATGATCGGTCTCAGTCGGCGCGGATTCGGGTCTGCCACCACAGGCTGTCGCAGGCTTTGAGCAGATGTTCGCGGATCGTGCCCGCGGCGGTGGTGTGGCCATCGCGCGGACCGGCGACGGTGGAGTCGTCGAGCAGGGAGCGCACGAAGCCGTCGCGGGTGTCGACGCCGAACGGGCGGACACCCAGGATCGCGAAGGGTACTGCGGGAATTCGGCCGATTCGCTGCAGGACCGGAGCCTTGGGTTCGGGGTCCGGATGGCCGCCCGCGCGCATGCCGTGCAATAGCATGCGGAACGCCTCATCCTCGGATTCCTGTGCGGCGACGAGTATTTCGCGCCAGCGGCCGCCGTCGAGCAGCTGGCCGGTGGACAGCACTTCGCCCAGGCCCCACGGTGAGGAGATCATGCCGTCGGTGATCGAGAGCAGTTCGCGGTGCTCGGGGTGCAGTGCGCCCGCGACGGCGCTGTCGAGTTCATCCAATTCCGCGTCGGAAGCGCCCATCTCGAGCACGACCGGATGTTCCGGGAAGGCCAGTGCGGATAGTTCGGCGATCTTGGCGACGATATCGGCCATCGAGGGCGGGTCCTTGCGGATATCGCGGCCCCAGGTGTCGGAATGCGGTCCGAGTTCGGCGGAGTCGGCGAAGGCGCGCAGCTGGGGTAGTTCATAGGACAGGTACGAGTACAGGTCCGGCCAGATGGTGTCCGATCCGATGTCGAGCGGGAAGACGCCACCGGCCGGGCCGCCCGGTGTGTCCTGGAGCAGCAGGTACAGATGTGAGGCGTAGCCGTTGTCGTTATCACCGATGGATTGGCAGACGGCCGGATCGTCGGGAATGCCGAGGTCCGCGGCCAGGACGCCCGAGCTGTTCTCCATGAAGATCTGCAGGGTCTCCTCGGCCGCGAACCAGCGGTCGCCGGTGCCGAGGTCGTCGGTGCCGAGTAGTCCGGAGCCGAGGAAGTATTCGTCCCAGCCATTGGCTACGGTCAGGAATTCGCGGTAGTGCGGATCGAGCGGGTGGCCGAGTCGTTCCTCCGCGGCGCGCAGTTCGGCTGCTGTCGCACCGGGTTTCGGCAGCGTCAATGGCCGGTAGAGGTCGTCGGCCGCGGCTAATCGGCGGCGCTGTTCGATCAGCTGGTCGATCAGTTCTCGCCATGCCTGCTGTCCCACGGGTGTCGCCATGACACTCCCTCCCGCCGACCCGTATCAGTGAGCTATTTCGTAGCTATCGTAATTGGCGGTCGGCGGTCTTGCGCGTTGAGCGCAGACCCGGGCGATATGTCCGAGTCTGAGGGTTTGGACTGAATTTGGCCGAGGCCGCCCACCGATGAGTCCATCCGGTTGACTGATCGGTAAGGTCGAGAATCGCGCGATGTCGCCGGTCGCCCGGCTGACACTGTGCGCGACAGATGTTTTCGACGATGAAGGATGAGCAGTTGACGTTTTCGAAGAGTGGACGCATCGCGATCGGCGCACTCGCCCTGGTTTCGGTGCTCGGACTGTCCGCGTGCGGCAGCGGCGACAAGCATGAAGGCAAGCACGCGGCCACCACCACCGCCGCGTCGAAGGCGACCACCGCCGCCGCTCAGACCAACTACCCGCCGGTGCCGACCGCCGATGACCTCAACGCCGCATTCCAGAAGGTCGTCGACCCGAGCACCCCCAATGAGGCCAAGCTCGAACTGATGCAGGGCGTCTCCTCGGACCCGTCCCTCCCGCAGCGCCTGAGCGACGTCTACACCCAGAACAACGTCTCGGTGAAGGTCACCAACGTGACCGACCTCGGCAACGGCACCCTCACCGCCGACGTGCAGCTGGCCCTCAACGGCGGCACTCCGCAGAACGCGGTCGTCCCGTTCATCGCCGAAGACGGCAAGTGGAAGGTCCAGAAGGAATGGATCTGCAACATGCTCTCACTCGGCAACCAGACCTCCCCCGCCTGCAGCTGATTCGGGAGTCGCATCCACCGGCCGGGGTGTCTGTTCGAGATACCCGGTCGGCTGGAATTCCAGCGCGGTACGGCCATCGGCCGCCTGCACCACCGCGCGGCAAGTGAGACCGCAATCGGCGGCCATTCGGGTCAGCTCGTCGATGCTGCGCTCGCGACCGGCGAAGCACATCAGCATGAACAGGTTGATCGCGGTATTCGCGCCTGCGCCGCGGATTGGTTCCAGTACCACGACAACACCATTCGGTCCGGCCGCACGAGCGCATTCGGTGAGGATGGCGCGAGCGTGTGTGTCGTCCCAGTCGTGCAGGATGTCGGACAGAATGTAGGCATCTGCCCCTTCGGGCAACGGTTCGAAGAAGTTGCCCGATATGACCGTGGCACGGTCGGTTAGCCCTGCGGCCGTTAAGGTTTCGATGGCTGTCGCCGCTGTCGGTGCCAAATCCAAGAGCTGTCCCCGCACGCCGGGATGCGCTCGGAGAATTGCCGAGAGCAAGGTTCCGTCACCGCCGCCCACGTCCAGGATGTGGGTGAAGCGACTCCAGTCGAAACGTTCGGCGATCTGGCCTGCCAATGTCCGGAATCGCCATGTCATCTGAGCGTCGAACGATTTCCGCAACGCGGGCTCGGCGTCCAGATCCGCCCAGAAGGATCGGCCGTACCGCTGCGGATACGCGGGCGCACCGGTGACTATCGTTCCCAGCAGTTCGACGAACGCCAATTCGGCTCGGCCACCGGCACTGTTGATATCCAGCAGAATCTTGAATCCTTCGGGAGCATCGGCCCGCATCTGATCGCCGAGACGCGTGGCTCGATAGCGACCCGACTGCCGATCGAAGTCGAAGACGCCGACGGTGACCAGGTGGTCGAGCAGCGGTTCGAGGGTAGGCACGAAAGTTCCTGAGCGAGCGGCCAGTTCAGCCACGCTCGCCCCTTCATCACCCGCCAGTTCCGCCAGATCGAGTGTTGCGGCGACCCGAACGGCCATCGGGGTGGCGAGATCGGCCAAAGCCATTATCGAAGGCGAATTCTCCGGCGCATTCACCCCCGAACTCTAACCACCTGTAATGCGGGCGGCCTCTTCCGCGATCTGCCCATGACCGCATTGGGGAGAGTGATGGTAGCGAAAAGTTCAGCACCGCAAGGCCGTCGGCGATTGAACTGGTTCAAAATCATCCGCCACACCGCCGGCGTAATCGCCGCCCTCACCCTGTTCATCGCCGGCCTCCTGGCAATGAAGGCAACCCCGGTCCCGTCCCCCACCACAAATCCGCCTGTAGTACAGCTCCCCGCGATCTCGGAGCCCCTACTCCCGAAGTGGCTGGAACCCTCCCCCACCTGACCCCTCCGCCATCACCCCCGCACACCACTCCCCGAGCACACCGAAATCACACCGCCGCAACCCCACCCGCGCATCCACCCGATACAACAACGCCCGCCCACCACAGTTCTCCGCCACCCACTCCACATCCCGCTCACCGATCTCATCATCAACCCAAATGAACGGTCTCCCCCGGGCCCACTCCACCAATGTCCGCGTCTTCCAATGCAACCCGAACCATTCATCAATCCCGTCCCCAGCGTCCTCCGGCCACTCGACAACCCCCAGCGCCCCCAACCCCAGCCGAGGACTGATGACCTCATTGGCCTCATGCATCCAGGTCGTGGCCCACACCAATTCACAAGGAAGCGCCTCGAGCAGCGGCCTAACACCCGGATCCAGCCGCGCCACAAGCGGATTCCCGAAATCGTCACTCTCCCCCACCGGCCCGGCGAACGGTATCAACGGCCCATCGACATCCAGAAAGACCAGCGGGCGGTACCGAGCCTCCGTCACATTCGCAGCGTAGCCGGTTCTCGGCCGATGGCCGACCTTCCAAACCAGCGGGATTGCTTGCGACTGTTCACGAAACGCCCCGGGATGCGCATCGGAATCAATGAACGACTTGATGCATTCCTCACTGACCACGAAACGTCGGCCTAGTACGGAGAGCTATAAGAACGACGGCTCGGAGTGGAACGGCAAACCATCAACTCAAAGCGCTTGCCACGTCCAGGGTTTCGGCACCAGTCCGCGAAGGCACGCTATCCGGTGCGACGCTTCGGCCGCAGCTGTCGAGCTCGCATCCGACCGGCTGACCGCGAAAGCGACCCATCGGAGCTCTTGGATATCCGCGAGTACCCGATAGCCCGCCCACCGGGTGATGTCGTAGCCGCCATAGGCGTCAACAAAGCTCTGATACTCGTCGTCGGTGATCCGTTGGAAGTCGGTGTAGTCGGCCGCCAGCTGAACGAGATCCCATTCACGCCATCCCACGGATACGCTGTCGAGGTCGAGCACTGTGGGATCACCGGCGCGGGGTACCACGAGATTTCCCTGCCAGGCGTCGCCGTGGATGACACACGGCGGCAACGGATTCCCTAGTTCGTCGTAACGTTGACGCAGCCGTAGGTACTGCGCCGAAAGCCATGCACGGTCGTCCTCATCGATCTTGGCTGCGGACTCGAGACGTTCTCGCAAGCCATCGAATGGCGCATAACTCGGAAGCTGGAATTCAGTTGGGGGTATCAACGTGTGCAACTCCCGGAGCACGCCACCCAACTCTCGAGGTGTGGATGGCCTATGGTCCGGTATCAGAGTCCACCAGGTCACAGGTCGGCCGTCCACGACGGTAGGCTGCGGAATCGATTCCACCGCACACACGGTCGTGATGCCATTTCGGTTGAGCCACTGCGAGATAAGCAGTTCCCGCTCGGCCGCCCCGAAGCTGCCCGGCTTGCCGATTCGTGCCACGATCCCGTTGGGTAACTCGAAGATCGCGTGGGAACCTTCTCGGATTTTCACCGCATCATGGATGTCGACATCAACGAGGGCCGCCGCTCGGCCCAACACATCGGCGGACGTGACCTGCCGGCTCACGAGGACACCCCGTGTTGCTGGCGGTTGTCGGTGAGCACCCCGTAGAGCTCGTTCACCTCAGGGATGTCGAGATGCTTGATGGATGCCCGGGCCAGCGCCTGCAATTCGTCGCGAATGCGTTGGGAATGAAGCTTTTTCGCTTGCCGCACAGCTTGTATTCCGAGGCCGGCCGCTTCCCGCGGATCGCCAATGCGCATGGTCAACATGGCCAGTCGTGTCAGCGAGAAGGTTTGGGACCGAGGATAGCTTCTGGATTGACGCCGGATGGCTTGGGCGATTCGAGGTGCGGCCAGCTCCTTCCGATTTCGCGCCAATGCAACCGGAATGAGAGCTTTTCCGGTGCTGCCCAGGTGCTCGGCTTCGTCGTAGTAGCACATCCAGGGTGCGTTTTCGCCGGGCGCACTGTCGGCGAAATAGTCGTCCGCGCGCGCTACCTCGTCCAATGTCTCGTCGGTACGACCCAGCACGGCCAAGAACTGCGCGCGTAGTGTGCTGAGCATCGCGCGCGTAGTAGCTGAGAGTCGGTCGGAGCGAACCTGTGCGAGTTCGATGAGGGACAGGGCATTGTCAGCGCCGCTGGTATAGGCCGACATTCGAGCCATGTCGGCGAGCACACTCGCCCGCAGTTCCCACGACCCTGCGGAGTCCGCACACCACAGGGCGAAGCGCGAGTGCTGTTCCGCGGTTACGAAGTCCGCGATATCAAACGCGGCAAACGCCGCGACGCTACTCAAGTTGCCGACAGCCTCGAACATCGCCCGACGCGTTTCGGGTGCGGTCTTTCCTCGCACGAGCGGCGCGAACGAGTACAGCTGCTGGCTTGCGATGGAATTGGCCGATCCACCTCCGTGCAGATTCTCCGTGTTCGCTGCGCGACGGGTGGCCTCTCGCACTTGTTCGACATCGGACCACGTGACAATTCCAGTGCGCCAGGGTTCTGGTGCGTATCGAGCGGGAACAGCCTCCAGATCGAAGGGGCTGAACACGTTGGCGGTGAGCGTCTTACCGGGCTCAACCGAACCATCGAGCGAACCCGTGTCGATACCCTGTCTGGTCTGCCGATCACTATCCGCCTGGGCCCGCAGGGCAACAAGGGTTCCGGCCGCTCCGAGGGCGCTGTCGATCGCCGCGACAATCTCATGTGAAGGAAGGCTGGAATCCTCCCACTCGGTCATGGTGACGTACTGGCGTGAGTAACCGATCCTTGATGCCAGTACGCGCTGCGAGATGTCCGCTTCTTTTCGGAGGCGTTTGATTTCGCGCGCCAACTGATCGGCTACCGATATCGGTTGCCCAGCAAGCTCGATCGTCGAGTCACCTTCACCCCTCACCATGGGTTCATTCTGGTCTACGGCAGTGGTGTGGCAAGTCCGCTTTCCGCGTGACTTGCCACCTTTCTTGCCCGCCGAGCGCCACGGTTTGCTCGTCGTGAACGACGCCGCGCACAGTGCGGCTCACACCGAGCAATGACGGAGTACTGATGAACCGCGGCAGCAGGGTCTTCAGATTCCCAGGCGGCGCATTCGAGCTCCGGACAGGAGTGGCGCCTGAGGACTGTCCGGGGTTCTACCTAGAGTTTTCCAAGTTCGACGAGGGTACCGACGACCGCTGGCCAACGCGAGAAGGGGCTGAAATGGACTATAAGCCAACATGTTTGGGCTATATCCGGACCGATGTGTCAGGAATGGCGCAACAGTGGGACCAGAGTCAGATCCGTAAGCTCGCCACACGCCTGGGGTACGACTTCGCCGATATGGTCATCTACGACCCGAGGTTCGGGCGGCCGCCGTTGGCGCGGCTGAGAGCTCAGGTGACCCGCTTGGATGCTGAAGCGGTGATTATCCCGAGCCTCGAACATTTGGAGCGTGGGGAGATTCCCGAGTCCCTGGTGCGGCAACTCGACGTGATCACCGTGAGCCCGGAAGCAACCTACGCCCGGCGAACAATGCCGCCACTGCCGTCAGGATCCGAACTCCCTGGGACGGAACGTCATTGAACAGACTGTGGTGTTGAGGAGGCAGCGACTCGAGCGAACTTCGCGACGGCTTGCTCGGTGATCGGGGTGAAGAGGTTGATCAGGTTGCCGTCGGGGTCGCGGAGGAGGAGGGAGCGGTTGCCCCAGGGCATTGTGGTGGGTTCGTTGACGAAATCGGTGAAGGTCTCGTGTAGGCGCGTGTAGGCGGCGTCTACGTCGGGGACCAGGAATTCGATGATCGCGGTTCGGTTGTCGGCTGGGCGGGCGCTGTTGGGGGCGAACAATGCGACGGTGCGGGTGGTGCCGATCGCCAGGGTGCCTGCCGGGGTGACGAATTCGGCGAAGTCCGGGGTGCTCCATGCGGCTTCGATGCCGGTCAGATGCTGGTAGAAGGCGACCATTCGCTGGATGTCATCGGTGATCAGTCGGATGGAAACGAGGTTCATCGTGTACTCCTCAGCTGGGATATGGGCGGCGGTTGCGCCGTCGAATGCCACGGTAGGAGCTATACCGGACAGTTTCCGCCCGGTATTGATGAGAGAATTTCCCGATGACGCGTCCTACCGCCCGAGTGCTCGCGCTGCTGGAGCTGTTGCAGACCGGCGGCACCCACACCGTCGGCGAGCTCGCCGGGCGGCTCGGCGTGGATGAACGCACCGTCAGGCGATACATCACCCATCTGACCGACCTGGATATCCCCATTCGATCGCTGCGCGGCCGCTACGGCGGCTACCAGCTCGCGCCCGGATATCGAATGCCACCGCTGATGCTGACCGATGACGAAGCGGTGGCCGTTCTGCTCGGGCTGCTCACCAGCCGCAACGGATCAACAGTCGCGCACGCGGTCGACAGCGCCACCGCAAAACTTCGCCGCGTCCTGCCCGCACGCCTGACCACCCGCTTGGAAGCGCTGATCCATACCGCCGAATTCACCGCCGCCGACCACCCCGAAGTCACCGTGGCGACCGCCGTTCTCCTCCGCGTCGCCGAGGCAACGCGCGAACACCGAACGCTCGCAATCACATACACCGACCGCAACGGGCGGCACAGCGAGCGAACCGTGCACCCTTACGGGCTGGTCGCACACTCCGACCGCTGGTACCTGACCGGCAGGGACAGTCGCAGTGATGAGGTGCGCCAGTTCCGGCTCGACCGCATCACCACCGCCACCGTGCTATCCGAAACCTTCACTCCCCCGGAAGAATTCGAGCCGAGCGCCCATCTACTGGCCGCCCTTGCGACAACGCCCTACCGGCATGAGGTATCGGTCCGCGTCCAGGGCACGGCCGCCCAGATCCGCTCGCTCATTCCGGAAGCGATCGCGACCCTGCATGACATCAACTCATCGCGCACCGATCCCGAACCGTGGGTGCGAGTGCGCATTCAAGCCGAACAACTCGAATGGATTCCCCCGCTCCTGGCTGGCCTGAACCGCCCATTCGTTATCGAGCACCCCGCCGAACTCAACGATGCCGTGCGCGCCCTCGCGAATCGGCTCACCGCAGCCGCCGATGGCCGCACCGAATCACCGAGGTAGTGAACCGAGTTCAGGGCTGGATCGTCAGCGGTTCAGGTTCGCCAGAGCACGTGCTACATGAAGGTTGTCGACATCCTGAAGATCGTTCACGGCGGCCGGTCGCACACCTGAGCTGCGGCACGCATCGAGTAGTCGGATGTGCACCGCCCAGGTCAGCAGTGGCGGTTCGGAAAGCAAGGGCAGTAGCGGTTCGACGCGGTCGCCGAGGAGGGTGACCGCCTCGGCGCGGATGCCCTCCCGAAGATCGTCGCGCGCCAACTCGATCAGACGGTCTTCGAGGTCGCCGGGTGGGGTGTGTGCGGCGCAGGCGACCAGCGTCTCCTGTCCACGGGTACCGGCCACCTCACCGGAGGCGATCAGATCCCATGTGAGCGTAGCGATCTCGTGCGAACGCGGCACGAATCGGAAGTTGAAAACCGCTGATTGCCGTACCCCCTCATCTGGATCATGAGCCAGTGCGAGCAACGAATCCACCTCGTACCAGCTCGACAATGCCCAGCAGCACAGCGCGCGCACCTGCGGGTCCGGATGGCCGGAGAGAAACGCGGCGAGGCCACGGCGGTCGCCGTCAGGCATGGCATCCCAGCCATTGCCGATGACGCGCCTTCGCATGACGGCCAGTTTCGGCTCCCACGGACCGTCCGGATCGGAGTACAGGGTGATCAGCTCCGACGCCGATGGAATTGGGAACCGCGACCGCAGTGGACCGGATTGCCTAGGCGCGGCGTCGATTTCGGTAGCGGCCCCGAGTTCGGGCGCGCCGAGCAGATCGGCGACCGGCGCGAGCCATTCACCGATGTGTGATCGCTCATCCTCGAAGTCGCTGAGCAATCCGGCAGCGGCGATGCGTGCTTCCGTCGCTCGCGCGTCATCGCCCCGGGCCAGGTCGTGTAGCAGCCGCAACGTGGCCCTGCTGCTGTAGTACCGCAGCGAATCGATTGCGGCACACGAGACATCGGCCGAGCTGTCGTTCGCCGCAACCCGGTGCAACCCAGGTTCAGCCGCTACCGGCTCATCCCATCCCAGCTGATAGGCGGCCGTCCGCCGCACCGCCGGGTCGGGGTTATCCAAAGCGGCGATCTTGAATCGCTGCCAGTGTGGTTCCTCGAACGTGGACCCGATTCCGACCAGCGCGTCCCGGTGCAGCGGATGGCGTGGATCGCTCAGAACCGGTTCGAGCAGATCCGCCTCGCGGCGTGTGGCCTGCCGCAGCACACAGCCGCGAACCAGGTCATCGCCGGTATCCCACCAGTTCCGCAGTCCCGGGCCCGCCGGAAAGATGTCAGAGCCCTCCAACGCCCACAGCGCGGCGCGGCGCACTTCGTCCGGCCGGTCGCGGTCACGCACAATTTCGGTCAGCGGCCCCACCGCACGGGGATCGGCGAGCCGTTGGAGCGCGTAACCGATCTGCTCCCGCTCCGCTTCTCCGACACCACGATCGTTCAGCATTCGAATCAATTCGAACGTCGCCGACCGATCCTGCTCCTCGGTAATCCGATCCAACTCCGCCAGCATCCGCACCGCCACATCCTTGCCGAGGCACTGCGCGGCTTCCACCGAGATTTCTCCGATGGAATCGCTTCCCTGACGCCGACGAAGTCCGGCGGTCTTATCCCTTCGTGCTGCCCGGCGCGCGGAGCAGCCAGCGCCAACGCGGAAGTTCGGCAACCACGGTGGCGCATGCCAGCACGGTCACGAGGACGGCGACCCACGGGTACCAGGCGATCCAAGCGCTGACCACTGCGGCGACGAGTTGGAGGACAACCAGGGCGATCGTCACGATGCCCGGAACCGGCAGGAGGGTCTGCTTCTTGTCCCCGGGTGTGGAGAACGCGGTTGGCAGGCCGATGAGCACAATCACCGAAAGAACCGCCAGCACTACCGAATGTTCGGCCAGAGCCCAAGGGGTTGCGATCCAGGCGATGAGTTCGGTGGTGAAGCGGAGGACCGAGGGGATGCGGCCGCGGTCGGTGAGGTTGGGCGAGACGGTTGCGGGGTCGAGCATGGCGGTCAGCTTAGGTGGGAAGCCAGGTGTATTCGAGTTCGGTGAGGGTGAAGCCCTGGGGGAAGTGGGCGGGGCGGCGGTCGGTGCGTTTGCCGCCGTGCCGTTCGTAGAACGCTATGGCCGGGGTGTTGGCTTCGAGGACTTCGAGGTAGAGGGTGCGGCCGGGGTGTTCGGTGCTGACCCAGGTTTGGGCGTGGGCCAGGAGGCGGGTGCCGGTGCCCGAGCGTTTGAGGGTGGGGCGGACGTGGAGGTTGTCCAGGAGGATGCGGCCGTCGGATTGTGGTGTGAGGTAGACGAATCCAGTCAAGGTGGCCGCGTCCGTGGCGACGAATAGGGCCGCGCCGGGGGTGGGGGTGGTCAGGCGGTGCTGCCACAGGGCCAGTCGTTCTTCGTAGAGCGGCCCGTTGAGGTAGTCGGCGGGCATGATGTCCGCGTAGGCGGTGCGCCAGCTCTCGGTGTGGAGGGTGGCGACCGCCTCGGCGTCGGCGAGAGTGCCGAGGGTGATGGTCATCGGCGCTCATTCGTGATGGTCATCGGCACTCCCGGTGCTGGTCATCAGTGCTCGTCGAAAGCTCGGAGGAGTTCTTCGGCGGCCAGTGCCGGGGTCAGCGAACCCGCGCGGACCTGCGATTCGACCTGGGCGCGAACGGATTTGACGTTCGGGTTGTCGGACAGGCGGCGCAGCAGGCTGTCGTTGACCATGGTCCAGGTCCAGTCGATTTGCTGGCGGCGGCGCTTCTCGGCGAATTCGCCCGCCTCGGTGAGGACCTTGCGGTGGGTCAGGACGGTGTCCCAGAACTTGTCCAGGCCAACGCCGTTCAGGCCGCTCATGGTGATTACCGGTGGGTGCCACAGGGAATCGCGGGGGTGGATGAGGCGCATGGCCCCGGCCAGTTCACGGGCGGCGGCCTTGGCTTCGAGTTCGTGTTTGCCGTCGGCCTTGTTGACCGCCACCAGGTCGGCCAGCTCCAGGACGCCCTTTTTGATGCCCTGCAACTGATCTCCGGTGCGAGCCAGGGTGAGGAAGCAGAAGACGTCGACCATATTGGCGACCGTCACCTCGGACTGGCCCACACCGACCGTCTCGACCAAAATCACGTCGTAGCCCGCCGCCTCCAGCAGCACGATCGTCTCGCGGGTCGCCTTGGCGACACCGCCGAGCGTGCCCGCGGTGGGCGACGGACGGATGAATGCGTTGCGCTCCACCGAAAGTCGCGCCATCCGAGTCTTATCGCCCAGGATCGAACCGCCGGTGCGGGTCGAGGACGGATCCACCGCCAGCACCGCCACCCGATGCCCCTGCTCGATCAGCGACATGCCCAGCGAGTCGATGAACGTCGACTTACCCACGCCCGGAACACCGGTGATACCAACACGATTGGATACCACCGCATCCGTCGCGGGCGTCAGGCGCAGCAGCAGCTGCTGCGCCAGTTCACGATGATCACTCCGGGTGGATTCGACGAGGGTGATGGCGCGCGCCAACCCGGCCCGCTCCCCCGCCCGCACCTGCTCCGCGAGCTGATCGACATCGACGGCCCGCTTCACACCGCGCGCCGCGGCCTGGGGCCCGCCCGCTGCGCGGACCCCGGCGGTGGTGCCCAGCCGCGGGTGAGGGTCACCCGCGGCCGCACGCACGGCGTCGCTCATTCGGCCGCGCCGGTGCCGATCTCATGGCCCAGTGAATCGGCCAATTTCTTGATCAGATCGATTGCGGCGTCGGCGATTACGGTGCCCGGCGCGAAGATCGCCGCCGCACCGGCCTCATACAGCTCGGCGAAGTCGCCGGGCGGGATGACGCCGCCGACCACGACCATGATGTCGGACCGGCCGACATCGGCCAGCGCCTGCCGCAGGGCGGGCACCAGCGTGAGATGGCCCGCCGCGAGCGAGGAGACGCCGACAATGTGCACGTCATTGTCGGCGGCCTGCTGGGCCACCTCTTCGGGGGTCTGGAACAGCGGGCCCACATCGACGTCCATGCCGAGGTCGGCGAACGCGGTGGCGATCACCTTCTGACCGCGGTCGTGCCCGTCCTGACCCATCTTGCAGACCAGGATGCGGGGACGGCGGCCCTCGGCCTCGGCGAACTCGTCGACGAGCTCAATCGCCTTACTGATGTTCGACACCTTGCCGGCCTCCTCGCGGTAAACACCGGAGAGCGTGCGGATTTCGGCCTGATGGCGGCCGTACACCTTCTCCAGCGCGTCGGAGATCTCACCGACGGTGGCCTTGGCGCGCGCCGCCGCGATCGCCAGCGCCATCAGGTTGTTCTCCATACCGCCCTCGGAAGAGGCTGCGGCACGGGTCAATTCGGCCAGCGCACGTTCACATTCGGCGGTATCGCGCTCGGCGCGCAGGCGCACCAGCTTCTCGTTCTGCTCGGCGCGCACGCGCGAGTTCTCGACCTTGAGGACCTCGATCTCCTGGTCCTCTTCGGCCTGGTACTTGTTCACGCCGATGACGGCCTGCTGGCCCGTATCGATGCGCGCCTGGGTACGGGCCGCGGCCTCTTCGATGCGCAGCTTCGGAATGCCTTCCGAAATCGCCTGCGCCATACCGCCGTGCGCCTCCACCTCGGCGATATGCGCCCGCGCGCGCTCGGCGAGCTGATGGGTCAGCCACTCCACGTAGTACGAGCCGCCCCACGGGTCGATCGGCCGCGTGGTGTTGGACTCCTGCTGGATCAGCAGCTGGGTATTGCGCGCGATACGAGCGGAGAAGTCCGTCGGCAGCGCCAGCGCCTCATCGAGTGCGTTGGTGTGCAACGACTGGGTGTGCCCCTGGGTGGCGGCCATGGCCTCGACACAGGTGCGCGCCACATTGTTGAACACGTCCTGCGCGGTGAGCGACCAGCCCGAGGTCTGCGAATGCGTGCGCAGTGACAGCGATTTCGCGCTCTTGGGCTCGAACTTGGCGACCAGCTCACTCCAGAGCAGCCGTCCCGCACGGAGTTTGGCGACCTCCATGAAGAAGTTCATGCCGATGGCCCAGAAGAACGACAGGCGCGGCGCGAACTTGTCGACCTCCATACCGGCTTCGATACCGGCCCGGATGTACTCCACGCCGTCGGCGAGGGTGTACGCCAGCTCCAGATCGGCCGTGGCCCCGGCTTCCTGAATGTGGTAGCCGGAGATGGAGATCGAGTTGAACTTGGGCATCTTGGCCGAGGTGTAGGCGAAGATATCGGAGATGATCCGCATCGACGGCTTCGGCGGATAGATGTAGGTGTTGCGGACCATGAACTCTTTCAGAATGTCGTTCTGAATGGTTCCGGCCAGCTGTTCGGGCTTGACGCCCTGCTCCTCGGCGGCAACGACGTACAGCGCCAGAATCGGCAGCACCGCGCCGTTCATGGTCATCGACACCGAAACCTGGTCCAGCGGAATCTGATCGAACAGTTCCCGCATATCCAGGATGGAGTCGATGGCCACACCGGCCATACCGACGTCACCGGTCACGCGCGGGTGATCGGAGTCGTACCCGCGGTGCGTGGCCAGGTCGAACGCGACCGACAGACCCTTCTGACCCGAGGCCAGGTTGCGGCGGTAGAAGGCGTTCGAGTCGGCGGCGGTGGAGAAGCCCGCGTACTGGCGAATCGTCCACGGCTGATTCACGTACATGGTCGGGTACGGACCGCGCAGGAACGGCGCGATACCCGGTACCGAGTCCAGCGGATACCCCTCGGCCACAATGGCATCGCGGTCCGCCTTGGTGAATACCGGTGGCACGTCGATGCCTTCGGGCGTCGCCCAGGTGAGCTGTTCGGGCGCATAGTGATTGGCGGCCGCGGCCGCGGCCACGAACTCCTCGACCTGCGCGGCCTCCACGGGGGCGCTATCGGGCTCCCCGAGCGGAACCTCGGCGAAATTGCCGATCAGATGCTTGATATCGCTCATCTCTATGCTCCCAGCTTCTCCAGCAGGCCGGACAGCGCCGTCACCGCATCCATCCGCGCCGTCAGGAATCCGTCCGGACGCTGTGCGCCGGTCAGGTCGGCCACCGCTTTCTCGGCTCCGGCCAGCAGCACGGTGGTGACACCGGCCGCGCGCAGGGCGTCGACCGCGGCGGCGGCATCGGTGCCGTAGCGCGGGTCCGAACCACACAGCACCGCGACCGAGACACCGGATTCGGTTGCCGCCGCGCCGATTCCGTCCGCGCTCAGCACGCCCGGGTTGATCGGTTCGATACCGCCCGAGGCCAGTACGTTCGCGCTGAAGGTGACGCGCACATTGTTCTCCGATACCGGGCCCAGCGGTACGAGCAGGGCCTTGGGCCGTGCGCCGTTCGCCGCCAGGTAGGCATCGGAGCGGTTGCGCAGCGCCTCGAAGGCCGCGCCGTAGCGGGCGATCGGGCTGGCCGCGCGCGCCGCCTCGGACAGCGGCTCCTCGTTCAGGTTCGGGAATTCATTGACGCCGGTGACGGCCGTCTTGCGGTGTGCCACATCGGAATCGCGCTCGGCGCGGGTCGCCTCGATGCGTTCGGCGAGCAGGCCCGCCTGCAATGCGGCGAGGTATCCGCCCGCGGCCTCGATCTCCTGCATGAACTCCCATGCCTTGGCGGCGAGTTCATCGGTGAGCGATTCGACGTACCAGGAGCCCGCGCCCGGGTCCTGCACATGTCCGAGATGCGATTCCTCGAGCAGCAGCAGCTGGGTGTTGCGCGCCATGCGCTCGGTGAATGCCTGCGAGACACGGAGTTCCCCGGCGGGCAGCGCGTCGTCGAAGGGCAGCACGGTGACGATATCCGCGCCGCCGACGCCCGCGCCGAACGCGGCGAGGGTGGTGCGCAGCATGTTCACCCAGGGATCACGCTGGGTCATCATGGCGGCGGAGGTGACGGCCTGCTGCGGGGCATTGCCGTAGTCGGGCGCGCCGACAACCTGCGCCACGCGCGCCCAAAGACGGCGGGCCGCACGGAATTTGGCGATGGACTCGAACTGGTCGTCGGTGGCCGCGAAGCGGAATCCGAGCTGATCCAGCGCATCGGCGATATCCGCGCCCGCATCGGTGAGCGCGCGCAGGTATTCGAGTCCGGCCGCCACGGCCGCACCGAGCTCCTGCGCGGCGGAAGCGCCCGCATTGTGGAATGCGATGCCGCATACGGTGATCGCGCGAATATTCTCCGGCCGCGCCACCGCCTGCTGCGCCAGGGTGATGGCCCCGTCCAGATCGATGGCGGAGGAACCGGCGAACAGGCTGGTCAGCGGAGTAGCGCCGAGCGAGACCTGAATTCCGGTGCGATCGGCCACTTCATAGCCGTCGAGCACCGAGAACAGTTGCGCCGCAGCCTCGGCGGCGGCCGGACCGGCGTCCAACGCGAGGGGTGCGAGCTCGAACAGCAGTCCGTTGAGCGCGGCGGGAATCTCCGCCACCGGAACACCGCGGTCCGCGACACCGAGCCATACCGCACTCACGCCGTTTTCCAGCGCGTCGAGTATCTGCCGGTTTACAGTGGCCCCGTCGGATCCCCCGAAGCGCTGGCTGACGAACCAGCCGCGATGCACATCGCGTGTGGCGTCACCGCCGCGCACGAACGGGAAGGCGCCCGGCAACGGCTGCTCGGGCAGCTCATCGCGACGGGTGTAGAGGGGGTTGACGGTAAGACCGTCATAGGTGGTGACCGCGAGCAGCTTCTCCGGCTCTTCCGGGAGTTCCGAGGCCTCGACCCTGCGGGCCTTGGCCAGCACTCCGGCAACACCCTTGCGCCAGGCGGCGTACCCGGGCACCGGATCGGTGTCCGGGTCTGAAGCAATCGGCATAGCTGCTGTTCCTTCTTCCACTCACTGACCAAACGACCGGTTTGTAATGCATCCGCACTGCTCAGAGGTCATTTCGGTTAACGAGCATTCCTCGTCTTTCCCCTGATGCTAGCGGGATGGCTGTGATTCCTGTCCACTGAGTCTCACTACCAGTGAGTAACCTGGCAAGTTGCCAATAACCCTTCCCGCCCGGGCGAGATCGGAATCCGAACTGTTCAGCATGGGTATCACCATCCTTGCGGAGCCAGCCACAGCCGCGCCGCGCGCGGTCGGTAAAGTCCGCATCCGACCCATGGTGCGCACGAGGAGGACGGCGGCATTCGCGAAGTAGTGAGCGGTATGGCCGGATTGCTCGGCCGACTGCGCCGGCCGCGCGTGTTGGCGACGCTGATCGGTATCGCCGTGCTGTTCGGATTGGCCGCCTTCGCACCGCATCCCGCACCGCAGCAGATTCGCGACTGGGCCGATTCGGTCGGGCCGCTGCTGCCGCTGGTGTTCTTCGTGGTCCACACTCTGGTCTGCGTCGCACCGTTCCCGCGCACCATTTTCACCCTCAGCGCGGGCATGCTGTTCGGGCCATGGGAGGGCCTGGCATTGGCGGTATCGGCCACCACGCTCAGCGCGGTGCTGGCATTGCTATTGGTGCGCGCGCTGGATCAGGATCGGGTGCGCGCGCGGCTGACCCATCCGGCGGTGCGGGCGGTGGACGCGCGCCTGGCGCGACGCGGCTGGCTGGCGATCGGCTCGCTGCGGCTCATCGCCTTCGCGCCTTTCTCGGTGGTGAATTACTGCGCGGGCCTGTCGTCGGTGCGGATGAAGCCGTATCTGGTCGCGACCGTGCTCGGGATTCTGCCCGGGACGGTCGGCACGGTGCTGCTCGGTGACGCGCTCACCAGTAAGACCTCGCCGGGGCAATTGATACTCACCGCAGCCTGTTTGGCGGTGGGCGTGCTCGGGCTCGTCATCGATGCGCGGGTCGCGGTGCCCGAGCCGGAGGTCATGCCGGAGTCGGTGTAGGCCCCGGGGTCTCGGCCGAACCGTCGGACTCGTCCGGACGCAGCGGCCAGCGATCGATGCGCCGCAGCGGGCGCACCCCACGGCGTACGGAGCCGGGAGCGGTACGCAGCGTATGCGCCGCGCGGTCCGAATAGGTCTGTGCGAAGCGCGCATCCGGATACAGTTCGCGGGCGTGCGCCAGCCATCCGGTGGCCTGGCGCAAAACCTCCGCCGCCTGGGCATCGCCCGCCGGATCGAGCAGATGCGCCCCGAGATCGGGATCCAGCACCGCCACCGAGCCCAGATGCTGCAGACAGCGCCCGACACCGAGACGATCATCGAGCACACGCCATTCGTTCAGCGCCTCCTGCCACGAGCGCAGCGCGCGACGGGGCGCGCCCACCGCCCAGTCGAGAATGCCGAGCACCTCGTGCGCATGCGCCAGCCCGGCCGGATCCCGGCCGTCCACCGCGAGGGATTCGGCGAGTTCGAGGCGATCGCGCGCGGCGTCGAGGCGGCCCTGGCGCAGATGCACCAGGGCCAGATTCACCAGCGCACAGACCTCACCGGCCACGTCCTCGCGCGGCAACCGCCACCAGGCGGCCTCCAGCGCGGTCGCGACGCGGTCCAGTTCCGGTGCGGTGGAATTCAATTCGGCCAGCGCCCAGCGGTGACCGGCGCGGGCGCGCAGGTTGGTCAGCAGCGGGCGCGGGCGGATACGGGACGGCGGGGTGTACGCGGGGTCCGCGCGGATTCGGGCCAGTTCCGCGATCGCGGGGAACCCGGCCCGCGCCGAACCGCCCACGGGCGATGGCGGACTCCCCGGCGGTGGCGGACCACCGCCTGGCGGTATCGGATCCCGGCGCGGGTCAGGTGCGATCCGGATCATCACCGTCGCGGTACCGGAATCATTCTCGCCCTTGCCGATTCGCGCGTACCAGGAGTCCAGCGCATCGGCGATGACGGCGAGTTGCGGCACCGTCATCCGCAGCCGCCGCAACTCCGGGGTGTCCGCGCACCGCTCCAGCAGGCGGCGCAATCTGGGCTCCTCGGTCCGGAACCAGCGCCGCGCCACCGCCGACCGCTCCGGATCATCCAGTGCCGCAGCCCATCCCGCCGCATGCTCGGCCCGGCGGCGAATGAGTTCATTGCAGCCCGCACGCCATTCCGGCAGCGACCGGACCGCGGCCGTCCCGGGTTCGACGGGAACCCGAGCCAATCGGCAACGGCCCGATGTCAGCTGTTCGAGTACCCCGCGCCGCACCAATTCGGCCGATATCTCGGTGGCGGTGCGATGCTCCGGCAGAGTGGATCCGGCGGGCAGCCGAGCGCGGGCGGTGCCGATGGCCGCGAGCACCTCGAGCAGAATGCCGATCTCGAAGTCCCGCGCGGGAAGCTCACGCAGGACCGCGGCCTCCCGATAGCCGTCCAGGGCCGCGTCCTGGACGGGGTCGATCGGTTCCGGCCACGGCGCACCCGGTTCGGGGAGTTCCCCGTCGCGTTCGCGATGCTCCGCGGCCATCGCCGTGGTGGCCCGGAAGACCAGGATCAGACCGGCGATGACGACCAGGGGCATGAGCACCCAGCCCAGTACACCGGACAGCAGCGTCACCACGACGTTCTCCTTGAACGCGTCGGTGATCGAGATCCGGCCGAGCTCACCGATCAGACCGGTGCCCAGCACCATCATAGCGCCCAGCATGCGTTGCAGCACACCGGATTTCGGGGTGGCGATGACATTGGAATCGGCGTCGCGCGGGGAGGTCATCGCACCGCTCCCCCGGTCAGGCCGGGCACCAGCCAGCGTCGCCAGAACAGCAGCAGCAATGTCACCGGGACCACCGCCGACACCAGCGCACCCGCCGCGAGTTGTGCCGCGTTCTGGTCGAATTGGCGGGTGTCACCCCACAGCAGCAGTGCCCACGGGCTCGCACCCGCACCGCTGATCAGCAGGCCGATGAAGAAGTCGTTCCAGACCTGAATGAACTCGAGGACAGCCACCGCGCCGAGGGCCGGGCGGACAGCGCGCAGAACCCGACCGGTGACCACCCGCGCGGGTGCGAGACCGTAGAGCGCGTCCGCGGCCGGGGTGTACGCGGGCGCGAGCAGCGCGCCGCGAAGAATGAGGATCGCGATGGGCAGTCCGGCCGCGGCATGGGTGAAGATCAGCGGCACCCGGGTGCCCGCGAACCCCCATGCATTGATCACATCGTGCAACGGTCCCAGATACATCTGTGCGGGCAGCACCGTCAGAAACACCAGGCAGGGCACCACGATTCGAGCCCCGATACCGGTGCGCACCGCGGCCAGCCGATGCGCGACCTGCACCGAGACCAGCAGCACGATGAGCGTGACGAGTACCGCGACGCTCGCGGTGATACCGAGCGCACGCCATAGGCCGCCGTCATGCCCGATCGCGCGCAATTGCGCGCGCACCGAGCGGCCGGAGCCACCGAGCGCCTCCCACGCCAAGATGCCGATCGGGATCAACGAGACACCCGTCAAAACCAGCACCGCCAGCCATTGCGCGAAACCCGTTCGCTCCCTGCCCGTTTCCGGAATTCGCGTGGACGCCGTCCAGCTCATTCGATGTCCGCGAATACCGGCCTGCGCCCACAGCGCGGCCAGGCCGAGCGCCACGGCCAGCGGCAGCGCGTAGGCGGCGGCCTCACCGCACCACGGACCGCATGCCGCCGAGGTGCGCCACCAGTACACGGTCGCGCTGTCGATCTGGTACTGCATGGAGCGCGGCACCGAGGCCAGGATGGCGTCGAACACGCGGGCCGCCGCCACACCGACGACCAGCATGGCGATCAACCACACCGGTTGCACCAGCCGCAGCAGCCGAAATACCAAGTGCGGCCGGGTTTCCTGATAAAGCTCGCCGGCTCGCACCTCATCGGCCTCGATACCGAGCAGGGCCGCGCGGAACAGGCCGGTGAGCAAGCCGAGCCAGGTCCACGCGAAGGCCAGCACCAGCAGCACCCCGAAGGCGATGCGATAGGCGATGACGCCGCCGAGTTCGCGATTCTCGGTCAGGTGGTCGAAGAGCAGGCGGAACGCGATGCCCGCGGTGAACGCCGAGATACCGAACGGCACGATCAGCGGCCGCCACATCCAGCGGAGTCGGCGGGTGAACCAGGCGATCGCCAGCGCCAGCAGCACCAGCAGCGCCGCGACGATCACCCATCCGACGGTGTACAGATAGGCACGCACGCCGTCCGGGGTCAGGCCGCGGCCGATGAGGATCACGCCGACGGCAGCGACCACGACGGTCCAGGTGATCGCGACCGGCAGCACGGCCGGTAGCCCCGGGTAGCGGCGCTTGATATCTCCCGCGATGGCCGGTGGGATCGCGGCGAGCACCAATAGACCGCAGCCGAGCGTCAATCCGGGCCGGGCCCGCGCCGCGAGCCAGACGGTATAGAGCGACGGGGCCACGATGAAGACCGTGATCAAGCCGAGCGCGGGCAGCAGAATGACCGCGCCGATCCATTTGCGCGGATGCCTGCCGGGAATGAGTGGACCGGACAGGCGGCGCGGGGCCAATTCCAGGTCGAGGCCGTGCGAATGCAGTGCGTCCATGATCTCAGTCGCGCCGCCGTCGTTCGAGTTCATCGATGGCAGCGACGGTATCGCGCACAGCCGTATCGATGCCCTCGGTATCGAGTGCGGTCAGAAAGTCGGTCAGCGCTCGCCACAGGTCGAAACGGCCACCGCTGGAACCGATTCGGTCGCCGAGGTCGAAGGCGGTCCAGTCGCGGAAGCGCGCGGCGACCGGTGCGATCAGTGGTGAATACTGCTGTGGGGTGGCCTGATTCGCGGCGACGAAACCGCCGTAGCGGGTGATCCAGGGCAGCGCGGCTCGCGGTTGCGCGAGCAGGGATACCAATTGCGCCGCGGTGTCTTTCGCGGATGCGGTCACCACCATGACGTCGCCACCGGCGATCAGCGGCGCACCGCGGGCACCGCCCGGGAATGGCGCGACACCGACCGCGCTCTCCAGCGAAGCGGCCGAAACGCAGGCGCGCACGATCGGCTCGGCGAAGTCCGGGGCGACCACCATGAGCGCCGAATGACGCTGGAACACATCGTGAATCGCGTCCGGGAACTGCCGGGTGAGAGTTTTGCCGATATCGCCGGGAAAGGCGTGCCGATGACCCCACACCGCCGCCAGATCGCGCAGCGCCGAGCCGAGATCGGCGGGCGGTTGTCCGCTCGCGTCCAGCCACAGCGCCGGATTCGCCAGCCGGTCATAGACTTCGGGATATTCCGCCCACAGCACGTTCTCGAAGAAGTCGGTCAGCACCCAGCCGTCCGCCGCGCCGAGCGCGAGCAGGCTCATCCCCGCATCCGATACCGCGTCCATATGGCTCGGCCATTCACGAAATGACCAGGTGCCGGGGTCCGGCAGTCCCAGTTTCCGCAACCGCTCCCGGTCGTACCAGATGAGCGATTTGCACGCCTGTTTGAACGGTAGCCCGTACAGCCGGTCACCGGCGGAGGGAATTCGCAGCAGCGATTGCCAGCCCGGGGCATACTCGGCGGCTCCCCCGGCGGTCCACAGCGCATCGTCGAGTGGCCGTAACCGCTTGTCCTCGGCCAGTTTCCGCACCTGCCCGGCCTGCGGGAGCATGACGATATCGGGGGCCGAACGCCCCGCGCCGAATACCGTGCCGATATCGTCCCCGAGCGGTATCACCTCGGTGGGATGCCCGAAATCGACCGCGGTGAGCACACTTTCGAAGGCATCGAGCTCCGAGCCACCCCAGGAGACCGCGATTCGCACCGCATCCGAGCGCGCCCCGAATCCGGGCGCACACGCCGCGGTCACGGGCAACAGCACACCCGCTCGCAGCACCGCTCTCCGTGTCGCCATACCCGCCCCGCCCACCCCGGGCCGCGCTTCGGCCGTACCGGTGAGCATGTAAAACCTTACTGCCCGAGCACGTTCCGAGCGGGGACTTACCCGAATCGGCAAGAGTGCGCGGCACTCCGGCGTATCGCGCCCAGCGGTCCCTCCCGCCAATTCGCCCCGACGGCATACTCTTCGTCGCCATAGCCACCGCGGCGCGCGTACCGGCCGCTGCGGCTCTATCCACTAGCGGAGCGCGTCGAGCAAGCCTTCCTTTTGCGCTTTCCTCAGGCCGCGACGAGCCAGGAAACCGTTCGCGAGCAGTAGCAGGGTCTTGTTCGGGGGTGCGGCGAAGCCGGAGGCGGTGTGCGGGGCGTACGTGCCCGTTTCACCGTCCGCCTCGAGCCAGCCGGTGTGCTGACGCGATTCCAGGCCGATCAGTTTGGGCCGGTAGTCGTGCGCGAGCAGCCCCGCTCGGCGACCGCCGCCGGGAGCACCGGCCGCGATGGCGAGGCTCAGACCTGCGGGACCGGAACCGCTGATATCGACCGGGACGATCGTTGGGTAGCCGTCCGCCTGCCGATAGGACAGCAGCCGGAAGGGCAGACGGTCGGCCGTGGCGGCGGCCTTGTCCACCTCGACCCGCGGCGCGGTGCCGCCCGCGGGTGGCTTCTGCGAGGGCGCGCTCCCGGTCGGCAGTGGTTCACCGAAAACCTCTGGAGCCCCGGTGGTTTCGAGGTCCGGCCAGACCACGATGCGATGCACCGCGACGGTCACCACCACGCGGTCCGCGTAGTACGCGCTCAACCAGCGATCCCAGAACCGGCCCTGTTTCGGCGGTCCCATGAACGGTACGACGCGTGCACCGATGTCTTCCATGGTGGCCCGATCCGGCGTCACGTCGAATGTCGCGGTGCCCTGCACCAGCACATACCGCGCGTTCGAGAAATCACCCAGACCGTGCTTGCGCGAGTGGAAGGCAAGCGCCACTTGCGGATTGCGCTTCATCCGCTCCAGCTTGCGCCCGAAGCCGAGGGAGGTGGTGAAGCCGACCGTGCCCCGCTCCCGATCCCGCAGCCCGATCGGCGCGACCGCCGAGACCACCGCACCACCCGCCGGGGTGAGATAGGCCAGCGCGCAGGTCAGATCACCGCCGAGGACCTCGTCCACCTCGTCCGGCCAGGTCACAACAGTCATACAGAGGAGCGTAGGCCGCCATATCCGACACCGGGCCGTGACGAGATAACGCTTGGATAATGGCTCCGCACACGCCGCGCGGCGGCTGGACAGCCGCGCGGATTGCCGCCGATCGCAACGCCACTGACGGTTCGGCCGCACATACCGGGCGCGGTGTCGGCCACCGACACCCGTCCGGTTGCCGCCGAGGTTGCCCGGCCGCTGCGATGACATGCCTGCCGACCCGGAGAACGCACCGGGGCGGCGGATCGCCCACCGCGCTCGTCGACGTGCGCTCAAACGCACGCACTTCAAATCACGGTGATCGTGTATCTGGGCAGGACCGCGCGCGGGGGAAAGGATCGGGCCGGACGGTTATGGCCCCTCGACGGGAGGCGGCCGACCGCGACGGCATCGGAGGACGGGCGGCATGATCAGCATCGGGGCGACCCGAACCGCTACGCGCGCAGCGGAACTCGGCACAGCGCAGACCACCGGCCGGTCCGGGCGGGTGCGCGGGATCGGGGTGCGGGTGCTGTCGCTGGCCGTGCTGCTGGGGCTGTGGTGGGCGATCAGCGCGGCGAAGATCGTCGATCAGCAATTCCTGCCGACGCCCGGGGCGGTGTGGCGGGCATTCGTGCGCGCCAACAGCTGGCATGAGCTGGCTCCGGGTGTGCCGCGAGAAGTGCGCGGCGAGCAGAACTACTTCCTCTGGGAGCATCTGCTGGCCAGTTTGCAGCGTATCGGCGTGGGTGCCGGAGCGGCCGTAATCCTCGGTCCACTGGTGGGTTTCGGTCTGGGGACCTCGCGCACGCTCGCCACGATCGTCGAGCCATATCTGAACTTCCTGCGCGCCCTCCCCCCGCTCGGCTATATCGGCCTGCTCATCGTCTGGTTCGGCATCGGTGACACCTCGAAGATCTGGCTGCTGTTCCTGGCCGCGTTCCCGCCGCTGGTGATCGCCACCATGACCGGCGTGCACGGGGTTTCGGCGGACCGCGTCAACGCGGCACGCTCCCTCGGCGCGAATCGCCGTCAGGTCATCACCCGGGTTCTGTTGCCCGCCACCCTCCCCGAGGTCATCGGCGGCATCCGCGTGGCCATCGGATTCGCCTGGACCACCGTCGTCGCCGCCGAACTCGACAACGGCATTCCGGGCATCGGCGGTCTCGCCTATCTGTCCGGTCAGCGCCTCGACACCCCGCTGACCATGGCCTGCATCATCGTTATCGGTCTCACCGCGCTCGGGTTGGACGCGGCGATCAAGCGGATCGGCGACCTCGCCGTCCCCTGGAAAGGCAAAGCATGAAACGCAAACTTGTCGCATTGGCACTGGCCGGGGTCCTCGCCGCCGCCCTCTCGGGCTGCGTGGAGTCCGGACGGACCGATCAGTCACGCGCGGGCGGCGACAAGGTGGCGTGCCCGGTACCCGTCGACGAATCCTTCACCGGCACAGTGCGACTGGGGTATCAGGACATTCCCAATGGTGCGCTCGTGGTGAAGGATGCCGGGCTGTTGGAGACCTGCTTGCCGAAGGCGAAGATCACCTGGAGCAAGTTCGCGTCGGGGGCGACGGTTATTCAGGCGTTCGGGTCCAATTCGCTTGATTTGGGACTGCTCGGGAGTGCCGCTGCAGCGCGGGCGATTTCGGCTCCGCTGAATATCGATATGAAGGTGGTGTGGATCCACGATGTGATCGGGTCCGCGGAATCGCTGGTGGTGAAGGATCCGGCGATCACCTCGGTGGCGGGGCTGCGGGGCAAGAAGATCGCGGTGCCGTTCGCCAGCACCTCGCATTACAGCCTGCTCGGGGCGCTCGCGGCGGCGGGAATCGAGCGGGATGTGACGCTCGTAAACCTCACGCCCGACGCGATTCTCGGCGCGTGGCGCGATAGCGGTATCGACGCGGCGTTCATCTGGGAGCCGACGCTGACCGAATTGCTGAAGAACGGGCATACCGTCACCACCGCGGCCGAGACTGCCAAGGCCGGGAAGCCGACGTTCGATCTCGAGGGTGCGCGCGGCGATTTCGTGAGCGCCAATCCGAAGTTCCTCACGGTGTGGACCGCGGCGCAGAACTGGGCGGTGCATCAGCTCGCCAATGATCCGCAGGCCGCGGCCACGCACATCGCCGCGCAGCTCGGCATCTCGGTGGACGCGGTGCGCAAGCAGCTGCCGGGCTATGTCTTCCTCGATGCCGCGACGCAGGCGGGCGCGCCCTACCTGGGTAAGCAGCTCGGCTCCGATCTGCAGGGTTCGGCGCAATTCCTGTTGAGCCAGGGCGAGATTCAGGGTCTGGCCGCACCGGAGAAGTACGCCGGGGCGGTCTACGCCGATGCCGCGACGGCGGCGAGCGCCAAGTGAGTTCCGCTGTCGCACAGCGTGATCGGGTCGTACTGAGCGAGGTGTCCAAGACCTATGACACCGCGACCGGATCGACGGTGGCGCTGTCCCCCACCGATCTGGTCATCGAACCCGGCGAGTTCGTGAGCGTGGTCGGCCCGTCCGGTTGCGGTAAGACCACGCTGCTGCAACTGCTCGGCGGCTTCCTCACGCCGACCACCGGCGCGCTGCTGGTGGGCGCGGACCCCATCGCGGGTCCGAGCCCGGAGCGCGGTGTGGTGTTCCAGGCCCCGACGCTCTACCCGTGGCTGTCGGTGCGCGGGAACATCGAGTTCGGGCCCAAGTGCCGAGGTGTGGACAAGCGGACCCGCCGGGCGGAGTCCGATCGCCTGCTGGACCTGGTCGGCCTGGGCGATGTGGGCGGTAAGCGGCCCTATGAGCTGTCCGGCGGTATGCAGCAGCGCGCGCAGATCGCCCGGGTGCTGATCAACGATCCGCGCATCATCCTGATGGATGAGCCGTTCGGGGCCCTGGATCAGCTCACCAGGGAGCGTTTGCAGGTCGAACTGCTGCGACTGTGGCGGCAGGCGGGCAAGACCGTGGTCTTCGTGACCCACTCGGTGGAGGAGGCCGTATTCCTGTCCACCCGGGTGCTGGTCATGAGCGCCCGGCCCGGCCGGATCATCCTGGACCGCCGGATCGACCTGCCGGGCGATGACGCGGACGCCGTGCGCGAGCTGCGGGTCACCGCGACCCCGGAGTTCCAGGCGCTCAAATCCGAACTGGCACAGGCGATCTACGACGCCCACCGCTAGCGATACAGACGCGAAATGGCCCCGGATCGCCATTGATCCGGGGCCATCGTCATGCTTGGTGCGCCGGTCGAACCGGCAGCGCGCGGTACCTTAGAGGTACGCGCCGCAGTGCGGCCACGCGCCCGCGCCCTGACCGGCGAGCACGTTCTCGGCCACGCGGATCTGCTCCTCGCGGCTGGCGTTCGCGGCATTGCCCGCGCCGCCGTACGCGTTCCAGGTGCTCTGGGTGAACTGCAGGCCGCCGTAGAAGCCGTTACCGGTGTTGGCGGCCCAGTTGCCGCTGCTCTCGCACTGCGCGACGGCGTCCCAGTTGCCCGAGGCAGCCGAGGCGGTGCCGGTGGACATCGCGAACGGGACAGCGGCGAGGATGCCGGTGGCGGCGGTGGCGACGAGCATGCGGGTGCTGAACTTGCGAGTCATATGGGATTCCTGGCCTGCGCCCAATCGGCCCGCGCTCTCAGCAGCGGGTCCCCGTCCCCAGGGATGTCGGTTTCGTTCGAACCGCGGGACGGGGTTGCCGGTGTTCGGCGGTTCGATTTCGGACTCGGTGATTCGAGCCGTGAACGACGGTAACGGAACAATCACAACTAATCACGGGGCGATCACGGACGGTTGACAAATTGGCGTCGACCGCACTCGCGGAGTTTATGCAGACAGCACCGGACGAATGGTGAATTACATTGTTCGAATTCATCGCCGATAATGTGACGGAGGCCACTCGAAAATAGTGACCCGGGTCGCGTAATAGAAATAGTTTTTCGCCGATGCGCGATCTTCCCGAGACCCCGTTCGACCTGCTTCTCGAGACCTGCGATCGGGGTGCGCACAACCATTGCCGCCGGTCAGAGCCATGGTCATAGTTCCGGGACTACTGTTTCGTCCCCGCAGGAGGATCCATGGCCACCGAGGAACCACGCTCCGGAGCACGCGCGGTCGACCGCGCGATCGGGGTCTTGAGCTGCTTCGAAGGCGATCCCGAACTGTCGGTGAGCGAGCTGGCGCACCTGGCGGATCTACCCGTGAGCACCGTGCACCGGCTCGCCCAGGCGCTCGTGCGCGGAAGGCTGCTCGAACAGGACCCGGCGACGGACCGTTACCGCATCGGTCACGGCCTGGCATCGCTGGCCCGGCCCGCGCTGGGCCGCCTCGGCCTGGACTCGGCCGCACCCCACCTGTACGCGCTGGCGGCCGGTATCGGCATCACCGTGAGCGTGAGCATGGCCGAGGACCGGGACGCGGTCACGGTGTTCCAGGCCAGGCCACCGGTGTATTTCTGCCCCAACCAGCTGCCCCGGGACCGGCGGCCGCTGCGTGACAGCGCGGCCGGGCACGCGCTGCTGGCCTTCTCCCCCTTCGACACCATCGCCGAGGAGCACGCGGCCCGGCGTGATACCCGCCCGGCGCGGACCGCCGGACTGCACACCGATCTCGATCGCGTCCGGCGCAGCGGCTTCGCCACCGAGTTGATGCCGACCGACGACCCCATTCGCGCGGTCGCGGTCCCCATCGTCGGACCGGACAAACGCGTGCGCGGCGCGCTCGCGGTACAGGCGCGTTCGGCACGGCTCAATGCCGAGCTCATACGAAATATCGTGCCCGCCATGCGGATCACGGCCGGGCGCATCGCACCCCTGTTCCAAACTGTCGGCGGGCCAACGGATTCCGCCGAATTAGAATCACGCTGATTTCCACATCGTGAAAAGACGATTGCCGCGCGCTCTCGGCGTCGACACCATCTGATCAACCGATCATTCCTGAATACGCGTTACCGCGTACGCGTTCATCGAAAGAATCACTATGGCTTCCGCTTCCAGACCCGCACGGGCCTTTCGAACCGCACGAACGTTGCGAATCCTCGCCGCCGCGTTGGCGATTACCAGCGCGGTCGGGGTTCTCACCGGTTGCGGTAAGTCCGAGCCCGCCACCACCGCCGACGGGAAAACCGTTGTGCGCTACCAGGGCACGACCGGACAGGTGACGCCGTACGAGCTCGCCGCGGATCTGGGCTATTTCAATAAGATCAGCCTGCACTGGGAGGGCGATACCACCAGCGGCCCCGCCAATATCCAGGCCGCCGCGACCAAACAGATCGAATTCGGCAGCGCTTTCAACGGTGCGGTCATCAAGCTGGTCGCCGGTGGCGCACCGGTCACCGCCGTGCTCAGTTCCTATGGGGCGGACGAGCAGTCGTACACCGGCTACTTCGTACGGGACGATTCGGGCATCACCTCGGCGCGCGATCTGATCGGCAAGAAGGTCGGCGTCAACACCCTGGGCGCGCACCACGAGTTCGTCACCCGCGAGTGGCTGCACCAGCAGGGACTCAGCGATGCCGAGATCAAGCAGGTGCAGCTGGTGGTGCTGCCGCCGGCCAACACCGAGGACGCGCTGCGCAAGGGTCAGATCGACGCGGCGGCGCTGGGATCGGTGTTCCGCGATAACGCCGTCGATCGCGGCGGACTGCATCCGCTGTACACCGATAAGGATCTGTTCGGCAAATTCGATTACGGCACTTACGTTTTCCGCAATGACTATCTGAAGTCGCAGCCCGACGCGGTGGCCGACTTCGTGCAGGGCACCGCGCGCGCCACCCGCTGGTTGCAGGTGACCCCCCGCGATCAGGTGGTGGCCCGCTTCGAATCGATCATCACCAAGCGCGGCCGCAATGAGAACACCGGACTGCTGAAGTATTACAAGAGCTCGGGCATCCCGGTGCCGGGCGCGGTGGTCGAGGACCGCGAGTTCCAGGTGTGGATCGACTGGCTGGTGCGCAATGGCGAACTGCCCGCGGGCAAGTTCCAGGCCAAGGATCTCTACACCAATAAGGACAACCCGTACAGCAACGGCAAGTATCCGGCGGGCGCAGGGCCCAGTGGTGAAGCGGCGGCGGCGAAATGAGCGGGGTCAAGCTCGCGCTGAGCGGTGTGCGCAAGGACTTCCCGGTGCGCGGGGAGAACGCCGCCTTCACCGCGCTCGAGGACATCACGGTCGATGTGCGGGACGGGGAGTTCCTGGTTCTGGTCGGCCCCAGTGGTTCCGGTAAGTCCACGCTGCTGGATCTGCTGGGCGGCCTGAGCAAACCAACCACCGGGCAAATCCTGCTGGATGGCGCGCCGATCACCGGACCTGGGCTCGATCGCGGGATCGTCTTCCAGCAGTACGCGCTGCTGCCGTGGCGCACCGCCCGCACGAATATCGAATTCGGCTTGGAGGCCAAGGGAATTCGACGCCGCGAGCGCCGGCAGATCGCCGAGCACTACCTCGAATTGGTCGGTCTGGCCGGATTCGGCGACCGCTATCCGCATGAACTCTCCGGCGGTATGAAACAGCGCGTCGCCATCGCCCGCAGCCTGGCCTTCGATCCGGAGGTGCTGCTCATGGACGAGCCGTTCGCGGCCCTGGACGCGCAGACCCGGGAATCGTTGCAGGACGAGCTGCTTCGCATCTGGAAGACCACCGGCAAGACGATTCTGTTCATCACGCACGGCATCGACGAAGCCGTCTACCTCGGCCAGCGGGTCGCGGTGCTCACCTCGCGGCCGGGCCGGGTCAAGGCGGTCGTCGATATCGCACTGGACCGTGACGGGGACGCCGATATCCGATCCAGCGAGAGCTTCCGCGAAGTGCGGCACCACATCTGGTCGCTGCTGCGCGATGAAGTCGCCCGGGCGCAGGGCCAGGAGACCGCCGCGCTCGCCGCCACCGACAGGAGAGCCAGCCATGTCTAGCGCACTTCAGGTCACCGCAACGGCCGGACTGAGAGGGTCCGACGTCGACCGCGATACGATCGCACCATCGGGCGCGGTCTCGTCCTCGAACGGCGAGACGGTAACGCCTACCGAGCTCGCATCCACCCGAGCTGTTCCCGCCCCGACGGTTTCCACAGCGCGCATTGCCAGGGTCGCCGGGCGGTGGGCGTGGCGGATCATCAAGCCCAGCTTGGCGATTGTGCTGTTCCTGATCCTCTGGCAGCTCGCACCGCGATTCGGGTTGGTGGATCCGGTCTTCCTGCCGCCGTTCTCGGATGTGTGGTCGGCGGGGCTGGAGCTGTTCCGTTCCGGTCAGCTCGGCGAACACGTGTCGGCGAGCCTGACCCGCTCGGGCATCGGCTTCTCGATCGCGGTGGCCTCCGCCATTCCGGTGGGCGTGGCCATCGCCTGGTATCGGCCGGTCGCGGAATTCATTTCCCCGATTCTCGAACTGTTCCGCAATACCGCCGCGCTGGCGCTGCTTCCGGTGTTCGTGCTCATTCTCGGCATCGGCGAGACCTCCAAGATCGCGCTGGTGGTGTACGCCAGCTTCTTCCCGATCCTGCTGAACACCATCAGCGGTGTGCGCAGTGTGGATCCGCTGCTCATCAAATCCGCTGTATCGCTTGGTTTCTCACCCATTCCGCTGTTCGCCAAGGTGGTGCTGCCCGCGGCCGTGCCCGCCATCTTCACCGGTATCCGAATGGCGGCCTCGGCCTCGATCCTGGTGCTGATCGCGGCCGAAATGGTCGGGGCGCGCGCCGGTCTCGGCTATCTCATCACCGCGGCACAGCAGAACTTCCAGATTCCCGCCATGTACGCGGGCATCGTCACCATCTCGCTACTGGGACTCGCGTTCAACGGCCTGCTGGTCGCGCTCGAACGCCGACTGTCCCGCTGGCGCGTCCAGTCCGACCGCTGATTCGAAGGAACACTCTCCATGTCACGCAAGACTTTTCACATCAATGCCTTCCTGATGGGCGTCGGGCATCACGAGGCCGCCTGGCGGCACCCGCGCACCCGGGAGCATCAGGTGCTGGAGGTGGGTCATTTCCAGGAGCTCGGGCGGATCGCCGAACGCGGCAAGCTCGATTCGGTGTTCTTCGCCGACGGCCTCGCGGTCGGACCGCGCATCAAGCGCAATACCCTCGCCGTGTTCGAACCGGTCACCCTGCTGGCGGCCATCGCGACCGCGACCGAACACGTCGGGCTCATCGCCACCGCCTCGACCACCTATAACGAACCCTTCAATCTGGCACGCAAATTCGCCTCGCTCGATCACATCAGCGGCGGGCGCGCGGGCTGGAATATCGTCACCTCCGGCAATGAGGAGGAGGCGTTCAATTTCGGCTACGACTCCATTCCCGAGCACGCGCGCCGCTATGAGCGGGCACAGGAGTTCGTGGATGTGGCCGTACAGCTGTGGGACAGCTGGGAGAGCGATGCCATCGTGCTGGATCCGGAAGACGGCGTCTTCGCCGATCCGGACAAGGTGCACACCATCGACTACCGCGGTGAGCGTTTCCAGGTGCGCGGACCGCTGAACTCCCCGCGCAGTCCGCAGGGCCGTCCGCTGCTGGTGCAGGCCGGATCCTCGGAGAGCGGAAAGGAATTCGCGGCCCGCTACGCCGAAGCGGTCTTCACCGCACAGCGCACGCTCGAGGAGGGCCAGGAGTTCTATCGCGATCTCAAGTCGCGCCTGGCCAAGTTCGGCCGCTCCGCCGATGAGCTCAAGGTGCTGCCCGGTCTGGTGCCGTTCATCGCCGATACCGAGGAGCAGGCCAAGGACCTGGAGCAGGAGTTCACCGATCTGATCTCCCCGGATTACGCACTGCGCCAGCTCTCCTCGCTGCTCGGCATCGATCTCACCGAACACGCCCTGGACGCGCCGCTGCCCCCGCTGCCGCCGGAAAGCGAGATCGAGGGCGGTAAGAGCCGCTTCACCCTGGTCAAGGAACTGGCCGAGAAGGAGCAGCTGACCGTGCGCCAGCTCATCGGCAAGCTCGGCGGCGGCCGCGGCCACCGCACCCTGGCGGGCACGCCCGAACAGATCGCCGACGATCTGCAGAGCTGGTTCGAGGGCGGCGCCGCCGACGGATTCAACATCATGCCGCCGTACCTGCCCGGCGGGCTCGAGGACTTCGTGGACAAGGTCGTCCCGATCCTGCAGGAACGCGGGCTCTTCCGCACCGAATACACCGCCACCACCCTGCGCGGTCACTACGGCCTGGAGCCGGTGGAGAGCCAGTTCGCGCTGACCGAAATCCAGGCCACCGCCTGAACTTTCCGTTATCCCGATTACGAAAGGCACGATCATGACCACTTTCGCCGATACCGGCACGCTGCGCGTCACTCCGGTCGCCGGGCATATCGGGGCCGAGATCACCGATATCGATCTGCGCGCTGAACTCAGCGATCAGCAGGTCGCCGACCTGACCGCGGCACTGCACGAATACAAGGTGCTGTTCTTCCGCGGCCAGGACATCGGGCATGCCGAGCACATCGCGTTCTCGCGGCGGTTCGGCGCGGTCACGCCCTCGCATCCCTATGACACCGACGCACCCACCGAGTTCCCGGAGATCCTGGCCGTGGACAGCCGGTTGTACGAGAAGCGGTTCGGGCGGCGCAAGTTCAGCTACACCAATCATTGGCATACCGATGTCTCCCCGCTCATCAATCCCCCGGCGGCCTCGCTGCTGCGGGCCGAGATCGCGCCCGAGCGCGGCGGTGACACCCAGTGGACCAATCTGGCGGCGGTGTACGAGGGTCTGCCCGATTCGCTCAAGTCGTTCCTGGACGGGCTGCGCGCCGAACACCGGTTCGGCGGTAAGCAGCCCGCCTGGGATGCCGAGAGCGATTACGCCAAGAAGGTAGCCAAGGCGCCGCTGGTGACCGAGCATCCGGTGGTCCGGGTGCATCCGGTGACCGGGGAGCGGGTGCTGTTCGTGAATCCGGGCTTCACCACCCGCATCGTGGGGCTGAGCCCGCGCCAGAGCGATGCCCTGCTCGACCTGCTGTACGCGGAGCTGTCCGATAGCGCGTACACGGTCCGATTCCGCTGGGAGAAGGGCAGTCTCGCGTTCTGGGACAACCGCGCCACCGCGCATCTGGCCCCCAGCGATCTGGACCACCTCGATGTCACCCGGGTGCTCTACCGCACCACCCTCGAGGGTGAGGTGCCGGTGGGCGTCGACGGTGAGCCCTCGCGCGCCATCGCCGGAGAACGCTTCGGAGCGGTTGCCGGCTGATACTGTCCGATCCATGCCGAGGGCCTTCGACCACGCACAGTCGAGGGCCCTCGGCCTGTGCCGTTCATGTTCCCGGCATCTCGGGCACGCGCTCGCCCACCTGCGGCAACCTTGGGCCTACGGACCTTCATACGGCGATCATCCGGCGATCACCGAATGTTCCTGTCCGGCTGCTGTACTTCGACGTATGGTCAACGTCTCTCGAAGGCGGCTGCTCGGCTCGGCGGCGACCATCGCGGCGGGCGCGGCGGCGGCCTCATTACTACCGTCTTCGCTGCACCGAGCCATGGCGGCACCGGTCCGAGCGGGCGGATTGGGCGCGATCGAACATGTCGTGCTGCTCATGCAGGAGAACCGGTCGTTCGACCACTATTACGGGTCGCTCGCCGGGGTTCGCGGGTTCGGGGATGAGACCCCGCTACGATTGCGCAACGGTAACAACGCGTTCCGGCAACCGCGGGGATCGAACGGTGAGGTACTGCCGTTCTCCGCGCGAGCGGCGGCCGCACGCGCGGGGCGGCCGGACGGCGATATCCAATATCTGGACAGTCTCGACCACGAATGGAACGGCAGCACCAAGGCCTGGGGGCAGGGCTGGTGGGATCGCTGGATCGAGGCCAAGAGCCCGGCCACCATGGCCTATTACGATCGCCGGGATCTGCCGCTGCAATACGAGCTGGCGGACACCTTCACCATCTGCGACGCCTACCACTGTTCGATGTTCGGCGGGACCAATCCCAATCGCAATTACTTCTTCACCGGCACAACGGGATTCGAGCCCGGCGGGCGCAAGCGGGCGGTGGACAACGCCGCCTACGACGCCCGGCATCGCGGCTACGACTGGACCACCTATCCCGAGCGACTCGAAGCGGCCGGGGTGTCGTGGCAGATCTATCAGGAGTGGGACAACTTCACCGATAACCCGATCGAGTACTTCCTGCCGTTCAAGCGCATCGGCAGCAAGGTGCTCGACAGTGTGCGCGGGCAGTATCTGACGACCGAGAAGTTCTACGAATCCCTGTCCGGGCGTTCACTTTCCGATCAACAGCGTTTGCTGCGACAGTTGAAAGCCGGGCGGGACAAGCTGACTCCCGCCGAACGCAGCCTGTTCGATCGCGGCATGTTCCGCGGTGAACCCGACAGCCTGCTGCAACGCTTCGCCGATGATATTGCCGCAGACCGGCTTCCGGCGGTGAGCTGGCTGGTGCCGCCCGCACGCTATTCCGAACATCCGTCGGAGTCGACGCCGGTGGGCAGTGCGTCCTTCATTCACAAACTCCTGGACATCATCGGGTCGGATATCGACACCTGGTCCAAGACGGCGATATTCCTGACCTTCGACGAGAACGACGGCTATTTCGACCATGTGCCGTCACCGGTGCCGCCGCGACCCGCCTCGGGCAATGGCGACGACTGGTACGACGGGAAGGCCATCGGGCTCGGGGTGCGGGTGCCGATGACGGTCATATCGCCCTGGACCATGGGCGGATTCGTCTCCTCCGAGGTCTTCGATCACACCTCGGTACTGCAATTCCTGGAACTGTGGACCGGGGTGCGCGAACCCAATATCAGTTCCTGGCGGCGCACCGTCTGCGGCGATATGACCTCGGTCTTCGATTTCACCGCCGCCGGAAAGCGGCCGCGGCTGGGCACGCCCGGGAGCGTGCCCGCCGCGACCTCCCGGTGGAAGGCGGAACCACCGGGCGCGCAATCGCTTCCGATACAGGAACCCGGGACGCGCAAGGCGCGGCCGCTGCCCTATCAGCCCGCGGTCTCGAGCACACTGGACGGATCGACACTGTCGGTGACGCTCACCGATACCGGCCGGGCCTCAGCGCATTTCACGATCTATCCGTTCGCGGGAGTATCGGGCGATCCGCGGCATTACGACGTCGCGCGCACCACCACCGAAAAGTTCACCGTGACAGGGAAATACGACCTCGTCGTGCAGGGACCGAATCGGTTCTGGCATGAACTGCGCGGTGACAGCACGGGGGCCGCGGCCGGAGTCCGGGTCGGGGCCGAACCCGGCACCCGAGGTACCCTCGCACTCGCGCTCGCCAATCATGGTGGGCGCGTTGTTGTTTTGACGGTCACCGCGCGGCGCGGTGGTGGCGATCCACGCCGGATCGAACTGGCACCGGGTGCCGATCAGCGCCTGGAATGGCCGACCCACGACGGCTGGTACGACCTGGAGATCACCGCCGAAGGCGATGCCGATTTCCGCCGTCGCGTCACCGGGCGCATCGAGGACGGCAATCCGGGCGTGAGCTCGGACTGATCCGCACCGGGCGCGGTTGGTGTGCTGGCACGTACGACCGTGGGGGTAGGACCGACTCCGGGAGTTACCGGATAGTCAGGGGTGTGCTCTTTCTCTAGCGTCGAAACCGTCGTGTAAGACATGACTTCGGTGGCGTGTGGAGAGGGGTAACAGCGTGGGTGGCAGTATCTTCCGGCGGCGGGGCGGGTACGCGATTGTCGCGGCCGCGGCGCTGCTCGCCACGGCGGGCTGTGATAGCGGCGCGGCGCAGAGTCCGGCCGCATCACCCACGACGCAGGTCTCCGATGCGCTGACCACGCTGGTTCGGTCCGGAATGCCCGGTGCGCAGGCGGTGGTGGACGGACCCGACGGACAGCGAACCTTCGCCGCGGGCGCGGGTGATCTGAGCACCGGAGCGCCGTATGCCGAGGGCGCGCATTTCCGAATCGGCAGTGTCACCAAGACTTTCGTCGCCACGGTCGTATTACAGCTCATCGCGAACCGCACCATCGAACTCGAAGCGCCCATCGAGCGATACCTTCCGGGTGTGGTGCAGGGCAATGGGAATGACGGCAATCGCATCACCGTGCACCAGTTGCTCCAGCACACCAGCGGGCTCGCGGATTTCGCGCCCGAGGATCCCTCGCACAAACTCCCGCAGCAGCTCGATCAGACCGGTGACGGTAAGGCGTATCGCGATCTCACGCCGCCGGACCTGGTCGCCATCGCGATGACCATGCCGCCGCAGTTCGCACCGGGTGCGCGATTCGAATACACCAATACCAACTATGTGCTGCTGGACATGCTGATCGAGCAGATGACCGGCCGCTCACTCGCCGATGAGATCGGCAGCCGCATTCTCGAACCACTCGGATTGCGCGACACCTATTTCCCGTCGGCGGGTGACACCGAGCTGCGCGATCCCCATCCCCTCGGCTACCGCAAGCTCGACAACACCTGGGTCGATGCCACCGATACCGAGGCCGCCTGGGCGGGAGCCGCCGGGGCGATGATCTCCACCGGAGCCGATCTGAATCGATTCTTCACCGCGCTGGTGACCGGAAAACTGCTGCCCGCACCGCAACTCGCGCAAATGCAGCAGACCATCCCGATGGCGCAGTCCACCGCGATGGCCTACGGACTCGGCCTGATCCGGCTGCGACTGCCCTGCGGCAGCGATGGCAGGGATGTGAAACAGGTTTGGGGGCATGCCGGTGGGATTCCCGGCTTCAGCACCCTGGCGGTCGCCACGCCCAAGGGCACCGCGGCGGCGGTCAGCGTGAATACGCATCAGACCAATGAGCATTTCTCGACGACGCTGACCGCGGTCGCGTGCACGATCGCGTGAGCTGAAACGCCGAAGGTTCGGTGATCGTGATCACCGAACCTTCGGACGGTCTGCGAGCTAGCGGCCCAGCGGGCGTCCGGGCGGCGGGGGCTGCTGCCAGCGCTGATCACCGGGCGGGTCCTGCCGATATTGCTGCTGCGTCGGCGGATCCGGTTGCTTGGCCTCCGGCTGCTGCTGCGGACGTGCCGGTGGCAGTTGGGTTTCCGCGCGCGGCCGGGGCTGCGGCAGTGCGGACGGGTCCGACGGAGTGCGGGCATCGGCCTCGGCGGCACGGACCGCGCGTTCGGCGGCCGGGTCCGTGGCGGTGCTGAACCAGTCGGCTACCTCGTCGGTGTCGTCCTCGGGGCGTTCGGCGGGTTCGGTGTCCGCGACCGGTTCGTAGCGGAAGGTGCCGTCCTTACCCTCGGTGGCGAAATTGCGGGCGAAACCCTCCAGCGCCTTGCCGAAATCGCTCGGGACCAGCCACACCTTGTTGGCATCGCCCTTGGCGACCTGCGGCAGGGTCTGCATGTACTGGTAGGCCAGCAGTTCGGGGGTGGGTTTGCCGTTCTTGATGGCGGCGAACACCTTCTCGATGGCCTTGGCCTGGCCCTGCGCCTGCAGGTAGGCGGCCGCGCGCTCACCCTGGGCACGCAGGATGCGGGATTGCCGCTCACCCTCCGCGGACAGGATCGATGCCTGTTTGGAGCCTTCGGCCGACAGGATGGACGCCTGCTTCTGGCCCTCGGCGGTCTTGATCGCGGCCTCGCGCTGACCTTCGGCGGTCAGGATGATGGCGCGCTTCTCGCGGTCCGCCTTCATCTGCTTCTCCATCGACTCCTGAATCGAGGGCGGCGGATCGATGGCCTTGAGCTCCACGCGCGATACCCGCAGACCCCAGCGGCCGGTGGCCTCGTCCAGCACCCCGCGCAGCTGATGGTTGATCTGATCGCGGGAGGTCAGCGTCTCTTCCAGGGTCATGCCGCCGACCACGTTGCGCAGCGTGGTGATCGTCAATTGCTCAACGGCCGCAATGTAATTGCTGATCTCGTAGACCGCGGCCTGCGGACTGGTGACCTGGAAGTACACCACCGAATCGATCTGCACGGTCAGGTTGTCCTGGGTGATGACCGGCTGCGGCGGGAACGACACCACCCGCTCGCGCAGATCCACCTTGGCGCGGACCCGGTCCGCGAACGGCACCAGGAATGTCAGCTGACCGGATACGGTGCGCGAATAGCGGCCCAGTCGTTCGATGACGGCGGCCTCGGCCTGCGGCACCAGCGCCACCGACTTGAAGACGACCACCACCACCAATAGGACCAGTACCACGGCGACTATCAGTACAGCCATCTAAGGCCCCTTCCACACGACGACATGAGCGCCGTCGATCCTCATGATGTAGACGGTCGTGCCCTCGGGATAGTGCTCCTGCGGATCGAACGCGCGAGCGCTCCACACCTCACCGTCGAGTTTCACCCGGCCGCCATGCTCGTCGACCGCTTCCAGCACGCGTGCGGTCTTACCCGGCAGCGCGTCCACACCGGTGGGCGTGGGCGGCGGAGTCGCGTAGCGGCGCAACAGAAGTGGGCGAACCAGAAATATGAGTGCGATCGCGGCGATACCGAAGACCACCGCGTCCACCACCAGCGGAGCGCCGGTCACACCCGCCACACCCGCTGTGATCACCGCGGCACTGCCCAGCATGAGCAGCGTCAGATCACCCGTGAGCATCTCCGCCGCCGCGAGGAGTAGCCCCGCGACCAGCCAAACGATTGCGGCCACGACAACCACAGTAATCCTTCTCGCGCGGGGCTGCGCAAGATCGCCCGCGCCGGCCCCCGAATCGCTACTCGGATCGAAAACGCGCGTCGGAGCGGGGAGTTTCCCGGCGCACCCGGTACCTTCGATGCGGTGAACGGGCGTGACATCTACAGCGGCGACATCTTCTCCGGGCATGCGCGAACCCGAAAGCGCGAGATACCGAAGGTGATCGCCGAACGCGATCTCGTCGCCGAGGACGCCGCCAGCGGATTCTGCGGCGCCGTAATCGGATTCGAGCGGACCTATGACGGGGACTTCGTCAAACTCGACGACGGGCGCGGGCGGGTGCGGTTGTTCGCGTTGCGCGAGGCGGCATTTCTGATCGACGGGGAACCCGTCACGCTGGTGCGGCCGACCGCCACCGCACCCAAACAGCCCACGCGCTCGGCCTCGGGTTCCACTCGCGTCGAAGGCGCTCGCGCCCGGGTGGCCAGGGCCAGTCGCATCTGGGTGGAAGGCGTGCACGACGCGGCGCTGGTCGAACGCGTGTGGGGGCATGACCTGCGCATCGAGGGCGTGGTGGTCGAACAGCTCGAAGGTTTGGATCATCTCGGCGCGCGGCTCGCCGAATTCCGGCCCGGGCCCGGGAGTCGCGTGGGGGTGCTGGTCGATCACCTGGTCACCGGGTCCAAGGAGACCGGGCTCACCCAGGGGCTCGGACCGCATGTCATGGTGACCGGGCATCCGTATATCGATGTGTGGCAGGCGGTTCGGCCGTCCGTGGTCGGGATCGACGCCTGGCCGGAGGTTCCGCGCGGTGAGGATTGGAAGACCGGCATCTGTCAGCGGCTGCGCTGGGGTACGCCGCAGGAGGGGTGGCGGCGGGTCTACAACGCGGTCAATTCCTATCGCGATCTGGAGACGCCGCTCATCGGGGCGGTGGAACGGCTCATCGATTTCGTCACCGAGCCGGAATAGCGTCAGCGGCGAACCGATTGCGACGCAGTCGAATCGGGTTGGTCCAGCTTGATCGGCCCGCGCAGTTGGCGTGCCGCTGCCGGACCCCAGCCGAGATCGTACTTGCCGCCGCTCCGATCGAACTTCTCCCGCAGCTCGTACCAGCGCAGGCCCGGATGACGGTGGTGCACGCCGTGCAGATTGAAGCTGAGGGCGAAGCGTTCCAAGGTGCGAGGCAGGCGCAGATTCAACGCCTCCAGCGGGGCGTCGAGATCGGTGCCGTAGTGATAGGCGTTGTCGGACAGGGAAACAATCATCGCCCGGCCACCCAGCGCGGCCAGCAGCATCCACCCGTGCCTGCCGTAGGCGACGAACGCGGCGGGGAACAGGATCGCGATCGCCGCCGCATCGGTGCGGAACTGCCCGATAAGTCTCGCCTGCGCGATTCGCTCGAACAGCAACCCCGCCACCGAATCCGGTGCGTCCACGCGGCGACCGAATAGCCGAATCGCACGCGCGGGCAATACCGCCAACGGCACCGCGGCGACCTCCAGCACGTACAGCCCGCCGAACAGACGCAGGTAGTACCCGGGCGCGAACCGGATCCAACTCGACGTGGCCGGGTCGTAGACCTCGGCGCGTTCCCGCGTGCGACTGAACCGATGATGCAGCAGATGCCCGGTCTTCAACATCGCGAACGGCGATCCGTACAACACCGCCAACCCGCGCCCGCACAGATCATTTCGCCGCCGATCGGTGAGCAGCGTGCCGTGAATCGCCTCGTGGATCAGTGACCAGAACGGCGTGGTCCCCAGCACCCCGGCGACCAGCACCCACCCCCACCGCGCATCATGCGGTAGCAGCGTCAACGGCAGCACCACCATCTGGAAGACTCCGAAAGCGAACGCGCCCCCGACCAACCATCCGTTGATCGCCCGCGCAGGCGAAACCCGCGATCCCACGACCCGTTCCCGAGTACGCACACCGGCCATTGCCCCGCCCTCGTTCTACTCCGAAGCGCCTTCCCGTTCATCGTGCCACCACCGCAAAACATCGGCAGACCTCGAAATATGCTGTAGACCAACAGCACTCGATCCCGTCACCAATTGGCGAACCCCCGTTCACCTGGGGGCGTCGGACGGGTCGTTCGAGCCATCGGAGTGCGCGCCGACGGCGCTCAGTCGACGTTGAAGTCCAGATTCACCGGGCGGTCCGGGAATTCGTCGTCGTTGAGGAGTTCGGTGGCGGTGGCGGCGATATCGGGACCTACGGGTTCGAGGTCCATATCGCTGAGGCGGGCCTCGCCGGAGCCTTCCAGGAGTAGGCCGAAGGCTATGTACTGGGCGGTGTCGGGGACGTCGGTCACCACGTGGTGCTGGGTCCAGCGGGTGGTGCCGCGAATGCGGCGGTCCTCCATATTGTCGAAGCGGAGGATTTCGCCCTTGCCGCCGTTGACTCGGATCCACAGGGCGACAGCGGAAGTGGCGGGGGCGGCGGTTTTGACGTAGGCGGACAGGCGAATGCGTTTGCCTCGGTACTGTTCGGCCTTGATCATCTGCATCAGGGTGCCGAAGCCGGTGGCGTCGGGGCGGGAGCGGACATAACCGGCGGGGCTGTGCCGACCGCGCACCGTGCGGTCGATGCCGATTTCGTATTTGCCCGGATCACTTTCGCTCAGTACCCATCCCGTGAGGAGCTTGCCCTCCGAGGACGCGAAACCGGGCAGCGCCTTGGCTTCCAGGAACGTCTTGGTGGTTTCGATGCGCACGCGTTGCGTCTCCGCCACCAGTTTGCGGGTTTCGGCGGCGCTGCGCTCGCGCGTGGTGAGGTAGGTGGCCAGGGCTACACACAATCCTCCGAAGAGGGAGGCGACCAAGCCGAGCACTATGGAACCGTTCATCTCCCCGGCCTTCGATCGTCGAACATCGCTGCCCATTGTCCCGAAGGCGGGCGAATCGTGCCGTCGAACGGTTGATCGATTTCCCCCCTGAACCATAGTTCCCGGCCAGTTATCCTCTAAGGATGAGTACCCCGAGCGCGACGCTGACGGTCTGGGCAGGCTCTTGGCTTGCCGGCCGCAGCGCCCCTGACGATGTGCTGGATGCACTGCGCGCCTGGGCGCCCCGCCAAACCGTTGCCGCCGGGGACCCCGTCACCGGCGGCCACACCGGATTACCGTGGGCCGCCGACGAGTCCTCCGAGCCCGCGGGCGCCGGGATCATGGTGCTGCTCAAACTGATTCGCGAGGCATCGACCGGTCCGCAGGCCCAGGTGCGCCTGGTACTCCCCGTCCCCGGCGATGTGCGCGGCGTCCCGGTCGGCACCGAATTCGCCGCCGCCGCAACCGAAGCGGGCGAGGGCCTGTTCGTCGGCGCGCCCGGCAGCGACGGCACCGGCCTGGTCCCGATCTGGACCGACGACGACACGTTGCAGTGGCGCGTCTACTCCACCCCCATCCCCTACGCCATCGAACCCGATATGCCCCTCGGCGAAGCCGAATACGCCATGCGCCAAGCCGTCCGCGACGCCGCCGACGCCCTCCAGCAACTGCACACCACCACCGTCGACTCCAACGGCCCCAGCCCCCGAGACCTCATCGAAGACGAACTCGCAGCCCTCTCCCAACACCAATACCCCGACTCCCTCCCCCTGCGCGCCCGCCGCATCCTCGACACCGCCGACCAGGTAGCCGCCATCCTCACCGTCGCCGAACGAGCCCCCGCCTCCGCCCCCACCTCAGCCACCGCCATAGCCGCCCAGGAAACCCTCCTCCGCCCCCTCTGGAACGCCATCCGCTCCGCCCGCCTAGCCGCAATCCACGCCCGCGACTAGGCAATCGCCAGCGAAACCCTCACTCCGCGAAGATGTCCCCGGCCTTCGACACCTCGAAGGCCCGGTCGAACCACGTCTGTAGCGCAGCGAGATCCGCAGATGCCAGGACTTGTGCGCGGATTTCAGCCGGAACATCCAATCCGCGCTTCACCAGCACCCCGAGCACGGCCTTTCGCAATTCTTCGATCCGGCCCTCGTCACGACCTTCATTGCGCAGTCGCTGCGAGGTCTCCGAGCGGAAGAAGGACAGGTCCACAGCCATCAGTTGCCTCCAGATATCTCCTGCGGGTGACGCTCCCAACCCGAGTTCGGTAAGTTCGGCGAAGACGCTCGCGGTGACCCCATCGATAGTCTTCAACGCGGCCGCCAACACTGCCAGTATCCCATCAACCTGCGGATTCCGAGCGTGCGTGACCGCCGAGAACATCGCCAGGGGTATGTCGCGAGTCGCGATTGCCAAGTCGGTCACGATCGGCACGTTGTGCGGCCCCAACACCATTGGCCGCAGGATCAACGCGGCCCAGATGCGCGGCCCCATGATGAAGTTTCGATCCGCCCATGCAGCCGTCTCGCCGTCCTGACAAACGACCAGCAGGACGCACGGAAGACTGTACTTGGACTGTAGGTATGCGAGGTAATAGGTCCACGCATAAGGCTTTTCGTCACTGCGTCGGCCCTGCGACTCGACCACCAGCAGGTAACTGCCGTCGGCTGCGGTATCGATTTGCAGGACCGTATCCGGTCGACGCTCGAGCGGCTTGTGCTCGGTCAGGTCCGTCGACAGCAGAGCTACCGCAACCGGGTCCGGAATCGGTAGCCCGAGCACTCGGAAGGCGCGTGCGAACACTCCTGGATCTTCCTGGAAGATGCGATGCATCACCTCGTGTTGGGATGTGACCATGCCACCGGACGCTAGGACGATATTCGCAAGGATGTTCGATTTCGGGCGAGAATCCGCCGGTCCCACGGTGTGGTGGGCGGCTCGCCAGGGAGTGTGGCGGGGACATGCCGGTGTCCGATTTGTTCAAGACGGGGTGGGGTGGGCGGGCTTACGGTTCGGGTATGACTTTTCAGATTGATCTTGTGGGAATTGTTGTTGCGGATATGGGGGCTGCCGTGGGGTTTTATCGGCGGCTCGGGGTGGAGTTCGGGGAGGGGGCGGAAGGGGAGCCGCATGTGGAGGCCGCGCTTGGGGGTGGGGTTCGGTTGGCGTTGGATACCGAGGGGACGATTCTTTCGTTTCATCCCGAGTGGAAGGGGGGAACCGGGCGGATGGGGTTGGCTTGCCGGTGTGAATCGGCGGCGGAGGTTGACGCTAAATTCGAGGAATTGGTGGGTGCGGGGTATCGGGGGGAGTTGAAGCCGTTCGATGCGTTTTGGGGGCAGCGGTATGCGACCGTGCTCGATCCGGATGGGAATGGCGTGGATTTGTATGCGGCGCTGGGTTAGCGGGCGAGTAATTCGGTGAGGGGCATTCCCGCGAGATCACGGATTTCGCGGGAGAGGTGGGATTGGTCGGAATAGCCTGTGCGGAAGGCTGTTTCCGCGAGTGGGGTGCCCGCGCGGGCCAGGGCCAGGGCGCGTTGCATGCGCAGGATTCGGGTGAGGGTTTTGGGGCCGTAGCCGAAGGCCGCCAGGGAGAGACGGTGCAGGCGGCGGGGGCCGAGGCCGAGATCGGCGGCGAGGTCCGCGATCGTGGTCGCGCCGGAGCGCAGTTCCGTCACGATACGGGGAACGATCGGGTCGACGGGGGCCGTATCGGCGGCTCGCCATTCGGCTATCGCCTCGAGACCGGCGGTCGATGAGGGCGCGGATTCCAGGAGTGCCAGGGCGCGACGGGACTGCGCGGGGGTCCACAGGTCGGAGAGATCCGGGCGGCCATCGCGGAGTTCATTGGCGGGGACGCCCAGCAGTGCGGGCGCCGCTCCGGGAGCGAAGCGAATGCCCGCGATTCGGGCGGTGGGGCCTATGGTCGGGTGGTACGCCCGGGTGTCCGGGCCCGCCACCGTCAGGCGGCCGTTCATCCAGAGCAGATCCATACAGCCGTCCGGGAGAACCGGGGCGGTGGTATCGACGGTGATATCGCGTACCCACACGGTCGCACCCGGGATGCGCGAGGGACGCTCCCGATAGCCAAGGGGCACACCGCTATCCGGTTCTTCCGGCGAATCGCCAGTTCGCGGGGCACGAGAACCGTTGAAACACACGTTGTTCGGCAGTTCGTGCGTGAATGCAGTTCGCGCACAATTGCACTCACTGCAATCTTGCATAGCCTGCCGCCGCGGTGTCGTGTTCATCAGTGCTTTCGGACGACCCGCTCCGGCTGACCGGGCTTCCATACGGTGACATCCATATGCCCGTCACCGACTTCCACCGAGGACGCGCCCGTCAGATCGGCGGCATAGAAGTGGTCGAAGTCGCGCCCGCGTAGATCGAAGCCCGATTCGGCATAGAGTGCCTCGGCCCAGCGCTGATGCAGGGCGGGATCATGCACATCACGCACCGTGCCGAACAGCTTCGCATCACCGTCGGCGACATGGGTGTCGACGGTGGCGGTGTGCAGGCAGAAGCGCGGATCGCGTTCCAGATCCTTGAATTTCGTGGTGTCGGGCATGCCCACGAGCCATAGTTCGCCCTCGAAGAGCGCGGGTTCCAGCGGGCTGATGCGCGGGAAGCCATCCGAGCGCAGGGTGGCGAGCATGCACAATTTGCCGGTGGCGGCGTGACGACGGGTGAAGATCTCGGCGATCCGCGGCGCTGCCTCGGCGAACTCATTCCAAGACGTCATACGGCCGACGATACTCAGCCGCACCGACAGCTCACAGCCCACGCGGAGCACGGCTCGGTACAGTGCGGGAGTGTCACTCCCCCGCCGTATCGCGGCATTGACCACGGTGTTCCTCGGGTGCACCACCGCGCTGCCCGCCGGCGCGGTGATCGGCGGCGCGCAGGTCGATACGGGTGCGTATCCCTGGCTGGTCGCGGTGGGCAGTCCGATATTCTTCGATCGGCCGTCCGGCCAGTTCTGCGGCGGCGCGCTCATCGCACCGGATCAGGTGCTGACCGCCGCGCACTGTGTGCCGCTGGCGGCATTGCTCCCCGAAGCGCTGACGGTGACCTTCGATCGCACCGACCTCGGCTCGGGTACAGGATTCACGGTGAGCGTCGTAGCGGTGCGCGTGCATCCGAACTTCCGGCAGGACACCGTCGACGGGGTCGACGTCTACCACGACGACATCGCGATCCTCACCCTGAAACACGCGCAGACGCGGCCGCCCATCCAAATCGCCGCACCTCAGGGCACCTCGGCCACGGTCCTCGGCTGGGGCGCGACCTCGGACGGCGATACCTCGAACACCCGATTGCGTGCCGCCACCGTGCCCATGGTCGAGGACGCGGACTGCGCTCGCGCGTATCCGGGCGCGTTCGATGCCCGGGAAATGGTGTGCGCCGGATCAACCCGGGCCGATACCGGCGAATACGACAGCGGCGGGCCACTACTCATCGACGGCAAACTGGTCGGCCTCACCTCATGGGGTCGGGGTGCCGCGCAGCCCGGATACCCCGGCGTCTACACGCGACTGCCCGCGCCGTTCTGAATCAGCACTTGGTCACCGACTGGTCGAAGGCGAAAACGTTGTGCGGATCGTACTTCTGGGCGGTCCGCCGCAACCGTGGCGCGTTCCCGCCGTAATAGGCATCCGCCCAGTTCCCCAGATCCTGATCGATGTAGTTGACGTACGCGGTATTGCCGGTGAGATCGCCGAGCGCGTCCCGCACCTCACCCACCCCGGCACGGGCGTCCGGCGTGGTCGCGCCGACATAGATCTGCGCGGTGGCCAGCGCCTCGCGATGCGGGAACGCGGTGTCCGCGACGCCGATTCGGCTCGCCGCCCCACCCAGGCTGTCGAGCAGGATGTCCATACCCGTGCGGCCGGTCAGCAGCGCGGTGAGCTTGCCGGGATCCGATAGCGGCCCGGTGAGCACCCGCGAGGACGCCATGAACGATTCACGTCCGAGGACTCCCGCGCCATTCCAGGACGGATGGCATTGCTCCGCCGTGTAATTCGCGCAGCCGCCGAAATACATCATCGCGGATAGATAGTCCTTGGATAGCGAGTACCGATTCGACGGCTGACATCCGGTCGCCGCGATCAATTTGTCGACCAGCGTGTTCAAATCGCTCTCGGAGCCGACATAGCAGCCGTTGATGCGACAGGTCGGCGGATTTCCGGCGGACACTCCGAGGGTGGACCAGAATTCATCCGGCGCGGATTGCGTAAATGACTGCCAGCCACCCATCACCTCGGTGAAAGCACCTGCCGGGAATCGCAATTGGAAGACCGCCAATTGCGGAGCCGCCACGGTCCGGAAGGTGAATGAGGTGACGACTCCCAGGTTTCCGCCGCCACCCCCGCGTAGCGCCCAATACAACTCCGGTTCCGATTCCGCGGACGCCGTGCGCAGCACCCCGTCCGCGGTGACCACCTGCGCCGAAAGCAGCGAGTCACAGGTCAATCCGTACTTGCCGGTGAGCACGCCCAATCCCCCGCCGAGCGTGAGCCCGGCGATCCCGACCGTCGGACACGATCCGCCCGGCAGGCAGCGCCCGGCCCGCGCCAGACCCGAGTACACATCCATCAGTCGTGCGCCCGCGCCGATCACCGCCGTGCCGTCGGCGGCGACCTGCACCGAATTCATCGGCCCCACATCGGCGATCAGCCCGCCGTCCGGGGTGGAGTAACCCGCATAGCTGTGCCCGCCACTGCGCGCGGCGATCCGCACATCGGATTCGGCGGCGACGGCGACGCACCGCTGTACATCGGAGACATTCGCACAGCGCGCGATGGCCGCCGGTTTCCGATCATCGAAGCGCGGGTTGTACGCCAGCTTCGCGCTCGCGTAATCCGTGTCGGCGGGCAATATCAACGCGCCCGCCAGCGCCTGCCGCAGGGCATTCCAATCCACCTGTCCGGCAGCCGATTCCGGCATACAGCCGGACAGCGCCCCCAGATCCACGACCGACAACGCTACTCCGAGCGCGGCCGCACGCAGCACAGACCGACGATTCATCGCCATGGCGATGTCCTCCCCCGAGGCCGCGCCCGGCGGTGCGCCGAGCGCTGATTCAGAACGTCCCTACGACCGGTATATCGCGGCCGTCAAGCGTCCCGTTTCGACCTCAGGTCAGTAAATCGTCGGCAATCCGCGCCCATTCGGCGAGAACCTGCTTGCGGCGCAAGCGATCTCGCCCCACCATCTCGTCGAGGGTGGCGCCGCGCACCAGGTTGATGGTCAGCCAGAACGCCGATTCCAGTCGCGCCCTGGGGACTTCGATGCGCGCACCGCACGCGTCGAGCAACTCCACGGTCAGGTCGTGCTGTACGCGCAACATATTGCGCCGCAGCTCTTTCTCATTGGCGATGCCGACATACAGTTCGACGGCCGCCTTGCCGAGCTTGCCCGCGAATGGCGCGGTCACCAACTCGACCAGGATCTCCCCCGGCGATGCTCCCGGCGTACGCGCCTTGCGCTGCAACGCTTCCCGCTGCCGCTGCGTCAGATGTTCGATGGTCTGGGCGAACAATTCCTGCCGGGTGTGGAAGTGGTGCAGCTGCGCGCCCCGGGTCACGCCCGCCCGCGCGGTGATATCGGCGATCGACGCGCTGGCGTACCCCACCTCGGCGAGGCTGTCGATGGCAGCGTCGAGCAGCAGCGCCCGCGTGCGCAGGCTCTTCTCCTGATGCTTGTTCGGGGGCAGGGCGGATACCACCGCGTCAGTCTAGCCAACCCTCGAAATTGCGTGCTGCCTTGCACGCAATTGGATGCTGGTCGTAATGTGCAGGCTGATGCCGGTGGCGTACGCGCCGCCGTCCGGACCCCTCGGAGAATGGAAGCCATGCCCGTCGACCGCCTGCTCCCCACGCCCGAAGCCCGCGACCTCATCGAGCTGACCCGCGATATCGCGGACAAGGTGCTCGAGCCGATCGCCGCGCAGTACGAGAAGCAGGAGCGGTACCCGGACGAAGCGTTCCGCGCGCTCGGGCAGGCCGGGCTGCTGAGCCTGCCGTACCCGGAGGAGTTCGGCGGTGGCGGGCAGCCCTACGAGGTGTACCTGCAGGTACTCGAGGAGCTGGGCGCGCGCTGGGCGGCGGTCGCGGTGGCGGTGAGCGTGCACAGCCTGTCCTGCCATCCGCTGTTCGTGTACGGCACCGACGAGCAGAAACAGCGCTGGCTCCCGGATATGTTGTCCGGCAATCTGATCGGCGCGTACAGCCTGTCCGAGGCGCATGCCGGTTCCGATGCCGCCGCACTGCGCTGCCGCGCCACCGAAACCGACGGCGGCTACCGCATCACCGGCAGCAAAGCCTGGATCACCAACGGCGGCAAGGCCGATTACTACACGCTGTTCGCCCGCACCGGCGAAGGCTCGCGCGGCATCTCCAGTTTCCTGGTCCCCGCCGACACCCCCGGCCTGTCCTTCGGCAAGCCCGAGGAGAAGATGGGCCTGCGCGCCGTCCCCACCACGACCGCGGCCTACGACGACGCCTTCCTCCCCGCCGACCGCCTCATCGGCGACCCCGGCCAGGGCCTGTCGATCGCGTTCAGCGCCTTGGATTCCGGCCGCCTCGGCATCGCCGCCGTCGCCACCGGCATCGCCCAGCGCGCCCTCGACGACGCCATCGCCTACGCCAAGGACCGAGAAGCCTTCGGCCGCCCCATCATCGACCATCAGGGTCTGGGCTTCGTCCTGGCCGATATGGCCGCCGCCGTCGACTCCGCCCGCGCCACCTACCTCGACGCCGCCCGCCGCCGCGACGCCGGCCTCCCCTACTCCCGCCAGGCCAGCGTCGCCAAACTCATCGCCACCGACGCCGCCATGAAGGTCACCACCGACGCCGTCCAGGTCTTCGGCGGCTACGGCTACACCCAGGACTTCCCCGTCGAGCGCTACATGCGCGAAGCCAAAATCACCCAGATCTTCGAGGGCACCAACCAGATCCAACGCCTGGTCATCGCCCGCAGCCTGTAGAAAACGGCCGCTCGGCACCTCCCCTGTTCGAGGAAGTGCCGAGCGGTGTCGAGAGGTCAGGAGGCGGCGGCGAAGCCCGCGCGGAGGTCGGCGAGGATGTCGCCGATGCCTTCGATGCCCACGGCCAGGCGGATGAGGCCGGGGGTTACGCCCGCTGCGAGCTGTTCTTCCGGGGTCAGTTGGGAGTGGGTGGTGGAGGCGGGGTGGATTACCAGGGAGCGGACGTCGCCGATGTTGGCTACATGGCTGTGCAGGGTGAGGGCTTCCACGAAGCGTTTGCCCGCGTCTACGCCGCCGGTGAGTTCGAAGCCGATGATGGCGCCTACGCCCTTGGGGGCCAATTGCTTTCCGCGGTCGTACCACGGGGAGGAGGGCAGGCCCGCGTAGGAGACGGTGGTGACTTCATCTCGGCCGGTGAGGAATTCGGCTACCGCCTGGGCGTTGGCGACGTGACGTTCGAGGCGCAGGCTGAGGGTTTCCAGGCCCTGGCTGATCAGGAAGGCGTTGAAGGGGGAGATGGAGGAGCCCAGGTCGCGGAGGAGTTGGACGCGGGCTTTGAGGGCGTAGGCGGGTGCGCCGAGGTCGGCGTAGACGACGCCGTGGTAGCTCGGGTCGGGTTCGGTGAAGCCGGGGAAACGGCCCGAGCGCCAGTCGAAGGTGCCGCCGTCGACGATCACGCCGCCGATGGCGGTGCCGTGCCCGCCCAGGTATTTGGTGGCTGAGTGCACGACGATATCGGCACCGTGCGCGAACGGCTGGATCAGGTACGGGGTGGCGACGGTGTTGTCGACGATGACCGGAATGCCGGAACCGTGCGCGACCTCGGCGATGCCGGGAATGTCGAGAATGTGGTTCTGCGGGTTGGAGATGGTCTCACCGTAGAAAGCCTTGGTGTTCGGGCGAATCGCCGCCCGCCACTGCTCGAGGTCGTCGGGATCCTCGACGAAACTCACCTCGATGCCGAGCTTGGGCAGCGTGTACCGGAACAGGTTGTAGGTGCCGCCGTACAGTCGCGGACTCGACACGATGTGATCACCGGCCCCCGCGATATTCAGAATCGCGAAGGTCTCCGCCGCCTGCCCGGAGGCCAGCAGCAGCGCCGCCACACCGCCCTCGAGCGCGGCGACCCGCTGCTCGACCGCGTCCTGCGTCGGATTCATGATGCGGGTGTAGATGTTCCCCGGTTCGGCCAGCCCGAACAGCGCGGCCGCGTGCGCGGTATCGCGGAACGTGTACGAGGTGGTCTGATAGATCGGCAGGGCCCGGGCGCTGGTCGCGCCGTCGGGCGTCTGCCCGATATGGACCTGCTTGGTCTCGAAACTCCAGTTGGCGGTCGGATCTTCAGGCAGCTCGGTCGTCATACCCGGTGAAGCTACGACCCCGCCACCTGCGAAGACGACAGTTCCGCTCGCCGTGAATACAACACTGTCCGCCCGCGCGTCCGCAACGATGAACACCTCATCCCGCCGCCCACCGATGAAATTCCCTCCCCCACCCGGTCCACTCTTCGACACCGTGGACAGGAGCGAACGATGGACCTCTTCACCATCATGTGCGTGCGCGACCGAACCGAGTCCGTCCGCTGGTACGAAATCTTCTTCGGCCGCCCACCCGACCGCACGGTCGGTCTCGAATCCCTCTGGCAGGTCGGCGAGAACGCCTGGATCGTCGTCGACGACCGCGAGGTCCGCGCGAAACGAGTCGGCGGTGCGATGGTCACCCTCTCCGTCACCGACCTCGACATCACCCTCGCCCGCCTGACCGCCCACGACATCCCGCACGGCCTCCTCGAAACCTACGGCAACGGCGTCCGCCACGTCGAAGTCCTGGACCCGGACGGCAATAGCCTCTCCCTCGCCGAACCACCGGCCGCCCCCAACTATGCTCGGGAATAGCGCAACCCTGAACGGATCATCACGCCCGCGGATAGTCACTCGGAAGAGGAGGACCGCATGAAGGCCGTGCAGTACCGAACAGTCGGATCAGCGCCGGAGGTCGTGACCCTGCCCGATCCGGAACCGGGGCCAGGTCAGATCCTGCTGCGGATGACCGCCGCCGGGGTCTGCCACTCCGATATCGCGATCATGAGCCTGCCCGCCGAGGCCATCCAATTCCCGCTGCCGCTGACCCTCGGTCACGAGGGCGCGGGCACCGTGGCCGCGCTCGGCGCGGGCGTCAAGGGCGTCGAGATCGGTGCGGCGATGGCGGTCTACGGCCCCTGGGGTTGCGGTGCGTGCGCCAAATGCGCTGTCGGAAAAGAGAATTACTGTCTGCGAGCCCGGGAGCTGAAGATCTTCCCACCGGGCCTCGGCGCACCCGGCGCGATCGCCGAATACATGATCGTCGACGATATCCGGCATCTGGTGCCGCTGGGCGACCTCGATCCCGTCCGCAATGTGGCCCTGACCGATGCGGGCCTGACCCCCTATCACGCGATCAAACGCTCCCTGCCCAAGCTGGTGCCCGGCAGTACGACCGTGGTGCTCGGTGCGGGCGGCCTGGGCCACGTGGCGATCCAGCTATTGCGCGCGATGTCCGCGACCAGGGTGATCGCCCTCGACGTATCCGACGATAAGCTCGAGCTCGCCCGGCAGGTCGGCGCGCACGAGGCGCTCCTATCGGATTCCACTGCGGTAGAACACATTCGAACCCTGACCGGCGGCCGCGGCGCGGAATTGGTGCTCGATTTCGTCGGCGCGCCCGCGACCGCCGATATCGCCACCGGCGCCGCCGCGATCGAATCCGACATCACGCTGGTCGGTCTGGGCGCGGGCCGAGTCTCGGTCGGCTTCGGCTCCCTCCCCTATGAGACGACCGTGACCTCCCCGTACTGGGGCACCCGCGCCGAACTCATCGAGGTGCTCGATATAGCCCGCGCCGGTGATGTCGAAGTCCACGTCGAAACCTTCGCCATGGACGACGCCCCACTGGCATATGAGCGCCTGCACGACGGAAAGATCAACGGCCGCGCCGTTATCCTCCCCAATGGCTGACCCGCGCGCGACGCATCGGAGACGCCATTCGTTGGGTCGTTGCGCGGCGCGCGCGAATCCCCGGGTGATACTGCTGCGGTGACCAGCAGCTCGGAGAACACCAGTCCCGATGATCAGGTCCCCGCGTGGGCGCGGCGGACGGCCGGGGAATCGCGGTGGCTGGCCACCGCGGCGATGGTCGGGTTCCTGGTGTTGCAGGCCGTTATGCCGGATTGGTTGCGGCTGGGAGAGTGGTGGACGGTGCCGTCCATCGGTTTCGTGCTGCTGTTGATTCTGTTCGCGGCCAGCCCGTTCCGGATCGATCGCGAGGAAGTATGGCTGCGGCGGGTGGGGCTGTGCCTGATGGGGCTGCTCGCGTTCGCCATGGTGTGGGCGGTGGTGAATCTGGTGCGCGGGTTGATCGACGGGCAGGTGAGCAATAACGCGGCCGGGCTGCTCGGTTCGGGTGTGGCGGTGTGGCTGTCGAATTTTCTGGTGTTCGCGCTCTGGTATTGGGAATTGGATCGCGGCGGCCCCGCGGCCCGGGCGCACGCACGCAAGCCGTATCCGGATTTCCTGTTCGTGCAGATGCAGAATCCGGAACTGGCGGACCCCGATTGGGAGCCGCAGTTCCTGGATTACCTGTATCTGTCGTTCACCAATGCGACCGCGTTCAGCCCCACCGATGTGATGCCGATGTCGCGATGGGCGAAACTGACCATGATGGTGCAGTCCGGGATCTCACTGATCACCGTGAGCCTGGTCATCGCCCGCGCGGTGAACGTCCTGAAATAGCTACCGGTTGATCCACATATCGAGCACCACCATGACCACGGCGATCACGACCAGGATCACCGCAAGCGACATGGACTGCCCGATGGTCATGCAGATGCCGGCGGCCAGGAACAGGCTGAGCACCGGCGCCCAGACGAAGTAGTCGGGTGCGCCCAGCGCACGCTTCTTGGTCGCCGTCCCACGGGAGTTACCGGCACCGACACCTCGGTCACGCTCTACGCGACCACCATTAGCCCTGTCCACCTGCGACACAATACATTTGACCGGGCCCGTGCGGGCGGTGAGGGTCTCAGCCCCGGCGCAACAGGACACCGCGGACAAACGCGGCCTGGCCGGAGTGCTGAATATCGTCATCGACGACGCTGATGAGCCGCACGCCCAAAGTGACCGGCGGATTCCACCGGGTGTCGACAATGCGCGGCAGATCGGCATCGACCAGCCCCGAGACATAGCCGATGGTCTGATCGTGCACGGCGTCGTAGTACCCGAGCAGCAAATCCGCCGAGATACCGGACAATTGCGCTACATCGGCGGAATCATGACCGTAACCCGTTGCGGCGTCATCGAAGACGAGATCGAATCGCTTGGCCCACCCCTGCGCGGTCCAGACCTGCTCCAGGCCCGCCACATCGGCGATATGGTCGTCCTGCACCCGGGTGAGATGCCAGATGAGCCAGGCGATGGAGTTCGCACCGGCCTCCACCTGCTCGGACAGCTGCGCATCGGTCAAGCCCGCGACCGCGCCGTGCACATTCTCCTTGACCCGGCCGAAGGCGTCGACCAGCAAATCAGCACTTGTCATGCCTGCATCCAAGCATTCCGCGCGCGGAGAAATTCCCCGATCGCGCAGGACGCGCCGCTATCGCTGCGGGCGCGCGGGCAACTCGCAACAGCCCGGGAGACAGGGCATTCCATTGCGGGTGCAGCCCAGGCTGGGCATATCGCTCAACTTGACCGGTTCGGCACCGGTGAGCCGCTCCTCGACGAGATCGACCACCATGCGGGCGAAACGCGCATCCGCACCCGCGGTTCCGGCGCGCGCGAACGCCATATCCAGTTCGGCCGCACGCTGTTTCGCCTCATTGTCGAGATCCCAGATGACCTCGAGATGATCGGAGACGAACCCGATCGGGCACACCACGACCGCCCGCACCTCTTGTGCCGCAAGCGCATCCAGGTGATCGACGATATCGGGCTCCAGCCACGGCACCTGCGGCGGTCCGGACCGGGACTGCCAGACCACGTCGTACTCACCGAAACCCGTTGCGGTGGCGGCTAGTCGAGCGGCCTCGGCGATCTGACGGCTGTACAGCCCCTGCTCCCCCGGCGGACCGGAGGCGATATCGGCAGAGACCGGAATCGAATGCGCGGTGAAGACCAGCCGGGCCTCGGCACGCCGCTCGGCGGGCAACGATTCCACGGCCGCGCGAATCCCGTCCGCCACCGATTCGATGAACAGCGGATGATCGAAATACTGTCGCAGCTTCACCAATTCGGGCGCGTTCAGCACATCGGCGCGCGCCCGGGCGATGTCCTCGTGATACTGCAGGCAGCCGGAGTAGCCACCCCACGCCGAGGTGGGAAACACCAGGGCGGAACGGATTCCGTCCACCCGCATCCCCTCGACGGTGTCCTCCACCATCGGATGCCAATTGCGATTGCCGAAGTACACCGGCACATCGATTCCGCGCGAAGCGAATTCGGCCTCGACCGCCTTGATGATGTCGAGATTCAAGGCATTGATCGGCGAGACCCCGCCGAAGTGCAGATAGTGTTCGGCGACTTCGGCGAGGCGTTCGGGCGGTACGCCCCGGCCCCGGGTGACGTTCTCCAGGAACGGCATCACGTCTTCGGGGCGCTCGGGGCCGCCGAAGGACAGCAGCAGCAGTGCGTCCACTTCATCAGTAGCGGGTTCCCCGGCATCGATGCCGGGATTCTGCACTACCACCGCCGTAATCTCCTTCAGCTAGTTGTTGAAACCGTCGGCCGGGAACCAGGTGTTATGGCTGGCCCCGCCGTCGACATAGATGATCGATCCGGTGGTGCCCGGCAGCCAATCGGACAGCAGGGTCACCACGGACTTGGCCACCACCGTCGGGTCGTCGACATCCCAGCCGATCGGGGAAGCGCCGTCCCAGTAGGTGTTCAGCATGTTCAGCTGCTTGGCGTCATCGGTGGCGGTGCCCGCGATGGCCTTGGCGGCGAGGGTCTTGATCGGACCCGCGGCGACCAGGTTGGAGCGAATCCGCTTGGCCTCGCCCACCTCTCGCGCCACGTACCGGTTCACCGACTCCAGCGCGGCCTTGGCCACACCCATCCAGTTGTAGTACGGCATGGCGGTGCGCGGATCGAAGTCCATGCCCACGATGGAGCCGCCCTCGTTCATGGCGGGGAGCACGGCGCGCGCCAGCGAGGCGTAGCTCCAGGCCGAGATCTCGAACGCCTTGGCGGCATCCGGGCCCGGACCCTCCAGGAACGGCTTGGCTTCGGGACCCATCAGGGTGCGCGGGGCGAAGGCGATGGAGTGCAGGACGCCGTCCACACCCTCGGGCGCGAGCTCGGCCAGCTTCCCGGCCAACTCGCCCAGGTTCTCCTCATTGGTGACATCGAGCGCGATGGCCGGGGGAACCTCCGTCGGCAGGCGCTTGGCGATCCGGTCGATCAGCCGCAGCCGCTCCGGAATACCGGTGATGATCACCTTGGCGCCCTGCTCCTGCGCGACCGCGGCCGCGTGGAAAGCGATGGACGAATCGGTGATGATGCCCGTGATCAGAACGGTCTTGCCTGCAAGCAATCCACTCATGGGTTAGTTGGTTCTCCTCGTTGAAAGTACTGGTGGCCTGTGCGATCGGAGTCCGGCTGAGCCGAAAGGCTCAGTGGCCCATGCCCATTCCGCCGTCGACGGGGATGATGGCCCCGGAGATGTAGGACGCGTCGTCGGAGGCCAGGAAGCTGATCGCCGCGGCGACATCCTCGGCCTGGCCGATGCGACCGGCGGGGATGAATTCCAGTGCCTTCTCCCGCATCTCGGGAGTCATGTCCTCACGGGTCATATCGGTGTCGATGAGGCCGGGTGCGACCACGTTCGCGGTGATATTGCGCTTGCCGACCTCACGGGTGATGGCGCGCGCCATACCGACCAGACCGGCCTTGGCCGCGGCGTAGTTGACCTGGCCGGGCGCGCCGACCTGGCCGACGACCGAGCCCAGGAAGATGACCCGGCCCCAGCGGCCCTTGAGCATATTGCGGTTGGCGCGCTGGGCAACTCGCCACGCACCGGTGAGGTTGGCGTCGATGACCTTGGTGAAGGAGTCCTCGCTCATCCGCATGAAGAGCGTGTTGTCCACGATGCCCGCATTGGCGACGATGACCTCGACCGGACCCTGGTGCGCCTCGACCTCGGCGAACGCGCGATCCACCGACTCCGCATCGGTGACATCGCATTTCACGCCGAAGAGACCTTCGGGCACACCCGAACCGCGATGCGTGACGGCGACCTTGTGACCGTCGGCGAGCAGACGCTGTGCCACCGCGAGACCGATTCCGCGGTTGCCGCCGGTCACCAGTACCGACCGGGATGTGATGTTCGACATAGAGGGAAACCTATCTGTTCGTGTTCGGGACTCGGCGCGCGGTACCGATTTACGGCAGACGCTGACGATAGAGCAGTGCGGTCACCACACCGGCGGCGGTCACCAGCAGACCGAATATCAGCCAGGGCCTGCTCGCATCACCCATCGTCATCTCGTACCCGATTTGCTGTTCCAGAGTGTCGTAGACGGCGTTCAATTCTTCCAGGCTGGAGGCGGTGTAGAAGTCACCGCCGGACAACTTGGCGATCTCGCGCAGTGAATCGTCATCAACCGGAACCCGTACCCGCTGTGAGCCTTTGCCGTCCTGATCCGGAATCTCGACGGTGCCCCACGTCGTACCGAACGAAATGGTCGACACCGGAACGCCTTTCTCCTTCGCCAGACGCGCGGCGGTGAAGCCGTGGCGGGGATTGTCGACGTCCTTGTCGTCCGGGACGGTCTGCTTACCGTCGGACATCAGCACGATGCGCGCGGGCGGCGGGGTTTCCGCGCCGCCGAGCACCGAGGCGAGCGTATCGATCGATTGCAGCGCGGTGAGAATGCCTTCACCGGTGGCGGTGCGCTCGGCCAGCTTCATATTGTCGATGGCGGCCTTGACCGCCTGCCGATTGGTCGTCGGCGACATCTGCACCGACGCGGTACCGGCGAAGGTGACCAGGCCCAGATTGATACCGGGGGTCAGACCGTCCGCGAATTCCTTGGCCGCCTTCTTGGCCACCTGAATTCGGCTCGGCGGCACATCGGTGGCCTCCATCGACAGCGATACGTCGATCACCAGAATCACGGTCGCCCGGTTGCGCGCCACCTTCTTGGCGGCGGTCGGACCGGCGGCGGCGAAGGTGAGCAGCATCAATCCGACCAGCAGCAGCGCGATCGGAACATGCCGGAACCAGCCCGGCCGGCTCGGCGCGACCTTCTCCAGCATCTCCATATTGGAGAAACGCAGGACGTGTCTGCGCCTGCGCTGCTGCACCAGCACATACACAAGCGCCATGATCGCGACCACGGCGAGGAAACCCAGCCACCAGGTGTGGGTGAAATTCGAAAGACTCACTGTCGTGGCACCCGCCCGGCATTCGAGGCGCCGAAGGTATGGCGCCGGGTGGACACGAATCGGACCACATCGGTGATCCAATCCCGGTCGGTACGCAATTCCATCACCGGCGCACCACAACTGCGCAATGCCAGCTCCACCTGTTCGCGGTGGCGCTGCGCGGCATTGGCGTAATCGGCGCGCAGGGTGGGGGTCACACTGAATTCGCGAGTGCGGCCGGTCTCCGGATCGTGCAGCACCACATCACCGAGATCGGGCAGCTCGATATCGCGCGGATCGAGCACCTCGACCGCGAGTAGATCGTGGCGGCCGGAAATGGCGCGCAGCGAACGCTGCCAATCGATATCGCCGAGGAAATCCGAGATGACCACGGCCAGACCGCGTTTGCGCTGCGGACGGCGCAGCGATTCGATCGCGCCCTGTAGATCGCCGCGCACACCGTCGCGGGCGTGCGGGGTGGTGGCGATCTTGCGCAGCATGGCCGTCGCGTGCACGCGACCGCTGCGGGCCGGAATGCGAATCAGCTGTTCGCCATTGGCGATGACCGCGCCGATCCGATTACCGCCGCCACTGGTCAGATGGGTGACCGCGGCCGCGGCCGCCACCGCCAGATCACGCTTCTCGCACAGCGCGGTGCCGAAGTCGAGACTGGCGGACAGGTCCACCACCAGCCAGGTCTCCAGTTCGCGGTCCGCGATGGTCTGGCGCACATGCGCGTGCGTGGTGCGGGCGGTGACCGACCAATCCATCTGGCGCACATCATCACCCGGCTGATACATGCGCGCATCGCCGGCGTCCGAACCCGGGCCGGGGATGAGGCCGAGGTGATCACCGTGCAGGACGCCGTCCAGGCGGCGGCGCACGGTGAGTTCGAGGGTCTTCAACGCCGCCGCCAGACGCGGGTCTGTCAGCTCACCCTGCCGGAATGAGGGCGGGGCGTGTGAGGAACCACTGGGATTTGAGATCGTCACGGGCGCAACCGAATCCGGGCCTCGCCTCACTTGGGCTGGGGCTGGCCGGGAATCCCGGGCACCTGACCGTTAGGGGCCTGCGGAATCCCCTGCGGCGGCTGCGGAATGCCCTGCTGACCCTGCGGCGGCTGCGGGATCCCGGGCGCACCCTGCGGACCCATGACCGGCGGCGCGGCGGGCATCGGCGCGGGCTGCCCACCCGGGGCGACGGCCTGCGGGGCGACCTGCGGCAGGCCCACGGTCTGCAGTACGCGCTTGATCACGTCATCGGGCGAAACCTCGTCGGCCAGTGCGTCGTACGAGAGCACCAGGCGGTGCCGCAGCACATCCGGGATCACCTCGACCACATCTTGCGGGACCACGTAATCGCGACCGCGAATGAGCGCCACGGCGCGCGCGGCGGCGATGATGCCCAGGCTGGCACGCGGCGAAGCACCGTAGGAGATCCACCCGGCCACATCGTGCATACCGAAATCGGCGGGCTTACGGGTGGCGGCGATGACCCGGACCACGTAATCGACCAGAGCGTGGTGCACGAAGGTATTGGCGGCGACCTTCTGCAGGCGCACCAGCTCGTCCGGATCGAGCACCGGCTTGGCCTCGGGCGGGGTGACGCCCATCCGGTAGATGATCTCGCGCTCCTCCTCGACGGAGGGGTAATCCACGACCACCTTGAACAGGAAGCGGTCGCGCTGCGCCTCGGGCAGCGGGTACACGCCTTCGCTCTCGATGGGGTTCTGAGTCGCCATGACCAGGAACGGGTTAGGCATCGGGTAGGTCTTGCCGCCGATGGACACGTGCCGCTCGGCCATGACCTCGAGCAGCGCCGACTGCACCTTGGCGGGCGCGCGGTTGATCTCGTCGGCGAGCACGAAGTTCGCCACGACCGGGCCGAGTTCGGTATCGAACTCCTCGCGGCCCTGCCGGTAGATGCGGGTACCGACGAGGTCGGTGGGCACCAGGTCCGGGGTGAACTGCACGCGGGAGAAGCTGCCGCCCACCACCTTTGCGAAGGTCTCCACGGCCAGGGTCTTGGCGATACCGGGCACACCCTCGAGCAGCACGTGACCGCGCGCGAGCACACCTACCAGCAGCCGTTCGACCAGCCGATCCTGACCGACGATCACCCGTTTGACTTCGTAGATCGCCTTTTCCAGGGTCTGGACATCGCGCTCGAGGGTGTTCGGCGGCGGCGCGTCCTTCACCGTACTTACCCCGCTCACACCATCAGTCGAAGTCACCAACATCCCCGCTTTCGCTTTGGTCCAGTGCGTTGCCGCACCAACTATTCCAGGTATCCGGCGCGTTCGCCGCACCCGGTTGGGTCAAATGCCGATGTCGCGGCGCGGGCGGATCGGCGCATTCGTCCGATCATCGCCCGTTCACGCCGATGACCTGGCTATTCTCTCTCGAAACTGAGAATTTCCAGGGAACTTCGATGCTCCGGGTATTCGCATTCCGCGCCGACTTCGCGCACCTGTACCCGGCGCGCCGGGCCGGGCGGCCTGGAATCGGATCGCACCTCCCACAGCGAACAGCGGGTGCTCCGTACACTCCGGCGCATGCGACTGAGTACCCGAAATCAGCTCGATGGCACTGTCATTTCGATTACCCGCGGTGAGGCGATGGCCGTTGTGCGCATTCGACTCAATGGCGGGGATGAGATCACCTCATCGATCACCCGCGATGCCGTGGATGATCTCGGTCTGGCCGACGGCACCGCGGTGAAGGTGCTGATCAAGTCGACCGAGGTCACCCTCGGAATCGAATAGGGTTCACAGGCCGGGGCGACCCTGGATCGGGAGATTGACGAAACTGGGGTCGGCCGGGTCCAACAGGATGTGCTGGGGGCGGTAACCGCTGTCGCGAGCCGTTACCCCGATCGGCAGGGCGCGCGGGATGCTCGCGGCATAGATATCGATGCGCAGCCGATGACCCGGCTGGATGACGGCGTCGGTGGCGAGCAGGCCGATATCGAGAGTGGTTGGCACGCCGGGGGTTTGCGGATCGCGGGCGGTGACGTCCAGCGGGTGGTACGCCTCGATATAGTCCCCGTTCGCGCTGCGGGAGCTGCGTTGCGGGTCCACCGCGCGCAGGGCGGCGGTGAGCTGACCGCTGGAGATGACCGTCGAGGTGCCGTCGGGAGCGACATCGTTGACCGAGACGTCCCAGAAACCGTCGGTGGCGTCCAGGAGCGTGTTCAGGTGCAGGTTCATCTGCCCGGATAGCGCGGTCGGCGATTCGGCGGCGGGGGTGGTGAAGGTGAGCGCCTCGGCTTCGGCGAAACGCGAATCCCATTCACACCCCGAACCCAGGATCAGGGCCAGGCCCGCGGTGCCCTCGGAGGCTTGCCGTGAGCACAGACCGCGCACACCGGGCGCGACCGTCAGCTGTGCGGCGGCGTTCGGAGGTGCGCTGCTCAGGCTGCCGTCCGCGAGTGCGTGCGGTGCGGTTCCGCTGGAATCGGCGGTGAGATAACGGCGTTCGTAGTTCACTCCCCCGCGCGGGAACGTGTCGGCGGTCGTCCAGCCGCCGCCCTGCTGGAAGAGCGTGACAGGGCCGTAGCCGTCGATGCCGTTGTCGATTCCCTTGAGCCATTTGTCGAACCACGCGCGCTGCAAAGCGGGGACCGCCGGGGGTCCGGCCGGTGTGCCGAAATCGGCGGTGGCGGTGACGTGATAGCCATTGCCCATGACGAGCTGCTTCTGACCCGGCGGCAAGGGAATCGCGTTGTAGATGCGGGGCTCGCTGTAGGCGAAGATATCGTGCCAGCCGCCGATCACGAAGGTGGGCACGGTGATCTGCGTCGGATCGGATTGCCGTTCGCGATACCACTGGCTGTACCCCGCGAGATCGACCGTGGCCGGAGGCAGACTGGACAGATCCGAGACGGTCAGCGCGTCGAAGAGTTGCGGCAGCATGGTCGCCGGATCCGACAGTCGATCCGACAGCCACTTCGCGTCGAATCGCCCCTGTAGCAACGCCTGTAGATCGGGCAGCCATTTGGTGCCGTTGACAATGCTCAGCCACATGGGCATGAATCCGATGCCGATCGCGCCGCCGGTGCCGACGATATCGCGGAACAGATCCGAGCCCGGAATGATCGGCAGGATCGCTTTGAGCGCGGGCGGGCGATGCGCGGCCGCCTGCACCGCGGTGATGCCGAGGTAGGACGCTCCGGTCATGCCGATTCGCCCGTCCGAGAAGGGCTGGCGCGCAGCCCAATCGATGACCTCGAGGGTGTCGGCCTGTTCGCGCGGGCCGAGCACGTCCCATACGCCCTCGGAGAATCCGGTGCCGCGCACATCGGCGACCACCTCGACATAGCCGCTGCGCACCAGCTCCGGCGTGATGCCCATCTGACCGGCCATCGCGCCCTTGGATTCGGCGCTCAGATCGCTCATCAATTTGGTGTACGGGGTCATGGTGACGATGGTGGGGAACGGTGTCTCGATCGCGCGGCCCTGATCGTCCGCGGGCCGATACACATTGGCCTTCAACACGATTCCGTCGCTCATGGTGACCGGAACATCGTGGTCGACGGTCATTCCGGGATAGGTGAGCTGCTGGGAATCCGCCGCCCAGCCCGGTGCGCTCACTCCGCCGGGATCATCGGCGTGCGTGGGCGGTGCGAATGCCGCGACCACCGCGATGGATACAGCGCCGATCAGGATTCGCCAGTGCGGAGCAGCCACGTCGTACCACCAGAACTTCCAAAGTTGTTGTGCGTCACACCGTTACCTCCGGTGTGACGCGGACAACCCTGACACAGCTTTACTTCAAAGTAAAGCATTCTCACCAGGCGATACGCTGAGGCCGATGCCACCCACACAGCGCCGCCCCACCGATGACGAACTACTCGACGCCGCCTGCGCGGTGTTCGCCGAGCACGGCTATCGCGCCGCGAGCATGGATGCCATAGCGCGCCGGGCGAATTCGACCAAGCCCACGCTCTACGCGCATTTCGGCTCGAAACCGGAGCTGTTCCGGCGGCTCTTCCGGCGCGAGGCCGAGGTCATGCAGGCCACGCTGCTGCCGGTGTACGAAACCCTGCCCGGCCGTGAGCTTTCCGATATGGTCCAGGCCGCGCTCGGCGCGGGATTGCGCTACGGCGAGGAGCATCCGCACGGTGCGGCGGTGGTCGGCGCGGTCATGAACGGCGACGGACCGGATCCCCAACTCGGGCACGGCCTGCTGGATACCCTCATCGACGCCATCGCCTCCGTCGTGGAGGACACCCTGCGCCGCAATAACCGCGATCCGGGCCCGCTCGGACCGGTGCTCGCCGCGCTCATGTGGGGTTCGGCGATCGAGGCCAGCCGGGTCGCGCATCGGGTCGAGATCACCGGACCCGAGCTCGTGGATTGGATCACCACGTACACGATCGGCGGACTACAGGCGACCCTGGCGCGCAGTCTCGCCGACCGGCGGCGGACGATCGACGCGGCGAGCGAAAACGGTGCGGCACCAGCCTGATTCAGCTATCGCGGCGTATCCGGAACGGCGATGAGGAACCGTTCCAGCCGCTCGGTGAAACCCGGCGCCGCCGCGACGAAATGCCCCGCACCCGGTGCGATCAACCGCTCCGCACCCAGGGCCGCGGCGAGCCCGTCACAGATTCGCTCCAGCCCGGCCGTATGCGCACCCGAGACCACCAGCGCGGGAATGCCGCCGGCGCGCAATGCCTCCAGATCGATCCGAATCTCACCGGGCAGCCGCGCGTACTGCGCGCGCCGCACGGCCGCCCGCACCGGCTCGGGCAGTGGTCCGGGACCGATCCCCGGGGAACCCGCGAGCGTGAGGAACTCGCGCAGCGAATCCGGTTCGGCGGCAAGACCATCGGTGAGCACGGCGTCACCGATACCGCGCAGCCGGACCACATCGGGATCATCGGGCGCGACGAAATACAGCGGCGGTTCGATAATCGTCAGCGACCGCACACTCGCGGGATCACGGGCCGCCGCCAACAGCGTCCCGAGCGTCCCATACGAATGCGCCACCACATGCGGGCGATGCGCCCGGAACAGCGCCGCGAGATCCGCGGCATCGACCTCGAAATCATGCCGCTCGCACACCGGCGGACTGGGCTCGAACCCCCGCCGATATACCGACAGCACCGTCCAGCGCTCCGCCAACGCCGCCATGCCCGCCCACGTGGTCCTCGGCCCCGCACCGCCGTGCACCAGCATTACCGCCGGCCCCCGGCCCACCCGCTCCACCACGAGATCATCCATGCGCCCCAGTGTCGGCCCGTTAGGCCATTCCGTCGAGCACTCCTGCCGGGTTCGCGCTCACTCCCCCATCATCACCGGATACCGCACCCATCGGAAACTCGTGAATTCGATATCGCGGACATAGGCGAAATCCGACCACAGCAAACGCCCGCCCCTGAGTGCGAGCATCGGCCGCACCCGCCGCCGAACCTGTTCGAGCTCAGCCGCATTCGCCAATCGCTTGGGGCCCACCGTGCCGTACAGCCGCACCCCGGGCGGTGTCCGGAACCGGCCCGTCAGCAGCGACCGGAACCAGAACAGCGAACCGCTGTCCACCGCCAGCAGGCACACTCGCGAACCGGCATCCACGTTGCGCGCCAACGCGTTCGTGTACTGGTCGAAGTAGAACCCGCTGCGGTCATCCCGCAAAAACACCGTTCCGACCGGCGTCACATTCGGCATCCCGTCATCGTCCACCGAAGCGATCGCGAAATGCCCGGTCGTCTTCCGTCCGCGGGTGACAACCTCGCGTATCGAATCCCACTGCTCGGCGATGTCCGCCATCACTCCCCCGAAATATCGAAATAGCTACCGGCGCAACATAGACCACGTGGCCGGTGACCGGATCACGGCCTGCGCACGCGGGATCCCGGGGTATGGCCGAGGGCTTGGCGGTAGACGTCGATGAAGGCGCTGGGGGTGGACCAGCCACAGCGATGAGCGACCGTGGAGACGGGGATGTCATCGGCGAGCAGTTGTACCGCGTGGTGCAGCCGCAGGCGAGTTCGCCACTGCGGATAGGTCAGGGCGAATTCGGTGCGGAAGAGGCGGGCCAAGGTGCGCTCGCCCGCGCCGACCCGGCGGGCGAGGTCGGGCAGCGACCACGGGGTCGAGAGGTCCTCCTCGACCAGTGCGCAGGCAGCGCGAAGGCGTTCGTCACGGGCGGCGGGGAGCTGTAAATGCTGGTCGGGGCTGCGGCGGATGCGATCGAGCAGGACTCGGCGGAGGCGGGCCAGTTCGTCGGCGGGCAGGTCTTCGGGGTCCGAGCAGGTCATGATCAATTCGCGCAGCAGGGGTGACACCGTGATCACGGTGGGGGTGCCGCGATCGGGTCCGTCGGGGGCGAAGCCGACGCAGTGGAAGCTGGTGGGGCCGTGGAAATGGTGTTCGTGCCAGCAGCCCGCGGGAATCCATACGGCCCGGTCGGCGGGGGCGATCCAGCGACCGCGATCGGTGTGCACTTCGGCCGCGCCCGAACTGGGATAGACGATCTGGTGATCGAGATGGCGATGCCGATCGATCCGCGCGCCGCCGCGCAGATACTGCGCCGCGGTGGCCTCGGGATCGTATTGGCCGATTATCGACATACTCCGGCATTTTATCGGAAGCCCGACAGCCACCGGAATTCCTACGCTGATCCTCGACCATCGAGGAAGGGGCGGTTGTGACGAGTACGGAAATCGGCGTCGAGCAGCGGGATTCGGTGCGCTCGGCATGGAAACGCATGCGGCACTGGGTGATCGCACACGCGGTGGACGACTTCTATCAGGGGCTGGTGCCCGCGAGCATTCCGTTCTTCGTGCTGGAACGGGAGTACAGCTATGTCGCCGCGTCCGGATTGGCGCTCGCGGCCACGCTCGGAAGCGCTCTACCGCAACCGCTGCTGGGCCTGATCGCCGATCGCTGGCGGCTGACCTGGATGGCACCCGCCGGACTCGCGCTCGCGGGACTGGGCGCGGGGCTCTCGGGTGTCGCGCCGAGCTATCCGATGGTGTGGCTGCTCCTACTGCTGTCCGGACTCGGAATCGCCGCATTCCATCCGGCCGCCGGGCGGGATGCGCGCCGGGACGCGGGTGCGAGCGCCACCGCCATGAGCCTGTTCGCCGCGGGCGGCAGTATCGGATTCTTCCTGGCCCCGGCGCTGGCCACACCCGCACTGGTCTCACTCGGAGTAGGTGCGACCGCGCTGTTCATCCCGCCCGCGGCCCTGATGGGTTTCGTGCTGTGGCGATATCAGCAGCGTCCGGAGCGAAAGACGTTCGCGGCGAACACTATCGACGGCCGCGACCGCTGGGCCCCGTTCCTGCTGCTGACCGCCGTCGAGGTGGTCCGCTCGATCATATTCTTCGGCGTGAACACCTTCATCGCCCTGTACTGGATCAACCATCTGGGCTCGGGTCAGACCCTGGGCGGTATGGCCCTGACCGCATTCCTCACCGGTGGCGTCCTGGGCACCCTGACCGGCGGCCGCCTCGCCGACCGCGTCAGCATGCTCCGAACCATCCAATTCGGCAGCGCCGCCGCCATTCCCGCCTTCACCCTGCTGCGCGTCACCCCCAGCCCAGAACTGGCCCTGCTACCCGCAATCCTGGTCGGCATCACGGTCAACATCCCCTTCGCGGTCCTGGTCAAACTCGGCCAGGACTACCTCCCCACCAAACCCGGCACCGCCTCCGGCGTCACCCTCGGCCTGGCCGTCAGCGCGGGCGGCCTCTTCGTCCCCCTCCTGGGCGCACTGGCCGACCGCCACGGCCCCGAATCCGTCCTCACCGCCCTGTGTTTCATTCCCCTGCCCGCGGTGGCCCTGAGCCTATTCCTGCCCCCGCCCACCCCGGCAACGGCTCACAGCGCGAAAGCCAGTGCGGTGGAGGACTACTCGACTCCGATCGGGCAGCCAGAACCCCGCCGATAATCGCGCAGGTGGTGTCGATATCACCACCCGCCCCCGCAGCCGTCCAGCAGGCTTGTTCGAAGGAATCGCTGTGACGGGCGACCACCCAGAGGCAGAACGGAACGGTATCGAGAGCCGAGGTCTTGTGGCCGACCCCCAATTCCGCTGCGGCCGTTGCGGAATCGCGCAGGGCCCGGGCGTGCTGAATACCCTCGCGAACGGGGCCCGAAGGTGTGCGAGCGGCCACCGCCGCGAGGAGTTCATCGCCTCGCACCTCCGGCCGGGCTGCCACAATGGCTGCGGCAATGGCCACGGCGATCGCGCCGGATACCGCATCAGGATGGGTATGGGTGACTTCCGCGGAGGCGGCGGCCTCGGCGACGACCCGATCCGGATCATCGGCGAAATAGGCCCCCAACGGTGCGATACGCATGGCAGCGCCATTACCCCAGGAACCGCTCCCGCCCCGCGCCAACGGCGCGAGTTCCCGCCAGGGCTCACCCTTCTGGCGGATCCGGCGCAGAATTCGGCTGGTGCCGGGACCGTAACGGCGATAGATGTCGTAGTGCTCGGCGAAGGATTTCGCCAGCGCGTCCTGGTCGATCCGGTCGTGCGCGTCCAGGATGGCGAAGATCGAGCATGCCATCTCGGTGTCATCGGTCCAGAGCCACGGGCCGGGCAGCAGTGCGCGCGAGCGCAGCGCGGGGTGGTTGATCGGGTCGTCGAAACATGCGCCGAAGGCGTCGCCCACGGCCAGTCCGCGCAGCGACGCCAGGGCGCGTTCCCTGCGGGTGCTGATCACCTGGACAGTGTGTCAGCACTCGCAGGGTTCGCTACCGCCAGGCGGTCGCGCTTGCCGGTCCAAGCGGGAGAACGATTTTCGAGGGGAAACGGGCGGAGTGTTCGATATTGACCGTCGAGCCGAGCAGGCCCGGGATATCCAGCGGGTGCGGCATGGTGGCCGGGAAGTTACTGCTGGAGATGCGGATTCGCAGGCTGTGGCCCGCGTCCAGCTTCTGGACCGTGGGGAAGACTCGGACTTGGAATTCGGTCACCTCACCCGGGACCAGCGGCTGGACCGAGGTGGAGGTGTTCTGGTGCACGACGGCGTAGAGGGTGCCGTCGGCGGTGCGCCAGGAACGGTCCTCGTCGACCGCGCGGCGGGTGGCGGTGAGCGCACCCTCGGTGAGCTGGCGGACACTGCCGTCGGGGGCGACGTCCTCGACGGCGACGTCGAAGGCGGCGTCGGTGGCGGTCGAGCTGGCGAACAGGTTGGCGGTGATCGGACCCGCCAGGGTCATGGCCTGATCGAATGGCGCTGTGCTGTAGGTCAATCCGTTCTGCGGGCCGACTTCGGTCTGTGCGCACGGGTCGTGCAGATTGCCCAGGGACAGCAGGTTGAGCACGAAGTCCAGGATGCCGCCGGTGGCCTTGCTGAACTCCCGGCTGCACGGATTGTTGATCAGTGAGTAGTCCCAGCGATCCGGCGTCTGATCACCGCTCGGCGGACTGCTCGACAGCCGGTTGCCGTCCAGGTAGTAGCTGGTCGGCGTGGTTTCGGTGAAGGGATACACGCTCGTGCTGAGCGCGTTGCCGTTCGCGTCGATCACATTGAGCGGGACGCTGTTTCGATCGACGCCATTGTCGATGTCCTTGAGCCAGTGATCGAACCAGGCCGCGGTGTGCTCCTCGGTGCGGATGCGTCCGGTCGGCGCGAAACCGGTGGTGACATGCGGCCACGGACCCTGCAGGATCTGGTAGCGCGGATCGGGTTTCGCGTTCGCGGGCATCGGACCGTACGGATCGCGGCCCGCCGCCGCGTTCTGCAATGCCGAATAGAGTTTGAACGTCGCGCCCTGGAATATATCGGCGTCACCGCCGACGGCGTACACCGCGACATCGTTGTGCACGATATTCGCGATATCGTTCGACAGCAGCCGCGGCCCGACAATCGGATTATCGGCGTTCAACCCCGAGGTCAGCAGATTCGCGGCGATTCCGAGCACACCCTGGCCATTGTCGCCGATCAGACCCCGCAGCCGATCGATGACAATGCCCAGGGCGCGCTGCGGTTCCACCAGCGCCGCCTCCCACAGATTCGCGTACTGCAACCACAGACCCGGCCAGATCACCACGAACAGCGAGATCAGCGGCGCCCACTGCCCGTCCCCGAGCACATCCTGGAGCAGGTCGTAATCGGTGTTCATCGCGAAAATCGCCTTCAGCGGCGAATTCTCACCGATCGTGGTGGCCGCGTGCATGGCCTCCACGCCCGGGAACGAATAGCCGAACATGCCGACCTTGCCGCTGGAATTCGGCAGCCGTGAACTCCAGTCCACCAATTCCTTGATGTCCTGGGCATTGCGATCGCTGATCGGCGACCACTGGCCATTCGACGCCCCGGTACCGCGCACATCGGCGATGACATTGATGTATCCGCGATTGACCAGATCGACCGGTGCGCTCACCTCCTGCGATACCGAATTGATCACCCCACCCAGATCACCCGGCACCGGCAGGTTGTACTCCTCGAACACCCCGCCGATCGCGGACACCAGCAGCCCGTTGTACGCGCCGTACGGTGTCACCGAAAGCACAACGGGGAACGGGCCTTTCGCGGGCTGCTGCGTCACCGGATCCAGCGGATAGCGGATCGAGGCGTGCAATTCGACGCCATCACTCATCCGGACGTTCTGCGCGATGTCATACCCGGTCTGATACGGACTCGGGCTCGGCACGTACCCGGCGGGCAAACCGAATCCGGCGGGCGCGGGCAGTGCGGGCCCGAGAATCGGGGCGGCCTGCGCGCGGCCGGACGGCAGCACCGCCAGCACCACGGTGACCACCAGCGTGACCGCCACCAGAATCCAACCGTCCCGGGCGGTGAACCGCCCCCTGCCCCCTCGCGCCGAGGGGACCGCGCACCATTGCGTCGTCATATGCACAACGGTTCCACGCTGGGTTTTTCCCTACTATTGGGAAATGCCTAGCGTTCCCGAGCCCGCATTGTGCAACTGCAACCCCGCCGCCTCATGATCGAAATTCCGGAGGGATTCGCGCACAGCACGATCGCGCGGGAGGGCGAGGCCGGGCGGGCGTGGATCGCGACCCTGCCCCGGATGGTGGATGAGCTGATGTGGCGCTGGCACTGCGCCCCGGACGGTCCGGTATTGCACGGCATGGTCGGGGTGGTGGTGCCGGTGCGCCATCGCGGAGCGACCGCCGCGGTGATCAAGGTCTCCTTCCCACATCCGGGCAACGCGCATGAGCCGGACGCCTACACCGCATGGGACGGGCGCGGAGCGCTGCGGCTCTTCGAACGCGATGACGAGCGGTTCGCGATGCTGTTGGAACGCGCGGAGTTTCGCACCCTCGCCACGGTGCGCGATCCTGAGCGAGCCGTGCGGATCCAGGGGCGGCTCTCGCGTCGACTCGCGGTCGAGCCGCCCTTCCCGCTACCGCGGCTCTCGGATCAGGTGGGTCGCTGGGAGGACGAGATGCTCTCCACCGCAGCGGAATTCGATCACCCCATCCCGAGCACCGTCCTCGATGCCGCCCTCGCCACCCTACGCGAACTCGGCCCGGATCAGCCCGGCCTGCTCGTGCACGGCGACCTGCACGACGGGAACATTCTGGCCTCGGAGCGGGAGCCGTGGCTCGCGATCGACCCCAAGGGCCATATCGGCGATCCGGCGCAGGACGCGCTCAATGTCATTCGCAGCCCGCGCTTCGAGTCCCTGCTGCGCGCACCGGATTTGCGGGCGGGCGTGCTCCGGCTGCTCGATATCTATTGCGCGGCAGCCGAGATCGATATCGATCGGGCCCGGCGCTGGACCCAGGCCGGTGCCGTCCGCGAGGCGCTGTGGGGGCGGCGGCACGGCGATCCGGAGTGGCTGATACAGGCCACCGACAGTCTGGCCGCGGCGCTGACCTGAAATCGGAACCGGTGCATTCCTGTCAGCGGCGTGAACTAGGCTTCGGGACACTGTGACAGCCGGTACCGGACGCATTAAACTTTTCGGCGCACCCGCCCGTACTGCGGAGATGCGCCGAAAGTCCGGATCGGCTTGGCTTCCAGTGGTTTTCCAGCGGTAGCGTAGAAACTGTGCCGGTCGATGGAGTCCGGCGGTACGGGATGTGGGTGCGAAGTGTGGGATTTCGAGGTTTCTCCCCGGCAATCGATCGGCGGATCGGTGCTGACCGAACTACAGGCGAAAGCCGAGACCGATGCGGTCGCATTGCGCATCGGCGTCGTGCTGGAGAACAACGGCGCTGTGCTGTTGCTGGAGCGCGAGGAATACGTGGCGGGCCGCCGGCCGCTGAACCTACCGGGCACAACGGTGCGCCCCGGTGAAGCACTAGCCGCCGCGGTGGCGCGGGCGGTACTCGAGGAGACCGGACTCACGGTCACCGACATCACCGCGCACGTCGGCAGTTTCGACTATCTGGACAATGCCGGAAAGCCGGTCCGCCGCGAACATTTCGCGGTCGAAGTGGCGAATGTGGCCCCGATCCGGCTCACCAACTACGGCGGCTACCGCTGGATTCCGCTCGATGGCGAACTACCGGTCACCTCGTCGATCCACCGCATCCTCACCGCCTACGGCGAACTGCGCTGATTCATCCGGAGCCACCCCGGCCACGATCTCCCGCAGTGCGGCGATGTGGCCGAGGAAGGCTTCCCGCCCCGCATCGGTCAACCGGGCGCGCACCTTGCGGCGACTGCCGTCCAGGCGGCGCTCGGTACCGATGTAGCCCGCTTCCTCGAGCGTCGCGAGCTGTTTGGACAGGGCCGAATCCGAGAGCCCCAGACGATCCTTGAGGAAGGCGAATTCCGCCCAGTCGGCCGCGGCGAGGGTCGCGACCAGCGAGAGCCGGGTGCTGGGGTGAATCAATTCGTCGAACCGCGCCTCGGTCATGCGCGCGCCCAGCGACGCAGCACCCGCAACAGCTCCGGCCCGCCGAATCCGATGATCGCCGCGACGATCACCGCCGCCCAGATGCCCGGATGCCGCGCGCCGTCGGCATTGAGCGCGAACGCCGAACCGATTGTCACGCAGACGAATCCGAACAGCATGACGATCACCACGAGGGGCGTGCGCCGCCCGGCCACATCCGCCGACACCCGCACGCCGCCGGTGCGCCGCCGCCCGTCCAGCAGTCGCGAGGCCACGAACGCGTGCCCCGCGCCGAAGACGAGCGTGGCGACCGATACCAGCCATTCCGGCCCGAGATCGCCGATCACGCCCAGCACGATCCAGCCGGCCGCCATTCCCCACCAGTACGCGCGCGGCAATCCGACCTCATCGGCTACCTGACGCCGCGCTCGCTCGGCCGCCTCGAGAGCGGCGCGAGCCTGATCCGGAGCAACGTTCTCCATGACGATTCCCTACTTTCCTATCAGGAAAGTAGAGTCTCACTTTCCCGGTAGGAAAGTCAAGGGTTCGCGCCGATACCTGCGGGTCGCGATGACAACCTCACTCGGCAATCGGCCAATTCAGTTCCGTACGAAGATCATTCGGATCCATCTCCGGCGACGGCTCGGTCACGTACACCTCCCAGCGCTGATCCGCGCCGGTCAGTCCCTGACTCTCGACCCACGCCACGAGCCGGGCCCACGAAGCGCCCAGCCCGTCGAAGCCACCCAGGTGCACGAGCCGCGCGACCCGGCCGCCGGGCAGCGCACCCGCGAAGACCGCGCCATCGGGCTCCACCGCGCCGTCGACCGCGAATCCCACCTCCACATCGATCGGATCCGCGACCGGCCCGCGATAGAGGCCGAATGCGGGACCGGCGATCCCGACCTGCTGTGCGGCGACGGTCTTGGCCAGCGCACCGAACGAGGCATCGTAGAAATCGCGCAGGCCCGCCATGGGCACGGTCGCGCGGACGGCCGCCGTGACGGCGGGATCGAGGGTGACGAGTTCGGGGGCGGGTACAGCGGTCATGGTTCTCCTCCGTAAGGAATGGACGTGCTCACCACTTGCGACGGAACGGCGGAACGAAATTCATCGGTCGTGGCGGCCGCGATCGACGGCCACCGATCAACCGGGCAGTCCGATCAGGTCGGCCATGAGGTTCATCTGATGGTCGAAATAGTCCCCGACGGCATTGATCGTGCCGCCGAGCCGCCCGAAGATCTCGAAGGTGACGAGGCCGAAAAGCTGTGTCCAGCCGAGGAATACGCGATCGAGCACCTCCTCGGACAGTCCCGAACCCTGCTCGTCGATGAGGATGCGGAGATCACCGCGCACGGTATCGGGCAGGCCGGTCGCGAACACCGGCGGTGACAACCGGCCCGCGCCCTCCGCGGCGGCCGCGATCTCCGCGAGCAGCAGGACCACGGTGGCGGCGGGCACGATGGTGTCGCGCGGGGCGTCATAGCCCGGGATGGGACTGCCGTAGAGCAGGCCGTATTCGGCCGGGTTGGCGGTGGCCCACTCCCGGACCGCCGCGCACACGGCGAGCCACCGAGCCCGATGATCATCGGCGGGCACCGCCGCACACGCGGCCGTGGCCGCCGCACCGAGCGATTCGTAGCTCTCCAGGATGAGCGCGGTGAGCAGGTCGTCGCGACTCGGGAAATACCGGTACAGCGCCGAGGCGACGATGCCCATATCGCGGGCGACCCCGCGCAGCGAGAGCCCCGCGCCATCCGTGGCCAGCCGTTTGCGCGCGGCGACCTTGATTTCCTCGATCATTTCGGTGCGCACGCGGGCGCGCAGGGATGCGGCGGACATCTCCGCAGTATAGAGAACAGTCGACGAGTTCGAGAACGGTAGATGGTTGAGAGAACACTGTTCTTGACTCCGAACGCCGTGCTCGCTTACCGTTGAGCCATCCCGAGAACAGTGTTCTCGGAACAGTCTTCCCCGAACGGATCGAGCACCTCATGCCCCTGCACATCGTGATCGGAGCGGGCCCCGTCGGCACCGCCACCGCACTCCAACTCGCGACCGGCGGTGCGCGGGTTCGCCTGCTCACCCGCCACGGTTCCGGCCCCGAGCATCCGGGGACCGCCTGGGGCAGGGCGTGGCATGTGCCGTCCGCTCCCCCGGTGTCGGTGCGCGCTCTCGCCGATCTGCTCGCGGCGGTCGCGGGCGTGGCACCGGCCAGGGTGATGCGGATGCCCGCGGCGCTGCTCTGGTCGGCGGGCCTGTTCGTTCCGGCCGCCCGTGAGATGCGGGAGCTGCGCTATCAGTTCGACCGCCCGTTCATCATGGATTCCGCCTCCGCGACAAAGCATTTCGATCTCGAAGGGACCCCGCTCGAGGAGAGCATGCGCCGGACCGTCGACGCTTTCCGTGGCGACACCGCCCAGCGGGGAATGGAGCCGCGGCGATGACCACGTCGACGTCTCCGGCTCGGATAGCGATCCCGATCGTGGCGGCCGTGCTGAGCATGAACGCCGGATTCATCGGCTTGGGCGCGGTGTTCGACTATCCGAAGGTGCTGTCCCGTCCGAGCGAGGATGTCCTGGCACTGTTCCGGGCGCACGAGACCGCCGTGGTGTCCTGGTTCTCGCTGCTGGCGTTCGGTGCGGCGCTGTTCATCCCCATCGCGATCATGATCGGCCGTCTCGACGACTCCCCGCGCATGCGCTGGGCGGTGCGCGCCGGAATCGCGGCGGGCCTGGTTCAGCTGATCGGCCTGCTGCGCTGGCCACTGCTGGTGCCGACCCTGGCCGACCGCGCCACACACGCGGCCGAGAACGCTTCCGCGACACATCAATTCGAGCTGGCGAATCTGATACTCGGCTCGGCGCTGGGCGAGACCGGCGGCTACGCGTTGACCGCCGCATGGACCCTGCTCGTGGCAACGGCGCTGTCGCGCAACGGTTTCCCGCGCTGGTTCATCTATTCGGGCATCGCCGCAGCGGCCCTCATCCTGACCGGTATCGCCGCACCGTGGCATATCCCGGGCGCACAGCAGCTCAATTTCCTCGGCTATGTGCTGTGGAGTCTCTGGATGCTGGCGCTGGCCGCATTCACGTTGCGCGGTATCACCCGGCGGACGCACCGCCCACCGCCGCGCCCAGCCGCTGCAACCAGAATTCGATTGTCGCGGTGAGGATGCTGCTGGATCGGCCGGGCGGGGTCAGCCCGGTCACGCCGCCCGCCGCCAAGCCGATGCCCGCGGCGAGCACACCGTGCACCCCGTCCTCCAGCAGTTGCCCGGCTTCGGCCGCGCTCTCGGGCAGATGGTCCAGGATCAGCACCCGGCCCGAATCCACCAGTCGCTCACACGCTTCGACGGCGCGGGCCTGCTGTGCCGGATCGCGCAGCACGCTGATGCCGTATTCGGCGGCCAGGATCAGGGGCGCGTTATCGTTGACCAATTCCCGGTCCCACCAGGTGGCGATGGCATCCAGCCGCTGTTCCAGCGATCCGTCGGTGGCGGCGATCGAATTGGCCAGCCGCGACATTCGCGCCGTCGCCCAGCTGCGCAGCACTTCGAGGCAGAGCGCCTCCTTGCTGTCGAAATTGCTGTAGACCGCACCGATGGTGCGACCGGCCTCGGCGGCGATCGCGGCCAGGGAGGTGGCGTGGTAGCCGTCGGCGTAGAACAGGCGTTCCGCGGCCTCGATCAGCTCTTCCCGCGTCAGTGCCTGGCTTTCGGCCCGGGTCAGCACCTTTCGAGCGGCCACACTTCCTCCGTTGTCAGTCATGGGCGGGCGGGAATACCGCGCATTCCAGGTACTGACATTATCCGGATTTGTGCAATTGGCCAACGCCACGCCGGTCGCTGTGTTCACACGCCCTTTCCGGCGCTCGCCCGCCGCGCCAGCGTGCGGCCGATCTCGGTGACCGGTTCATCGCCGTAGACCCACTCCCGGGCGATGCGATGCCAATTCCGGGTCGCCACCAACTGCCCGAGAAGTCCGAAGGTCAGGAAGTCCGCGCGCCGCGAGAACACATGCTCGGGCGGCAGCATCTGATGCCGCATACCGCTGAACTCGGCCAGGCGCGGATCCACCGCGGCCAGCAGCGCCCCGGTGGCCAGATCGGGGGTGACGGTGAGCTCCTGATCGGCCAGATTCCATTCCGATGCGGCCCAGATGTATTCGAGGCACTGCACCGGATCAACCCCGGCCGCCGGATCGACGATGCCGCGCGCCAGCAGCAGCGCGTAGAGATCATCGGCGCGATGCTCCACCGCCGCCCGCGCCACCTGTCGCTCGAATTCGATATCGGCGGGACCCATGCGGTTGTAGAGACCGAAATCGATGAATCCGACCCGTCCATCGGACGCCAGCAGCACATTGCCGGGATGCGGATCTCCGCAGAACTCACCGCGCTCGAACAGCGATCCGATATAGAAGCGATAGATCACCTCGCCGATATGGTCGCGGTCGGCGTCAGGCAGAGTTTGCATGTGCCCGAACGGTTTCGAGGTCAGGTACTCGGTGACCAGAATCCGATCCGAGCAGTGTTCGAGCACACTGTCCGGCACCACGATGTACGGGTGCCCGCGATAGTGCTCGGCCACCAGACGCTGTGTGCGCGCCTCACGGCCGTAGTCGAGTTCGGCCTCCAGGTTGCGGGTGATCTCGTCGATCAACGCGCTACTGGACAGCGCCGGCCACATGGACTTCCAAAGCTTCACGAACAGCGCGAGATTGCGCAGATCGGACCGGACCGCCTTCTCCACCCCCGGATACTGCACCTTGATCGCGACTTCGCGACCGTCGCGCAGCACCGCCCGGTACACCTGGCCGATCGACGCCGACGCGATCGGATCCTCGTCGAAATCCCGGAAAACCCTGCCGAGCGAGCCGTATTCGTCCTCGAGCACGCCGCGCATAGTCGAGAACGGCATCACCTGGGCCTGATCGCACAGCAGCGCCAGCTTGGCGCGGAACCGCTCCCGATGCGATTCGGGCACCAGATCCAGATCGATCACCGCGAGCATCTGGCCGAGTTTCATGGCCGCGCCCTTCATATTGCCGAGCACGTCGACGAGCTGTTCGGCACTGTCCAGGGTCGAACGACGCGAGAGCACCTCACGGGCGTGTTCCGAACGGCCGATCATGGACAGCCGGGCGGTCGCGCCGCGCGCGGCCTGCCCGGCCGCGAGCATGCCGAGTTTGCGACCCCGGGCCACCCGGCCCTTCGGAACCCGCTTGACCATGGGCATCTCCTCGAATCCTGCTGTCGGTACAGCGCTTGGCCGCGATGCTCGGCGCTCGCGGAGCGGCTGTCAATTGTGCAATTGCCCGGTGCGCGGCCGATCCGCGAACGCGATCAGCCGCTGGACCGAGGCGGCTCGGCGCTCAGTGGTGGCGGCCTGTTCCAGGGTCGCGGTGCTCGGCAGGTCCGGCGCGCCCGCCAGCACCCGCGCGGTCTCATCGGACAGATATCCGACGACATCGAGCAGTTCCGCGATGGCCCCGGCGTTGACAGCGAGACCGCAGATACGCGAAACACCCTCGGCGTCTTGGGTTTCGAACAACATCCTGCTCATCGGACCGGCGAACTCGTCATCCACCCGGGCGAGCAGCGACAGCGCCGCGACCAGGACGTCGGGCTTCCCGGACGCGCCCAGTGCGACAACTCGCGCCCGCCGCTCGGGTGACACCGTCCGCAGAATGCTGTTCAGGACCTCCGTGCGCGACACCATGGCCCCGGTGAACACGATGGCCTCATCGTCCTGGACATGGTTTTCGAACGCCCGGATCAAATCATCGGTGGCATGTTCGACGAACCGCGCGGCGGTGAGGTAGTCCCGGCGGCGCAGCAGTTCGTCGGCGGCCGGAATCAGCAGCGCGAAAGGCAATTTCGGTGCGAAGAAGGGGATTACGCGCGGGTCGACATAGGGTGCGGCATCGGCCAGGTAGCCCGGTGGCATCCTGCCCATCAACCCGGCCGCCCGGTGCTGATGATCCATTCCGATCGCGCCACCGCCGCGGCCCGCCACCTCCGGCGGAATCGCCTTGACCGCCACCGTCGCGGCGACCGCGTCCGGCACCAGCGGAGCCAGCTTGCTGACCCGGGCGAAAACCGTTGCCAGCGAATCGAACAGCGTATCGGACATGCGCTTGCGCAGTGCCTCGACCTTATCCGCGCCCAGCCGTTCCAGACCGCTCAGCGCGGCGGGTTCGACATCGAGGAGTTGGGCCAGCATCGTGATCTGGGCGCGAGTCACCAAGTCTGCCATGGCTTCTCACTTTCCGAACAGAATCGAGCGGGCCGGGATCCGCAGGAAGCGCGGCAGCACCTTCATGGCGTCGTCGATCGCGTGATCGAGACTGCGGCGTTGCGCGGTTCGCGCGTGCCGCAGCAGCCCCAGCAATTGCTCGGATTCGGCCGCCGTCAGCGCCGCCAGTACCTCATCGTCGGGTCCCCCCAGTGCGGCCCGCAACGCGGCGTGCGAATCATGCACCGCCATACCCCCTTCCGCGATCAGCCTCGATGCTTAAATAGCATCACTATTCACATAGCAGTATTATACCGATAGTGGGTGGCGTCAACCGGGAAGGTCGTGAATCGTGGGTGGCCGAAAGGTATTGACGCGAGCCGAAAGTCAGGCGCGTACCAGGGAGAATCTCCTCGACGCCGCCGAAGAGCTGTTCTTCACCCGGGGCTATCACGCCACCTCGATCGCGACGATCGCCGCGGCGGCCGGGCGCACCATCGGGGCGCTGTACAGCAATTTCGACAATAAGGAAGCGCTCTGCCTCGAGGTGATTCAGCGCGGGCTCGCCAGGGAGGTCGCCAAACTCATGCCCGCGCTCATGGCCGCACCCGAGGACGCGCACGCCCGCATGGATGTACTGACCCGGTGGTGGGCGAGTTCCTCGGCGAACAACCCGCTGCTGGCCCTGGGCGCGGAATATCTGATCAGCATCCTGCGGGACGCACATCAGCGCGCGACCACCGCGCAGGCCATCGAACGATTCGTGGCCGCCGGGCGCGTCCCGCTGGAAGACTTTCTGCCCGAGGACATTCCGACGACCGGACCGGCGGCCGAGGCGGCGATCCGCGCCATCGCCGCCACCGGAGCGGGCCTGGCAATCGGCAGTGCCGCCGAGGTGATCACCGCCGAGGAATCCGCACAGCTGCTCGGCGATACCGTCGAACTGTGGATTCGGCGAGTGCGCGACACCCTTCAGCCGCCATCAGGGGACTGAAGGGTGGTGCGCCCGAACCCTATTCGCGTGCCGCGCGAACGGGTTCGGGCGACGCGCCATTGGAGCTCGCGGCGGAATCCACTGCGGCAGAGATGGATACAGCCCGGAAGGTGTAGTCCTGCCGCGGGTCGAAGCACTCACTGTGGTCCCAGAGCGAATCCCGGAAGCCCCGGGACGGGCGCAGAATCGGGGCCTCACCCCGGTCATTGAAGAAGTAGCTGCGCACGTGATGCCGCTTGAACTGCCGTTCGACCAGATATTCCTGCGCGACCTGCGTGAAGGGGCTGTCGATCATCATTTCATGCCACACATCGTGCGCCCGCTGTGTCACCTCGGCGACCTGTGTGCCCTGATCGCGCGCGGCGGCGATGACCCGGGCCGCGTGCAGCGCCGAGCTTTCCATCATGCTCACCCACGTCACGCCGTTCCACCCGTACGGGCCGTAGAGGAACCAGCGGTTCGGCAGTTTGGGGATCGTCACCCCGGCATACGCCTGCATTCCGTTGGCGCGGTAGAACTCTCCCAGATCGAACCCGTCGCGGCCGGTGACCGCACCGACCGGGAACGCCTCGGGATCCGAGGCGACGTTGAATCCCGTGGCCAGCACGACCATGTCGTAGTCGCGATTCACGCCGTCGGTGGTGCGGATACCGGTTTCGGTGAAGCGTTCTATCGGGGTGGTCAGCAGGGTGCCGTTTTCGCGGCTGAAGGTTTGCAGAAATCCCCGGCCGAAGGTCGGCATATTGGCCATCAGGCCGTGCTTGGGCACCAGGGCGCGCCGGGCCTCGCGATCGGTCACCTGGATTTTCAGGTACAGGCTGTACGCCGCGCGCAGTACGGTTTCGAGGCCGGTGATCAGCGCCATCGCGGCCCACTTGGGGATGCGCTCGGCCCCGACGACCAGCGCTTGGTACACATACCAATTCGCCATATAGGCCAGGGTGTGGAAGCGCGGTGACCGCATGAGCCGCTGGCCGATACGGCCGAAAGCGAAGTCCGGCTTGGGAAAACACCAGGTCGCGGTGCGCTGGTAGACATCGAGCTGGGCCACGTCCGGCGCGATCGACGGCACGATCTGCATCGAGCTGGCCCCGGTGCCGATGACCGCGACGCGTTTGCCGCGGTAATCGTAGGAGTGATCCCATCCGGCGGAGATCATCACCTTGCCGGTGTACCGCTCCACATCGGGTATGCCCGAGTTCGATCGGGGTTCGAGGAAGAATCCGGTCGCGTTGAGGACGTAGCGCGCGGTCAGCGTCTCACCGCCGGTCAAATGCAGTGTCCAGAAACCGTTTTCGTCATCCCACACCTCGCGTTCCACCGAGGTGCCGAAGCGCGCGCGGTCGTACAGTCCGTGTTCGCGCGCGACGCGCTGGCAGTACTCGCGCACCTCGTCACCGGGTGCGAAGACCCGCGACCACCGATTGGGCGCGAAGGTGAACTCGTACGAGGTGGACGGGACGTCGAGTGCGACGCCCGGATAGGTGTTCGCGATCCAGGTGCCGCTGAAATCGCTTCTGCGGTCCAGGATTACGAAGTCGTCGATACCCGCTCGGCGCAGCTGGCAACCTGCGGCGATACCGCCGACACCCGCTCCGATCACCGCGGCTTCGACATCGGGCACGGCCCGCGCTACCGCTCGTTTTCTGGTGTTAGACGCCAATGTCCTGACTTTCCTGATTGACCCTCGCTCGTCGCCCGGCGGATCCCGAGGCGATGAGCCTGCCGCAGGGGCGCTCACACCGCCCGAACAGTCGACATATTATAACTATCCGAATAGTTGCTCAATCCGTATTTCATCGCTATCCGCTAGGTCGCCCGGCCGGCACCCCGCAACACTCTTGTGATGTCATTACTATCCAGATAATCTCGATATCCAGTTACTCGGATGGCCATCGAGAGCTTCCGGGGCTTCAAAGGAGAGTTCTGCAATGTCGCAAGCCCTTACCCGCCGATGGCCGACCAGCCACGCGACGATCGATCTGTGCACTCTCACAGGCGTTTTCGCCCTCTCCGGCGAGTGGAGTTGATGCGAAATGACCACGAACATCGACTATCCGCAGTACGAGGTCGCTGTCATCGGGGCCGGACCGGGCGGTATCGCGGCCGGGGCGAAACTGCGTATGAGCGGAATCGACGATATCGTCATCCTCGAGCGTGCCGATGACGTCGGCGGCAGCTGGCATGAGAATCAATATCCGGGCATCGCCGTGGACGTGCCGTCGACCACCTACCAGTACTCCTTCGCGCGAAACCCCAACTGGTCCAGGTTCTTCGCCTACGGGCCGGAGGTGAAGCGGTACCACGCCGATATCGCGCGGCGGTACGGGCTGTACGAGAAGACCCGCTTCAATTCCGATGTGGTGCGCGAGATTTGGGACGATGCCGGGAAATTCTGGGCGCTACATCTGCAGGACGGCTCGATCGTCACCGCGAGATTCCTGATCAGCGCGATCGGCGCGTTCGTGCGCCCCAAGGACGATGTCGGCATCCCGGGTGCGAATTCGTTCCGGGGCAAGGTCCAGCGCCCGACCTCGTGGGATTACGACTACGACATGGCGGGCAAGGCCTTCGGCATCATCGGCACCGGGGCCAGCGCGGTGCAGATCGTGCCCGCCATCGCACCGGAAGTCGGCACGCTGACGGTGTTCCAGCGCACACCGGTCTGGTCGGTTCCCAAGCCGGACTTCGTAGTGCCCAAGGCCATGAAGGCGGCGCTCGCCGTCCCCGGTGTATCGGCGACCATCAACGGTGTCGCGTTCGTCGTGGTGGATCTGTTGCTGCGCATGGTCTCCCGTTCACCGATGCGCGTATTCCGGCCCGCCGCGGACAAATTCGACGCGTGGATGATCGCGGGCTACGGCTGGTACGTGCGGCAGGTGGTCAAAGATCCCGACACCGCCGCGAAACTGAGCCCCGGCTTCGGCGTCCTCGCCAAGCGCCCGACCATGTCCACCGGATACCTCCCCGCCTACAACCGGGAGAACGTCACCCTGATCACCGACCCGATCGCCGAAATCACCCCGACCGGCGTCCTGACCAGAGACGGCGTACTGCACCAGCTCGACGCCCTAATCCTCGCCACCGGCTACGAGGTCTTCTCCGATCCCGAAACCTACACCCCCGGAACGATTATCGGCCGCGACGGCTTCGACCTGGCCAAGTTCTACCGAGAGGAAGGTCTCCAGGCATACCAGAGCGTCTCGGTCCCCGGCCTCCCCAACCGCTGGACCCTGGTCGGCCCCTACTCCTGGAGCGGCACCAGCTGGCACGCCTTCGTGGAAACCACAGCCGACCACGCGGTGCGCGCGATTCGCGAAACCCGTTCGCGCGGTGCGGATGTCTGCGAGGTCCGCAAGGAGGCCGCCGACGCCTACCACCGCAGGATCTACCGGCAGGCCGAAGGCGTCCGCTACTACCTCTGCGAGCTCAACGCCCACGTCCCCACCTACTACCGAAACTCCCAGGGCGACAGCACGTATATCCGCCCGGAAAGCTTCTTCGCCGCCCGCCGCCAGACCCGCGAGTTCCCGCTCGACGACTACCGTTACGAGACAGCCGATTCCGGCGCTTCGGTACCGGGTTGAGCCCGCGCGCCGAGCACCCGCGCGCGCATCTGAACCGGGGTCAGCCCGTAATACTCCCGATAGGCTTCCCGGAATCGGCGCGTGCTCGGAAAGCCTTCCTCGAAGGCGATCCGGTCCATATCGATCGGTAACGCCACCGACAGTCGCCGATGCGCACGCTCCACACGGATCGTGCGCAACAGCGCACCCGGCGACGGATACCCGGAACTCTTCATCACCTTGTACAGCGTTCGCTCACCGATCCCCAGCATCGCGGCAATGGCCTCCGGAGTCACCCGGGGATCATGCGCGTGCGCCTCGATCAGACGGCGCGCGCGTTCGGCATCCAGTGCCCGGCGACCGGATCCGACACCCGGCGACGGATTCAGCGCACCATCGAGCAGGGTCAGCGCGCTGGTACAGGCAACGCTGAAATCCGCTGCCGTCCAACCCTCTTCCTCGACCAGCATGCGCACCTGACTCCGGAGCGCGCGCACCAGTGGACGCTGCTCATCCAGCGCGAGCGGCCCGCTCTCGGCGCGAGCCGGATCAACCGATCGCTCCGGCACCGTCAGGATCAGCGCGCTGATGGTCTCGCTGTGCGTCATCCACAGTGGCCGGCCCCAGTGGAAGAAACACACCCGCCCCGGCTCGAAGATCTCCCGAGATTCCCCCTGCTCGAACATGAATCGCCCGTCGAGCGGTATCAGCAGGCGATAGCTGTTGTCCCCATCGCACCGCACATCCCGCCGCGACCGCTGATAATCGAGCGCGCCCGAGGTGAACCGCACGACTTGAAACTGTCCGACATTCTGCGCGTACGCATCCGAATTGAACTCCCCCGCACCGAATCCCAGCCCCACCGACCCCTGCCGCCGGTACAGATAGTCACTCCACGACCCCGCCGCATCGTCGGCATCGGTCGAAAACCGCTCCGACAGATACTCCGCGTCCGCCGCACCGCCGTTCTCATGCACGCGCGGCAGCATAGCGGGCGGAAAACGACCGTGACTGGGCAGGAAAACGGTAGAACCGCCGAGTCGACGGAACCTAGTGTTCGAGAGGCACTTTCGATTCCGGCCAGCGAACGATTTCTCGGCCTCCGTCCGGAGGGGAAGGTCGAGGAACAGCCGAACAGCGGTGCCCGCCCGCGATACCGCGCGCGGGCACCCTGCCCGCTCCCACCCTTTCACGACCCGGCTCGAAGCATGACGATCGCCGTATCCTGGTGTGGGCCGAGGTCGGATCAACGGAATGATCGTGAATGAAGCGGGGTGGTGCGGTATGACTCGCATGCGGGTATCGCGTGTCACCGGTGTGCTGGAGCGCGGCAAGCAGGATCGGGAGACGGTGGCGAATGCCGTCGAATTGGCGCGACGCCTGGGCACGGTATTGCCCGGCCTCGACCCGACTGTCGCGGGATTGCTGCGGCTGCTGGCACGACGATTGTCCGAACAACGACAGTACGAACAGGCCCTGGCCGCCGTTGAAGAGGCGGTGGCGCTCTGCCGCCGCGAAACCGCTACTCGGAGAGCTCGTTTCGATCTCCAGCTGGTGTGGGCGCTCATCGTGCGGGCGGATATCCAGGACGACCTTGGGCGTGGACACCAGGCGGCGGCAGCGGGCCGTGAAGCGGTGGCGCTGTGTCGATATCGGCTCCCCGACGACCCGCGCCGCTTCGGACCCGCTCTGCTCGCCGCACTGGATATCGTCGCCAGATCCCTGAACGCGGCCGACCAGCCCCACGAAGCGCTGCCCTTCGGCGAGGAGCATGCCCGAATCCTGCGCCGCCTGGCCTCCCGTCGCCCGCAGTACAACCTCGCCCTCGCCGCGGCCCTGCACCAGCTCAGCGTGTACTCGGCGGGCACCGGAGAGAACGCGAACGCATTACGCGCCATCGATGAATCCATCGGGATCTACGAGCGTATCCAGGATCGAGAACCGGGTTCAGTCACAACGCAATTGGTCACGGCCACCGAGAACCGCGAGCTGTTCCTGGATCGGCTGGCGCGATCCGGGCACGTGGTTCTCGGCCCGTACCCGCTCTGCGCCCGCTGCGAACAGACCAACGGCGGCCTGATCGCCGTCGAACATCGCCAACTCCACGTCCGGGCCGCGGGACGTGAGTCCTGCGTCGACCACCGCCTCAGCGAGATCATCCCCGCCCTCTGGAATCGCGGTTGCGACACCAGATCCTCCTGCCAGGACGCGAACGGCGCGGCAATGGTCGTCCCCGTCGCCGGACAAGCCGAATTGGCCGTACACATCCTGTCGGACTTGGGCATTCACGCCGATTCGCTGGACGGCGAGGTGTACTTCCCCCTGCCACCCGCCCCGTGAGATCCGGGTGCTGCGGCAGTCCGGTCAGGAGATGAGGCGGACGGCGTACGGCATGATGCCGTCCTCTCGGACCGCGGAAACCCGGACCACGTCGCCGGATTGCGGGGCTTCGATCATTTTGCCGTCGCCTATATAGAGGGCGACGTGCTGGGAGCCGCCGGGGCCCCAGAAGAGCATATCGCCGCGTTCGCGGTCGGAGACGGGGACTCGGGAGCCCATGGTGTATTGGTAGCCGCTGTAGTGCGGGAGCGAGACGCCGATACCGGCGAAGGCGTAGATCATCAGGCCGGAGCAGTCGAAGCCGGTTTTGTTGTAGTCGCCGTAGCGGTCGGCGGTGCCGCCGTCGCGGATGCCGAGGGTGGCGCCGTCCTCATCGCCACCACCCCAGGCGTATTCGACGCCGAGCTGGGCCATGGCGCGGTCGACGACGGTTTCGACGAGGTTGGCGCGGTTACCGCTGGGGCGGGTGAGGGTGTAGCGGGGCGGGGGCGGGGAGTTGCCGAGCTGGGTGTGCGGGCGGTGGCCCGATGCGGCAAGGGAGGCAAGGTCATTGGCGGTGCGGTCGGCGTTGACGCGGGCTCCGGCGGCGACGGCCGCGGCGCGGGCCGCGGCTTCGTCCTTGCGGCGCTGGTCATCCCACGCCAGGTAGGCATCGCGCTGGCCCTGCAGGCCGGCGACCTGGGAGCGGGCGGTGTCCAGTCGCTGCTGGGCCGAATCACGTTGGGACAGCAGGGTGTTGCGCTGTGCCGCCTGCTGGTCGAATTCGGATTGCGCCGCGGCGACGGCGTTCTGGGCGTCGGTCTTCTTCACCTCGGCATCGGCGGCCGCGGCATCCGCGGCCTGCTGCGCCTGCTTGGCGAGTGAGGTCTTGTTGGCCTGATCCACCTGCGCGCGCCGCAACCCCTCGACCACCTGCTGCTGGGTCTGCGAGGCGATGGTCAGCACCTGCGCGCGGGCGAGCGCGATCTCCGGACTCGGCGCGGCCATGTAATTGATCAGCGAGGTGGAACCGGGTCGCATGTAGACCTGGGCCACGTACCTGTCGAATTGCCGGTGCGCGTCACCCACGTGCACTCCGGCATCGGTGAGCTCGCGCTGGCAGCCCGCGACGGCCTGTGCCGCGGTATCGGCGGCATCGCGCGCAATCTGTAAATCGACCAGCGCCTTGTTCACGGCTTCGCGGCGCGCGGCGACGGCGTCGTCGAGCAGTTGCAGCTGTTGTTCGGCGGTGGCGACCTGATTGATCAGCGCTCCCACCTCGCCGACGGTGGCGTCGACGTTCGCGCCCGCCTGGGCGATCTCACTATCGCTGGGATTGGGCGGTGGCGGCGGCGTGGCATGGCCGGTGGTCACTCCGACCGTCACCACGATCATCGCCGCCAGCAATTCCGTGGCGACTCGAACCGGGCGCATGTGTCGTTTCGCCGGTTTTCGCATCGCACCTCCCTGGTTCCCGCTCTGGCCCCGGGGAACACCTCACGAGTCTCATGGAACATTCCTCTACCACTGGAAACTCGAGACCCGCCTGACACTTCTTCCCCAACAGCGTCGTTGCGAAACCGTACGACACTTCAGCCACAGGGTGAATCAGCCACGCGGGAATGACTTGAAGGCAATTCAGACGTTGCCAGCCATTAGCCGGTTTGGGCTGGGATTACCACACGACCGGCGGCCGACCGGCCGGAAAAACCTTCCGGCCGTCAGCGACGCACCCGCGAATGAGACTGGGCCCTGGCTCGAGTCGGCCGGGCGGCACGATCGAGCACAGGGCCCAGATGAGAAGGAGGGGAAATCAGGCGACAGGGGTGCGCGGACGCTCCGGCGCGGGCACCGGCGGCTTATCCGCCCCGGCCCGCTTGACCTTCACCGCGTACAGCCCGCCGATCATGGCGACCAGCGCGATCACCGCGACCAGCGTGATCACGGTCCAGGACACCGTCTCGGGCTGCTCCAGCCGATCCACGAACGCCTGCGCGGCATCGGTGGTGTGATCGGGTCCGCGATATTTGGACTTGTCCTCGGCCCATTCCAGCCGCGCCCGCGCGAAACTATCGCTGAAGGTGCCGACCCAGTCGTCGCTGAAAACCACCACGGTGCCGTGCTGGGTCTGCCCCACCTCGGTCGCCAGATCGCGCAGATTCGCTTCGATGCCCGGGTTGCCCTGCACCACAACGATGTTCAGATCGATGCCGTGTTCGCGCGCATCGGCGGCTATGGCCGCGAGCGCATCCTGCTTGCGATCCTTGGGTGCGGCGACGTGATTGTCGGCCAAATCGAGCAGGATCGACTTCAGGTCTGTGTTGGGCGGTAGTTCCGCCTTCATAGGCGTGAAAACCGAGGCGCGCGGAACGGTCACGAACGCACAGTACTGGACTACATGTCCCATCACCGCACCGCGGCACGCCGTAAGCTGCGACTGTCCCGCTGAATGAACCTCGCACCACCGCGGCGCAGGACCCGGGTGAACGGCTCCGGGCCGCTCGGGGACCTCCCCGATGCGCTCACAGGACAAGCGTACTGTTAGGGTGAAGTACGGACGAGGCCTGCGCCTCGACGAGCCACCGGCACAGCCCCGCCGATGGCCCTCCCATTCACAGACGAGTGGAGCTGACAGTGACGAGTATTGATTCCTTCGGCGCCAAGGGCACCCTCGAGGTCGGAAGCAACTCCTACGAGATCTTCCGCCTCGCGGCCGTACCCGGCACCGAGAAGCTGCCCTACGCCCTCAAGGTTCTCGCCGAGAACCTTCTCCGCACCGAAGACGGCGCGAACATCACCGCGGACCACGTCCGCGCGCTCGCGAACTGGGACCCGTCCGCCGAGCCGGACACCGAGATCCAGTTCACCCCGGCCCGCGTGATCATGCAGGACTTCACCGGTGTGCCCTGCATCGTCGACCTCGCCACCATGCGTGAGGCCGTCACCACCCTCGGCGGCGATCCGAGCAAGGTGAACCCGCTCTCCCCCGCCGATATGGTCATCGACCACTCGGTCATCCTCGACGTGTTCGGCACCGCCGACGCCCTCGAGCGCAACGTCGACCTGGAGTACCAGCGCAACGGCGAGCGCTACCAGTTCCTGCGCTGGGGCCAGGGCGCGTTCGACGACTTCAAGGTCGTCCCGCCGGGCGTCGGCATCGTGCACCAGGTGAACATCGAATACCTGGCCCCCACGGTCATGGTCCGCAACGGCCAGGCCTACCCCGACACCTGTGTCGGCACCGACTCGCACACCACCATGGTCAACGGCCTGGGCGTGCTGGGCTGGGGCGTCGGCGGTATCGAGGCCGAGGCCGCCATGCTGGGCCAGCCGGTCTCCATGCTGATCCCGCGCGTGGTCGGCTTCAAGCTGACCGGTGAGATCAAGCCCGGCGTCACCGCCACCGACGTGGTGCTCACCGTCACCGACATGCTGCGCAAGCACGGCGTGGTCGGCAAGTTCGTGGAGTTCTACGGCAAGGGCGTGGCCGAGGTTCCGCTGGCGAACCGCGCCACCCTGGGCAATATGAGCCCCGAATTCGGTTCCACCGCAGCGATCTTCCCGATCGATGAGGAGACCATCAACTACCTGCGCCTCACCGGCCGCAGCGATGAGCAGCTCGCGCTCGTCGAGGCGTACGCCAAGGAACAGGGCCTGTGGCACGACGCCGACAACGAGCCCGCGTACTCGGAGTACCTGGAGCTGGACCTGAGCACCGTGGTGCCGTCCATCGCCGGCCCGAAGCGCCCGCAGGACCGAATCCTGCTGTCGGACAGCAAGAACGCGTTCCGCAAGGACATCCGCACCTACACCAACGATCCGGTCCCGCACACCGCGCTGGACGAGGCGATCGAGGAGTCCTTCCCGGCCAGCGATCCGGTCGCCTCGGGCACCGCGTTCGATGACAACAGCGTCGAGTCCGCGGCCAATGGCAATGCGGGTCGTCCGTCCAAGCCGGTCAAGGTCTCCGATCCCGAGCGCGGTGACTTCGTGCTCGATCACGGCGCGGTCGTGGTCGCGGGCATCACCTCCTGCACCAACACCTCGAACCCGTCGGTCATGATCGGCGCGGCGCTGCTGGCCCGCAACGCGGTCGAGAAGGGCCTCGCGTCCAAGCCGTGGGTCAAGACCAATATGGCCCCGGGCTCGCAGGTCGTCTCGGATTACTACGAGAAGGCCGGCCTGTGGCCGTACCTGGAGAAGCTGGGCTTCTACGTCGGCGGTTACGGCTGCACCACCTGCATCGGCAACACCGGCCCGCTGCCGGAGCAGATCTCGGCCGCGATCAACGACAACGACCTCTCGGTCACCGCGGTGCTCTCGGGCAACCGTAACTTCGAGGGTCGTATCTCCCCCGACGTGAAGATGAACTACCTGGCCTCCCCGCCGCTGGTCATCGCGTACGCGCTGGCGGGCACCATGGACTTCGACTTCGAGGTCGACGCCCTGGGTCAGGACTCCGACGGCAACGACGTCTTCCTGAAGGACATCTGGCCGTCCCCGCAGGAGATCGACGACACCATCAAGTCGGCGATCAGCCGGGACATGTTCACCAGCTCCTACGCCACCGTCTTCGACGGCGATCAGCGCTGGCAGGGCCTGAACACCCCCGAGGGCGACACCTTCGCGTGGGACGAGAACTCGACCTACGTCCGCAAGGCGCCGTACTTCGAGGGCATGTCGATGGATCCGAGCCCGGTCACCGATATCAAGGGCGCTCGCGTGCTCGCGCTGCTCGGCGATTCGGTCACCACCGACCACATCTCCCCCGCCGGTCCGATCAAGCCGGGCACCCCGGCCGCGCAGTACCTGGACTCGCACGGTGTGGCGCGCAAGGACTACAACTCGCTGGGTTCGCGTCGTGGCAACCACGAGGTGATGATTCGCGGCACCTTCGCGAACATCCGTCTGCGCAACCAGCTGCTGGACGACGTCTCGGGCGGTTACACCCGTGACTTCACCCAGGAAGGCGGCCCGCAGGCCTTCATCTACGACGCCTCGCAGAACTACCAGGCCGCGGGCATCCCGCTGGTCGTGCTGGGCGGCAAAGAATACGGGTCCGGCTCGTCTCGTGACTGGGCCGCCAAGGGCACCAGCCTGCTGGGCGTCAAGGCCGTCATCACCGAATCGTTCGAGCGCATCCATCGCTCCAACCTGATCGGCATGGGCGTTGTGCCGCTGCAGTTCCCGGTCGGCGAGTCCGCCGCGTCGCTGGGCCTGGACGGCACCGAAACCTTCGATATCGAGGGGATCACCAAGCTGAACGAGGGTGTGACTCCGAAGACCATGAAGGTGACCGCCACCAAGACCGACGGCACCAAGGTCGAGTTCGACGCTGTCGTGCGCATCGATACCCCCGGTGAGGCGGATTACTACCGCAACGGTGGCATCCTGCAGTTCGTGCTGCGGAACATGATCCGCGGCTAGTTCGGCTCCACACGACTCGGCTGGGAAGGGCTGTTTCACGGCCGAGTCGTGGTGGCGGGCAACGGTTTTCCGTGATCCCGCCGCGCGGTCCGCAAGGGCCGCTTCGCTCGTCGCTAGTGCGGGATTTCCGCACCGGTCGTTCATGATCGGTGTGGAGATCCCGCACATCCCGTTTCGGAGGAGTCCATGCCCAAGGTCAGTGACGACCACCTCGCCGCCCGCCGCAGCCAGATTCTGGACGGAGCACGCAGCTGTTTCGCCGAATACGGTTACGAGGGCGCGACCGTGCGTCGGCTGGAAGAGGCGACCGGTCTGTCCCGGGGCGCGATCTTCCATCACTTCCGCGATAAGGACGCACTGTTCCTGGCCCTGGCCCAGGAGGACGCCGGTCGCATGGCCGAGGTGGCCGCGAACCAGGGTCTGATCCAGGTGATGCGCGATATGCTCGCGCGCCCCGAGGATTTCGATTGGCTCGGAACGCGTTTGGAGATCGCGCGCCGCCTGCGCAACGATCCCGAATTCCGCGCCAACTGGGAGGAACGTTCGGTCGAGCTGACCGCCGCGACGGTCGCGCGCCTGGAGCGCCGCAAAGCCGAAGGCGCACTGCGCGACGATGTCCCCACCACGGTCCTGCTGGGCTACCTGGACCTCGTACTGGACGGCCTGATCGCCCGCATCGCCTCCGGCCACGCCAATGACAACCTCTCGGCCGTCCTGGATGTCGTGGAAGCCTCTGTGCGCCGCAAGAATTGACGCCCTAGTCGCCGCGCTCCAGATCCGCCAGCAACAATCGGGTGATTCGATCCAGATCCTTGCGATCCTTCGCGGAGAGCACCGACAGGATGCGGGTCTCGTTGTCCACGTGTTCGGTGATCACCAGATCGATGAGTTCGAGGCCGCGATCGGTGAGCGCCACCCGGATCGCGCGGCGATCGCCCGCGTCGGCGATGCGGCGCACCAGTCCCGCCTGTTCCAGGCGGTCAAGGCGGCCGGTCATGCCGGCGCGCGAGAGCATCAGCGTATCGGCGAGCACCGAGGGGTTGAGCTCATAGGGCTCCCCCGAACGGCGTAGTGCCGCAACCACATCGAACTCGCCGCGCTGTAGGCCGTGTGCGGCGAAGACCTCTTCGATCTGCCGCCCGGCCACGATGGAGAGCCTGCCGAGCCTGCCGATTATGGCCATGGCCTCCAGGTTCAGGTCGGGTCGTTCGCGATGCCACTGCGCGGTGATGGTGTCGACCGCATCGGATTTCGTCTCACCCATGGACAGCATCTTATTCGCTCCTATATAGTTCGATAGCGAACTATAACCCATCGAATAATTCGGAGCTTGCCATGAACACCACCTCCCGCCCCGTCGCCATCCGCCAGCCGCACGAGGCCGAGACCCTGGGCACCGACAGCGTCACCATGCGATTGATGCTGGACGCGAACGAGACCGGCGGTTCGGTCAGCACCCTCGAGGTCACCATGAAGCAGGGTGCGGACGGTGCGGCCCCGCACTTCCACACACTCTCCGATGAGCTGTTTTACGTCGCCGACGGCGAACTGCAGGTGCTCGCGGGCGATCGCATCGTCACCGTCGCGGCGGGCGGCTCCATCGTGGTGCCCAAGCTCATGCCGCACGCCTTCGGCGCGACGCCGGACAGTTCGGCCCGCATCATGATCGCGCTCATGCCGGGCGTGCAGCGTTTCGAGTACTTCCGCACCCTGGATCGGATTGCCAAGGGCGAATCCGGTTTCGAGGAACTGGCGAAAGCGCAGGAGGAGTTCGACAACCATTTCGTGGACGCCCCGCAGTGGTGGGCCGAGCGCAATGCCAACCGCCGCTGAACGTTGCGCGGCCGAACATTGAACGCATACCGGTCGGCCGCCCGCGCTCCCGCCCGACCAATTGCACAGCGGCGCGCCAACCTGCGGCAATACACCCGCGGCGATATCGGCCGCGGGTAGCCCGGCAATCGCCGGATTGTGCCGCAGACCACTGAATTTCCGGAATGCGCGACCGAATGCCCGGGTTGTTCGGTTCATGGCTTTCTCCGTACCGGTCACCGTTCGCGGCTATGAACTCGATATCAACGGCCACCTCAATCAGGCCGTGTACCTGCAGTACGCCGAGCACGCGCGCTGGGAGATGTTGCGGGCGGCCGGGACGCCGGGCGAGAAGCTGGTCGCCGCCGGGATCGGACCGGTGGTGCTGGAGAACAACATCAAGTACTTCCGGGAACTGCATCTCGGTGATGAAGTGACCGTGAGCTGCGAATTCGAATGGCAGGGCGGCAAGGTTTTCACCATGCGCCAGCTGATCCGCAAGCTGGACGGAACGGTGTCCGCGGAGATCACGGTGATTGCCGGGATTATGGATCTGAAGGCTCGCAAGCTCGTTTCCGATCCGGGTGCCGCACTGCGAGGACTCGCCGAATCGCCCGGGACACTTGGACTCTGATTCGCGCTCGGGGTAGCGAAAAAGTCTCAGGCTGAGCGGTTTCCGACGCCTCGGTAGGGTTTGCCGGAGCGTTGGAAATATTTCGTTGCGAACCGTTTCAGCGGCGTCGCGGGATATGATTCAGATCAAGCTCGGCCCCGCAGCAAATCCCGAGCAGATCGGAGTTAAGCATGACCGGCGCCCTCCATCACCTCGCGTCAGCGCATATCGACGCCACCGCGCCACCGCTATCTGGCTATCTCGTAGCATCCACCGAGCGGTACATCAGTGTGCGCGTCTCCGACGGCACCTGGACCTTCCGCAGGGCAGATGTTCTGGACCTCACCGCAAGGGAAGTTGTGGCGCCGCAAGGAATCTGCGAGGGCAGCCCGGTTTTCGTGCGAGTACGCAACGGCACCACAGCGGATTTCACGCAGCGGCGCCGCGTCGAACTCACCGAGCGCCCGCCCACCATTCCGGCCGATTACTCCCCCGCGCGCGGTGACGAGGAACTACAGGCGCTCACCGAGGCCTGGGCCCGCGGCCTGGAACTCACCGCTCATCCCGGCGTCGGCGGCGCCACCATGACCTGCTGCCAAACCCGATCGCTGCACGGCAGCGATGACGGCATAGCCGCCGACAGTCTCGACTGACGGGGCCCAGATGCCCGCCCGCACAACGGGTTCGGTACTCGTAGTCACCGAAGCCGACGACCTGCACGGCGATGCGCTCGCCGCCACCCTGCGGAAGCACCACGCGCTCAGTCCGATTCGACTCGATATGCGCGACTTCCCCCGGGAGAACGGAACTTTCCGGGTGAGCCGGGACGGTACCTCGCGCAGCCTCTCCCATGTGCTCGGACTCGACGCGGTCTCCGCGGTCTGGTGGCGACGCCCGCATCCGACCGCGGTGCCGGGCAGTCTGCGCAGCGAGGACGACGCCTACCGGCAGGCCGAATGCGATGGCTTCCTACAGGGTCTGCTCTGGTCCATGCCCGCGCTGTGGGTGAACGATCCGGGGGCCGATCGGACCGCGAATCGTAAACTGGTGCAATTGGAAACGGCCTACCGCGCCGGTTTCGCGGTGCCGGAGACGCTCATCACCAATGATCCCGACGAGGCGCGCTCGTTCATCGATTCGCGGCCCGGGCCGGTGGTGTTCAAGCGCACCGGCACCGGCCGCGGCGCGTTCACCGAGACCCGTTTGGTGACCCCGGCGGATACCGATCTGCTGCGCGGAATCCACGACTCCCCCACCATTTTCCAGGACTACATCCACGCCGAATGCGATCTGCGGATCGTCTGGGTGGACGGTATCGAGTGGGTGGTGCGGATCGATTCGCAATCCGGTGTGGGACGGGTGGATTCGCGCCTGGACACCTCGGTGGCCTTCACCGCGGATCGCTTGCCCGCCTCGGTGAGCAAATCGCTGACCACGCTGATGGGCGCGCTCGGATTGGCTTTCGGCGTGCTGGATCTGCGCGTGGGCCGGGACGGCGAGTTCTGGTTCCTGGAGGTGAACCCGCAGGGCCAGTTCGCCTATCTCGAGATAAAGACCGGTCTGCCGATCTTCGAGAGCCTGGCCAATCTGCTGGTGCTGGGCGACGGAACCGTCACCGACTAGCGGCCGCGTGCGTCGCGACCGCGGCCATGCCGGATCCACCGGTGTCCGCGATATCGATGAGCGGCCGTACCACCTCGCCGGTGGCCGCACGATATCGCAAGTGGTCGAACGGTTTTCACCGCCGACCCACTTCCGACCCGGTGTCGATTACTTGCTGCCGGCCTTCGCCGCCGCCTTCCGGCGGTTCGCACCACCGCGGCTGCGGAGTTGCACATGCGACTCCACCAGCACATTGTGGATGAAACCGTACGAGCGGCCGGTCTCCCGGGCCAGGGAGCGAATGCTGGCCCCCGCTTCGTACTGTTTCTTGAGCTGGGTTTGCAGGCGGTCTCGCGACTTTCCCGTCACGCGTGTGCCTTTACCCAATACGGCTTTACCCTGTGCGGGCCTGTCACTCATGACTTCCTCCGAGTCGCCGTGGGCGCCTCATTCCAGGTTAGAGACTCGGACGGCTGTGATCAATGAATCATTGTGATCGGAGTCACCTCAGGTCTCGGCGATCGGATCGGGCAGTACCCATCGATCGGTGGCGCGCGGACGGAGATAGCCGAGGTAGTAGGCGAATCCGAGCACCAGCGTGACCCCGGCGACGACCAGTTGCGAGGCCGAATCGCGACCCAAACTATAAGCGGCATAAACCATCACGCCGATGACGAGCAGCGGCGGCAGCGGCCACAGCGGCATCCGATAGGTGCCCGTGGCCCTTTCGCGGCGCACCCGCAGCGCCGCCAGCGCGACGAAGAAGTAGACCACGATCAATCCCGCGCCGGTCGCGGTGATCAACCAGTTCAAAGGCAGTGTGGCGGCGGCGATCGCGGCGATGGCTCCGGTGACGAGCGTGGCGGCGACCGGTGTCTGCCAGCGCGGGTGCACACCGCTCAGGGCGCGGTCGATGGGATCGGGCCAGCTGCGATCGCGGGCGGAGGCGAAGACCAGGCGCGCGATCTGCAGGATGATGGCGATGACCGCGTTCACGATGGCGATCGCGATGGCGACGCTCACCAGGGTGTTGATCACCGAACCGCCGCGCGCGGTCAGGAAATAGTTCAGTGGGGCCGCGCTGGTGAGCAATTCGTCCATCGACGGCGCGCCCAGCACGACGGCCGCGAGCGGCACGATCTCGATCACGACGGTCGCGGCCAGGCACACCATGATGACCCGCCCGATGGTCCGGGAGGCGTTCTTGGTCTCCTCGGCGTAGTAGACCGCGGCCCCGTAGCCGTTGAATGCGAACAGCGCCACAGGAATCAGCGGCACCAGCGCGCTCGCCCCGACGTGTTCGAGCCCGTTCGTTCCGGCGGTCGTCGCCCGAAACCATTCGGAGGGACCACGTTCCACATTCGCGAAGCCCAGGAAGACCAGGACCGTGATGGCCGCGACCTCGATGGCCAGGAACACCCCGGTGACCCAGGCATTGGTCTTGATATTGAGCACCGCGACGCCGGTCGTCACGACGATCACCCCGACGCCGACCCATTTGCCGCTCAATTGTGAAAAGGCCACGCCCAGATAGTCTCCGGTGCCCAGCGCGATCACCGCGATGATCAGCACGCCGTTGACCAGCGTCAGCAGGAACAGCGCGAATCCCATGGGCCGTCCCAATAGCCGTGCCGCCCAGGTGTATTCACCGCCGGTGATCGGATAGCGCGCCGCCAGTTCGGCATAGCACAGCCCGACGAAGACCGAGACGATCGCGGCGATGCCCAGGGTGAGCACCGATGCGCCGCCGACCGCCAGCAGGATCGCCGGAATGATGATGAACACGCTGGAGGCCGGTGTCACCGCGGACAGGGTGATGAGGATGTTCTCGCCCATGCCCAGGGCACGCGAGAGTTGCTGACGGTAGCTGGTGGTGGTTTCGTCGGCATCGCGACCGGCGGGAACGGGAGTGGTCATGACCGGACCTTTCTTTGACTTACAATCAAAGAATGAGCTGGAGTCGCTGGCAATACCTGGTTTTCGACGTAACAATCACTTAACTGGCTGTCAATGAATACAGCGGGAGGGCAGTTATGGCACGACGGAAGGATCAGGAGCGGGCGCGCCGCACGATTCTGGACGCGGCCCTGGCCACGGTCGTGGACCGCGGTGTCGGCAAGGTCCGGATACGCGATGTCGCCGAGTTCGCGGGGGTGTCCCCGGGCACGGTGCACTACTACTTCGAGGATCTGGAGAACCTGCTGCGCACGGTGCATCACGAGGCCAGTGACCGGTTCTTCACCGCTCGCCTGGAGATGGTCACCCAGATCGCCGATGCCCGCCGCAAGATGGGCGCGCTGATCTGGGCCGGACTTCCGGCCTCCGATGCCGACACGCTGGTGGTCGCGCTGTACCGGCTGGAGGGGTACACCAATCTCGCGCCGCAGCACGGGGATCTGATCACCTCGCTGTTCGACAAGCAGGTCGCGGTCTATCTGAACGCGCTGGAAGTCGGTGTGGCGCAAGGTCATTTCCTGATCGACGCGCCGGTGCTGGACGTGGCCGCGAATCTGGTGGCGCTCGAGGACGCGTACGGGCTGCACATCGTGAGCGGCAATCGCACCATGACCAAGAACCGCGCCGCCCAGCTGATCTGCTCGTACGCCCGCACCGCCACCTGCTGCCCCGAGATAGTCACACCGCCGAAGGAGCTGTAAATGTCCGATACCCAAGCGTTTTCACCCGATGGACGGCCGCGGGCGCGGGCATTGGGCATCGAGCCGGGCGGTCGCCCCGGGCCGTGGAACGCCATCACCGATGTGCCGGGGGTCGAAGTCGGCTATCGCACGCTGATTTCCGGAGACGGGCCGCTGCGGCGCGGTCAGGGCCCGGTGCGCACGGGGGTGACCGCGATCCTCCCGCGCGGGCGCGCCGGTGTCGGCAGACCGTGCGCGGCGGGCCGGTACGTGCTCAACGGCAATGGCGAAATGACCGGCACCGCATGGATAGACGAGGTGGGCGAGCTGACCATGCCCATCACCATCTCCAATACCCATGCGATCGGGCCGTGCCACAGCGGGACCATCGAATGGATCAATCGAACGCATCCGGAGTGGGCGCGGCAGTGGCTGCTACCGGTGTGCGCGGAGACCTGGGACGGGTACCTCAATGACATCAACGGCGGGCATGTGACGCCGGAGATCGTCATCGAGGCCCTCGATGCCGCGGAATCCGGTCCGCTGCAGGAGGGTTCGGTCGGCGGCGGTACGGGCATGAACTGCTACGCCTTCAAGGGCGGCAGCGGGACCGCCTCGCGGCTGGTCGATTTCGGTGCGGAGACCTATACGGTCGGGGTCTTCCTGCAGGCGAATTTCGGTTCGCGCCAAGAACTCACGATCGCGGGGCGGCGCATCGGCGATCGGATCGGTACGAGCAATCCGCAGGAGACCACGGCGTGGGGCACCGCACCGGACAGTTCCCCGGCCGCTCCCGGCGGTGCGGGTTCGGTCATCGTCATCGTGGCAACCGACGCGCCTTTGCACGCGCTGCAATGCACGGCGATGGCGCGTCGAGTGCCATTCGGCTTGGCGCGCACCGGAACCACCGGCAGTCTGTTCTCCGGTGATCTGTTCCTGGCGTTCTCGACCGCCGATGACCGGCCCTCGGAAACCGGTTTCCCCGTGGGGGATCCGAGTGCCGACGAGATGATCACCACGACCCGGCTGCCGTGGAATCGCATGGACCGCTTCTATGCGGCCGTTGTCGACGCGGTCGAGGAGGCGGTGTTGAACGCGCTCATCGTGAACTCGGATATGACCGGACGCGACGGACACTTCTCCCCCGCGCTCCCGCATGACCAGCTGAAAACGCTGCTGGCCGAGGCACACTGACTCAGGCGAGCTGGATGAGCTCCAGGTAATCCTGCGACCAGTGGTCCTCGGTGCCGTCGGGCAGCATGATGACCCGTTCCGGGTTGAGCGCCTCGGCCGCGCCCGGATCGTGGGTGACCAGGACGACCGCGCCCGCATAGCTGCGCAGCGCGTCCAGGACCTGCTCGCGCGAGATCGGGTCGAGGTTATTGGTCGGCTCGTCCAGCAGCAGTACGTTCGCGGCCGAGGACACCAGTCCGGCCAGCGCCAGACGGGTCTTCTCACCGCCGGACAGCGTGCCCGCGGGCTGGTCCAGCTGCGGTCCGGAGAACATGAACGCGCCGAGCAGTCCGCGCAGATCCTGTTCGCCCGCGTCGGGTGCGGCGTGCCGGATGTTCTCCCACACGCTGGCGTTGTCGTCGAGGGTGTCGTGCTCCTGGGCGAAGTAGCCGACCTTGAGCCCGTGGCCCGGCACCAGCGTGCCCGCGGTGGGCTGTTCGGCCCCGGCGAGCAGGCGCAGCAGCGTGGTCTTACCCGCACCGTTCAGACCCAGGATGACCACGCGGCTGCCGCGGTCGATGGCCAGGTCCACACCCGCGAAGATCTCCAGCGAGCCGTACATCTTGGTCAGGTTCTCCGCCATGAGCGGGGTCTTACCGCAGGTCGCCGGGTTCGGGAACTTGATGCGGGCGACCCGGTCGGCCACGCGCAACTCATCGACCTCGGAGAGCATGCGTTCGGCGCGCTTGATCATCTGATGTGCGGCAGCGGCTTTGGTGGCCTTGGCGCCGAGTTTGGCGGCCTGCTGCTTGAGCGCGCTGGCCTTCTTCTCGGCATTGGCACGTTCGCGGCGGCGGCGCTGTTCATCGGTGGCGCGGGCGTCGAGGTATTTCTTCCAGCCCATGTTGTAGATATCGGCCTCGCCGCGCACGGCGTCGAGGAACCACACCTTGTTGACCACGTCACCGAGCAGTTCGACATCGTGGGAGATGACGATGAGCCCGCCCTCGTGGTTCTGCAGGAATCCGCGCAGCCAGGTGATGGAGTCGGCGTCGAGGTGGTTGGTGGGCTCATCCAGGAGCAGTGTGGTGTCGGACTTGCCGCCGCTGCCGTCCGAGGCGGCGAAAAGGATGCGCGCCAATTCGATTCGACGGCGCTGACCACCGGACAGTGTGCGCAGCGGCTGGGCGAGCACCCGATCCGGCAACCCCAGGCTGCTACAGATGCGCGCCGCCTCACTCTCGGCCACATATCCGCCCAGCGCCGAGAACCGGTCCTCAAGCTGCCCGTACTTGCGAACGGCCTTATCCCGGGCGGCGTCATCGGCCACCTCGGCCATGATGGTCTGCTGCTTCTCCATATCGCGGATCAGCGTGTCCAGCCCCCGCGCCGACAGCACCCGATCGCGCCCGAGCACATCCAGATTGCCCTCACGCGGATCCTGCGGCAGATAGCCCAAATCGCCCGAACGAATCACCTTGCCCGCGTAAGGTTCTCCCTCACCGGCAAGAATGCGCAACGTAGTGGTCTTCCCGGCGCCGTTCCTGCCGACCAGCCCGATTCGATCACCGGCCTGCACCCGCAGCGCCGGCCCGGGCGCCGTCAACAGGGTGCGGACTCCGGCCCGGACCTCCAGGTCGGTCGCGGTGATCACAGACGGTCTCCTCGTGCGGTGGTGTGCTGACAGATAACTGATCGATTGTGCGCCCTCCGGACACACAAGAACCACCAATTTTAGCTGTCCACCTCGGAACCCCACGGTCAGGGGCACCCGGCCGGTGCGAGCGGTTCGGATCACAGTGATGGCAACCGTGGTGGATGCCGCCAGGTTCGATGAGCATCGAACGTATGGGCAGCGAAAGTGAAGTCCGGAAGAGCCTGTTCGCGCTGGGGATCGAGCTCGACGGCGAGGGGTATCACCCGGGTGCGTGGCGACGCGCCGACCATGAGCCGGAGCGGTTACTCGGTGCACAGGTATTGCGAGCGCGGGTGGCCGCGGCGGAAAACGCGGGGTTCACCTTCGCGAGCTTCGACGATTCGATCACACCGTCCGCGACAGCGATCGGTGGACGGATCGATGCGGTCACTCGCGCCGGGTTCGTCGCGGCCGGTACCAGCACGCTCGGGCTGGTACCGGTGGTGGCGGCTACCTACGCCGAGCCGTTCCATATCTCCTCGCAGTTGTCGAGCTTGGATTACGCATCTCGGGGACGTGCGGGGTGGCTGGCTGCCGATGATCCGGGTTCGGCCCGCACCTGGGGTGCCGCGCCGCGCGTAGGCGATGACGAGGTACGCCGTGAGCGGGTGGATTCCATCGAGGTAGCGCGGCGGCTGTGGGATTCGTGGGAGGACGACGCGGTTGTCCGGGATTACGCGGCGGGGAAGTTCCTGAACCGGGATCGGTTGCATCACGTCGATTTCATCGGGGAGACGTTCTCGGTGAAGGGACCGTCGATCGTGCCGCGGCCGCCGCAGGGGCAGGTGGTCGTATTCGGTTACGACACAGCGGGATCCGGCATCGATGTGGCGCTGGTGAGCGGTGCGACGGTGGCGGAGACACTGGCGGCGGTGCGGCACGCACGCGAGGCCGGTGTGCCGAGGGTCCTGGTCGATCTCACCGTTGCTCTGGATATCCCCGGTGCGAGCGCGAGCGAGCGGCTCGCCGAGCTCGACGCTGATACCGTCGCGGATCACACTGCGCGACTGCACTTTTCGGGCAGCACCGGCGATCTCACCGCACTGCTGACCGAGCTCTCCGCGCACGCCGACGGCGTGCGTCTGCACCTCGCGGTGATCGATGAGGACCTGCCCGCCCTCGCGCACTACGTCCTGCCCGCCCTGCTGCGCGCGGGTATTGCGCATCGCCCGGTGCCCGGTTCGACCCTGCGCGCGAACCTGCGACTCCCCCGTCCCGCCAACCGTTACGCGAAGGAGCTCACCCGATGAGCGAGGTCCGCTTCCCCGATGCCCGAGTGCATTTCGGTGTCTTCTTCCAGGGCGTCAATCACCACACCATCTGGTCCCATCCCAGCAGTGGTTCGCAGATCGACTTCGAAACCTTCCGCCGCGTCGCGACGACCGCCGAACGCGGACTGTTCGACGCCTTCTTCCTCGGCGAGGGATTGCGGCTGCGGGAACAGGACGGGCAACTCCTGGACACCGATATCGCGGGCCGCCCCGATGCCATCACCCAGCTTGCCGCGCTGGCGGGCATCACCGACCGCATCGGCCTGGTCGCCACCCAGAACACCACCTACAACGAGCCTGCCGACCTGGCACGGCGACTATCCGGACTCGATGTGATCTCCGGCGGCCGCGCAGGCTGGAACGTCGTCACCACCGACAACGCGTGGACCGGCGAAAACTTCAGGCGCGGTGGGTTTCTGGACCATGCGCACCGCTACGACCGTGCCGCCGAGTTCCTGGGCACCGCTCGCGAGATCTGGGATTCCTGGTCCGACAACGCCATTGCGTCCTCGCGCCGCGACTCATCCTGGCTGACAACGGGTTCGGTGCGCACCGTCGAACGCGAGACCGAGCATTTCCGGGTGTCCATCACCCCGACCCTGCCGCGCAGCGCGCAGGGCCACCCGGTGATCTTCCAGGCCGGAGTCTCACCGCAGGGCCGCGATTTCGCGGCCGCGCACGCCGAAGTCATCTTCTCCCCCTTCGGAACCAATTTCGATCCCGCCCTCGATTTCGCCGACGATATTCGCGCGCGACTGGTGGCGGCCGGACGCCCCGCCGATGACATCCGCATCCTGCCCGACACCCAAATCGTGCTGGCCGAGCGAGAATCGGAGGTCGAGGAGAAGAAGCGCTGGGTGCTCGAACAGCAGATCACCGGTGCTACCGCGCTCTCGCTGGCGGGTCAGGTCTGGGGCCGCGATCTCTCGCACCTGGATCCGGACGGGCCGCTGCCCGCCGAGGACGCCGAGCAGTCGGTGATCTCGGGCACCCGCGGCACACAGCGTGACGGACAGGACCGCGGCGCGCTCGTCGCGCAGTGGCGCGCGCTCGCCGAATCCCGCAATCTCACGCTGCGCCAGGTGGCCATCGAAACCACCGCGCGATTCGGCTTCGCCGGTACTCCCGGACAGGTTGCCGACGAATTGACCCGCTGGGTCCGGCACGGCGCCAGCGATGGTTTCAATATCACCCCGTATCTGGTGCCGACCGGCCTGGACGACATCGTGGACCTGCTCGTTCCGGAATTGCAGGAACGCGGTTCGTACCCGGCCGCCTACGAGGGCACGACCCTCCGCGAACATCTCGGATTGCGGCCGCCGCTCACCCGACGTTGACGGATCTGCCCCGCGAATCTCTCGCGGGGCAGACTCTTTTCGCAGGTCAAAGTCCACTCCGTCGCGCTGTTCGGCCGCGTAACTGGACCTTTACGGCAACTACTTGTCGCGTAACCTGCCCCTGGGCACAGTACGACTATGTCCTCCAGCGAACAGCGCCCCAGTCGAACCGGTGCACCCGATACCGCACTGGAACGCACCCTGTTCGGCGCGCAGGTGCGGGAGTGCCTACCGGCCTCCTCCCAGCTGATTGCCCGGCGGTTGCACGATCTGCTCCGCGCCGCCCTGCGCGACGGCGCTTTCGCTTCCGGCAGGCTGCCGAGCGAAGCAGAATTGATGGCCCAGTATCAAGCCTCGCGTGATGTGGTCCGCGAGGCGCTCGACCTGCTCCGCAATGCCGGATTGATCGAGCGGCGGCGCGGTGTGGGCACCGTGCCGGTCCGCGCGGAATACCTTGTCGCGGGCGCACTTCCGCCCGAGGGCCGTTCGCTCGAGGAGCATCTGGCGCTGGGCCGGATATCCCCGCGCCTGCTGCATTGGGCATGGGTTCCGGCGACCCGGGTGATCGCCGACCATCTGGACGGCATCGCGGTCAGCGATGACTGCCTGTGCATCGAATACGTGCTGCTGCTCGATCAGCGGCCGATCGGCCTGTTCACCAACTATCTGCGCGCACCTGAAGCCGCGCGGGTCGACCTGACCATTTTTCGCGAGGATTTCTACTCCCTGCTGCACGCGGGCGGTATCGACTTCACGGCATTCGATGTCGGCCTGCAAGCCGCGCGCGCCGACGACTACGCGGCCGCGCTACTGCACGTGCTGCCCGGTGAGCCCGTACTGCTGCTGGAGCAGACCATTCGCAATCACGACGGTCAGGCGATCGACTACGCGCTGGGCACCTGTCGCAGCGAAATTCAGCTCCGAATCGGGGCCATCCCCCGCATCGATCTGACCGGCACCCTCCCCCGATAACAGTGAGGTATGTATGACTACGACTGTCCCCGTGGCGTTTTCGACGCTCACCAGCGCGGCCGCCGCACTGCGCCGCCGTGAGGTGAGCGCGGTCGAATTGGTCGACACCGCCCTGGCCGCCGCCGACGCGGATCCCGATCTCGGCGTCTTCCTGGCGAGATTCGACGACCGCGCGCGTGCGCAGGCCGAACAGGTCGACGCCAAGCTCGCGGCGGGCGAACCGCTGGCCCCGCTCGACGGAATTCCCTTGGGCGTCAAGGATATTCTCGCGCACGCACACGCTCCCACCACCGCGCAGAGCCTCGTACTGGCCCCGGAATGGGGTACCGCCACCGGCGATTGCGCCGTCGTGTCCCGGCTCGAACAGGCCGGTGCCATAGTCACCGGTAAGACCACCACCATGGAATTCGCGATCGGAGCTCCCGATCCGGAGAAGCCCTTCCCGATTCCGCGCAATGCCTGGGATAGGACCCGCTGGGCGGGCGGTTCCAGCTCGGGTTCCGGCAGCGGGGTGGCGGCGGGGATGTTCCTGGGCGCGATCGGCACCGATACCGCGGGCAGTATTCGAATTCCCGCCGCCTTCAACGGAATCACCGGGCTGAAGCCAACTTTCGGCCGAGTGCCCAAATCCGGAGTGGTGCCACTCGGATACACCCTCGACCATGTCGGGCCGATGGCGCGCAGCGCCGCGGACTGTGCCGTGCTGCTATCGGTGATCGCCGGATACGAACCGGGCGACCCGTACAGCTCCCCCGCCGCACTCGACGACTATCCCGCCGCCCTGACCGGTGACCTGCACGGAATCACCATCGGCGTAGACGATTTGGACCGCTACGCCACCGGCGGCATCGACCCGGCGCAACCCGCGCTCTTCGCCGACGCGATCGCCGCGCTACGCGAGGCCGGAGCGACCGTCGTGCCCGTGGAGATCCCGATGTACCCGGAGGTCACCGCGATCGACGTGCTGGTCATGCTCGCCGAGGCGCATACCTATCATCGCCGGGACCTGCGCAGCCGATGGACCGACTACGGTCGCGGCACCCGCGTGATCCTCGCCGCGGGTGACGCCGTCAGCGGTGCGGATTACATTCAGGCGCAACGGGTTCGACGCATCGCCCAGCAGGAGATGGCCGAACTGTTCACCCGCGTCGATCTGGTCCTGACCCCGACCGGTCACCTCGGCGCACCAGCCCTGGACGCCATCGATCAGCTGCGGCCCCTCGATGTGCTCTCCTCCCTGCACACCCCGTATTGGAACCCCCTCGGCAACCCGACACTCGCCGTCCCGATCGGCATGTCGAGCGAACACACTCCCCTGTCGATCTCCCTGAGCGGCAGGCCATTCGCAGAAGCGACCGTGCTGCGCGCGGGCGATGCCTATCAGCGACTTACCGACCATCACCTGCGCACCCCCGCCACCACGGAAGGCAACCGATGACCAACCCCGAAACCTGGTCCGCCACTTCGGAAGAGAACGCCGCGGTCGCCGCCCTCGGCGAGCACCTGCGCGCTATGGCGGCCATGCTCCACAATGTCGACGACAGCCGCTACATCAACCCCAGCGGCGGATACATGCTCAGCTGACCGGTACGGGTCGGACCGGGCCGCCGGGCCGCTCGGCAACGGGAAGGGCCGGACCCCGGAAGGTGCGGCGGTACGCCGACGGGGTGGTGGCGAGGGCACGCCAGAACTGTTCGCGCATCGTGACCGCACTGCCGAAGCCGCAGAGATCGGCGATGCGGTCTATGGGATGGTCACCGGTTTCGAGTAGCCGCTGAGCCATGGCGATGCGCTGGGTGGCCACCCACGCGGCAACGCCGGTGCCCACAGTCTCGCGGAACCGGCGGGTGAATGTCCGGCGGCTCATATTCGCACGCGCGGCCAGGCGATCGACGGACAGATCCTCATCGAGATGCGCTATCGCCCAGTGCAGCGTGCTCGTCAGCGGATGTCCGGAACCCGTTGCGGGCAAAGGATGTTCGATGAACTGCGCTTGCCCGCCCTCGCGATGCGGCGGCGCGACCAGCCGCCGTGCGACGCGATTGGCCAGTTCCGCGCCGTGCTGGCGACGCAGCAGATGCAGGCAGGTATCGATCGCGGCCGTGGTTCCGGCCGAAGTGACGATATCGCCGTCGTCGACATACAGCGACTCACGATCCAGCTGCACATCCGGGAATCTGCGGGCGAAGACATCGGCCCATTTCCAGTGGGTGGCGGCCGGTCGGTTCGCCAGCAGTCCGGTATCGGCGACAACGAACGCACCCAGGCACAACCCCACCACGCGCGCGCCATTGTCGTGCGCAGTGCGGATCGCGTCGATGATCGCGGGCGGGGCGGGCAGATCCGGATCGGGCCAACTGGGCACGATCACCATCGACGCGCCCGCCACCTCGTCCAGCCCGTGCCCGGTGCTGACGGTGAATCCGGCGGTCGTGATGATCGGCGCGGCATCGGGCGTGCACACCCGGATCTCGCACGGCGGCAATTCGGGCGAGGGCTGTTCCTCACCGAACACCAGGCAAGGCACCGACAGGTGAAACGGATTGATCCGGTCGAAGGCCACGACGGCGATCACATCCACGGCTGAACTCCCACACTCCACTGGCCCGAATCCGTTGATTGTAGGCACGCGAGCCACTGTCGAGCCGAGGCCGGTCGCGAGATCGTGGACGCGATCCGATAGCCAGTGGAAAGAGATTCTCGATGACATCGCTCGCCCCGAAGCCCGCTCACCGCATCGCCCGCGTCGCCCTGCCCGCACTGGCGGTGGCGATCGCGGCAACCGCCTGCGAGAGCGGTTCCGCGGCCCAAACACCCGCAACCACCCCGCCCCCGGTGGCGAGCGGCCCCGCCATCTCGTTCCCCGCTGCCAACCTGTCCTGGACCGAACTCCCCGGCAGCGGTGGTGTCCGATACGCCAATGTGCGAGGCGACCTCGCGGGCCACGGCCCTTACGAAGCCTTCGTGAAATTCCCCGCCGGAAAGGACAATCCGCGCCACACCCACACCAGTGACCTGCCGACCGTCGTCCTCAGCGGCACCTTCTACGCCATCTTCGACGGCAAACGCATCGACTACCCCGCCGGTTCCTTCTACACCCTGACCGCCGACATCCCCCACCTGAGCGGCTGTGCCCCCGGCGCGGAATGCCTGCTGTTCCAATACCAAACCGACCACTTCGACCTCGTGCCCACCGCGGGTCAGTAACCGTCAGGGCCGTTCAGGCGGAGGGGCAGCGATACCGCATCCCCGAGTGACACGCGGTGAGGCCGGAGCGACACGCCGACAGCGGGTGCCGGGGCGATGGGCGGACTACGGTCGAAGGATGGGAATCGAACGTTCGAGCGTTGTCTCAGCGCCGCTGGCCGAGGTGTTCGATTGGTTCGGGCGGCCGGGGGCGTTCAGTCGGTTGTCGCCGCCGTGGCAGCCGATGACGCTGATCTCGGAGGCGGATTCGCTGGCTGATGGGCGAGCCGTGCTGGGGTTGCCGGGTGGGCTGCGATGGGTGGCGGCGCATGATCCGGCGGCATATGACCCGCCGCATCGGTTCGCGGATCAGGTGGCGGTGGACGGGGTGGCGTCGATTCCGGCGGGAATCGCGGTGCGGTGGCGGCATATTCATGAGTTCGAGGCCGTGGATGCGGGGCATACGCGCGTTATCGATCGGGTCGAGACGCCGGTTCCCGCCGCGGCGTTGAATGCCACGTTCGACTATCGGTATCGGCAACTCGCCGATGATCTGGCCGCGCATCAGCTGGCGGCGGGCCGGGGGCTGAAGGCATCCACGATCGCGATCACCGGGGCGTCGGGGCTGGTCGGTTCGGCGCTGTCGGCGTTCCTGAGCACCGGCGGGCATACGGTGATCCGGCTGGTGCGGCATGCGCCGCGCAATTCCGCTGAGCGGCAATGGGATCCGGCGGCTCCGGCGGCGCAGCTGTTCGACGGGGTCGATGCGGTGATTCATCTCGCGGGGGAATCGATCGCGGGACGGTTCACCGAGCGGCATCGGCGCGCGATCGCGGACAGCCGGATCGAGCCGACTCGTCTGCTCGCGCGGGCGGTCGGCGAGGCGGGGGTGGGAACCTTCGTCTGCGCGTCGGCCATCGGCATCTACGGCTATGACCGCGGGGATGAGGTCCTGACCGAGGACAGCGCCCGGGGTGACGGGTTCCTCGCCGATGTCGTCGAGGCGTGGGAGGACGCCACCGAGCCTGCGGCCGCCGCCGGAACCCGGGTCGTGCGGGTACGCACCGGCATCGTGCAGTCACCGCGCGGCGGCACGCTGCGGCTCATGCGCCCGCTGTTCGCCACCGGGTTGGGTGGGCGAATCGGTGATGGCGCACAGTGGCTTTCGTGGATCGGCATCGATGATCTCGTCGACGTGTATCACCGTGCGCTCTGGGACGAAACACTGTCGGGACCCGTCAACGCGGTGGCCCCGAATCCGGCGCGCAATCGCGAGTACACCGCCACGCTGGCCCATGTGCTGCACCGCCCCGCGATACTGCCGGTGCCGGGATTCGGCCCCGCACTGCTGCTCGGCAAGCAGGGTGCGCAGGAACTCGCCAATGCCAGCCAGCGGGTGACCCCGGCCCGGCTCACGGCCGCCGAACATCGTTTCCGCACACCGGATCTCGAAAAGACCCTGCGGCATCTACTCGGGCGATAATCCTGCAACCTGTTCCAGGTTGAGCGTCACCATCGCCCGATCACTCTTCGATTCGAAGAACATTCCGCATATATTTTGTCACACAAGCCAATTCGTCTCCGCCGAGTTGTTCTTCCGCACCGCGAACCTATGATCGGGTAGGCGATCGCCTACTCCCGCGGAGGAACAGCAAATGTGTGGAATCAGCGGAATCGTCGACTTCGCCGGTGCGGTGGATCCCCGGCCCATCGAGGCGATGAACGCGATCATGCGGCATCGCGGACCCGATCGGACCGCGGTGTGGTCGGATCGGAACGCGGCGTTCGGGTTCGCGCGGCTCGCGATTGTCGATGTGGCGCACGGGGATCAGCCGGTGCGCAGCGAGGACGGCACCGTACTGGCGGTGTGCAATGGCGAGATCTACAACCATCGCGAGCTGCGGCGGTCACTGGCGGCGCGGGGGCATCGCTTCCACAGTGGCAGCGATGCCGAGGTCCTACCGCACCTGTACGAGGAGTACGGCGATCGGTTCGTCGAACATCTCGATGGCGATTTCGGAATCGCGCTGTGGGACATGGGAAAACAGCGGCTGCTGCTGACCCGGGACCGGGTCGGGGTGAAGCCGCTGTTCTACCACCGCCGCGGCAGCGCAATCGTTTTCGCCTCGGAGATCAAGGGCATCTTCGCTTCCGGTCGCTGCCCGATCGAGATCGATCCGCAGGGCATGGCCGACTGCCTGTTCTACGGGCACACCATCGCACCGCACACCTTCTGGCGGGAGGTGAACGATCTCCAGCCGGGCACGATCACCACCATCGATGCCACCGGAGTCCGATCACGGCGCTATTTCACGGTATTCGAGCGCCCCGATCCCGATAAGCCACTGCTCACGGGTCGCGCCGCCATCGAGGCGTTCAATGAGCGCTTCACCGCTGCCGTGGCCAAACGAATTCCCGAGGAGGTGCGCGGTGGCGTCGCCCTGAGCGGCGGTCTGGATTCGTCCGCTATCGCCGCGGTGGCGGCCCGCCGCTGCGATTCCCCACTCCCCACCCTCAGTCTCGCGCTTCCGGGCGAGATACACGATGAGACCTCGATGTCCCGCCTGGTCGCGGAATCGCTGGGCGTGCGCAATGACGAAGCCGCGATGACCGGGGCCCGCGCGTGCGAACTGCTGCCGAAGAGTATGTGGCACTTCGAATCCCCGTTCTGGTACGGCGGGGTGGCGACGCCGTTCCTGGAGCTGACGGGGATGGCGCGCGAGCACGGCTGGACGGTCGCCATGAGCGGTGACGGCTCCGATGAACTCCTGGCCGGATACGACTTCTACCGGCTCATGAAGGTCAGTGCGAAGCTCGAATCGCTGAAACTGGGTGCGTTGCAGCCGATGCTGTGGCAGCAGGCCACCAAGTGGATCGGCGCGCCGAGCGGTATCGACCGCCATATCACCGGCGTGGCAACGCGATTCGGCGAGTACACCGACCGCTTCGGACAGGTCCCGCCGTGGATCTATCTGTGGAGCGCCCTGGGTGACGCCATCGCACCGGCCATCACCGGACGACTTCCCGAGCCCTCGGAGCTACCGGCCCCGCCCGCGCACACCACCCTGCACCGGCAGTTGCATTTCGAATTCCACACCCGTCTGCCGCACTGGGTGCTGCCCATCTCGGATCGGCTCGGTATGGCCAATGGCATCGAGGTGCGGGTGCCGTTCCTGGATCGCGATGTCATCGATATCTGCGCCGAGATCCATCCGAATATGCTGGTGCACTTGGGCACCGAGAAATACGTGCTCAAACGCGCGGTCGCCGATGTGCTGCCGAAGCCGATCGTGCGCCGCCGCAAGAAACCGTTCATGACGCCGATCAGCGCCTGGTATCTGAGCGGCCCCGGAGCGGAGCTGGCCGGGGATCATCTGTCGCAGTCGGCGGTTCAGCGCTACGGATTGTTCGATCCCGTTGCCACCGAACGGATCTGGCGCACCGCGGTGGACAGGTTCGGCACCTGGGAGGGCGCGGCCGCCGAATGGGCCAGTATGGCGGTGCTGTGCACGCATCTGGTACTGGATCAATTCACCACGGCCGGAATCGAATCGGCCGCCGCGACCGCGTGGACCGGCACCGGAGCCACGGCATGACCATCACCGGCACACCCGTCACCGCTCGCCGCACCGCCGAATGGCATGAACTCGCGCTGCACGCCTGCGCACAGCCGGGCCTGGCCGTACTGCTCACCGCCGCGCCGCTGGCCCGCCCGCTGCGCAAGGTGCCCGGTCTCGGCTGGGTGGTCGCCGACCCCGGGTTGGCACGTGAGATCCACTCCGACAGTGACAATTTCAGCATCGTGCACGATGGCGCGTCCGGGCACTGGTGGTCGCAGATGCTCGGCGATTTCGTGCTCGAACACTTCGAGGGAGTCGATCACACCGCGTTCCGCGCGCGGGTCAACGACCTGTTCACCCGCGCGCGATCCGAGGCGATGGTGGAACGCGCGGTCGGCCCGATGCTGACGCGGCTGCGGACCGATCTCGCCGCCGGGCGCACCGTCGATATCGCGGCCTTCTCCCGGGTGTTCACCGGACGGATCATGACCGATCTGGTGGGCTTGCCCGCGCTGCCCGATGACGCCGCGTACGAGGAGCTGTTCCGGGCGGTCACCGAACTCGCCGATCTCGGTAAGGGCAATTGGGCGACCACCGTCGTACCCGCCCGCAATGCCCGCAAGGGAAGGGCCATCGCCGCCCGGATCGGCGCGGCTGTCGCCGATGTCTACGACACGGCCCCGCCGGATACGGTGATCGGCAGATGCCGCGCACTCGGCTTCGACGCCGGCGAAACCCGTGGCACCGCGGTACTTCTCATCGTCGCGGGCACCGCCACGCTGGCGAGCACGATGGGCCGCCTGGTGGCCCTGCTGCACGACACCGGTGAGCACGAACGGCTCTGCGCCGATCCCGCCTCGCTACCGGCGGCGATTCGCGAGGGTCTGCGGGTCACCAGTTCAATGCCGGTCGTCGGCCGCGGCGTGGTGGGCGAGGTGGAACTGGCGGGCCGGGTGCTGCGCCCGGGCGATCGGGTCAAGATCATGACCTGGACCATCGCCAACGCGCCCGGCCGTTTCGATCCGAACCTGGGTCATATCAACGAGATTCGTCAGCTGTGGTTCGGCGGCGGTAAACACCTGTGCCCGGGCGCGGCCCTGAGCCAGGTCGAACTGACGCGTTTCCTGGAGACGCTGCTGGCCGCCGGTCGCCCCTGGTCGATCATCAGGCGGCGGTACCGGATCAATACCTTCGTTCCGATGTACCAGCGGCTCGATATCGAATTGGCGGCCGATACCGGCGGGTGAGCCGATCAGGCCATGATCACGGGTTGTATTCCGGGCGCGGCGATATCGTCCGGGCTGTCGAGTATGAAGCGGCGGCAGCCCGAGCAGCGTGCCGCGCCGGATTCCGGTGCGACGGTGTGGTGCAGTACGGCCCGGATCGCCCGGATGTCGAGATCCGCACCGGACACGGTCGCGATGCCATCGAGGATGAGCGCATGACCATCCGGGGCGGTGGGCGGCCAGAGAATCGTAATCGCCGGGCTCGCAGCGATATTGCGCCGCGTCGTCGGCCCGATACCGGGCAGGTGCACGCGATTCGCGTCGAGAATCGTCTGCTGCGGAGTGGTGTGCGGGCCGTCGTGCGCGCCGATGGTGATCAGGAAGGCGAGCCGGTATCGGCCGATGGCTTCGACCAGTTCGGACGGGAGCGCCTGGGTGCTCATCGACCCAGGCTAGTAGACAATCCGGACACGCAGGCCCGCATTGGGACAACAATCCGCATCTACGGCATACCGATCGTCAATCGATACGTGAGTGCGGTCGCAGAGTCACGATACTTCCGCGTACGAGGATCAACCGTCCAACTTCCGGCCCGGCTCCGACCAGCCTCACTCCTCGCGGGGAATGACCTGCCACCTGCCGTTTTCCTCACCTTCGGCGCTCACGGCCGCATTTCTGCGACGCGCCGCGGTGGTGAGTGCCGTGCCGATGAGCAGGCAGATCACCGTGATCACGGCGGCGGCCAATCCGATGGCGTTCGCACCGGCCAATCCGGCCAGCAGTGTCGCGCAGGCGGTGAGCACACCCACGCCCAGTAGTGCGTAGCCGATCCGATTGCCGTTGTCCCCCAGCCTTTCCGCTGCCACCGGGGTCTCGCGGGAGATGTCCGGTGCGTCGTCCAGCGGCGGGAACTCCACCGCTCCTTCACTTGTCATATCGCGTCCTCATGTTCAACCGGGATGTCCGGGTGCCCTTTTCAGCAGGATGACCAGCCGGGGCCGGATCAAACGGGAGGACGGCGAGGTATCACGGTTTGATAACGCCCGAGGTGGGGTAACCCATGGATATGACCTTGAAGCGATAGATCGGCCGGTGACGAGCGCACCGATCCCGACCGGCGGAAGGAAAGCAATGGAGTTCGACGAGATGGTGTTACCGGTGTCGGGGCTGTGCGTGCAGTGGCGGCCGGCCGATGAGCATTTCCGAATTCGCCCGTCCCACAACGATTCCGAGGGTGAGGCGGCTCCGCCGTGGCGAACGTGGCTGGGGCACAACGATATGGCGGTCGGCGCGGCGGGTCCCATCCCCGAGGAGCCGGAGGCGATGTGGTGGGCGGTCTGGGGCGAGTACACCGGGGCGGATGTCCAGGTGACCCTGGATGATCAGACCCGGCCGGAGGTCATGGTGTTCGGCAATCTGTGGATCACCGAATGGCGCGGTCCCGAACAGGAGGCGACGGTGGTGACCGCCGATCGGCAGGCGGAAATCCATTTCGCGCATCCGATTTCGCTCCAGGAGCGCACGCAGCGTATGCGGCACAACCGGTTACGCGGTCCCAGTCATATCGAGACCCCGGCCGGATTCCACGAGATGGCGCTTCGCCCGGACCGCCGGAACTCCCGGCTGCGTTCGCGCTGACCGGAACTCGAATCAGCGAAGTATCAGACAATTCCGGCGTGTTCGGTGCGGACGGAATGTCGGTGCGTGCGTCGCGCGGTCCATACGGGGCTTTGCCCTTACCCTGCCCTGGTGATGTCATCGAGCGTGTCCCGGTCGATCACTCTTGGCGATGGCACGGTGGGCTTCGCCGAATACGGCGATCCATCGGGCGTTCCGCTGCTGTACTGCCCCGGCGTCCCCGGATCACATGTGGAGGCGGAGGCTTTCGATCAGGCGGCGGCCGCCGCCGGTATCCGCGTGGTGGCGGTGGACAGACCCGGTATGGGCGATTCCAGCCCGGCCGCCGCCCAGCCGGTGGTGGACTGGCCCGATACCGCCGTCCAACTCGCCGATCACCTCGACTGGGATCAGTTCGCGGTCATCGGCGTATCGGGCGGCGGCCCCTACGCCCTGGCCTGCGCCTACCGCCTGCCCGGACGCGTTGCCGGTATCGCGGTGGTCTCCGCTCCCGCACCCTTCGACAAGCACCCGGACGGCGATCTGGACGCCGCGGCCCGTAAGCGCCGCCGGAGTCTTGCCATGCTGCAACGCTTTCCCTTCCTCACCGGCCCCGCCGCCGCCCAATTGGAGAAGGCCGTCCGCAAGCGCGGCGGAATAGACACCCTGATCTCGCAGATGGCTCAGGTGGATCAGGCCCGCGTGGCCGCCGATCCCGAACTCGCGGCCAAGATGGCCGCCAACCTCGCCGAGGCGTTCCGCCAGGGCCCACGCGGTTTCGCCACGGACCTGCGCTCGCTGTTCGGCAAACCCTGGGGTTTCGATCTCACCGATATCACCGCCCCCGTACAGATCTGGCACGGCGACGCCGACCTGAACCTCCCCTGTTCGGAGAGCCGCCGCCTGGCCACCCTGCTCCCCCACACCGACCTGCACCTGATCCCGGGCGCGGGTCACCTGCTCTTCATCGACTACGCCGCCGAGATCCTGGATTCCCTCTGCCTGCGCTGACTCATGTCAGCGGGAGGGCGGTGGTGCGCAGGGTCCAGGCCGGGGCGCGGTGATGCAGGGTGGTGGCGGTGAGGGGTGGAATGTCTATGCGCCAGAAGGATTGTGCGGGTGCTTGCAGAGCGCACAGGACCGCGGCGCGCACCAGTGCGGGATGGGTGATGGCCGTGATGTGCTCGCCGCGACCGGCGAGGGTGTCCAGCCAGGCCCGGGTGCGGTCGATGAGATCGGTGATCGATTCGCCGCCGTGCGCACGGAATTCGGGGTCGGTGAGCCAGGGCATCAGCTGCTCGGGCGGGAGGGTGTCCATGGTGCGGCCGGACCAGTCGCCGTGGTCGAGATCGCGCAGGGCCGGGTCGGGGGTGCCGATGAGGCCGAGGCCCGATGCGGTGTCCCGGGTTCGGGTTTCGGGGCCATGGTAGGTCACGGTGCGGTCGGCGCCGGGGACGCCGCCGACCTTTCCGATCATGCGTTCACCGAGTGCGTTGAGCGGTTCGTCGAGGGGGAAAGCGGCGTTCTGCGTGGCATCGGTGATCGCGTGTGTGATCAGCGTGAGCCGGGTGACCGCGCTCATGCCGTCGCGGGGGTGCTGGGTTCGGTGGCCCGTTCACCGAGCAGGCGCGGGGCCAGCCACGCGAAGCCGATGCCGATGACCGCCCACATGATCAGTTGTGCGGCAAAGGAATACAGCCGGAAGTGATACAGGTCGTCGGCCGGGAACCCCGGATAGACGATCTTGCCGGACGGATCGGTGAGTGGCCGTGGCGTCTCGGTGTCGAAGTCGCCGAAGGAACTGTTCGCCGACAGATGTCCCAGCGGCGGCAGGATGAGCATGACCACCGCCATGACCACCACGAAGGAGGCTGCGGCGGCGATCGTCGCGGTCCAATTACCCAGTCGCGCAGCGAGTTTGCGGCCGAGCCAGATCGCCGCGATCAGCGCCACCCCGGTGATCACGATCATCGCCAGATAGAGCGCCGTTCGCTCCTTGATGGTGTCCGGATGTCCGATCGAGGGCGGATTGGCCGGATACTTCAGGAACGGAACCGCGTACAGCGTCAGGAACATTCCGCCCGCGACGAGCAGTGCGAGATTGCGCGGGGTGATGTTCCCGGCCCGGCGCAGCGCCAGGTAGTAGACCACCGCGAACAGCGCGCCCAGTGCCAGGCCGAAGACGACCATGCCGAAACCGATTCCGACATTGGCCTGTTCGGTGCGGGTGAACAATTCGGTATCGGCCATATCGGCCATGGGATGTCCGGCGGCCTTGTCCAGGGCCATTTGGGCGTCATCGCGCCCGGTTTCGTAATCGATGGCGCGGCCGATGATGGGTTCGGCCAGAATCCGCGCGAACGCGAACGCCAGCAGTCCGCCGAGTCCGCCCAGCAGGACGCCTCGGCCGATGATTCGCTTTTCCATTGTGTGTGCTCGATTCCCGTTGCTAGTGGCAGGGGAATCCGAGGAAATGCCGGCCGTCGTGGACGAACTCGTGCACGTGCATATCGCTGCCGAAGATCGATACCGCGCCCTGGTCGATCCCGATGAAGTAGATCGCGAGCAGGGCCAGGATGGCGGTGCCGGTCAGCCATAGCGCGGTGGTGGGCAGGGCCAGGGATCCGGTTCCGAGACCGGAACGCGGGACGTATGAGGTTGCCACGATGACTCCTCGAGTTCGTGGGGATTGTGCGCGTCCCCGTCGGTGAATTGAACGCGATGCGAGGGTCTGACTCGCTCCCGCCGGGTGGCGGGAGTTCACAGTGGCGCGACCGTTCCGGAGTTGCACCGGATTCCTCGAGGCATCGTTCCTCAACGATACGAAACCGCGTGCGCGCAGGTCAAACGCGGAACCGCACCGTGAAATGGCTATTGCCGAGCTATCGATACCTGTGAATTTCCTGGTACCGCTCAGGCGGATCCGAGTGCGTCACCGAGGATCTTGTTCAGATCGACCGGCGTTCCCGGTTCGTAGACGGTCGCGCCCTTTTTGGTGATCACCACGATCTTGCCGTCCCGAATCCGGCAATCCATCTCTGTCAGCACGGTTTTGGCGCGCACATCGTAAACGGTTCGGCAGTGCGTCTTTTCGCGAATCCAGAAGCCGAGCCGGGCCAGCACCGACAGCTCGACCAGGGTGGCGGAGATGAGGTATTCCAGCGCCTGCAGATCGATCATGCCGCGCTCGCGGGTGACGCTGACCTCCTCGATCCCGGACTTCTCCAGCCATTGGCCGAGTTCTTCAGCTACGTCGCGGTCACCCGCGCGCACTTCGACATTGAATACTTGTTCCGCTGTCATAACGGGCTCCGGCCGGTCGGCGATGATAGAGAATTATTCCGTGATCGAGGCCGGATCGGAAGCCGATTCGCCCGGCTGTCAGCCCGAACTCCTGCGTGCGCGGGCGGCCCGGCTGATCTCCGATCGCGGCTGGGCCTGGCCGCCCGCCACACCGCTGTCCGAGCGGGAATTGGCGCGAGAATGCGCACTGCTCGGAGTTCCACCGATGGTGGGTCAGCTGGCGAATCACGCGCAATTCGGTGTGCCAGAGGCCCTGGAACTGCTCGTTTCCACATTTCTGACCGAAATCGCGCGGCGGCGACCGGACTTGGCGCGAACGCTGCGGGATTGCGTGGTGGTCGAGACCGGTCGCAGTGGCCGGGCGCATGGCACGAGTACCCCGTATCGGGGTGAGGGGGTGGTCGTCTTTCTCGACGGCGCGATGCTGCTCATGTTCGCCGATATGGTCCGGCACGCGATGACCCTGATCGGTCAAGCACCGGGACGGGTTTTCGTGGATCCCCCCGAATCGGGCACGGTGCGCGCGGCGGCCCGGCTGATCTGGGCGTTCCGGCAACCGGCACGGGGATTCGAGCATTCGGATCTGCCACCGGCGGGTGATGGCTGGTACAGCGGCGCAGCGGCTTTCGGGAAGCTGCTGTGGTTCGGCGAGCGCTTTCTGATCGGACACGAGTTGGCGCACGCGCTGTTCCGCCTGGAACGCCTGACAGCGACACCGGGCATCATCGCCCTGATCGATCGCGATTTCCCGGACCTCCCCGCGCAGGTGCGCGAGGACTGGGCCGAGGAATTGAGCGCGGATCGGTTCGCCCGGAATCTCGTCACCGCCGGGGTCTCGCAAGTCGCACGCCCGGTGGCGTTCACCGCCTGCGCGGTCGCGACGGCCTACCTGGGCATTCTGGAGCGATCGACCGCGATACCGTCGAACGTGCCACTGCCGATCGCGCCCGCGGCGATCCGGGAACATCGGCACTGCTTCAGAACTCATCCGCCAGCCGAGTTACGACTCGAACTCCTGATCAAGGCCCGGGGTTCCGGGGCCGATGCCGGAATGACCGAGTTGTATCTCGCGGCCATGCATGCCCTGCGAGACGCGCTACACCAGGCATCGAATGGAAAGTGCATAGTGCCAATCGATTTCGATGCCTGGTGTGCGAATCCGCGCGGCCCCGCCGGGTGGTTGTGCGAGGCGCACGGCGACCGGCGTCAGTACTGACTACTGGCTGGGCTGCGGCACGTTGACATTGCAGTCGTCGATCTTGGGGTTCACGCCCATGTAATTGAGCGGCCCGGCCAGGATCGTCACCGCGATCGTCGAGGTGCCTGCGCAGTTGGTCGGCGCGTCGTCGAAGTAGTGCCGCTGTCCGGCGGCGACGGCGCCGATGACCAGCCACACCAGCACCAGGAAGGTGCCGATACCGGCCAGGCCGCTGCGGCCGCGGACCATCGGGCGATCGTTCGGATAGCTTCTCATTGTCCAACTCCAGGGTGAATCATGTAGTGCCGGTTCATCTTTCGAATCGGTCAATTCCTACGTGCTGCGCTAGTTGCCGCAATACCCGCTCGCCGCGACCTCAATCCCCGTATCGCGGCGGTTTTTCCCGCTGTTTGAGCGCGGAGCGGACGGCTATAACCCGACCATGACTTCACTGTGGTTGAAAAACGCTGATGCGCCGGCGCGGTTGCGGCTGACGCCCGGATCGCGTTTCGATACCGTCGTGATCGGCGCGGGCATCACGGGTTTGGCGACCGCGCTGCTGCTCGCGGAAAGCGGTGCGGACGTGGCGGTGGTCGAGGCCCGCCGGATCGGCGATTCCACCAGTGGTGCGTCGACCGGAAAGCTCAGCCTGTTGCAGGGCACCCGCGCCCAGCGCATTCGCCGCCGCCACGGCGATCGCGCACTGCTCGACTATCTCGAGGCCAATTGTGAAGCGCAGCAATGGCTGATCCGATTCTGCGAGGAGCATTCCCTGCCGGTGCAACGGGAATCGGCGGTGACCTACGCGCAGACCTTCGCCGAAAAGAAGGCGGTGCGAAGGGAATTCGACGCCCTGCGGATGGCGGGCCTGCCCGTCACCGATCTCGCGCTGGATATGCCGTTTCCGGCCCAGGACGCGATAGCGCTGGCGGATCAGGCCCAATTGGATCCGGCCGCCCTGCTGGAGGCGCTGGCCCTCGAGATCGAGGCGCACACCACGTCGATCTTCGAATCGACCCTGGTGCACGATGTGCGCGAGGGCAGCGGCGATGATCTGATCGTGGAGACCGAGCACGGCGAGCTCACCGCCCGGACGGTGGTGATCGCCACCGGCACACCGATTCTCGATCGCGGCGGCTATTTCGCCCGGCTGATCGCGCAGCGCTCGTATCTCACCGCGTTCCGCGTGGCCGAGCCGATTCCACGGCATATGTTCCTCAGCGCGGGCAGTCCCACCCGGTCGTTGCGCTATGCGCCGACGCCGGAAGGCGATGTGCTGCTCGTCGGCGGTCACGGCCATACGGTGGGCCGCGTCCGCTCGCCGCGGCATCACGCGGAGGAGTTGATCGAATGGACTCGGCGCTGGTTCCCCGATGCCGAGCCGCTGCACAGCTGGTCCGCACAGGACTATCTTCCGATCGACGAACTCCCCTATGTCGGCCCGCTGCTACCGGGCCGGAATCGGATCCTGGTCGCCACCGGATATGCCAAGTGGGGCTTGACGAATGGCGTCGCGGCCGCGCTCGCGCTGACGGGCCGCATTACCGGTAAGCCACCGGCCTGGGCGGGCACGCTGGCGAGCTGGCGGCCCTCGGAATTGCGCTCACTCCCGACCGCCGTCGCCGCCAATGCCGGTGTGGCACAGCAACTTCTGACGGGCTGGCGGCATGCGCTCGGCTCGGGCCGGGACGGTATTCCCGCCGAGGGACAGGGCCGAGTGGAACGCCACGGCGTCATCCCCACCGCCGTCTCCACGGTGGACGGCGTCACCACCGAGATCTCTGCCGTGTGCCCGCACCTGGGTGGCATCCTGTGCTGGAACGATGCCGCGCTGTCCTGGGATTGCCCGCTGCACGGCTCGCGCTTCGCACCCGATGGGACTTTGCTCGACGGCCCCGCCTCGCACCCGTTGCGCCCGCTGGCTCCGCCGCTGGACGCCGCGAACCGGTTGCCCGGCCCGCGGCTCTAGCCGACTACTTCTTGGGCAGCAGAATCCCGGTCAGATCAGCGTTCTTGATCGGGGTATCCGGATTGGCCTGCGCCTTGCACATGAGCCCGATGGCGGTGATCGCTCCGTCGATCGAGTCCGGGCTGGGCGTGGCGCTGATCTCGGTGTCCTTCTCCAGGTACTTGCGCACCGTGACGTGTTGCTTATCCGAATCCTGGGCCACGAATTCACTGCACGGGGTGTCGCCGCCCTTGTTCACCGCTTCTTTCGCCTGGTCACAGCCGGTGATCAGCAGGCCGGTCAGCAGCAGCGCCGCCAAGGGCGCGGTCGCGGTCGCGGCGCGCATCGGTCGGAATCGCATGGGTCCTCCATCGTCAGATGTTCGGTGGCGTTCATGCTGAGGAATTCAGCGGCATTGCTACCGGGGCAATATCCGCTGGACCGGCGGATAAACGGTATTCCGGTATTCGCGCAGGTCCGGGTGACGCGGGTGGGGCGACAGCACCGTAGACCAGGCGTTTCGGCGAGTCGCGGCGGCGCGCCGAAGACCGACCGGGTGTGCCAACTCGCAGACCCGCTGTGCCAGCGGCTTTCCCCGGTTCGACGGGCGCGGTTATGTCGGTGAGACTCATTGTGACCGGCGGTGATTCGTACTTCCGGTTTGCTCCGGGCATGGCGCGGCGCACCGAAGCGCGCACTGTGCAGGGAAGGCACTTCGTGTCGCCGTGGCCCACGCAGACGGCTCCGGCGATGTGAACACCTATCCGGCGGTGCCCATCGGGGCGTCGGCTCCAAGGTGCTGGTGTCCGGAGCAAGAGACGGCCCGGAAGCCCCCTCGGCTTCCGGGCCGTTGTCCACTGCGCGGGATCGGTGCCCGGCATCGGCGCAGGTGCTCGAAACGCGATACGCGAAAGATCTTGGCGGTGGCAGACTTACGCGGCATGACCGCTGCTTCGCCGGAAATCGCCACCATCATCTGCGGAGATCGGGTGCGCACCCAGCCCGATGCCCTGGCCCGGGCCGGACGGCTCGGAGCGGCGCTGGTGGCCGCCGGTATCGGGCGCGGTGACAAATGTGTGGTGATGGCACGCAATGACATCGAGTTCCTGGAGGTCTCGGTCGGTATCGCGGCGACCGGCGGGAATCCGCTGCCGATCAATACCCGGTGGACCGCGGGTGAGGTCGCCCATGTGCTCACCGACGCCGAGGTCCGGTTGATCTTCGCCCATACCGAATTCGTTCCGGTGGTGGAGGCGGCGCGCGAACTGACGGGCACCGCGGCGCGCATCGTGGAAATCGCGATGCCCGCCGAACTGCTGGCCGCCGGTGGCTGGGATGCGGGGCTCGCGCGGCCGACCGGACGCCATGAGCTGCTGGAGGATTGGATCGCCGGGCAGCCCGAGCCGGTAGGCCATATCGAGGGCGCGATCTCGGATTCGATGGGCGTCATCTACACCTCCGGCACCACCGGTAAGCCCAAAGGTGTTGCGCGGGAGTCGATGACGCCGCATCAGCTGCTGAGTATCGCGGGCGCGACCGCACAGCGCATGGGCCTGGCCCCCGGTGTCCCGATGCTGGTCGCCGGTCCGCTCTATCACACCTCACCCAATGCCATTGCCGTGCTGGGCCTTCGAATGGGCGCGAAGATCGTGCTCATGCCCAGATGGGACGCACGCGACTTCCTGCGGCTGGTCGATCACCATCGCATTCGGCAGGTCAAGATCGTGCCGACCATGGTGTCGCGCATTCTGAGCGTGCCCGCCGAGGAGCGCGCACACTACGATCTGTCGAGCCTGACCCATGTGATTCATTCCGCCGCACCGTGTCCGCCCGCACTCAAGCGTGCGGCGATCGAGCTGTTCGGGGATGCGCTGTGGGAGTTCTACGGGTGCAGTGAGGCGGGCACGATCACCTGGATCAATGCGACCGAATGGATGGCGCATCCGGGCAGTGTCGGCCGGGCCGTGGACGGGTCCGCCGTCCTGATCGGTGATGAGCGCGGAAATCCGCTGCCCGCCAAGGAGATCGGCCGGGTGTGGGTGCGCGGCGCGGACTATTGGCCGCGCTTCGAGTACCTCAATCAGGGCGCACCGCAATCCCCGGTGCCGGACATGCTGTGGGTCGGCGATCTCGGCTACCTCGACGAGGACGGTTATCTGTACCTGACCGGGCGCGATGCCGAGGTGGTGATCCGCGGCGGAGTGAACATCTACCCCGCCGAGATCGAGAGCGCCCTCGCCGCGCTGGACGGCGTCGAGGATGTGGCGGTCTTCGGGGTGCCCGATTCCGGTGATCTGGGTGAGCAGGTGGCCGCGCACATCCTGCCGCGCCCCGGTGCGACGCTCACCGAAGCCCTTGTGCGCGAATCCCTGTCCGGGCAGCTCGCCGCCTACAAGCTGCCCGCCCACATCGAGATCGTCGATTCGCTGCCCCGGGACGACAGCGGCAAGGTCTACAAGCGCCTGCTCCGGGACGGCTGGATATCAGCGAATGGTGCCCGCGCCGGGGATGAGCGGCAGGTCCAGGGCGGTCACCCAGCCGGGCGGTAGCGCGTTGACCGCCGGTACCGCGTTCAGTGCGCGCATACCGGTGGACAGGCATCCGGCGACCGCCGGGGCGCGGCCGGAGCCGTCGGTGAACCGGAACGAGGTTTCCTGCGAAATCGACGGGGAGCCGAGGATATCCACGCGGTAGACGTCATCGCGGGTGCCCGCGGGCCAGTCGGGGGCGGCGTCCAATCCGATGCGGTTGACGTGCTCCAGGGTGATCACCTCGCGGCCCTTGTAGATGCCGTTGATGGTGAATCGGATCGCGGCGACGGTGCCCGCCTTGATGGTGCCCTTGGCGCACGGACGATCCTCGGGGGTCACCCACTTCTCCCACGTGGTGGTGATGTCGTCGAGTTCGATTCCGGCGGCGGTGGCGATCATGGGCACGGTCGGACCCCACGCCATGATCAGCAGGTCCCGATGTTCCAGCAGCGCGGTGAATTCCGGCGGATGGCCGATACCCATCTCGAATTCGTAGTCGCCCTCGTAGTCGGTGTAGTCCAGCAGTTCCGAGGCGCGCACGGACTCCACTTCACCGCACAGGCCCATCAGGGTGAGCGGGAACAGGTCGTTGGCGAAGCCTGGATCGATGCCGGTGGTGAAGCAGGACGCCCCGCCCGCCGCGCAGGCTTCGGTAATGGGATCGCGCCAGACATCGGGCAGCTGTTTGATATTCGGGTACACCCACGGGGTCATGGCGGTGGAACAGACGTCGATGCCCGCGCGCAGGAACGCGGTGATGACCCGGATGTTCTCATCGGCGAACTGGGCGGTGGGGCCGTAGTGCACCAGTGCGTCGGGGCGCAGCGCGATCAGCTCGTCGACCGAATTCGTGGCCAGGACACCGGTTTTCGGCTGTCCGCAGAGGTCTCCGGCGTCCTTGCCGACCTTATCGGGGTTGCTCACGCCGACACCGACCAACTCGAACAGGGGATGGCGCAGGATCTCGGTGAGCACCATGGAGCCGACGACTCCGGTGCCCCACAGCACGATTCGTTTGGTCACGGTTTCTCCTGTGCTCATCGGTGGAATTCACCGCAGTCGACGGTCAGCATCTGGCCGGTGACCGCGCTGGCGAGGTCGCTGGCCAGGAAGAGTGCGGCGCGCGCGACCTCTTCGGGTCCGGCGAGCCGTTTGAGATCGGTGGGCTCGGCCTTCTGCCGGTAGATCTCCTCGTGCGTGGTGTTCGCCTGGCTCGCCAGCCAGTCGAAGTAGGCCTTGTTGATGTCCTCGTAGACGTACGACGGGGCGACGCTGTTCACGCGGATGCCGCGCGGGCCGAGTTCGGTGGCCAGCGACGAAGCCAGGTGTGCCAGTGCGCCTTTGGAGAGTTTGTAGCCGGAGAACTCGGGCTGCGAACTGTAGGCCACGCACGAGTTCAGCATGATGACCGAGCCACGGGAGGCCGAGAGCGCGTCGGCGAACAATGTCGAAAGTCGCAGCGGGGCGAAGACATTGGTCTCATTGGCGACCCGCAGCGCCTCCAGTTCGATCTCGGTGATCGGGTTCATCGGCGGAATGGCGAACGCGTTGTTGATCAGGCAGTCGATCCGGCCGAATTCGGCGAGCGCGCGCTCCACCAGTGAGCGACGCTGGTCCTCATCGGTGATATCGGTCGGTGCGACCAGGGCGGTGCCGCCCAGGGCGCGCACTTCTTCGGCGAGCTTCTCCAGGCGCTTCTCGGTGCGGCTGACCAGCACCAGATTCGCGCCCATCCGGGCCGCCTCGATGGTCAGCGAATGACCGAGTCCGGGACCGATGCCCGAAATGACGATGACTTTGTCCTGCAGGAGCGGTACCGCCCGATAGGTATCGGCGATTTCCGGGGCAGCAGACACGATAACTCCTCGAGCCGCAGCAGTTACAGAGTGTAACGACTTTGTTGTGACAGACTGTAACGACTCCCGACCGCACTGACAAGGACGGATTTCGTGACCGAACGCCACCGCCTGGGCCCGCACCGCGACCCCGCGGTGGATGCCGCCGTCCTGGACGCGGCCCGCGAGCTGCTCATCGAACGCGGTTATGCCGCAACGTCAATCGATGCCATCGCGGCGCGCGCGGGCGTGAGCCGCCCGTCGATCTACCGGCGCTGGCCGACGAAAGCGCACCTCATCGCCAAGGCCGTCTTCCCCGATGTCGGCTCCGATCAGGTCGCACCCGACCTCATCTCGGAAATCCGCAAGATCATCCGAGGCACCATCCAGCTCTTCGGCTCCGCCGAGACCCGAGCCGCCATGCCCGGTCTCATGTCGGAAATGCGCCAGGACCCCGGCCTCTACGAAAACCTCGCCACCCGCCTGGACACCCCCACCCGCGCCGAATTGGCCGACTACCTCCCCGCCGACCCCGACTCCCCCCGCCCCGGCCTGGACCCCAATACGGTCCTGGACACCATCGCCGGCGCGGCACTGTTCGCCATGTGCATCCGCGATATAGCCGACCTCGACACCTTCGCCGACTCCCTCGAGGATCTACTCCTCTACGGCATCATGGGAGCCCGCCCCGCCGAATAACACTGCGGCAGAAGCGAACTCCCATCCCTTCCAACGATGCCTAGGGCCGGTCGAACCTACCGCCCTGCACGGCATCATTGAACGTGTCCCATTCGGCCGGGCCGAATACCAGCACCGGCCCGCCCTCCCCCAACTTCGAATCCCGCACCCCGACCGAGCCCCCACTCAGGTGCGCGGCCTCGACACAGTCCTGATTCGGACCGCTTCGGCTGCTCTTGAACCAATCCGCGTTGGGCAAATCGGCGCTCACTCGTACTCCTCTGCGATGCTCAGAACCAGTTGTCTGGTCTCCTGCTCGCTCAGCGCCGTAGCGCGAAGAGTTTTGCAGGCGGCCCGGTACTGGTCCATCTCTTCTGGCTTGTCCAGGTACAGCGCACCCGTGAAGCCCTCCACATAGACCAAGGCGGGCTCGGTCAGTCGAGTGCCCGTATACACGGGGAACTCCATCAGTGTGAACGTACCAACGATCAGCGGCAACGGCGTTGCGATACCCATGGGCACCAACCGAATTGACGCCGTTGGAAGCTTGGACACGGTCGCGATGTGTCGCAGCTGCTCCGCCATGACCGCCGGGCCGCCAACCGCCCACCGCAGCGCCGACTCACAGATGTACATCGTTACGCTGAAATCAGCCGGATCTTCGGTCAGTCGTTGTTGTCGCTTGGCCGAAATCTCAATGCGCTGTTCAACTTCCACCGTCGGCATCCCGGGGATCGCGGCCCAGATCACCGCGCGACGATAGCTGGGCGTCTGAAGTAGTCCGGGAAGCAGATTCGGATGAAGCGTGGTGAGCTTGCACGCCGCTTCTTCCATCCCGAGGTAGAGATCGAAGTAATTCGGCACCGCCGATCCGTAGTTGTGCCACCATCCCGGGCTCTTCGTCTCGGCCACCAGACCGAGTAGTGCGGCGCGCGTGTCCTCGTCAGCGTCATATAACTGGCAGAGCGCACCGACATCCAGCTCTCGAATCTTCGGACCGGGTTGTCCGGTCTCGATACGCCAAAGTGTCTGTGCCGAAACATCGATGAGCTTGTACGCCTGAACCGCCGGAACCCCGGACTGCTCGCGCAGTTGCTTCAAGGTACGGCCGATCAGGCGGCGCGGAACGGTGGAACCGGCTGCCATCTCTTAGCCTCTCTATCGGTCTTATGCAATTTTGGAATGATTCTCCCAACAACTTTGGAAGGCGGAGATCTTTTCGCCGATTTTCCACCCTGGATCATTCCAAGCGCTCGCGTGCCGGCGTAGACCTGTAATCACCCCGGCGGACAGGAGATCCCAAGTCCCCGACCCGATTCCCCGCTACAGGAGGTAAAGGTCATGTACACCAGTCACGAGCCGCCCGACTACCCGATCATGAATCTGACTGTCGCACAGCGCGGCCAACTCGCCCACCAGCACTGCGACCCCGAAACCTGCTCCGCCAAAGCCTATTTCGACAAGGTCGCACTCCGCCTCAGCCGAGAACTCCGCACGGTCAGAAGCTCCCACGGCACCGGCGATATCCGAGGTACCTGGAATATCTGGACGAGCCGCTCCTTCTGACCTTCCCGCCGGATCGGACCCCGCCGCCAACGCGTCAACCGCCCTCGAACGGCAAATCCCCTTCGGCTACTCGCCGGGATGGGGGGTGGTGCTCATTGCTCCTGAGCTGGAATGGATTCGAGTAGAACGCCGCGCTGTGTCGATCCGGAGGGATCGCGCCACGGTGCGGTCACGCGTCCCCCAGTGGTGCCCTCAGCGCTGGTCGACGCGGGAATCCTACTGATATGCAGCGTCATCGGCAGATCCGGATCGGCGGGCGAAATCTCCACCGTGGGGTCCGGGGCGTCACTCTCGTTCTGGGCCTGTGCTTTCGCGCGGCCGGTGAGTAGCGCCCGCGCCTGCGCGATCAGTACCGGGTCGGATTCGCCGTCGTAGACCCAGCGGCGGCCGAGAACACCGTGTTCCATGGTGCCGATCAGTGCTCGGTCGGCTCCGGCCAGTGGCTCGCCCCGGTAGGCCATCGGTACGTGGTAGGTGACGGGGGTGTCGCCGGAAGTGTCTGTCACGAGCATGAATTCGAGGCCGACCGCACCGGCGGGGTCGTCCAGGCGGAATCCGCCCACCTTGCTCAGCTCGGGTGCGCCGGTGCCGCGGTACCACGGTTGGGCCGGGAGCCAGGTGGTGAGCAGTTCGAGTTTGCTCGGGTGCAGGGTGGTGTGGTGGATTTCGGCCATGGCGCGACCCTACCGACCGGATCGGGGCCGGGGCCTACCAGTATTGGTGGCGCGTCCCGTCAGTGTCCGTGATGAAGATGATCGCATCGGCGCTGGTCAGGTCTGCGGGGCCGAATGGGATATGGCCCGGGAGAAACGGTTTGGCGGATTGCGCCGCCGGGGGCAGGGCGGCGAGGAGAGGCGGGACGGGGAATAGGGCACGGCGGGTGGTCGCCTGGGCAAGCAGGTGGTGGAGAGTGCCGGGGTCGGCGGTGGGGTTGGCGTCGGTTGCCACGAAGAGGTAGCGGTCGCCGAGGGTCAGTGCCGTCAAAGCGCCTGCGCTCCCCCAGGTCGGAGCATCGGCACCGGATTGCGGGTGGGGCCGGGCGCGTTGCAGGTGGGCGTTGTGCGCGAAGACCAGGCTGGGCCCGCGGTGGCGTTCCCGAGCCAGGATGGTGAGGAGATTGTCGGCCATCATTTCGGTGCGGTGGCTGGCGAGGGTGCCGATGCGATCGGTCGCGGGGGTTGCCATCGCGGAGTGGTAGCGCAACAGCGCCAATGCCGTTCGCGCCCGGGCGAAGGCGCGGTCGTAACCGCCAGGGTCGGCGGGACGCAAGGTCGGTCCGGCCCGGTGCAGGACGCTGACCAGGTCGTCGGCGATGAGGCGCAGGGCGTGGGCTTGCGCCGAGCCGCCGATGGAGGCGGCCGCGTCGTACATGGCGGCTTGATTGGTCCAGTCGGCATCCGCACCGCAGAGTGCGTCGATATCGGGGAGCGATTCGGGCCGGAATGCGGACGGCAGATAGTCGATGGCATCGGTGAGGAACTGCCGGGGGCTCGGTGCGCCGGAGTACTCAGTCGGGGCGTCGAAGCCGTAGAAGTGAATCCGATCCCGGGTTTCACGGTCCTCGTTCACGGCGCGAAGCCATTCGAGAAGTTCCCGATTGCCCGGTATCGCACCGAATCCGTGACTGAATCCGGTGCTCAGCACAGTGTCGAGATCGGTGTCCGACCCATTCACGTAGTCGTCGACCACGGCGGCGGCGAAGTGGTCGGTCTCGAGAATGATTGAGCGGTAACCCCGTTCGACGAGATGGGCGAGGATGTCATTGCGCAGCACCGGGAATGCCTCGATCCCGTGTGTCGGTTCGCCCAGGGCGAGCAATGCCGGTGGTTCGGTTCGTCCGGCGAGTAATTCATCGAGCGCGCGACCCAGGCTTGCCAGGTCATCGAGTTGGCGGCCGATCGCACGCAGTGCGGTGGACATGGAGCACCCCTTTCCGAAGGAACTCCCCTCGACGATATCGTTGAAGAATCCTTTGAAGCTTTTCCGCTTCAAACGACCACATACTGTCGAAAAGCCTCAATCGGAGGTAAACCTGCGCCCCATCGATCTCGCCCGCGAACACGGATTGTCCACCCAGGCGATCCGCAACTACGACGATGCCGGAGTGCTCCCGCCTGCCGCACGCACCGAGACCGGCTACCGCCGCTACACCCCGCTGCACGCGCAAGCCCTGCGCACCTTCCTCGCCTTGCGCGCGGGCCACGGTCATCAGCGGGCCATGGCGATCATGCGCGCGTGCAATCGCGATGACAGCGAATCCGCCTTCCGCCTGATCGACGCCTCACACATCGCGCTGCGGACGGAGCGAGATACTCGCTCCGAGGTCGCGAAAACCCTTGGTGGCCTGTCGAGTACGCCACCGACCCCGATTCCCGGCCCGCCATTGACGGTGGGTGAACTCGCACACCGAATCGAGGTGCATCCAGCCACGCTGCGCACCTGGGAGGAACGGGGAATTCTGCGACCGGAGCGCGATCGGACCACGGGCTACCGCCGCTACGGTCCGGAATGCGTGCGGGACGCCGATATCGCGCGGCAACTACGGCGCGGCGACTACCCGCTCGAGCGGGTCGCGACATTCCTGGACGCACTGCGCGAGGCGGGCGGCGCGGACTCGCTACGCACCTTCCTCGACTCCTGGCAGGATCGGCTACAGGCCCGCAGCCGCGCTCTGCTGTGCGGCGCTGCCCAACTCGACGCCTACCTCACCATGCTCGATCAGGCATAACGCCTGTCAGTGCGGATCCGCGATCAAATGCAGATACGCGGTATCCAGCGGTATATCGACCGCGTACCAGGCCGCGGGTCTCTCGTCATCGCGCGGGCACCACGCGGTGGCGATGCACAGCCGCGCCACCTCCAGGCCGCCCAATCCGGGCAAATGCCAGGCGATACGCGCCGGATCCTCGTATCGCACACCGTATTCGGACATACTGTCATCGCCGTCTGCGGGCAGCAGATCCACCCAATCCGAGGGCATCAGCCGCCCATCCGCCGCCTGCATACCGAGCAGTTCGGAATCCGGACCGCCGATCGACACCATGAAATGCTCGTTCTCGACACTCACCGCCGCAAGGCATTCGCCCGAATCCCGGCCCCCGTACGCCCCGGCGGGCAAATCGCTCAACTCCGCCGACACCACCAGACCCGGCACCCCGGACGGCGCCTGCACCTGCCAGATCGCGGCCCAGATCGGCACCGCCGCACCACCGTCCCACGGCTGCACATCAATGCTCCCGATCAGCAGATCCACGGTCGCCCCGCGATGCTGCCAGCGATGCAGATGTGAGCCATTGGCCAAGCGCCACAGCGCATCCGGTGCGGCGGGTAGCGCATCCGGACCGAGCCGCACGCCGAACCTGACGGCGCCGAGGGGTGTGTCGATCACGGCTGGGTGCCGGTCCGCCTGGTCCAGGTGCTCGGTGGGAAGCATGCGCCCATCATCCAGGTTGGCTATCTCGGCGAGCCAGCCGGGCACACCACGGGCGGTGATACCGGTTGATGGCATAGTCCCGGTCATGCTCACGATGGCAATGAACGATCGGGCCCGCGAACTGTTCGATCTCCGGACCGGATTCGCGGTGCTGGACCCCGCCGACGGTTTGGCCGCCGGACTACGCGACTGGGCGGACCGCGGCCTGGAATTCCGGGATGAGGTGCTCTCCTGGAAGCCGGTGCCGTTCAACGCCGCGGACGCGCCCGCGGATTTCGGCGATCTCACCGGATGGGAATGCGCGCATACCGTGCTGCATCTCGATGATTTTGTCCCGGTGACGGTTTCGCAGGAGGGCGGGGAGCCGCAGATCGGCCCGGACGATCAGCGCGAACTGCTCCGGCAGGGCATCGTGCTGGCGCGCGAGATCGGCCGCCTGGCGGGCGAACTGACTGTGCCGCAATCGATCCGGTGTGTGATCTCGGCCAATGACACCAATGGCACGTTCCGTTTCCACCGCATCCGGTCCGGGGAGTCCTGGCACGATGCCGACCTCGACAAATACGAGACCGACCATGTGGTGGTGATGGACTTCGGCGTGTGAATCGGCGGGCCTCCCGCCCGCCGGTGCGATACGCGTGCCTCGGTAGAATTCGATCTTGATTCGACTAGCGTCTGCTGCGTTGTGCGCTCCATTCCACCAACCAGGGCGGAGGCCACCGACAATGACCGTTTCCATCGGTACGCGATCCAGAGAGAGCATGTTCGACCAGGTCGAGACCGCGGTCCGCGACATCGCCGCCGGGCGGGCGGTAATCGTGGTCGACAATGAGAATCGCGAGAACGAAGGCGATCTGATCATGTCCGCCGAACTCGCGACGGGTGCGGCGCTCGGCTTCTTCATTCGCTATACCGGCGGGGTGATCTGCGCGCCCATGCCCGCCGAGCGGGCGGATCTGCTGGGGCTGCCGCCCATGGTCGCGGCGAACGAGGATCTGAACCAGACCGCGTTCACGGTCACCGTGGACGCGGTGGCGGGCGTGGTTTCGGGTATCAGCGCGCAGGATCGGGCGACGACGCTGCGCACACTGGCGAATCCGACGACCCGGACCGGGGATCTACAGCGGCCGGGGCATGTGTTCCCGTTGCGCGCGCACCCGCGGGGCCTGGCCGGGCGGCAGGGCCATACCGAGGCCGGGGTCGAGCTGATGCGGCTGGCGGGGGTGGCTCCGGTGGCGGTGATCAGCGAGGTCTGCCATGACGACGGTTCGGTGATGCGGTTGGACGCGTTGCGCGCGTTCGCCGATACCCATGGGCTGACACTGATTTCGATCGATCAGCTCGGTACCGGGTGCGCGGGAGCCGGGGACCTTCCGGGATGAGCGTGCCCATCGACGCGGTGCTGTTCGATCTGGACGGCACACTGGTGGCCACCATGGAACCGTGGGATCGGTGCTGGTTCGATTTCGCGGCCCGGCACGGGCACACCTGGACCGATGCCGACCGGCGGCGCACCCACGGCCATGGCGACTGGGCGGATCATCTCGCCGAGGTCTGCGGAATCGATTCCGCGGCACGGGTTATCGAGGAATGCACCGATCTGATGGTCGAACAGGTGCGGGCCGGGCGTATCGAATTGCTGCCCGGGGTGAGGGAATTGGTGCGGACCGCGACGAATGCCGCGGCGACCGGCGTGGTGTCGGCATCACCGCATCGGTTCGTGCACGCCACCCTCGAACACTTCGGGCTGCACCACCGGTGGGATCTCACCCTGACCCGCGAGGATCTGACCGAGACCAAACCCGACCCGGCCCCGTATCTGCATGCCGCGGCCCGGCTCGGCGTGCTCCCGAAACACTGTGTGGCGGTAGAGGATTCGGCGGCGGGTATTCGCTCCGCCGCAACGGCGGGCTTGCGCGTGCTGGCCATTCCGAGCTGGGCGGATCACTCGCCCGCACCCGAAGCCGCTCTCGCGGAATACCTGGCCCCCGACGCCTTCCGGGCCGACGAGTGGCTGCGCACCACACTCGAGCCGACCATCGCCGGCATGTACGAGATCAGCGCCGCCAATAGTTCATGATTTTCTGAATACAGATTCTGATGTACTGTCGCGGTGTGGACACCTCGCTACACCGCGACGCCCTGGCCCGCTTCGGCCATGCCCTGTCGGACCCGACCCGCACGCAGATCCTGATGAGCCTGCGGCACACCCCGGGATACCCGTCCGAGCTGGCCGAGGAGATCGGCGTCTCACGCCAGATCCTCTCCAATCACCTTGCCTGCCTGCGTGGTTGCGGTCTGGTGGTGGCGGTGCCGGAGGGCCGTCGCTCCCGCTACGAACTGGCCGATCCGAGAATCGGCCGTGCCCTGGACGATCTGACCGGCCTGGTCCTGGCCGTGGATCCGGCCTGCTGCCCCGACTCCGGCACCGAGGGCTGCTGCTGATGTCCCAGTCCCTCGGCATGCCCACGCGCCCCCTCGGCCCATCCCCCCGGCGACGCGCACAACTGGCAACCCGAATCCGCTGGTTGGTAGCCGCCACCATCACCTACAACATCATCGAAGCGATCATCGCCCTCACCGAAGGCACCCGAGCCTCCTCCACCGCCCTCATCGGCTTCGGCCTCGACTCGGTCATAGAGGTCTCCTCCGCCGCCGCCATCGCCTGGCAGTTCGCCACCCCCGACCACGAGCGCCGCGAGAAAACCGCCCTCCGCATCATCGCCTTCTCCTTCTTCGCCCTCGCCGCCTACGTCACCACCGACTCCCTCCGCGCCCTGCTGGGCGTCCACGAAGCCTCCCCCTCCCCCATCGGAATCACCCTGGCCGCACTGAGTTTGGCCATCATGCCGATCCTGTCCCGGTCCCAACGCCGAGCAGGCCGAGAACTAGGCTCCGCCTCAGCCGTAGCCGACTCCAAACAAACCCTCCTCTGCACCTACCTCTCCGCAATCCTCCTAATCGGCCTACTCCTCAACACCCTCCTCACCTGGTCCTGGGCCGACCCCCTAGCCGCCCTGACAATCGCCGCCATAGCCATCAAAGAAGGCATCAACGCCTGGCAAGGCGAAACCTGCTGCCCCACATCGCCGGTCCGCGACTCGGGCACCACACCCGCCGACCACGATTGCTCCTGCTGCTGACACACCAACCGAATCCTCGCGGGACGAACCGGGGCTTCGGTGGCTACTGCGGCGCTGGGGTGGGTTCGCGGTGGCGGAGGGTGATCAGGGCGTTGCGGGAGGGGCTCAGGCCGGTGTGGTAGCGGCGGGCGGGTTCGATGGGGCCGGGGATGGGGTCGATGCGGCGCTTTTCGATGATGGCGCGGAAGAGGATTCGGGCTTCCACGGTGGCGAATTGTGCGCCGAGGCAGCGGTGCGGACCCGCGCCGAAGGTCAGCCAGGTGTGGCCGTCGGGGCGCTTGTCGAGGAAGCGTTCGGGGCGGAAGGAGAGGGGGTCGGGGTAGATGTGTTCGGATTCGTGGATGAGCAGGATGGGGATGATGACGATGGTGCCCTCGGGAATGGCTACGCCGTTGACCACGGTGTCGCGCAAGGCGATTCGGCCGGTGAACGGTGACACCGGGCGCAGCCGCATGGTTTCCGCCACGACCGCGTCCAGATAGGCGTCCAGGCGCGCCTCGTCACCGGAGTCGATGGCGGCGTCGAGTTCGGCCATGGCGTCCGGATGCGCGGCCAGCATGGTGGCGATCCAGCCGAGGGTGATGGCGGTGGTCTCGTACGCGCCCAACAGGATTCCGCGCAGATTGCGGGACAGCGCGACATCATCGTGCTGATCGAGGTCGGTGCCGACGTAGCGCGCCAGCACATCCCGGCGATCGGTGCCGTCCTCGTTATCGGCCCGGCGCGCGGCGATCTCCTCGATGATCACCTCGTCGACCTTGGCCTGCGCGCGCATGAGCGGCCGATACGGCGGGGTGTAGCCACCGAGCAGCGGGGTGATCAGCGTGACCGCGAGGAACCCGCGACTCTCGATCTCCCCGAACCACGCGCTCACCGCATCCTTGAGCCGCCCGCTGCGCTCGGGCGCCACATCACCGAACACCACACTCAGCAGCACACCGATAGCCAGATCGTAACCGGCCTTGAGGAATTCGATCGGTTCGTCGACCGGCCACTTGGGCAGCTCGCGCTCGACGACCTCGATCATCAATTCCTCATAGGATTTGAGCGCCTTGTTCTGGAACGGCGGCGAGAACAGTTTGCGCTCACGACGATGATCATCACCCTCCAGGAAGATCAGCGTCTCCTTGCCGAACACCAGATCATGACTCGACAGCCGCGCCATCAACTGACCGACCGAGAAATCCTCGTGATTGGTGAACACCTCACGGACATCGGCCATGTCATGGGTGATGAACATGGTCGGGAACCCCGGCGGCGAAGCGACGAAACGCTTCCCGAATTCCAATAGCGGGGAGCTATGAGCACCGGGGCGAATCAAGCCCCCCAACTGCCCGAGACGGCGGTTGCGTAGGCGGGGAAGTTGGCGCAGCGTTATCGGGGTCTGTGACACGCAGCCATCTTCACCGCTGATCCGGCGTCTGGCAATCATGAAATCCTTGCCGTACCAACGAGTGTCGCGCCTGCCCTGCCCCTACTTTTCGGGGCGCGGATTGATCTCGCCGAGGTCCGGTGCGGACGTGTAAAGATGGCTAGGGTTGGCGCACACGGGTCGCAACGCGCCGCCGCGCCCTCTTCGCGCGCATCAGTACACAGCACGACCGAATAATGAGATTTACCAGGTAGAGAAGGTATTTCGTGCTCAACACTTTTACTGAAACACTGTTCGCTCAGATTGCGAGCCGACCGGACGAACTGGTCTACCGGTTCCTGGACAGTGCTGAGGTCGAAGGTGTCGTCCGCGAAATGACCTACGCGGAGCTGGGCATACGCGCCAGAGCGATAGGCGCGGCCCTACAGGATTCGAGACCGCGGCGCGCACTGCTGCTCTACCCCGCCGGTCAGGAATTCGCCGAGGCGTTCTTCGGCTGCCTCGCCGCGGGCGTCGCGGCCGTCCCCGCACCGCTGCCCGAATGGGACAACCGCTCCCTGCGCCGGCTGCGGCGCATGGTCACACACGCCGAAGTCGAGGTGGTGCTGGCCCCGGCACGGGTGGTCGCGGATTCGGCCGCACTGTGCGCGGAGATCCCCGAACTCGCGGGCCTGCGCTGGCTTGCCACCGACGAGATCCCGGGCGAGCGCGCGAATGATTGGCGCGAGCCCGATCTCGGCCCCGATTCGATCGCGTTCATCCAGTACACCTCCGGTTCGACCAGCGCCCCGCGCGGTGTGCTGATCACCCATGAGAACCTGCTGCACAATCAGGGCGCGATCGCCGACGGCCTCGGCCACCCCCGCGATTTCGCGCAATCCTGGGACGGCGCGCTGTTCGCGAGCTGGCTGCCCATGTACCACGACATGGGCCTGATCGCGCCCCTGCTGCATACGGTCTACCTGGGCGCGAACTCGGTGCTCATGTCCCCCATGCACTTCCTGCAACGCCCCGAGCGCTGGCTGCGCGCCATCTCCGACTACCGCGCCCACACCAGCGGCGGCCCGAACTTCGCCTACGAGCTGTGCGTGCGCCGCATCGCCGCCGACCAGATCGACGATCTGGATCTGAGCACTTGGCGGGTGGCGTTCAATGGTTCGGAACCGGTGCGCGCGGCCACCATTCGCCGGTTCGCCGACACCTTCGCGCGCGCCGGATTCCGCGCCGGAACCCAGCATCCGGTCTACGGACTGGCCGAGGCCACGCTGATCGTGACCGGTCCGTCCATCGGCGTGCCGCCGACCTTCCACGAGGTGAAGGACGCACTGGGCGATCGCGCCCGCGGCGCGGAACTTGTCGGGGTCGGCCGAGCGGTCGGCGGTATGTCGCTCGCGATCGTCGACCCGGAGACCGGCACCGAGCGTTCCGACGGGACCGAGGGCGAGATCTGGGTCGCCGGAAAGAGCGTCGCCGCGGGCTATTTCCGCGATGACCAGGCCACCGCCGACGTCTTCGGCGCGCGCCTGCCCGGCGATGAACGCCGCTATCTGCGCACCGGCGACCTGGGATTCGTTTCCGGCGGCGAACTTTTCGTGACCGGCCGCAGTAAAGACCTCTTGATCATCGACGGCCGCAATCACTATCCGCAGGACATCGAATCGACCGTGGAGGCCGCGCACAGCGGTGTGCGCGCGGGCTGTGTCGCCGCGTTCTCGGTGGAACTCGGTTCCGGCGGTGAACAACCCGTCGTGGTGGCCGAGGTGCGCACCGAGGAACCCGATGAGCTGGCCGCCATCGAGGCCGCCGTGCGCGGCGCGGTCTCGACCGAACACGGCCTCACCCTGGCCACCCTCATGCTGATTCGGCCGGGCACCATCTTCAAAACCAGCAGCGGCAAGATCCAGCGGCAGGCGTGCCGGGCAGCGTACGGCTCCGGTGAGCTACTCGAATTGACCGCCGGGCCACTGCGTTCCCCCGAGGACGAGCTCTTCGATTTCGAGGAACCGGAGGTCGCGACTGTCGCCGAAACCACCGCCGGACCGTCCACCGAGGCCGTGCGCGCATGGCTGGTCAAGACCATCGCACAGCAGGCCGCACTCGATCCCGAGCGCATCGACATCCATCAGCCGATCGTCGAATTCGGTTTGGGCTCAGCGGATCTGGTCGAGCTGGTGATCGATCTCTCGGATTTCTACGGCGAATTCCTCGATACCAATCTGTTCTTCGACAATCCCACCATCGACGGTGTGGCCCGGGCGCTCTCCCCTGTCGCCGAGACGGTTCCGGAGACGGTCGAGCCCGAGGTCACGGCCACCGCGCAAACCACCGACGCGGACAGCGAGAGCATCGACGAGGACGCCATCGCCATCATCTCCATGTCCTGTCGTTTCCCCGGTGCCGCCGATTCACCCGAGGCGCTGTGGCGCTTGCTGGACGGTAACGGCGACGCGCTCGGTGAAGTCCCCGAGGGCCGTTGGGATATCGAGGATCTCTACGATCCGGACACCACCGCGAGCGGTAAGGCGTACACATTCCGCGGCGGCTACGTGGACGGCCTGGATCGATTCGACGCCGCCTTCTTCGGCATCGGCCCGCGCGAGGCCGCGGTCATGGACCCGCAGCAGCGCATGATGCTGCAACTGGCCTGGGAGGCGATCGAGCGGTCCGGACGCGATCCGCGCACCCTGCACGGCAGCGCCACCGGCGTCTACCTCGGGGTGTACGCGACCGGATACCTCGCCGATCCCGCGCCCGAACAGCTCAATGGTCAAGTCGGGACCGGACTTTCTCCGAGTGTCGCCTCCGGGCGCATCTCGTACACGCTCGGGTTGCACGGTCCGGCGGTCACCCTCGATACCGCCTGCTCATCCTCGATCGTGGCCATGCATTCCGCCATGGCGGCCTTGCGCGCGGGCGAATGCGATCTCGCGCTGGCGGGCGGCACCACACTGCTCATGTCGCCGATCGCGCATATCGAGCTGTGCAAGCTCGGCGTGCTGTCCCCCACCGGCAAATGCGCCCCGTTCTCCGCCGAGGCCGACGGCACGGTGTGGGCCGAGGGTGCGGGCCTGGTGCTGTTGAAACGACTCGACGATGCCCGCCGCGACGGTGATCGGGTACTGGCCGTCATCCGCGGTTCGGCGGTGAATCAGGACGGGCGCAGTCAGGGCTTGAGCGCCCCGAATGGCGCGGCGCAGGAACAGGTCCTGCGTTCGGCGCTGCGAGTTTCGGGTTTGAGCCCGCACGATATCGACTATGTCGAGGCGCACGGCACCGGCACCGCGCTGGGCGATCCCATCGAGGCACGCGCCCTGGCCCGGGTATTCGGACCGGGCCGCGATCCGGAACGCCCGCTGGGTATCGGTTCGCTCAAATCCAATGTGGGACACACCCAGGCCGCTGCGGGCGTCGCGAGCGTCATCAAACTCGTTCTCGCCCTGCAACATGAGCGTATTCCCGCCACCCTGAACGCGAAAACGTCGTCACCGCACGTGGATTGGGAACGCGGCGGCGTCGCGGTGGCGGGCGAGGAGCTGCCGTGGCGGCGCGGCGAGCGCGTCCGACGCGCGGGGGTCAGCGCCTTCGGGCTCAGCGGCACCAATGCGCATCTCATTCTCGAAGAGGCTCCCGCAGTACCGGTCCCGGCCGCCGAGGCCGCGACCGCCGATCAGCGGGTGGCACTGCTCCCGATCTCGGCGCGCAGCGAGGCATCCCTGCACGGTCAGGCACAGCGCCTGCTGGATCTGGTGAGCGCCGATCCGACCCTGGAACCGGCACCGGTCGCCCGCTCACTCGCATTGCGCCGCACCAGGTTCGAGCGCCGCTCCGTGGTGGTGGCCGCCGATCGCGAGCAGATGATCGACGCACTGCGCGCCCTGGTCGACGGTAGCGAATCGCCCGATGCCGTGACCGGCAACGGCGCGGTGCTCACCAATGCCAAGACCGCGTTCATCTTCCCCGGTCAAGGCACCCAGTGGGTCGGTATGGCGCGCGATATGCTGCTCGCCTCCGAGGAGTTCCGCACCGAATTCGAGCGCTGCGACAAGGCTTTCAGCGCGTTGCTCGGCTGGTCGCCACAGGAGCGGCTGGCCACCATGACGGTCGAGGATCTCTGGGATCATCCGCTCATCCAGCCCCTGCTGTTTATGATCATGGCCGGACTCGCCGCCACCTGGCGCGCGGCGGGCGTGACACCGGACGCGGTGATCGGCCACAGCCAGGGCGAGGTCGCGGCGGCCTACTGCGCCGGTGTCCTCGAATTGGGTGATGCCGCAAAGATTGTCGTCACCCGCAGCCGCCTGATCCAGGATATCGAGGAGCCGGGCGCGATGGCCGTGGTCGGCCTGCCCGAGGTCGAGGTCATTCCGCGACTCGCGAAATTCAGCGACCGGGTGTCGATCGCGGCGGTCAATGTCCGGCGCTCGACCTTCGTCACCGGACAGCAGGCCGCGGTCGAGGAATTCCTGGCCGAACTGACCGAGGCCGGGATCTACAACAAGCTGCGCGCCGCCGGGCCGAGCCTGGGCGGGCACAGTCCCATGTACGAGCCACTGCGCGAACCGCTGGCCGCCGCACTGGCCGGAATGTCAGCGGAAGCGCCTGTTACACAGTGGTATTCGACGGTCACCGGCGAGCCGATCACCGAATCGGTCGAGCCCGGCTACTGGTTCCGCAATGCCCGCCAAACGGTGCGATTCGCCGACACCGTGGAGCGCATGATCGGCGACGGCTTCCGCTATTTCGTCGAACTCGGCGCGCATCCCATGCTCACCGCCGCCGTGAAATCCCTCTCCGATGAGCTTTCCCGCGAGGTCATCGCCGTGGGCTCGCTGCTGCGCGATCAGGACGGGCCGACCGCGCTGGCCCGGGCCCAGGCCGAATTGCACGTCGCCGGACATGAACTCGACTGGACCAGCCTGCTGCCCGATGCCGCGCGGGTGGATCTGCCCACCTACGCCTTCGACGAACGCAGCTTCTGGACCGAACGGCTCAACCGGGATTCCACCGCCCTGGGCCTCGGCGATATCGAACACCCCATTCTGGGTGCGGTTGTGCCGCAACCGGATTCCGGCGGCATCATCCTCACCGGCCGGGTATCGCGCCGTCTGCAACCCTGGGTGACCGACCACGCGGGCCCGAACGCGGTGCTCATGCCCGGCGCGGCGCTGATCGAACTGGCCATCCGGGCCGGTGATGAGGTGGACAGCCCGGTGGTACGCGAATTGCTGCTGCGCGCACCGCTGCTCGTCCCCGAACGCGGCGCGCTGCGCGTCCAGGCGGTGGTCGGCGGACTCGACGCGCAGGACTGCCGCACCGTTCGCATCTACGCCCGCGACGAACAAGACCCCGACGCACAGTGGACCCTGCATGCCGACGGCCTGCTGGCGGAAGAATCGGCTCTTGCGCCTGCGCACTCCGATTCACCGCTGCGGACATCGGGTTACGCCGACGCATGGGTGGCACCGGATCCCGCGACTCCGGGACAGGCGCACTCCGATACCGCGACCTGGCCACCACAGGGCGCGGAACGCATCGATGTGGCGGAGTTGTACACCGCCCTGCACGCTCGCGGTCACCAGTACGGCCCGCACTTCCAGGGCATGCGCGCCGCCTGGCGACGCGCCGACGAGATCTTCGCCGAGATCGAACTCCCGGAATCCGCTCACGGTGATGCCGCGCGATTCGGCATCCACCCGGCCCTGCTCGACGCCGCCCTGCACGCCACCGCGCTCTACGCCGACGACGGCACGCACGCCCTGCTGCCCTTCGCCTGGACCGATGTCACGCTCTGGGCCTCCGGCGCGACCGCATTGCGCGTGCGCCTCACCCGCTCGGGCGCGGAGACCGTCTCGATGTCGGCGACCGACCGCACCGGCAACCCGGTCGTCTCGGTGGGTTCGCTCCTCTTGCGCCCGGTCGCAACCACCCAGTGGGATGCCGCCACCCTGGCTCCCGCCTACCGCCGCCTGTTCCAGCTGAACTGGACCGAGCGCACACTCGGCACCGGGAACCGCGCACTAACGATCGCCGAATGGCATTCCCCCGACCTCACCACGGCCGGATCGGAATCCACCTCGGCGGCGAGCGGACGTGGAACGGTGGCGAGTTCGACGGCCACCAACGGAGTCCACGCGCCCGCGCAGGACACGGCTCGGCCCACGTGGGGCTCAGCCTCCGCCGAGAACGCGGATGCGGTCATTCTTCTTGTGCCCAAGGGCAATTCGCCCGAACAGGTGCATGCCGTCACCCAGGATCTGCTGGCGACGCTGCAAACCATTATCGGCGACCCCCGATTCGAGCGGGCGACGCTGGTCGTTCGCACGCGCGGCGCGGTTGCCCCGATCATGCGGGGCGATAACGCGAGTCCGAATCCGGCGGGCGCTGTCGCGTGGGGTCTGGTGCGATCGGCACAGTCCGAGAATCCGGGACGGATCGTGCTGATCGATTCCGAGGATTCGGAACTCGATATCGCCGCGCTGCTCGCGACCGAGGAGCCGCAACTGGCCGTGCGGGACGGCATGGCCTTCGTACCGCGACTGGCTCGTCTGCCGGAGAACGCGACTCGAATGCTGGAGGGCCGGGTCGGTCTCGGAGAGGGCGCGGTGCTGGTCACCGGCGCGCCGGGTGGGCTCGGGTCGGCACTGGCCCGGCATTTGGCCGAGGCATACGGGGTGCGGGATCTGGTGCTGGTCAGCCGACGGGGCATCGATGGCCCCGGCGGACACCAACTGCGGGCGGATCTCGAAAACCGTGGTGTGCGAGTGCGATTCGCACAGTGCGATATCACCGATCGCAATGCGCTGGCGGTCCTGCTCGACGGGTTGCCATTGGCCGGTGTCGTGCACGCGGCGACTGTGCTCGACGACAGCACGCTCGGTTCGCTCACCCCGGCGCAGTTGGATACCGTGCTGCGCCCGAAAGTCGATGCGGCACATCATTTGCACGAATTGACCGCCGACCGCGACCTGTCGATCTTCGTGCTGTTCTCCGCCGCGGGCGGCCTGTTCGGCACACCCGGACAGGCCAATTACGCTGCCGCGAACGCCTATCTCGACGCGCTGGCACTGTACCGCCGGTCCATCGGACTGCCCGCGCAATCGCTGGCCTGGGGCGCATGGGAGGTCAACCAGACCGAGTACATGGCGCGCGCCGATCTGCAACGCTTCGAACGAGCAGGGGTTCGTGCGTTCTCGACCGCCGACGGTATGGCGTGCTTCGACGCCGCACTTCGCGCCGGTGATCCGATGCTGGTCCCGCTGCTGCTCGATACCGAGGTGCTGCGCCGCGAACCGGGTGTCCCGCGCCTGCTGCACGGATTGGTGCGCCGCACCGCGCGCCGGGCCGTCGCCGATCGATCCGCCGTGGACGTGGTGGCGGAATTCCTTTTCGCCGAACGACTTCGGACCGTTCCGCGCGCCGAGGCCGTGACCCTGGCCATCGCCGCCATCTCCGAATGGACCGGGCAGGTGCTCGGCCACGCGGGAACCGCACAGGTGTCGGCGGAGGCGAATTTCCAGAGCCTGGGCCTGGATTCGCTGATGGCGATCGAATTGCGCAACAAGGTGCGCGAGCACACCGGCGTCTCGGTGCCGCTGGGCACCATTCTGGCCGAACAGAACCTCACCGATCTCGCCGGCTTCCTGGTGGATGAAATACTGCGGCAATCGGATTCGACCGCCGACGCCGTCGCCGCCGATGTCCCCGATATCGAGGTCCTGCCGGTGAGCCGCGATATGATGCGGCTGCTGCGCACCGAACAGCTCGGCATTCCCAGCGCCGCGCAGACCGGCGGCGTTGCCGTGCGCATCCCCATTCCGATCACGCGCGCACAGCTGGAGCAGGCGATCACGCGGCTGGCGCATCGACACGCCGCGCTGCGCACGACCATTCGGCGCAGCGAGGAGTACGGCCGTCAGCTCGAGATCCATCGCGAGCCCGGTGCGCTCACCAGCTGGCTCGATCTCGACCACCTCGACGATGCCGTGGTGCGGGAGCGCTTCCGCGAGCTCATGGCGCGCCCGTTCGACCTGGAGACCGGGCCGCTCTGGCGATTCGAGCTTCTCAACAGCGAATCCGATTCACCCGTCCTGCTTTTCGGCGCGCATCACAGCATGAGCGATGTGCAGTCGATGCTGCTGGTCGCGGGTGAGATCGCCGCCGAATTGTCCGGTGAACCGCTCATCGACACCGTCACCAATCGCGATATGCATCAGCTGCTCACCGCGCAGCCGGGCAAACGCGAGGGCGACGAGATCGCCGCGGCCCGCTGGCGTGAACTCTTCGCCGGTGCCCGCCGCCTGGAATTGACTCTGGCACAACCGCGTCCGGCGCAGCGCAGCTACGGCGCGGGATCACTCGCCCTCGATATGCCCGCCGGACTGCACGATCGGGTCGCGGATCGCGCCCGCGATCTGGGCGTCACCCCGGCCGCGATCTTCCTGGGCTCGCTCAGTGTGCTGCTGGCGCGACGCCAGGGCGCCGACCGCTTCGCGCTCGCGGTGCCGGTGGACACCCGCATGCACGCCGACGCGACCGACGCCGTCGGGTATTTCGGTCTGCCGGTGCCGTTCCCGGCCGCCGTCGACGCCGGGGATTCCGTCAGCGATGTGCTCGAACGCACCGGTGAACGCCTGCGCAGTCTGCTCGCACCCGGTGCGGGTTTCGCCGATGTGCTGGCCGCGCTCGCGGCCGAGGGCCTGCATCGCGATAACGCGCCGATGATCGAGGTGTACTTCAACTATCTGCGCGCCAACTCCGCCGTGGCCGCGGCCGAGGTGGTGCCGGTGAGCACCGGATACTCCGACCTGGATCTGATGGTGGCGGTGCTGCCCGATACCGGGCAGGTGTGGTTCACCTACAACAGCGACATCATCGACGCCGACAGCTGCACCGACTTCGGCACGGAGTATCTGGCCACCGTGGCGGCGGCCATCGCCGATCCGGGTGCACCCGCCCGGCCCGAACTCGCTGACGCCCAAGGGGTTTCCGGAGTTCGCGCGGCGGTCGGAGCGACCTTCGCGCTCGGCAGGCTGCCCGAACTGCTGACCGCGGCCTCGGCCGACAGCTCCGCGATCACGGTCGCCGAAGCCCCGTACCACCATGTGCTGTCGAGCCTGCGCGATCCGTCGGGCGTATTCGCGCAGACGTCCATGGCATTGAGCATCGTGCTGTTGCGGGCGGCGGATCTGGAACGGTTCGGCGGACTGTCCGATGAGCTGCTGACCGAACTCGCCACCGAATATCCGGCGGCCATCAAGGAATTGGCCGAGCGGAACCGCAAGCCGGTGATTGTGGGCATGCTGCCGTCGGCGGTAGCGGAGGAACGGCTGCTGACCTGGGAGCGACTCGTCACCGAAAACCTGCGGGAGGTGCCGGGTGTCGCGGTGCTCGAACCGGGTGACTGGACTCGAAACCATCAGGTGGACAACCCCTTCGACGATCGCACCGAGATCCTGGCGCATCTGCCCTTCACCCCGGAGTTCCAGGCCGCGGTCGCGCTCACCCTGGTGGCGACCGTGGGAGCGGTCATCGAACCGGCGCCGAAGGTGATCGCCGTCGACGGTGATGACACGCTGTGGAGTGGAACAGCGGGCGAAATCGGCTCCGCCGCCGTCGGTTTCGATGTGCCGCGACTGGCGTTGGCGCGCAGGCTGGCCCAGTGGCGTGCGGCGGGAACGCTGCTGGTGCTGGTCACCAACAATGACGCCGATATCGTCGACGCCATTCTCGATCGGCCCGAAAGTCCCTTGCGACGTGAGGATTTCGCGGACATCTCCACCGGCTGGGAAGCGAAGCCGGAGCGGCTGGAACGGGTCGCGCATACGCTCGGCCTGAGCCTGGACACCTTCTGCTACCTCGACGACAACCCGGTCGAAGTGGCGCGCATGCGCACCGAACTCCCCGAGGTGCTGTCGGTGACCTGTCCGCCCGCCGCCGAGCTGGAATCCTTCCTGACCCGGCTGTGGCCCATGACTCCGATCGCCGCGACGGCGGAAGACCGGATGCGAGCCGACTTCTACCGCCAGGACGGTGAACGCGACCGTGCCCGCGCCACAGCCGAATTCGCGGACTTCCTGGAGCAGCTCGAACTCGAGGTCGACGTCGAACCCTTGACCGACGCCACCCTCGAACGCGCACAGCAGCTGGTCCGCCGCACCACCCAGTTCACCCTCGCCACCGTCACCGCGGCCGATCTCGACCGCTGGCGCGCCGAAGGCGAAGTCTGGACCGCCACCGCCCGGGACCGCTTCGGCGACTACGGCCTCATCTCCCTGCTCGCCGTGCGCACCGACGGCGACGCCCTGGTGATCACCGGCTGGCAACTCAGCTGCCGCGCCCTCGGCCGCGGCGTCGAGGAACGCCTGCTCACCTGGGCCGCCGACCGAGCCGAGGCACTGGGCCACAACACCATCCGGATATCGTTCGAGCGCACCGCCCGCAATGAACCCGCCCGCCGCCTCGCCGCCCGCCTGCTGGGCGTCCCCGACGACGGTCAGGGCTACGACGTCTCGGTGACCCCGGATCGCCTGCGCCACTTCCGATCCTGGGACGCACACCCGAACACCGAGGAGCTGACCAGTGACCGCACCTGACGAACGCCCCCCGGTCCGCAACGAATCCGTCGACCGCCGCACCCGCGCCGAAACCCTCGAACGCGGCACGGGCGCACTGGACATCGCAGCCCTCCTGGCCCGCACCGGAGGCAACGGGCGAGCGAGCGAGCCCGGTGGCGCCGTAGACGCGCCACGCGAGCCTCCCGCACCACACAGCGGAACGGGTGCCCTGTCGTCCACCGACCACACAAAGCGGTTCGATGTGCGGAAGGCCCCGGGAGACGTCAACCGGTCATCACCACTCGGGATCGCTGCGGACGGCCCTGGCCCGCGGGTGTGGAACGCCGACGCCCTGGCCGAAGCGATCACCGCGTTGGCGAATCGGTTCACCGCCGACCCCATCGACGCGGACACCGATTTCTTCGACGCGGGCGGCACCTCCCTCGCTGCGGTCGAACTGCTCGCGGCGCTCGCGCGTGAACTCGATATCCACCCGGACCTGGACACGGTCTTCTTCGACGCTCGCCCGCGCAGGCTCGCACTCCGCTGGCTCGCCGACCACCCCGAGGCCGTCAAGCGGCCGCCGGACAACCAGAGCCCGGAGCACTCCTCGCCCAAGGGCGGTGGCCCTGTCGAGGACCTCGATCGGAGTTCGGGCGGTCCAACCGGCGGCCTCCCGCAGAGTTCGGCTACGGCCGACCAGCCGGGACGGATCTCCGCGCGTCCCAACGGCGATGATCCGGGCGCGACCGCTACCGAGCCGGGCCTCGGCGGCGTGGGCCTCGGTGAAACGAACGCGCTGGATTCGACCACCTCTGTGGCACGCGATCCCGTTGAAGGCTTCATCGACACGGATGATTTGGCGCTGCTGTTCGCGGATCTCGCGGGGGCGGATCGGCTGCCGATTGTGGCGGAGGTGGAGCGGGTCGCGCCGCGGCGGATTCTGTTGACCGGGGCTACCGGGTTTCTCGGGAGTCATGTGCTGCTGGATTTGCTGCGGCACAGTCAGGCGCACGTGGTGTGTGTGGTGCGGGCCGATGATGATCAGGCGGCGGCGCGGCGGCTCGAGGATGCGGTGCGGCGGTATGCGTTGCCGTGGTCGCGGGAGGTGTTGCGGAGGGTGACGCCGCTGGCGGCGGATCTGCGGCTGCCTCGGCTCGGGTTGACCGATGAGCGGTGGGAGGCACTTGCCGCCGAGGTTGATTCGGTCGTCAATGTGGGTGCGGCGGTGGACTTCCTGCGCGGGTATCCGTCGCTGCGGCGGAGCAATGTGCTCGGGCCGCTGACATTGGCGGAGTTGGCCTGCACCGGACGGCCTAAGCCACTGCATCACATCTCGTCGATGGCGGTGTTCAACGGGTCCGAGGCCGAGACGCTCAGCGAGGACGCGGCGACCGCCAATGTCGCGAAGCTGCCGATCGGATACGACCGGTCCAAGTGGGCCGCCGAAGCGCTGCTGCGACGTGCGAGTGAGCACGGGCTCGTCGTGACGATCATGCGACCGGGCGGGATCGGGAGCCATCCGGAGACCGGTGCGCACAATCCGCGCGATCTGAACGCGGGAATCACCGCCGCGCTCATGCGGTTTCGCACCGTGCCGGGCTTCCGGTACCTCAACTCCGCCCCGGTGGATTGGGTCAGCCGGGTGACCGCGGAGATCGTGGGCACCCCGAGTGCATGGGGACACACCTATCACCTGACCGGCGCACCCACCTCGCTGGAAAAGATCGTCGCCGAAACCACACTGGGCGGCTTGGGGATTCGCGTTCAGCACTGGGAGCAATGGTGCGAGGACGTGGTCCGCGAGATCCGGGACGGCCCGGTACCCGAACTGGAATCGCTCGCACAGGTCCTGCAGAGCCCCGCCGCCAGAAGGCAATTGGCCGCCATGGTGACCGCACCACCCGCCACGGCCGCGCGCACCGACGCCTTCGTCGCGGCACACGGCCTACCCGCGCCGGTCGTCTCCGGCCCGGCGCAGCGCGGCAAGATGCTCGCCACCATGGCGGGAATGGGACCGCGCCCGGGCGATGAACCCTATCTGCGCTTCCACGAGACACTCAGCGGCACAATCAGACTCAGCGGCGAGCAGAGCAGCTCGACCGACTCGGGCACCCCGGCCAACTCGAACGGCTCGGCGAACTCGAACGGCTTGAACGGTCCCACCAGCTCAACCAGCTCGAACAGCCCAAGCGGCTCGACTGCGGACATCCCGTGCGATCTGCGGTTGGCTCTGTCCGTCGCGAGCAGTGCACAGGTGTTCTCCGCCCGCACGCTTGATGTCAGCGGCGAATTGATGTGCGCCGCACTGCATGACGAGCCGCTCACGGTCGAGGGCACGGCCATCGTCCGCCCGCACGACGGCACCCCGCTGCCCGGTGAGACCCGGCATCCGATCATGCATTACCAACTCACCCTGCGGGATTCGTCCGGCGGCACCTGGTGGCTGGAGGGGTACAAGTTCGCCGCCGCCCGGCGCAGACTGGTGCGCCAGCTCGGCACCCAGCTGATCGAGATAGGCCGCACCGGCGAACCGGCGTCGTTCACCGGCGAGGTCGCTGTCCCCGTGCACACCTACCTGCCCGATCAGATCGATGGCATCCAGATCGATCCGCGCCTGCCCGAACGCCAGCAACGCCTGGCGAAGATGTTGTGGCTCAGCTGGTTCGGCGGTCAACTCGGCAAGAGCCTGCTCGAACCGGTCCTGCGCGTGGGCACCGATCTGCTGGATCTGCGCCGCGCCATGCGTAAGGAGCACCGACGGTGACCGACACACGAGCCGAACTCACCGCCGCGGACGTGATCTCATTCCGCACCGCCGACGGCATCGACCTGCGCCTGCGCCGCGTCGGCCCGGCCGACGGTCCGGCGGTGCTGCTGGTGCACGGGCACGGCGTCTCCTCGGAGATGTTCGCACTGCCCGAGATCCGCAATATCACCGATGTGCTCGCCGACGCGGGTTATCAATCCTGGCTGCTGGATTGGCGCGGCAGCTGCCGCCTGCCCTATAACGAATCCGGCCGCCCGTACACCTTCGATGACGTCGCGCTCTACGACCTGCCCGCGGCCGTCGCGGAGGTCCGCGCACATATCGGCGACCGTCCGCTGTTCGTGGTCGCGCACTGCATCGGCGCGTTGGCGTTATCGCTCAGCCTCACCGGCGGCCTGCTGCCCGGTCTGGCGGGCGTAGTCGCGCAAGGCGTCTTCCTGACCCCGAAGGTCAGCACCGCCGCCCGCGTGCGAGTCCTGCTGGGCAGCGAACTGCTGGGTTCGCGTGTCACCCACCTGGACTCGGACTTCCGCAAGGTCGGCCTGTGGTCCAAGCGCACCCTGCTCTACGCCGCCCTGTCCCGCAAGGGCGACTGCCCGGACCCCACCTGCCGCATGGTGCAGCACGGCTGGGGTATGGGCGCGAAACTCTTCGAACACGATCACCTGCACGCCCGCACCCACGATCGCCTGGCCGAATTGTTCGGCGCGGTACCGCTTTCGGTGCTGCCGCATCTACGGCAGATGGAATTGGCGCACGCCGTGGTGCGCTGGAACGTCGACGATGAGCGCTATCACGCGCTCCCGGAGAACGCCCTGGACCAGGCCGGCCGCATCGACTGCCCGGTGCTGCTGCTGTCGGGCAGCCGCAATGAAGCCTGGCTGGACTCCAACCGGCTGTGCCACGAGGTGCTCTCGGCCCGCAATCCGGGGGTCGACGTGCGCTACACCGAGATTCCGTCCTACGGACACCTGGACACCTTCATCGGCCGCGGCGCGGCCTTGGACGTGTTCGGGCATATCGTCGATTTCCTCGATGAGACCTCCGCCCAGATCACGAACGAAAGTCGAGAGTATGCGAATCGCATTGTTGACGGCGGGAACCCGGGGCGACCATCAGCCATATCTGGCCCTGGCCGATGAATTGCGTTCGCGCGGCCATCATGTCGAGATAACCGCGACCGAGAACTACGCGGATGTGGTGCGGCGCTCGGGTTTCGAACCGCATGTCATCCCGTTCAACTCGGCGGAGCTGCTCGAATCGCCCGCGGCCAAACGCGGGCTGTCCTCGGGTAATCCGCTGCCGTTCCTGCAGATCATGCTCGACACCGTCAAGATCATGGCGGGCGAGCGCGGCGCGCAGATGCACGAAGTGCTCAGCGGCGCTGTCGAATCCGCCGATGTGATCGTCTCCTGCGCCTCGACGCTGCCGTGGGCGATGGAACGGCGGGAGAAGACCGGCCAGACCGTGGTCGGCGGCCTGCCGTATCCGCTGGAGCGCACCGCGGAGTTCCCGTCCTCGTTCACGGTCAAGAAGATGATCTCGTCACGACGGCTGCGGCTGGCCAGCTACTCCGCCTTCGAACTCGCCTACGGCGTGGCCTACCGCAAGATGGACCGGCGCGTGCGGCAGTTGATGGGCTTGCCGGGCAAACCGCAGAATCCGTTCCGCCGCATGCGGGCCGAGGGAATTCCGCTGGTGCACATGGTGAGTCCGGTGCTGCTCCCGAAACCCGCCGACTGGCCGGATCGTTCGGTCGTCGTGGGCGCGCCCACCCTGCCCGCGCATATGCGCGACGCCTGGGGCGAAGCGGTGGTGTCCCCCGAACTCGACGAGTGGCTCGGCGAGGGTGAGCCGCCGATCTACTTCTGCCTCACCGGAATGCCGATCCTGGACCCGGCGGGCTCCTGCGATCTCATCGCCGATGTCTGCCGCAGGCTGGGCGCTCGCGCACTCATCACCGTCAAGGGCGAGGGCTATCCGCGCGGAATCGGCTACGACCGGAATCTGTTCGTACTGGACTCCTTCGACTACGACCGGGTGCTGCCGCGCTGCCGCGCGGTCGTCCATCACGGCGGCAGCGGCAATACCCACGATGTGCTGCGCGCCGGACTGCCCGCGGTGGTGATCGGCGTGCACAGCGACCAATTCTTCTACGGCTGGCGGATTTCCGCGCTCGGCATCGGGGCGGACTTCCCGTACCCGTCACTCACCGCGGATCGCCTGTACGACGCCCTGGTCCGCACGCTCACACCCGAGGCACGCGACCGCGCCGCCGAACTCGGGAAGCGGGTCTCCGCCGAGAACGGCATCGCCGCGACCGCCGACGCGGTGGAGAAGCTCGCCGCCAACGCCCCGGCCTGAATCATGGCCGACACCATGCATATCGCGATCTTCACCGATTTCCACCCCGCCACCCTGGGCGGGGTGCAGACGGCAATGCGGTCACTGTGCGACGGGTTGCGGGAGCAGGGCCACCGGGTGACCGTATTCTGCGCTCCCGCACCGGAATCCGCGCCGACCGACACCGATACCGTGGTGCTGTCGGCCATTCCGGCGAAAATGGCCACCGGCCTGCCCGTGGTGCTGCCCACCCGCGCCAACCGACGGCTGATCGATGCCGAGTTCGCCGCGCGCGGCCCGGTCGATGTCGTGCACACCCTCACCGCGTACGGCTGCGCCATCGCGGGCATCCGCGCCGCGCGCAGGCATGGCGTGCCCGTGGTGCAGACCATGCAGAGCCGCGATGACACGATGATCGAAAAGTATTCGCCGTCACCGTATTTCGCCGCCCTGACGATGCGGCTGCTGCACGGCTGGTTCGTACCGCTGCGCCACCAGCCCGCGCATCCGGGCGATACCCGCACCACCCGGCTGGCCTGGCGGCCCATGATCGCCCAGGCGCAGGCCGCCGATCGGGTGACCGTGCCGACCGAACATTTCGCCCAGCGACTGGCCGCGCGGGGTGTCGATCGGCCGATTCACGTGGTGTCCAATGGGATCGATGACGCACTGCTGGATCGAGTCCGTGCTGAACCTGTCGAAGCCGCTGTCGCGGAAGCGCCTTTGCGCGTCCTGTGGTGCGGCCGATTCTCGCCGGAGAAGCGTCCCCTGGAAGCCATCGAGGTGATCCGCGCGGTCCCCGGCTGCACCCTGGACGTCTACGGCGGCGGGCCACTCGCCGAGCGGGTGCGGCTCGCGGTCGATGCCTCGAACCTGGGTGATCGCGTACACCTGCACGGCGAAGTCGATCAGGCCACCTGTCTCGCGGCCATGCGCACCCACGATCTGTTGCTGCTGACCTCGGACTGCGACACCCAGGGCATGGTGCTGCTCGAGGCGGTCGCCACCGGCCTGCCGATCATCTACTGCGATCCCGAGCTCTCCGAGACGATTCCGGCCGGCGGCGGCATCCGCACGACCGACGGCACCGTCGATTCCTTCGCACACGCCGTGCGGGCCGTCGCCGATGACCGCGCCCAGCTCACGCGGCTGCGCGCCGCGCTCGCACCCCATGCCGATGAGCCCCGCCAGTCCCGGCACATCGCCGACATCCTGTCGGTCTATCGCGCCACGCGGGCGGAATCCGCCGAGGCGGAAACCTCGGGAAAGCCGTCGTGACCGCCAATCTCACTGGCCTACTGCGCCTTCCGGCAACGCTGACCGTATGCTGCGTCTCGGAGCGGTCGAGAGCACCGATGCGCTCGCGGATTTTGTGATAGGGGAACGTCGATGCCACCGGATTACCATCGGCCGGATGACCTGTGGAATCAGGCCACCGAGGTACTGCCGATCGTAGACGGCTACGAGCCGCCCGAGGCCGCGCCGGCGGCGAGCTCGGGCAAGCGATCACCGGCGAGCCGATACACCATCATCGGACTCTCCGCGGTGCTGGCCGCATTGCTGCTCATCACGGCGGGACTGTTCGCCGCCAAGCATTTCCGGCCGAATACCGAGACCGCGACCGCGGCGACGACCCAGCGCACCACGCCCGCGCCGACCACCTCGGCGGCGGGCCCGGCGGCACCGCCCGCGGCGGGTGCTCCGCTGGCGTCGGTGGTCGCCTGGGTGCAGGCGGGTAAGACGGTCGACGTCACCAACTATCACACCGCGACCACCAGCGACGGGACCATCAACAATCTGGGCTCGGCCGTGGCGTTCGTGAGCCCGACCAAGAAGATCCAGTGCATGACCCAGAAGCAGGCCACCACGGTCGATCAGGGCGGACTGTCCTGCATGGTGGCGCTGGACAATCCGCCTTCGCGGCCGACGTCACGCAATTTCGGCAACTGGGTCGGCGGCTGGGTCGACTATCCGGGCGAGCGCGTGGGCGTCGGCGCGGTCAAGGGTGATCCGGGACAGTTCCTGCTCGGTGATGGTCCGGCCCTGGCGTACGGCAGCCGAATCACCTTCGACGACTTCGACTGCCGCATGGATCAGACCGGACTGTTCTGCGTGAACAAATCCGCCGAATCCGCAGTCCAGCTCAGCTCCTCGGGCGCGGTGCCGTTCGGCTGCCTCGGCGCGGCCACCGCGCAGAACTACGGCATCGAATACTCCTGCGGCGGTGCGGCTCCGACCACGACCACGACGACGACCACCAAGAGCAATGGTCCCGTCGCGCTCGGCGAGAGCTGCGATACGGCCGGGCAACAGGCCAAGGCCGCCAGCGGCGCGATGCTGACCTGCGATGCCGCCGGTGACAGCGGTCTGCGGTGGCTCAACGAGAACAAGCCGGTCTCCGGATCCTCGTGCTCCGCGGGCGAAGCCGGGACATTCGGCTACACCGCCAACGGCAAGCTGCTGATGTGCTCCAGCGTCACCTCGGGGCGGGTCTACGCCTGGGGCGACCCCGGAACCCTGGTGGGCGGACAGCATCAGTCCGGGGAGAGCTGCGACGGTTCGCAGGAGGGGAAGGTCGCCAAATCGGCCACCGGAACCGGGTTGTTCTGCATGCCGGTCAATGGTTCGCCGGGTAAGTGGGCTTGGCGCGCACCGTCATAGCGATGCGACGGCGCACGGACGGCCCGGCGCGCCACCGCGGGTGCGGCGTCACGGTCCTGTGTCGCGGGGCGCGGCACGATCTCCGGTTCCACCGATCTGTCAGCGCCCACCGCTAATCTGCGGACATGGTCAAACCCGAATCGGCTCTGCGCCGCCTGATGCGTGACACCGGAAAGCTGCTGCAGCCGTATGGATTCGACGGTGCGGAGCCCACGTGGACGCGTGTCGTGGATGCGGGTGTGGCGACGGTCGGGCGCACCCGAACCTTCCGGACCTTCACCGGCGGCGAGCAAATCCTGCGATTCGGGCTGACCATGAGCGCCACCCCCGCGCCCTGGTGGGAGTTCTGCAACTGGCGCAATACCCGACTAAGCCGCCCACCCATACCCTTCGAAGCGGCCACCGGCCCCGGCCTGATCCCCGACGGCATACCCGCCCACCTCACCGAGATGTGGGCGATGAACCTGCCCGCCGAGGCACAGGGGCACATCGACCCGGCCGATATCGACACCATTCGCGCCGAACTCCCCCGCCGCGTGCACGCCTACGCCCGCCGCGCACTGCGCCTGCTCGAACCCGACGCGTACCTCGACGAACTACTGGCCCAACCGGATCCGCAGCTCGGCACCTGGGAAGCCATCGCGGTCCTGCTCGCCGACAACGGCTCCGGCCCGGAGCTCGACAACGCGCTCGAGCGTCTTCGGCTGTGCTGCCACGATCAGGAGGCGTCGGATTACGCGGCCGATGTCATCGCCTACGTCCAATCCCGGGCGGCGCTGGTGTGAGAAGCCCCTCCGATCCGCGATCCGATCGGCGGGGCTGAATACGCTTGTCCCGGAAGGGGATGCATATGAGCGAGGCGACACCGAAGGCGCTGCTGTTCGACGTTCAGGGGACGGTGACGGACTTCTTCACCACGATCCTGACCGAAGTCCGGCAGCTCTGCGCGGCGCGTGGGGTGGAGATCGACGGCCCGCGATTCGTAAACGATTGGCGCAAAGCTTATTCCGATCGAATCGCACGATCCGATCCGGCGAGCGGCTGGCAGCCGGTGCACGAGGTCTACCGCACCGCTCTGGACGAACTGCTCATCGCCTACGACGCGACGGTGTTCGATGACGCCGAACGCGAACAACTCACCTCGGCCTGGCAGCGCCTCATCCCTTGGCCGGACACGGTTCCGGGATTGGCGGCGCTGCGCGAGCGCTACACCATCGCCGCGCTGTCCAACGCCGATGTCGCCGCGGTCGTGCGAATCTCCAAGCGCGCCAACCTCCCCTGGGACGCCATCTTCACCGCCGAAATGTCGGGCGCGTTCAAACCCGCACACCGCACGTACCTGATGGCGGCACGCTACCTCGGCCTCGACCCGGCCGATATCATGATGGTGGCCAGCCACAAGTACGACATTCGAGCCGCCGCCGAGCTGGGATTCCGCACCGCGTTCATCGCCCGGCCGCTCGAATTCGGACCCGGCGAACGCCCGGACGTCACCTACGAGGACACCTTCGATATCAACGCCGCCAGCCTCCTGGAACTGGCAGCCATCCTCGACCCTCGGCCACCGCAACCGGCGAATTCCTTCGCGGTCAACCGCTTCGACCACATCGTCATCAACTGCCGCGATGTCGAAGCCACCGCCGCCTGGTACGCGGCGGTCCTCGGTATGACCATCACCAAATTCGGACCCAGCGGCCGCACCGCCCTCAGCTTCGGCAATCAGAAGATCAACCTGCGCCCCATCGGGGCACTCGACATCGACCCGGCCTGGACGACAGCCACGACCGAAGCCGCTGGGTCCGAAGATCTTTGCTTCATTACCGGCGGTTCCCCGCAGGCTGTTGCCGCGCACCTCACAGCCTCGGGGGTGGAAATCATCAGCGGGCCGGTGACCAAGGAAGGCGCTCTCGGCAAAATGACATCGCACTACTGCTACGACCCCGACGGGAATCTCATAGAGATCGCCGTATACGAGTAGGGCGAGAATTGAATTTGAAGATCTCGATATTCTGAATAGCTTTGTATCACAATAGAATTAAGCTTTCGGAAGACTTCTTGCGGGAGTAGAATAGAGGTATGAATTCAGGGGAGAACATCGCAATCACGGACAGTGCACACGCACTCTCCGCTGCGATCGATTCCCTTGTTTCTCAGCCGCTTATTCCGGTGTCGGACAACGACATTGTCGAATTGATGCAGCAGGTCGAAACCGCTACCCGCAAACTCGACGCGCTCAAACTCGACCTTGTCGTGCAGACCTGTTCACGGTCACTGCCCAAGCGCGCAGGCGCGGGCTCGGTGGCACTGTTCCTGCAAGACACCCTGCGGATTTCGCACGGGGACGCGCTGAACCGCTGGCACTGCGCCGAGCAGGCTGCGATCTGGCCGCGTGTAGGAGACAACGCCGAAGTATCGACCCCTGCGCCGGTGCTGCCCAATACTGCTCTGGCGCAAGAAGAAGGCGCGATCGGACTCGACCATGTGCGCGTGATTCGGCAGATCATGGACCGGCTGCCCAACCAAGTCACCGCCGAAGACCGCGCACTCGCTGAAGAGCACCTGGCCCGGCACGCGCGCGCCCTGAACCCGAACCAGCTCCCCAAGATCGGTGACCGGATCCTCGGCCACCTGGATCCCGACGGCACCCTCACCGACGACGCGGACCGCGCTCGCATGCGCAGCATGCGGTTGAGCCCACAGGGCTTCGACCTGATGTCCACCATGACCGTGGTGTTGACCCCCGAAGCCCGCGCCGCCATGGACGCAGTGCTGGCAAAACTCGCGCGGCCCGGCCTTTGCAACCCGGCCGACCCGGAGAGCCCGTTCGTCGTGGATGACAAGCTCGATCCGGAGGTCGTGAAGGCCGCTGCCGCACGCGATACCCGCACCACGGTGCAGCGTCAGCACGATGCGCTGTTCGCGCTCCTGCACCCCGACTTCAACCCCGCCCACCTCGGCTCACACCGTGGACTGCCCGCCACCACGATCCTGACCATGAGCATCGCCGATGTGGAGCGCGCCGCCGGAGTGGCGACAACCGCCACGGGTGGGACGGTGCCGGTCGCGGTCGCGTTGGAAATGGCTGCGCGCAAGAGCAAGACGTTCTCCGTGGTGACTGACGGCAGCGAGATGCCCTTGCACATCGGTGAAGCACGCCTGGCGAACCCGGCCCAGCGGATGGCGTTGATCGCCACCGAACGTGGCTGCACCCGCCCGGGCTGCACCGCACCAGCCAGCATGGCCGCCGTGCACCACGTCACCGAGTACGTCAAAGGCGGCCCTACGGACATCGAAAACCTCACCCTGGCTTGCGATCACTGCCACGCGCTGGTGAACGACACCCCGACCGGGTGGACCACCATCAAGCTCGGCAAGGATTCAGCCTTCGCGGGACGCACCGCATGGATCGCACCGGCACACATCGACCCAACTCGCACACCGAAGGTGAACCACCTTCATCACCCGGACGAGTTGATGGCCACCGCACCGGCCGCGCCACCACTGCCTGCTCGCTCCTCTCGGGGGTGTGTGCCGAGTCGGATGCGTCAGCGACCCTGGGTATTGCCTCGCCCGGCTTGCCCAGCCCGGCAATAGGTTCCACCCCACCTGCCTCCACCGTCAGGAACCCTCCTGCCGGTCCTACAGGCATGTCCGCATCGAACTTCGGGGTGCGGATGCCCTGTTCCAGCCCTCCCGCAGTCCAGACAAAGAAGCAGTGCTGGGCACGTCGCCTGCCGTACCCGACTTGCTCTCCCGCAACCCACGCCCGCACCTCACGCACCCGACGGGGTGACCGGCTGTGGTCACCTTCCAGGACCTAAGAACCAAGCCCCCCAAATGTTTTAGTTCTTTTTGTTTTGTTCTTTTCTTGTCCGGGCGTCTTTTTCTTTTGTTCTTTTAGTTCTTTGTTCTTCTAGTCTTTTGTCTTTCCCAGCAGGTGTCCGATCAGTGCGGTGCCAGGCGCAACCCGGCCCCCTGCCCCGGGCAGGTAATCGACAGTCTCGGTTGTCAACCGCTCGCCACATTGTTCGCATGCCACAACGGCATTGGTGACGTGGCCGCAGTCCTGATGGTGTACTCGCAAAGGCGCGCCGTCGGAACCAGATTCCCACCGATCACCCCACGCCATCAAAGCCAGTAGCGCCGGAACGAGATCCTGCCCTTTCTCCGTGAGCCGGTACTCGAACCGGTCCGGATTCCGCTCATACAGATGCCGTTCCAGCACTTCCGCATTGACCAACCGCTGTAGTCGATCGCTCAGCACGTTGGTGGCGACTCCCAGATCTCGCTGAAGTTCATCGAACCGGTGCAGACCGACAGCGATATCCCGCACCACCAGCAGCGCCCACGGATCACCGACGATCGCGGCCGAGCGCGCGATCGAGCAGGCGATCCGACTGAAGTCAGTCCTAGCCATGACAGTCCCTTGTTATAAGCAAGTCAGCAGGTTAGCTTGAGTATATGTACCACGCTATCGTGCGAACCCTGGTCCGGAGAACATGGCGCCGTGCAGGCGCGGGCGACTTCGACGCGGCAGTGGCGATGGCCGCGCCCGATATTCGATTCCGCTTCCTCGGCGATACCGCGCTCGGCGCGGACCTGCGCGGCCGTGACGCCTTCCGGAACTGGTTCGACACCTTCGAACAGCATCTGCCGGGCATCCGCCTCGAACTCGTGGACGTCGTCGCGAACGGCTGGCCTTGGAAAACCACCGTCGCCGCCCAACTCAACGTCACCGGCACACTCGCCGACGGAACCCCCTACCGCAACACCGCAATCCAATGGCTCACCCTGCGCTGGGGCCGCCTCACCGACGATCTGGTCCTGGAAGACACCCTCGCCCTCGACGCCGCACTGCGCCGCCAGCAAGCACTTCCGGCATGATTCCCTCGGATGGTCCCGGAACCTTCCCGGCAACAACGACGTTGACGGGGTGCGGAGCGGATCTCCGAGGAATAATCCGGTAGGGCCGGTGGCCGGCCACCGTAGAGATCGTTAGGAGAAATCGGTATGGGTGTCAGTCTGACCAAGGGTGGCAATGTTTCGCTTACCAAGGCGGCTCCGAACCTGACGGCCGTCGCCGTCGGTCTGGGCTGGGACCTGCGAACCACCACGGGAACCGATTTCGACCTGGACGCCAGCGCCATCGCCCTGGGCCCGGAAAAGAAGGTTGTCTCCAACGGCCACTTCGTCTTCTTCAACAACCTGAAGTCGCCGGAAGGCACCATCGAGCACACCGGCGACAACAAGACCGGTGAGGGCGAAGGCGACGACGAGGTCATCAACGTCGACCTCGCCAACACCCCGGCCACCATCGACAGCATCGTCTTCCCGGTGTCGATCTACGAAGCCGACACCCGCGCACAGAGTTTCGGCCAGGTCCGCAACGCCTACATCCGCGTCGTAGACCGCTCCAACGGCACCGAGCTCGCCCGCTACGACCTGTCCGAGGACGCCTCCACCGAGACCGCCATGGTCTTCGGCGAGCTGTACCGCAATGGCGCCGAATGGAAGTTCCGCGCCACCGGTCAGGGCTACACCTCCGGTCTGGCCGGCATCGCGCAGGACTTCGGCGTCACCATCTGAGTGCGGCAGCGGTAGGCCTGACAGCCCCGAACTGCTAGGCCGGGGCGGGCGCGGAAGCGCCCGCCCACACCGCCGCGGCCAGTCGCCGATGCGACTCGAGCCGCGCGGTGCGGTCGAAAGTGCTGGTGTGCACCAGGATTTCGTCCGCTCCGGTATGCGCGATCAGGCGATCCAATTCCGGAATCACCACCGATTCCGGACCGTGGATGTGCCCGCGCAGCGAGTCCTCGAAGATGCCGCGCTGGCGATCGGTCATGGGTTCACGCTCGATTCTGTCCGGTGAGATCAACGCCGGAAACTCACCGCGCGTACGGGAGTACGCCGCGGACCATGCCTCGGGCAGCAGCAGACGGTGCGCCTCTTCGACGGTGTCCGCGATGACCACCGAGGTGGAGACGATCACGTACGGCGCGCTCCCCCATTCGGTCACCCGAAAAGCCTTGCGATAGTTGTCGATTGCCTCGACCATCGCGTCTTCACCGGCGACGGCGGCGATGACCAGCGGCAGGCCGAACTCCGCCGCTCGCTGCGCACCGGATCCGGTCGCCAGCAGATACGCCGGAACCCGCAAGCCTTCGGCAGGCCAGGCGTGCACGCCATTTCGCCCGCGCGCCAAATACTCCAGCACCTCGGTCAATTGCGCGTCGAAGTCCTCGGCGTCATCCTTGCCATGCCCGAGCGCCCGCCGCACGCCGTCGGTGAATCCCACGGATCGCCCGAGTCCCATATCGATTCGGCCTGGGAACAATGCCTCCAGGGTCCCGAATTGCTCAGCGACGATCAGCGGTTGATGATTGGGCAGCATGACGCCGCCGGTTCCCACTCGAATGTGATCGGTGACCGCGGCGATCGCGGCCGCGAGCACGGTGGGCGCGGAACCCGCGACACCCGGCACGCTGTGATGCTCGGACACCCAGAATCGGTGATAGCCCCACTCCTCGGCGAGCCTGCCGAATTCGACGGTCTCGCGCAACGCCTCGGGATGCGATTGACCGTACCGGACGCGCGAACGGTCCAGGATCGAGAAGCGGGTGGTCTGTGCGGAGCTCATAGCCATGGCAACGCATTCGGCCCGGGTTGATTCCGGCCCGGTAATGCGGCTCACTCGTGCACATGCACAAATTCGGCGATGCATGATCGGCATGACGCCGATTGCGCGCGGGGTGGCGGTGGTGTGAGCTGGATCGCATGCACCGGAGTGTCTGAGCCGGTGGTGTGGAAACAATGGAGTTTTGGAGGCTCGGGTGAACAGGGCTCGAATGCGGCGGCTGCTGGTGTTGGCTACGTCGGCTTGTTTGGTGACGGCGGGTGCGGGCGCGGCGGGCGCCGAACCGGATTTCCCGCCGACGTTCCCGCCGAATCAGAATCAACTGCCGCAATTGCCCACGGAGCCACAGATTTACGATCTGCTGCCGATTCCGTCCCCGGATCAGGACCCCTGGTACAACGACCCGGAGAACATCGCCGACTATCAGCCCGGCGAGATCGTGCGCTCACGCGAAGTGCAGACCCGTCTGCTCGGCCTGCCGGTCCCGGTGTACACCAAGCAGCTGCTGTTCCGCTCGGAGGATGTGCACGGCAATCCGATCGTCACCGCGTCCACCGTGATCGTCCCGGGCATTCCCTGGCAGGGCAGCGCGCGGCCGGTGGTGTCCTTCCAGGAGGCCATCGACTCCACCGATTCGGCGTGCAACCCCTCGCACACCCTGCAGACCGGCACCATGAAGGAATCCACCCTCGTGGTGTATTGGCTGGCACAGGGATTCGCGATCAACGTCCCGGACTTCGATGGCAAGTTCAATACGTTCAACACCTACGCCGAGGGCAAGATGGTGCTGGACAGCTTGCGCGCCATGAAGAATGACACCTCGCTGGGCCTCACCGATTCCGGGATCGCGCTGTACGGATACTCCGGTGGCGGTTCGGGTTCCATTCGCGCGGCCGAATTGCGGGCCAGCTACGCGCCGGATGTGCGGCTGCTCGGCACTTCGATCGGCGGTACCCCGGGCAACCTGGTGGCCGAGGCGGACTACGCGACCCGCAATCAGCCCGGTCTGACCGGCACCAGCAATTTCACCATGTGGCTCGGATTCGCCTCGCTGTCGCGGGAGTACCCGGATGTGTTCAAGCCCGAGGAATTCCTGACGCCCGAAGGGCAGGGGCTGCTCGCCGATATGCAGCACCGCTGCTATGCGACCATCGCGTTGCAGGGCGTGTATCGCCCGATCAGCGACTATTTCCAGCCGGGTAAATCGCTCAATACCTCGCCGGAGGTCTTGCAGGTGCTCAGCGATAACAGCCTCGGCAAGCACATTCCGGACACCCCGATTCTGTGGTGGCACGGTGTCTGGGATGAGCTGATTCCGCCGTCGGTGGTCATCCCGACCGTGCAGTCCTACTGGGATCAGGGCGCGGACGTGCGGTTCTATACCGTTCCGGTCCCCGAGCACATCACCAACGCGGTCACCGGCTGGCTGCCCGCGGTCGCCTGGACCAGTGCGGTGCTGCGCGGATTGTCGCCCGGGCCGAAGTTTATGGCCGCGTTCCAGCCGCTCCCGGCCGGTTTCCCGGGCAGCTGAGGTAGCCGGGCTATCTGTAACATCCTGTATCGCATACAGTGTCCGAGACACTGTATGCGCTCGGGCACAAGGAGGTGGCATGGGCGACACATTGGAGCTGCTGCGGGAGCGCGCTACCGCGCTGGCAACCGCGGTCAGCGGTGCTACGCAGCCGTATGACGAACTTCCGCATTCGTTTCGAGACGCGGATTTCGTCCCCGGCGCCACCCTGAACCTCGAACTGTTCTTCCGCTATCTCATCGAAGATATCGAGCCCTCGGTCGCCGATACCCAGCCGCTCATCGATCGGGCGCTCACGCTGGTGCACGACGGCATGTCCCTCGATGAGGTGCTGGCCAATTATCGGGTGGGCGCGGCCTTCTTCTGGGCGCAACTGATGCCGCTGCTCGATGTGCGGGAGTACGGCGTCGTCCCGCAGGTCGGGCTGCGCCTGACCGAATATCTGGGTCTGATCATGGGCCGCATCGCGGGCGCGCTGGTCGAGGACGCACGCCAGCCGCGCTGGGATCTGCTCGAACGCCAGCGCGAGATCGCGGACGCACTGCTGACCGGGCGGGAACCCGCGGGATGGGCCGTCGATCCCGAATCACCGCCCGCCCCGGCGTTTCTCGTGGCCGTGATCCGCCTCGGCGAACCCGCACCCGGCACGCTCACCCGGCTGCGCAGTCGCCTGGCGACATTGCCGGGCACCCTGCTGCACCGGGACAGCGGCGGCTGGACGGCACTGGTGCCCATGCGCGAGAGCGCCGGTGATCCGGTGAGCGGGCTCATTCATACACTCGCACTGCGTGATTCCGATCCGCACCCGCAGTTCTGGATCGGTGTCGCCCCGGCCTCGACGCATACCGCCATCCCGGCGGCCTATGCCGAGGCCACCGCGGTGGCCGAGGTCGCGTGCAGTCTGCAATTGCCAGAAGTGGTCTGCCGTCGCGAGCATATGATGTTCGAATACGCCATCGCCACAACGGGTTCCACCCGGCACGCGCTGGCGGCGCTGCTCGATCCGCTCGATGATCAGCCCATGCTGGGGCAGACTCTCGACGCCTTCATCGATAATCAGTTCAATCACAATGCGGTGGCTCGCGCGCTGTTCATCCACCGCAATACCGTCACCTATCGGCTGAGCCGGATCGCCGATCTCACCGGTTACGATCCGCTGCATCCCACCGGGATCTCGACCCTGATGGCGGCGCGCACGGCTCGGCGGCTGGAGTCGAAGTCGTTCCGGCTCTGAGGGAGTCGACTAGCGCTCGGCGAATTGACCTACCGCATAAGAGATTTCGGCCAGGGAATCACGCAGGGCGCGGTCCGGATCGCCGGGCGCGGTAACCGCGCGCCAGCCGATATAGCCATCGGGACGGATCAGCGACGCGCCCTGTGCCGAGATGCCGTACGCGGTCTGGAATGCCTCGGGCACAACCGGTTCCACATCCTCGCCGATATGTACGAAGGTGACGTCGATACCGAGTTCGGTGGCCATTCCGGCTGCCGCCGCCACCCAACGCGCATCCGCGCTCAGCAGCACCCAGCCGCGCTGAAATAGTTCGAGAATCGAGAACTCGGAACCGTTGGCGCGCACCGGAATGTGCGGGGCACGCGTCCCCGGCTGTCCTGCCCACTGCTCGGGCCGCTGGGCGCGCGGCAATTCCGGACCCGCGCCGAGTATCGCGGCCGAGCGGTACAGCTGCCCCAGCTCCATCGCGTCATCGTCGATGATCTCCGCCGTCGCGGCTCCGGTCTCCAAGTGCGCCTTGTAATCCGCGCGCGCGAAGATCTGCTCATGCCGCAGCCAGGCGATGGGGCGGCGCTCGGCGTCATAGGTGTTCAGTAGCTCCGGCCCCGATTCCCCCGCCAGTACCGCCGCGAGCTTCCACGCGAGATTGTGCACGTCCTCGATACCGGTGTTCGCGCCGTAACCCCCTCGGTTGGGCGGCAATTGGTGCGCGGCGTCTCCGGCCAGGAAGACCCGGCCGGCGGCAAATCGGTCGGCGATGAGCGCGGCCAGTTCCCAGCGACCGGTGGTGATCAGCTCGATATCGATATCCTCGCGCCCGATGGCTTTGCGAAGCAGCGCACGCTGCGCGTTCTCGTCCCGTTCGATGTCGTCGGCGATCATGAAGACCCAGCGGCCGTCGTTGTAGGTGGTCAGGAAGCCGGTGAGATCCGGCTGCTCGATTTCGAATTGGTTCACCCCGTGCACCAGGTACTCGTCCAGCGGTGCGCGGAACAGGATGCTGCGCTGTTCGGAGAGCAGGCCGCGACCGGTGCGATCGATGCCGAGGGCCTTGCGGACCGGGCTGCGCACGCCGTCGGCGGCCACCACATACTGTGCGCGGAGCCGATATTCGTGCCCGTCGGCGCGTCGGCGCAGGGTTGCCGTCACCCCGGCGTCGTCCTGCGCGAAGTCGACGAGTTCGGTGCTCATGCGGATATCCGCGCCGAGTTCGATCGCCCTGTCCCGCAGGATCGGCTCGAGCGCGTCCTGCGCGAGTGCAGTGGCCCGCATGGGCGAGTACTCGATCTCCGGACGCGAGGCGGCCCCGGCGGGCGACCACGGGTACTCCTCGAACCACTCTCCGGCCAGGCTCGCCACGCGCGCCCGGCGCGGTTTGCCGCCGTGCACGGGCGGCAGCTCCACACCCGCCGCGTGGAACAGCTCCATCGTCCGGGTCGTGTATCCGATGGCTCGGGGATGCGCTGAGCTGCCCGGATGCTTCTCGACCAGCACGGTCGGCACACCCCCGGCGGCGTAGGAAAACAGCGGCGGACAGCCCGACCAGGCCGCCACCCACGATCAGTACGGGCGTTGTCTCCAGCTTCTCTTCTGTCATGCCTCCAGAAAAACACAACTCAGTTAAAACAGCCACTGAGTTAATTAATTATGTGACTTAACAGACCTGATACGATGGGCCGATGACCACGCCGACCATGGGACGCCGCGAGCGCAAGAACGCCCAGACCCGTCAAGCGCTGGCCGATGCGGCACTGCGACTGTTCCTCGAACGCGGGTACGACGCGGTGAGCGTGAAGGAGATCGCCGATGCGGTGGACATCTCGGTGCCGACGGTGTTCAAGCACGTCCCCGACGGCAAGGAGGCGCTCATGTTCGACGACGGCGTCGAACGCCGCGAGCGCCTGCTGGCCGCGGTGCATGACCGCCCCGCCGGTCAGTCGGTAATGGCGGCGCTGCGCGAGTTCATCTCCAGCCGTGGACCTTTCGTCGCCGATCAGTCCCCGGAGTTCCGGCGGCGCACCGAGCTGATCATGAACACCCCGGCCCTGCGCGACTACTCCCGCAAGCTCTGGATTCGCTGCGAAGAGCCCCTGGCAGAGGCCATCGCCGCCGAAATCGGCCGTCCCGCAGGCGATATCACCGCGCGCGCCACCGCACGCTATGTACTCGAGATCCCGCAGTTCGTCGGCGGCGAACCCGATGCGGTCACTGCCATGCACGCGGTGTTCGATCTGCTGGAGTTCGGCCTGCCGACGGCCACCGGGGTGCGACCCGGTGGCGTCGAACTCGGTGATCTGCTGCCGGACGCTATCGACTCCGCACCCGGGGCATAACCACTGTCCGAGTGATCACAACCGCGGCCGCCACAGCGATTTCCAGGACAGCGGTCCCGGTCGCCGCACGCAGCATGGGCATTTCCGTGTGATGCATCGCCGTACCCATCGGCATCGTATGCAGGACGATCATGCCCACGCTCATGGCGGCCGTGAGCGCCCATGCCCGCATGGTCGGCCGGGTCCACAGGTGCCAGGCACACACCAGGCACGCCAGGATCATCAGATTCAGCAGTACGACACCGGGAGCGGCCACCGAGCCGTGACCGGAGGAACCGGCGGCGTGCAGTGCCGCCGATCCCACCGCCAGGACCGCGCCGCAGCGGCCCGCGATTCGAGCGCGATCACTCGGGGACAGCGAATACCGCTGCGGCGCATGCTGATCGACGGTCACCGCGGCTCCGGATGGCAGCAGTGCGATTGCGTCGACGCGGGCACGCCCAGCACCGGATTGCGGTCGAAGAATCCGTACGGCTTCAGCGTGAAACCCACGTAGTCGACCGGCATCACGGGCCAGTCCTCCAGCCTCGGGAAATGGGTGAGGCCGAAGGTATGCCACAGCACGATGTCCTCGCCGTCGATACCGCGATCCGCCGCCATATAGGCGGGCAGGCCGTCCCCGCCCGCGTTCTGATTCACCAGATCGCCTGCGGGATAGCGCTCCTCGGGCGAGTACCGGGATACCCACAGCTGGCGGGTCGTGAAGGCGGCGCGGGCGGCGATGGAAGACGACGGGTCGGCCAGCAGGGTCGGGGTCTGCTGCGGGTGCAGCACATAGCCGGTCGGCTTGCCCATGCGATTGGTCCGCTCGGTGCTGACCACATGCCAAACGCGCCCGCTGGCGGCATCGGCATCACGCACGCCCTCCGACTCACTCGCCAGTCGAGTCGTCTTGGCGGTGAAGGCGTTTCCGTACGGGTTGTCCGGCCCGACGGGCACCCGGCTCACCTCCACCTCGTCCACCGCGTTGGCGGTCCCGTCGACCGTCATGTCCAGCCGCACGCTGAACAGATGCTGGTGATACGGCAGGCCCAGCCCGGGTGCGACCTCGCTCTGATACGGCGAGCCCTCGGGCGGGTAGGCGGCGCTGAACGCGATACCGGTGAGCTTGGCCTCGCATTCGATGGTGCCGTCCAGGTAGAGGTACCAGTAGAACCCGTAGTCGTAATTGCCGACGGTGGTGAAGAAGCTGATCACCAGCCGCCGCTGCCGCCGCACCTCGCTGACGCCGGTGAACAGGTCGGTGTGCTTCCAGAGTGTGCCGTAATCCTCCTCGTGCAGGCAGATGGCGTTCTCGATGGTGCGGGGCATACCGAGCTCATCGGCGAGGGTGGCGTCGAAGTAGTGGATCTCGCCCAGGCAGTCACAGCCCAGGCGCAGGGAATTGGTGAAGCGGCCGAACAGGTATTCGCCGGTGTCGAAGTAGTTCTGCCAGAACCGGTTCGGTGACGGATCGGCGTAGGGCACCACCATTTCGGCGATCGAGGCGCGGTAGAGCACCGGGCGGTCGCGATCGCCGTCGCGGAAGCTCAACTGCCGCAGGATGAGTCCCTCGCGGGCATCGAATCCGATGCGCAACCGCCAGTTCGCCCATTCGATGCTGTCACCGTCGACGGTGAAACTCGGTCCCTGCGGCTGGGTGATCTCGATAGGCTTGAGGCCCTCGTAGCCCGGCAGCGCCAATTCGGGATCCTGGAAATTCCCGTGCTCCTCGGGCACGGGCAGAATGCGGTCGTCGATCAGGTCGACGAGTTCGCGGGTGATGATGTCAACGTAGGCGCACAGACCGTCCACCGGATGCGCCCACGGGTGATCCTCGGGATGGTCCTGCCGGAAGGCGAAGACGCGAATAATGCGGCGGCCCTGCTCACTCGGGATGTCGTAGTGCCCGGCCGACAGCGGTACGCACACCGTCATGGCGGGATCGACGCCACGGGCGCGCAGTGCCGCGCACCAACGGTCGTTCCCTGCGAGCACCACGCCGACCTCGGCGAATTCCTCCTCCAGAATTGGCACCTGACCGCGCGAGCCGTCTATCGCTGTGTCGGAATGGATTTCGCCACGGGTGAGCGATACCAGCACATCACGGGACGCGCCGGTGACGATATCCAGCAGCAGCGCCCGGGCCAGCCGTTCGGGTGCGGGCGCGGTGCCGAGTTGATGGGCCAGTACCTCGGCCTTGTCCGGCTCGTTCAGTCCGACGTAGACGAAACGTCCGGTGGGACCGACCTTGCCCGCGGCGGTGAGGATTTCACGCACGGCACCGATCTCCTCGGCGGACAGGCTTTCCAGCACCCGTAGCCCGGAATCGGTTGTGGTCACGAGTGATTCGACAGTGGACATGGTTCAACTCCTGATGAGAAGGGATGAAAACGAGCCGGAGTCACGCGGCGATGGCATCGGTCATGCCGTCGTACACACCGCGATTGCCGCGCCGCAGCGCGTACGCCTGTGCGATGCCCGCCAGCGGGCAGGCGAAGGTGATCAGCAGCAGGACCGTCGACAGGGTGGCCGATCCGCCGATCAGCGTGCGGAAATTGAGCACGATGAGCCCGGCCGCCACGGCCAGGCCGACCACACCCAGGGCGGGCGCAATTCGCGTGTGCCACAACCGAGTATCCGCCCGAGTGCGCGCGAAATACACCAGTACCGCGGCACAGGTGAGTGCCATCAGCAGCGCCACCCCGAGGCTCGCCACACCCGAGAACCAGGTGAATACCTCGAGTTCGGGATCGAGCCCGCACAGCGCGAACACCACGATGAGCGTCGCGGCGGTGACCGTCTGCACCGCCGAGGACAGGTACGGCGAGGAGTGCCGCCCGTGCACCCGGGCCAGCGCGCCCGGCAGCACATTCGTCGCGCCCATCGAATGCTGATAGCGCGCGATCACATTGTGGAAGGAGAGCACGCAGGCGAACAGGCTGGTGAGCAAGAGGACATTGATGGCGACCGCGCCGACGGTCCCCAGGTACTCCTGTGCCGTGCGCACGATCAACCCGCCCGGATCCTGCGCCGCTTCATCGAGCACCCGATCCGGTCCCCACGCCATGACCAGCGCCCAGGTGCCGAAGGTGTAGAACAGTCCGATCGAGATGACCGCGCCGTAGGTGGCGCGCGGAATGGTGCGGGCCGGATCGCGCGCCTCATCCCGGAAGATGGCGGTCGCCTCGAATCCGATGAATCCGGCAAGGGCCATCATGAGTCCGAGTCCGGGCGAGCCGGACAGCGCCAGATGCGGGGTGAACGGCTGCGCCGACAAGCCCTCGGCTCCCCCGCGCGCCACGACCACCAGACCGAGCAACAGTACGATGCCCACCTCGGCGATCAGCAGTGGCCCCAGCACTTTCGAGCTGAATTCGATATGGCGGTAGCCGAGCGTTCCGACCACGGCCACCACGGTGAGCGCGTAGGCGTACCACGGCAGGTCCGGTCCCCCGATATCGAGCACGGACCTGCGCAGTGCCGCGCCCAGGAACCCGTACACCGCGACCTGCACCGTCGTATACGTCAGCAGCGCAAGGTAGGCCGCGCCCAATCCGAGCGGCCGTCCCAGGCCGTAGCCGATGTAGGTGAAGAACGCCCCGGCTTTGGGCACATGCCTGCTCATGGCGCTGAGGCCGACCGAGAACAGCAGCAGCACAACGGCGGACACGACGAACATGGCCGGGAAACCCGCGCCATTGCCGATGAGCATGGCGATCGGCGCACTGCCGCCGATCACGGTGAGCGGGGCCGCCGCGGCCACCACCATGAAGATAATGGCGCCGGGCCCGAGTGAGCCGCGTAACCCGCCCGGTGACGCGGAGGTCCCTCGGCCGGGACTGGATATGGATGTCATGGGTGCACCTCGCAGAGCGAAAACCTGGAACTCCCAACACTGTTGGCGCATCCCTTTGCCGGACCATGACCCGGCGGTAACGGTCACGGCAGCCGCTTTTGAGACCCTCCGCCCGCGCGCTGTCTCGTTCGGCAACACCGAGCGCTGACATCACGGCAACATTCGCGACACATTGCCTTCGTACGTTCCGGGCGTATGAGCTCACGCGGCAGCGCACTCGATCAGGCCATCGCCGATCCCCCGCCGGTCTCCGGTGTGCGCGATACCTCGCCCATGTCCGGATTGCACCGGCGCAGCCTGGGGTTTCCGGATCTACTGGCGCAATCGGTTTCGGCGGTCGCGCCGTGCGCGGCGGCGGCCACCGTGCCAGCCATGCTGGTGACCGCAAGCGGTGACGGGGCGCTGTGGGCGGCGGTGCTCGGTATCGGTATGACGCTGCCGGTCGCGGCGGCGATCAATCAGTTCACCAAGCGCATGACTACGGCGGGCTCGCTGTACACGTTCACCGCCAAGGGTCTCGGCCCAACGGCGGCGTTCCTGTGCGGGGTCGGCATGATCCTCGGATACGCCTTCATCGCCATGTACTCACTGGCGAATATCGGTTTGCAGGTATCGAATCTGCTGGGCGCGCAGGGCGTGCTGATCCCGATCCTGTGCGTACTGTGCTGCGGCCTGATGTGCGCGACGGTGATGCTGCGCGGGGTACGAGTCTCGGCGCGTTTGAGTCTGCTGGTGGAGTCCGTCGCGGTGGCGGTGCTGGCCGGATTGGTGATCGTGCTGTTCCTGGGTCAGGGGCATCGGCCGATCGCCCGGGAGCTGCTCGTGCCACCGCATCTCTCGTTCGCCGGGCTGGTCACCGGTGCGGTCATCGCCATTACCGCGTTCGTAGGATTCGAGAGCGCGGCTTCGCTGTCGGTGGAGGCGCGCCGCCCGTTCGCCGCGGTGCCGCGGGTGCTGATCTGGTCGCCGATCGCGGCCGGGGTACTGGTGGTGGCGGCCACCTCGGTGCAGACCACCGGATTCCGCGCGGCGGGGGTGGCGCTGGATCAGGATTCCGCTCCGGTGCATCAGCTTTCGTCGTACTACGGGGTCGGGTGGATCTCGCCGATTCTCGATTGCGGTGTGGCCGCATCGTTTTTCGCGTGTGCGCTGGCCTCGGCGACGGCGCTGGTCCGGGTGCTGCTGAGCATGGGTATCGACGGGGTGCTGCCGCGGTCGGTGAGCCGCACCCATCCGGTGCATCGCACCCCGCATATCGCGATCGGAGTGTCGATGCCGGTGGTGACCGTGGTGCCCGCACTTCTGCTCGCCGCCGGAATCACGAACCGGCAGGCGGTGGGGATTCTGCTGGTGGTGTCGGCGGGCGGATATGTGCTGGCCTACACGCTGGTGTGCGCGGCGGTGCCGTTCTTCCTGCGGCGCATCGGTGAGTTCATGGTGGGTCCGGTGCTGGTGGCGACCGTGGCCGCGCTGGCCCTGGCCGGCTGCCTGGTGGTCTTCCTGGGTACCGAATGGCAGGGTCCGCGCGCCGCCGGGGTGGTGCTGTTCCTGCTCGGAGTCGCGGTCGGGCTCATGGTGTTCCGCCGTGCCCGGCGACGCGGCGCACTCCTGGTGGGCACCCATGACATTCCGATCGGCGCGGATGTGCTGGGCGGTTCCGCACGCGAGGAGCGAGACGCGGCGTGAGCGCTTCGGACGGTATCGGCGGCCGCCAGCCCAAGGCGGTCCTGAGCGCCCTGGTGGTGCTCGAGGAGGTCGCCGCCTGCGGTCCGGGTGTGACCGCACGCGAGATCAGCCGCAATCTGGGTATGCCGCGCGCCACCGCGTACCGGCTGCTGAATCTGCTGGTGCAGCAGGAGTATCTGGTGCGCACACCGGATCTGAGCGGATTCGCGCTGGGCAGCAAGGTGACCGAACTGGCTGGAATGGCCACTCCCGCACCGCTTCCCGGTGCGGCACTGGAGGCGCTCGCACGATTGCGCGATCACACCCGCGGCGGTGTGCATCTGGCCGGATATCACCGCACCGGTACCGAACGGCCCCGGGTCCGCATTCTCGACGCCGATCCGGAGTATCCGATCGAGCATGAACACGTGATCACCGGCGATCTCACCGCATCGGCCATCGGGCGGCTCGCGCTGGCCGAGAACGACGCCTTCGCTCGGGCTCGCGGATACGCCCTCCAGGTGAATGAATTGCGTTCCGGGGCAGGGTGTCTGACGCTTCCGATCCGCAATCGGCGCGGAGTGCTGGTCGCCGGGCTCACGCTCTCGACCAGTTCGGCGCGGTTGCGGGATGTGGATGAGGCGGTCGGGCTGCTCACTCCCGGCCGGGATCTGCTCGAAACCGCCTTCGGCGACCGCTAGCCCGCTCGATCAGCGTCGCGAGGCACTCGATTGGCGTTGCACACCACTGGTTTTCAGCACGTCGATGACCATCGAGGTTTCCACCGAGTCCACATGCGCGACCCATTCGGCCGCGGTCAGCAACTGATACAGGCTGAGTTTGTCCGGTACCGCCACATCGGCGACGATCTGGTGATCGCCCATGATCACCGCCGCATATCGCACGTACGGTGACTTCAGCAGCAGCTGCCCCACCAATTCCACCGTGCCCGGCTGCGTCCGGATCCACAGCAGCGCCTCCACGCCCAGACCGAGCGCGGCCGGGGCCACCACCGCCCGAATGTGCACGGCCCCGGTACGCCGCAGCGCCTCCACCCGGCGGCGCGCGGTCGGCTCGGAAACGCCTGCGATACGCGCGATTTCGTCATAGGTGCGGCGACCGTCCTCGGCCAGTGCGCGCAGCATGAGCCGTTCCTCGCGGCCGAGCCGCTGCCCGCCCACCCCGGTGGGCTCGGGCGTGATCGGCGGTTGCTCGGTCAGCGCCTCGACTTCGGCCGCGGTGAGCAGCGCGGGCCGCCATTCGTGCACGGTGCGGAAATAGCGCAGCACCGGCAGGGTATTGCTCTCCACCAGTCCCGCGATCCCCGGCAGTTCCTGCAACACCAGATCCGCGACCTGTTCCGGCAGACAGATGATTTCGGCGACGCAGTCCACCGAACCGGTCAGCACATAGCTGAAGATCGCGTCCGGCCGATGCGCCAGCGTGCGTCCGCACACCCCCGCCGTACCCGGTGCGCATCGAATGCGGACCAGTACCGAATCCCCGCGCGGCGCGAGCGCGGTCACCGTCACCGCCCCGCTCTCCAGCAGTCGATTGCCGTGCCGGGCCACGGTGCGCTCGGGTTCGCCCAGCACCGCTGCGATGCGACTCCAGGCCGCGCGGCCGTCGATCTGTAGCGCCCCAACGATTCTGCGGTCCAATTCGTCCAGCATCGGCCAAGTATGTGGCGGTATCCGTCGATCAGCCAGCCGACCTTGTCCGAAATCTCGCTGACCGGGCACGGTGATACGCATGCGAATTCGGCACATGCTGTCGGCCCTGGCTCTCATCTGCGCGGCGGGTCTCGGAACAGCCGCCCCCGCCCCCGCCGATACCGGCTCCGGCTCCGACCCGACGGTCGTGACCATCGATACCGGACAGATTCGGGGCACTACCACCGATACCGATCGGTCCTACCTCGGAATCCCCTACGCCGCACCACCGGTCGGCCCGCTGCGCTGGCAGCCGCCGCAACCCGCGCTCCCGTGGCCGGGCGTGCGGGAGGCGACCGGTCCGGGCAATGCCTGCCCGCAGTCCGCGGGCGCGCTCGGCGGAACCGATGTGACCACCGAGGATTGCCTGAACCTCAATGTCTGGACGCCTCGGCGCGCGACGCGCGGGCTGCCGGTCATGGTGTTCATCCACGGCGGCTCGATGGTGTCCGGTTCCGGACGGGACTATGCGGCGCATCGGATGGTGGCACGCGGCGATGTCGTGGTGGTCACCGTCAACTATCGGCTCGGCGTGCTGGGCGGGCTGTCCATGGCAGCGGATTCCGGAGCCGAAATCACCGGGAACTACGGCATTCTCGATCAGCAGGCCGCGCTGCGCTGGGTGCGGCGCAATATCGCGGCCTTCGGCGGTGATCCGGGATCGGTCACCATCGACGGACAGTCCGCCGGGGCGGTATCGGTGTGCTCGCAGCTCGGATCGCCACTGGCGGCCGGACTGTTCCAGCGCGCGATCGTGCAGAGCGCACCGTGTGCCGGTGACGGTTTCGGCGCGTGGCCGACTCGGGCGCAGGCCGATGCCAAGGGACAGACCTACGCCGCGGCGGTCGGCTGTGCGGATCCGCGCACCGCGGGAATCTGCCTGCGCGCCAAGCCCGTCGGCGAGCTGATCGCGGCACAGGCTCCGTACCAATGGTTTCCCGATATCGACGGCCGGGTGCTGACCGAACCGCTGCGGGATGCGCTGGGGTCGGGGCGTTTCAACCGGGTGCCCGTGCTGGTCACCGATGCCAAGGATGAGGAGCGCCTGATGGTGCTGTTCCAGTACGGGCTCGGCACCACGCTCACCGCCGATGCCTATCCGCAGGCCGTGCGTGATTTCTTCGGCGCGGACAAGGCCGATCAGGTGATCGAGCGCTATCCATTGCGGGACTACGCCCAACCGGTACTCGCCTACGCCGCCGCGCGCAGCGATTTCGACTACATCTGCGGCGTACCGACCACGGCCGGACTACTGGCACAGCATGTTCCGACCTATGCCGCCGAATTCGCCGACGATACCGCGCCCGCGCTGCCGGGCATTCCACCGGCGAGCTTCCCGCTCGGCGCGGCACATGCTTTCGACCTGCCCTACCTGTATGAAACCAACGGCGTCACACCGGCGTTCACCGATGCCCAGCGGCGACTGTCGGAACAGATGATCGACTACTGGACCGCGTTCGCCCGCACCGGCGATCCCGATGGGGCGGGCCGCCCGGCCGCACCGCGCTTCGATGCCGCATCGGGACGAATGCTCCGGTTCGCACCGGACGGGTCCCGCGACTACACCCGGTTCGCCGCGGATCACCACTGCGGCTTCTGGAACTCCTTCATCACCTGGTGACCCTCGAAATACACACGGAGCAGCCATGAATCGAACACTTCTGTCCCTATCCCCCGGTGTACCCGCGGTGGCGCTGCTGTCGGCGATCTGGTTGCCGTTCGTCAATACCCCGCACCTGTGGTTCGGCTTGCCTGCACTGTTCGTCTGGCTCTCGGCGTGGGTGCTGCTGATCACCCCGGCGCTGCTGCTGGCCGAGCGTGGCCGCAGCGGAGGGCGGGACCGATGATTCTCACCATCGCACTGATCGGTATGGCGGTGATCGCCGCGCTCGGTATCCGCGGGCGGCGCAGCAGCCGTGACCTGTCCGAATGGACCGTCGGCGGCAGGAATTTCGGCAAGGGCGCGACGTGGTTCCTCCAGGCCGGAGAGGGCTTCACCACGTTCACCTTCCTCGGGGTGGCGAACCGGACCTTCGTCGGCGGCGCGACCGCGACCTACGCCATCCCGTACATCCCGCTGTCCTATATCGGCGTGTACTTTCTCGGGCCGCGACTGTGGCGACTCGCCAAGGCGCGCGAATACCTCACGCAGGCGGACTATTTCGCGGATCGCTATCGCAGTCCGCTGTTCGGCAAGCTGGTCGCGCTGATCGGGGTGATCTTCCTGCTGCCGTATCTGCAATTGCAGATCACCGGGCTGGGCACCATCGTGCAATTGGTCACCGGCAGTAGAAGTTCGGGCCATTGGAGCATGGTGATCGCGACCGCGCTGATGGTGGCGTTCGTACTGTGGTCGGGTATTCGCGGCATCGCCAATACGGCCTATCTGAAGGACGCCCTCATGATCGGCGCGATGATCGTGCTGGTGATCGCGATTCCGGCGCATTTCGCCGGTGGTATCGGGGATGTCTTCCGCGAAATCCAGCGCAGCGCACCGCAATTGCTCACGGTGCCGCACAATGACGGTCCGGCGGGATCGAACTGGTGGATCAGCGGGGTGCTGATCTCCGCGATCGGCAGCGCGTTCTTCACCCTGCCGCACCTGTGGCCGCCGCTGCTGGCCTCGCGCGACGAACAGGTGATCCGCAGCAATAACACCTGGTTGCCGCTGTATCAGGTGGTGATCATTCTGCCGATCATCATCGGCTTCACCGGGGTACTGGCCGCGCTGCACGGCTTCCGGGTGCCGCCCGGCGGGGTGCTGCTGTGGCTGACCGGGCAAGCGCTGCCGGATTGGCTGGTCGGGGTGATCGCGGTGGCGGCCGCGGCGGCGGCCATGGTGCCCGCGGCCGCGATCAGCCTGGGCATCTCCTCGCTGGTGGCGCGCAATCTGATTCCGCTGCGCGGTGCGCGGGCGACGCTGGCGCTCAATCACGGCACGGTGATCGTGGTCGCGTGCCTGACCCTGCTGCTGGCGATACAGCGGCCCAGTGCGCTGGCCGATCTGCTGTTGCTGACCTTCAGCGGATTGGCGCAGACCGCACCGGCTTTCCTCGCCGCGCTGGGTGATCGGCGGCCGCTCGGAAAGTATCCCGCCATGGCCGGACTGCTGTCCGGCATCGGCGTGGTGGCCTGGGTGGAGATCGGCAAGCACTACGCCGCGGTGCACAACATCAATTCCGGAATCATCGGATTGGCCGTGAACCTCGCGGTATGTGTGGTGGCCCAGGGTATTTGGATGCTGCGCACGAGCCGCACCGGGGAGCCGGTCGCGGAATCCGATGCCCTGACCGCCGAACTCTAGGAGACACCGATGGATTCGGATATCTGCTTCGCCACCGCGCGGGAACAGGCCCGGCTGCTGCGCACCCGCGCGATATCGGCCGTCGAGCTCACCCGGGCCCACCTGGAGCGGATCGAGGCGACCAACCCGCGGGTCAACGCGATCGTCACCCTGGTCGCCGACCGGGCGCTGGATCAGGCCCGCGCCGCCGATGCCAGGATGGCCGCCAAGGCTCCGGTGGGACCGCTGCACGGTATTCCCATGGCACACAAGGACACCCACGATACCGCCGGAATACGCACCACCTCGGGCAGTGTCCTGCTGGCCGAGAATGTGCCCGTCCGTGACGAATTGGTGATCGAGCGCATCCGTGCCGCCGGGGCGATCACGCTGGGCAAGACCAATGTGCCCGAGTTCGCGGCGGGTTCGCACACGTTCAACGAACTGTTCGGCGCCACCCGTAATCCCTATGACCTCGGAAAGTCCGCGGGCGGCAGCAGTGGCGGCGCGGCGGCGGCGCTGGCCTGCGGTATGCACGCGCTCGCCGATGGCAGCGATATGGGTGGCTCACTGCGCAATCCGGCATCGTTCTGCAATGTCGTGGGATTCCGGCCCTCCCCCGGCCGGGTGCCGTCCTGGCCGACGCAGGCCCCCTGGTCGACGCTGGCGGTCCAGGGGCCGATGGCGCGCACCGTCGGCGATATCGCGCTGCTGCTCTCGGTGCTCGCCGGACCCGATTCCCGCAGTCCCATCGCGATTTCCGAGCGCGGATCGGTCTTCAGCGGTGAACTGGACCGGGATATGCGCGGGCTCCGGGTGGCCTGGGCACCCGATCTGGGCGGGGCGGTACCCGTGGACCCGGCGGTGCGCGCGGCCCTGGAGCCCACGGTGGCGACGTTCACCGAACTCGGCGCGGATGTCACGCTCGACTGTCCGAATCTGACTGGGGCGGAAGAGGTCTTCCGCACCCTGCGGGCCTGGCAGTTCGCCCTCGCTCTGGGTCCGCTGCTAACACAACGGGATCGAATCAAGAAGTCACTGGTGTGGAATATCGAAGCCGGACTCGCCCTGCGCGGGACCGATATCGCCGCCGCGGAGCTCCGGCACGCCGAGCTCTTCCATCGGATGCGCGAATTCTTCGACCGCTACGACGTGCTGCTGGCCCCGGTCAGCCAGGTGCCGCCGTTCGATATCGAGCTGGAGTATCCGGCCGAGATCGCGGGCGAACCCATGCACACCTACCTGGATTGGATGCGCTCGGCGTACTTCATCAGCGCCACCGGCTGCCCGGCGCTGTCGGTGCCGGGCGGGTTCACGGCCACCGGGCTACCGGTGGGATTGCAGATCATCGGACCGCATCGCGCCGACCGGCGCGTGCTGGAGGTCGGTCATGCTTTCGAACAGGCCACCGGTTTCGGGAAGATCCGTCCCACCATCGCTCGTTGAACCAAGGGTAGGAAGGTCTCGAAATGGCGGGAATTTCCCTCTCGGACATGACAATCCGCGCCGGGGACGTCAAGATGATCGATGGCCCCGGCCAGAAAACGACAATGTTGTCAGACAGTTCCAGCGCTTCGGCTTCGCGGCGCGGACAGGAGAGCCCCGTGGCAATGACGCCGCAGACCTCGGAATCCGTTACGTCCGTGATCGTCGAATCGACCCGGCCCGCCCGGATCGGCACCCGCATCGCACATCCGGTATTGCGCACGACGCTGCAACAGTTCCTGCGCGCCGGAGCGTGGGTCGCCGATTTCGGGCCGGGGCCCGCCGAACTGATCTTCCGGGCGACCCGGCTGTCCGAAGCGCCCGCCCGCATGCTGGGCGCACCGCGCGGGACCCATCGGCATCCGGTGTTCTTCGAACGGTTCGATGCCGAATGGCTGTGGACCGCACCGGTTTCCGACCCTCGCGTCGACCGGGACGCGGCCATCCTGTACTTCCACGGCGGCGCGTTCATCGCGGGCGGACTGAACAGCTACCGCAGGCACACCGCGCGGCTGGGCACCGAAAGCGCGCTTCCGGTGTTCACCGTGGACTATCGGCAACTGCCGGACGCGCATCCGAACGACAGCCTCGATGACGCGCTGACCGCCTATCAGTACCTGCTGGACGAGGGCTTCGCGCCCGAGAAGATCATCGTGGCGGGCGACTCCGCCGGCGGCGGGCTGGCACTGCGGATGGTGCTCACCGCCCGCGATCTGGGCCTGCCGCTGCCCGCGGGCATCTCGGTCACCTCGCCGTGGGCCGATTTCGACTCCACCGCCCGCATGGCCCACCCCAATGCCAATACCGATGCGGTGCTGCCCGCGGCGGGTCCGGCCATGGTGGTGCGCCGCGGTATCGCCATCGACGGCGTACTCGATCCCAGCTGGTCGGTGGTCAATCACGATTTCACCGGGTTGCCGCCCATCCTGTTGCAGGTCGGCTCGCGCGAAATGCTGCTCTCCGACGCCCTCGAAGTGGCGCGCCGCTGCGAGGAGGCGAATGTCCCGATGACTTTGCAGATCCGGGCCAGCGCCCCGCACACCCTGATTCACCTGGGTGCGGAACTGCTCGCCGACGGCCGCGACGCCGCCCGCGACGCGGCCGGATTCCATCGTGCGATGATCGAACAGGCGAGTACGGGACGCAGCGCGGCCTGAGCCCTCGCCACCCTCGACCGCTATCGCCAGGGAGGCCCGAATGTCCCAGCCCGCCAACGCTTCCCAGGCAGCTCGGCCCGCCGTCCTGATCACCGGGGCGGCGGCGGGCATCGGCCGCGCCATCGCGGCCAAATTCGCGGGACAGGGCTGGACGGTCGGCATGTACGACATCGATGCCGAGGCCGTGGCGCGCACCGCCAAGGAGATCGGCGGGACCACGGTCACGGGGGCATTCGACGTGACCGACTCGGCTGGGTGGGAGCAGGCGCTCGCGGACTTCACCGCTACCACCGGCCGCCTGGATCTGCTGGTCAACAATGCGGGCATCCTGTACTCCGGCCCGTTCGGGGATATCTCCCTGGAGCGTCAGCACCGTCTGGTCGATGTGAATATCAAGGGCGTGCTGAACGGCTGTCACACCGCGCTGCCGTATCTGCGCCGCACACCCGGCAGTCAGGTCATCAATCTGGCCTCGGCCTCGGCGCTGTACGGCCAGCCCGGTCTGGCGGTCTACGGGGCGACCAAGGCGGCGGTCCGCAGTCTCACCGAGGCGCTCGATCTGGAATGGCGGCACTACGGCATCGCCGTGCGGGATCTGCTGCCGCTGTTCGTGGCCACCGACATGATGACCGAGGTGACCCGGGGCTCGAAGTCCTCGGCCACGCTGGGCGTGCGCCTCACCGCCGATGATGTGGCGAACAGTGTGTGGCACACCGCGACTCACCGCCGGGCGGTGCGCGGTTCACACGTGCTGGTCGGTTTGCAAACCAAAATCACCGCCGCCGCCACCCAACTCTCCCCCTCCTGGCTCAACCGCACCGTCGTCGGCTGGATCAGCAAGGCCGATTCGCTGTAGCTACGCGGGCCGACGCTGCTTGCGCGACAACGGGATCGGCATCCCGCGCAACACGCCCGCGGCGCGCCGCAGCATCCGAGACACCGGCACCGTGAAGATGCCCGCCAAACGCGTGTACGGCCAAATCGCGATGAGCGTCATGACGATCAGCCCGCGCGCCTGATAGATCACCGGCGCATGCTGCATGACCTCGGGATTCGGATGCAGCGTGACCAGCGAACGGCACCAGGTGTACAGCGTCTCGGCCGTGCGATAGCGGTCATCGGTGGAGTACGGATCGAAGGTGACCAGCACCGAGGACAGCAGCGCGGCCACCAGCACCGGCAGCGTCATGCGATCGATCGGGGTGACGTGCGGACGGGATTCGGCGGTGATGAGCGGCGGGATCAGGATCAGGCCGGCGCCGATCACCGCCAGCGGTATCGCAATGCATTGCGCCAGCGTCAGAATCACGTCGACGGTGCCGTGCGAGCGCGAATGCGGCCCGGAGACAACGACTTCGGCGATCCGCACCGTGAACAGCACCGGCACCCCGGTCCGGAAGGCGAGGCTGCCGAAGCGTTGCGGCCGATCGATATGCGGGCCGTAGAGGTAGCTCAGGAACCGATCGCGGCGGAAGCGCCAGATGTGTCCCCCGACACAACACAGCACGGCGGCGACAGGCAGGAAGACCCACAACAGATGCATCATGGTTAGACTTCCTCGTCCGATCGATCGTGCTGTTGCGCACCACTGTTGCACGTGCATCCGCGCTGCGAAAGAGGCGAATTCTGCGAATTCCCGGCGCAATTCCGGGACGCTACGCGTCGGCCGCCCGGCGCGCAGCTGTTTGACACATCGGCGATCCGCGGGCAGCATGGTCGAGTCAGCACCTCGCTAGGCGAGGCTCCTGTTCGAACACAGGCCACTGATCCGACGACGTCGAGAGACGCCCAGGGTTAGGACAGATCGCTCCGGATTAAGGGGCTATCCAAAGTGGCTTCCCCAGCCGGGGATACGTCGTTCAGTGCCGAAGCTCTGACGAGAGGGGTGCCCGCCATATCGTTCGGATTGGCGGATTCTCCCTCTGTGTCGCGTGGTTCGCACCGCGTGGTCTGACGTGATCGACGCCCGCGTGCGTCCCGGCGGCAAGGAGGTGAGGAGTGAAGTGAGTTCCGGCGATAGTCCGTATCCGAGTACGGATACACCATTCACGTTCATACCCGCCTGCCGCGGTTATTCAGTCATGCGCTGAATCAGGTTGCGGCAGCGGACTTTTCCTCCAAGGAGGCTGTCATGACCTTTATCGCTTTCCAGCGCCCGATGTCGGTACTGTCGGTGCTCGGCGAATCCGCCCAGCGCATCAGGGAGCGCCACACCCTGACCCCGCAGGAGCGGCACAATATGTCGCTGTCGCGGGATCGGGTGGCGGTGCACACCGCATCGCTCGGTGGGCACCCGTTCCACCACTGACCTGCCGAATCGAGCTACGAAACCACGAATTCCATTGAGGTGCCGGTGAATCCGGCGGTCTGCCCGGCGGCGTCCTTACTGTCGCCGAAATACCGGATCCGATATTTCCCGATCCTGGTCCCGGCCGGGATCGTCCAGCGGACCTGGATCAGCGAAGCCGCCGGATTGTCATCGGGTCGCCGCCAATGCAATTCGGTGCACCAGTCGTTATCGTCGAATACCCGCTCCCAGCCGTCCCCGGTCGAGCGCTGCACCTCGAAATAGGTGCCGCCCAAACGGAAGTCGTTGTTCGGGTGCGCGCCCGCGAATTCCACCGACACCAGATCCCCGGCGGTGTTGTTCGCGGGCGGCTGGGTCAGCACATCACCGAAGGCGCGGCCGGCGACCGGGACGTCGGCCGGGACCGGGGCCAGCAGATTGGGTTGCAGGCCGAAATTCCAGTCCAGCGGCGCGGGTCCGCGGCCGATATCGGTGCGCGCGGCCACCGCGCGGGCGAGCCGATCGAACTCCTGCATATAGGCCGACAATGTCCAACGGCCGTACAGGGTTTCACCGCCCTCGTACTGCTGGGAGACGTACTCCTCGGGCGTGGTCACATAGCCGCAGTAGCCGTTGGCGTACCCCTGCATCAGCACGTTCTCCAGCGGCACCCCGAGGGCGCGCGCGACCACCCGACGCACCCGCAGACCGGAGACGATGGTGAATTCCGCTGGGCCCGAGGCCAATACCAGATCACCGATGCGCATGATCTGGATCGCCACCACCTGCGGCACCCACGGACGCGGCGGCAGGATGCCGAGCGGGACGATGGCCAGCTTGGGGGCCTGCACATCGCGCATCCACTCTTCGATGGGCGCGTCGACGCCGCCGAGCGCGGCCACCATCGGATTGGTATCGCCCTCGTGCAGGAACGGGATCTGGGTGTTGTAGTTGTCCTCCGAACTGGTGGCGACCGCGGCCGCGCCCATCATGGCGGGTGCGGTGCGGGCGGCCTTACCGTCCGGGGTGTACGAACCGTCGATGAAGGTGTCGGCCATATTCACATAGCGGATGACCGAATCGACACCGCCGGTGGACATGGCGCGCGCGGCGGCGAAAGCCGTTCGCCCGGCTTGATATTGACGCTCACCGATCATGGCGCAGTTGGCGCGATTGTCCTCGGTCGGCCCGGCCGGATGCCACGGGCGGGTCCACAGGTTGGGGGTCATATCGCCCGGATTGGTCTGCGGGAACGCGGCGATGAAACCCGGCTGCCCGTCCAGATAGCGCGCGCCCATCTCATCGTGCTCCCAGCGGTAGCTGGCATAGCCCTTGTTGTCGACCGAGATGAGCGTGTTGTGATCGGTGAGCGAGGTGCCGTGCGTGGCGAACCAGGTGATCGCGCCGACATCCCTGCCGCCCTGCTTCAGTCGCAGCACGGTGACGGCCGGATCGATGGCATCCGGGAATTCGGCCTTGTCATCGGCCGGATTGAGATCGAAGGCCACCCGCGAGCGATTGGCGCTGGCATCGTGCAACTCACCGTGGCCGATCATGATGGTGCCCGGGGCCAGGCGCTCGTGCGCGTTAGCGATGGCGGTGACGATGCCGTTCACCTCGGCGTCGTATGAGTTCTGCTGGAACCCTTGCGCGGCAAGGGAATACGCGTACTCGCGAGCGGTGCCGCCGCAGGAATTGTGATTGTGCGTGGCATTGAGATTCACATTGCGCTCGGTGTACAGATCACCGAATCGCTTGGCCAGCTCCACCATCACGGCCAGGTGCACCGACTGGAACAGACAGGCGTTATCGGTGTTCACGAACGCCACCCGATCACCGGTCACCTGATCGACGATGATGTACGCGCGAGCCCAGCAGCGCATGAGCAGACCGGTGGTGACCTGATCCAGTTCGGAGTAGCCCATCATGCCCTGACCCGCGGGCGCACCGGTCATATCGGCCATACCGCAACCGACGAGATAGTCCGCGCCGCCGCCCGGTTCGGCCGCGGCCGTACCCGCGCCGAGGAAGCCGGTCGCGCCCAGCGCGGCGGCGGAAGCGGCCGCGCCTGCCAGCGCGGATCGCCGGGACACTCTCATCGAATACTCCTTACGTATGTCGGTCACGGACCGGTCCACTGACTCGCGTACGCGCGCAGCGCGATCTTGGCCTGGCGCAGCAGATCCGGATCGCCGTCCGGATCGGAACGGAAGGCTTCCTGCATCACCGCATCTCCCATCAGGTGTGCGGTGCGGCAGGCGGTATCCAGATCGGCGGTGTCCGCGGCGACGCCCTGCGCGATCATGATCTCGCGGAGCGTAACCGCCATTCGGCGTTTATGCTCGCGGTCCGCCGCGCGCGCCGCCTCGGTGAGGTGTCGGCCGAACCAGAGTGCGCGGAATCCGGGCTCACTGCGATACAGGTGCGCGAAGGCATCGATCAGCACATCGGTGGGGTCCGGCCAGGGTGCGGCGCGGGCGAGTTCCAGCAGTGCGGCCATGCGGGATTCGATCATGGCGAGATAGGACCCGGCGAGCGCCTCGATAATGGCGTCGCGATCGGGGAGGTACTGGTAGAGCGAGCCGACCGAAATGCGCGCCTCGGCCGCCACTCTGATCATGGTCAGCGATTCGACGCCCTCGGTCCCAAGTAGTCGATCAGAGACCTCGAGCACCCGGGCCAGTCGCTGCCGACTGCGGGCCTGGCGCGGCACGCGGCGCAGCAGGGCGTCGGGCAGCTCCAGCGAGGCGGACATTTCGGCTCCGAGTTAATGTGAATCGAATTCAGGTTTGGGTAGGGTAGCCGCCATGAGCAGTCCCGCGCCAGCCGAAAGCGCCCGTGTCGCAGCCGCTTCCCGGCGCTTGGCCGAGGAGGGGCTGCTGATCGGCACCGCCGGAAATGTGAGTATGCGCCATGGCGATCTTGTCTCGGTCACCCCCACCGGTGCGGTGCTCGGCGAGATCGACGCGGCCGATATCACCGTGGTCGATCTGGACGGTGGAATCGTGGCGGGAAAATACGCGCCGACCTCGGAACTCGGTCTGCACCTTGATATCTACCGCGCCTATCCGGCACGCGCGATCGTGCATACGCACGCGCCGAAATCGACGGCCGTCGGCTGCGTGCTCGATGAGCTGCCGGTGCTGCACTATCAGCAGCTGGTGCTCGGCGGTGCCACACCGGTCGTGCCCTTCCATCCCTTCGGGACCCCGGAACTCGCGACCGCGGTGCGAGAAGCCCTGCGGGGCAAGCAGTGCGCGCTGCTGGCCAATCACGGCGCGGTAGCGCTCGGCGCGGATCTCGATCAGGCCGTCGAGTACGCGCTGCTGCTGGAGTGGGCGTGCACGCTCTACCTCGACGCCCGGACCATCGGAACGCCGCGCCCGCTGACGGCCGAACAGCAGACCGCCGTCATCGAAGTCGCCTGGCGCACCGGATACGGCACCCGCAAACCGCTCGACGGTCGGCTCGATAGGGATAACAGATGAAGGTCATCACTCTGGGCGCGCACGTCCTGGATATTCTGGTCCGACCGGTCGATGGGATTCCGGAAGGTCAGCAGACCGCGCTGGTACAGGACATTCGCATCACCGCCGCGGGCACGGCCGCCGGAACCGCGCTGACCCTGGCCAAGCTCGGGGCGCAGGTCCGCACCGCAGGAGCCGTCGGCACCGATTCGACCGGGGATTTCCTTGTCTCCCTGCTGAATACGGCGGGAATCGACACCGCGCTCATCGTCCGCAAGTCGGAGCAGCCCACCTCGGCCTCGGTACTGCCCATCCGCCCCAATGGCGAACGCCCGAGCCTGCACCTACTCGGCGCGAATCCCTTTTACACCCTCGACGATGTCGACTGGGATGCGCTGGCGGCCACCGACTTCCTGCACCTGGGCGGTCCCGAACTGCTCGGCGCACCCAATGCGGCGCGAATCCTGCAGCACGCCAAGGACAATGGCGTCACCACCTCCGCCGATCTCATCGCGCCCGGAGCACTGGGCAGCCTCGACGCCATAGCGGCAGCGCTCCCCCACATCGACTACTTCCTGCCCAATGACGAACAGGCGCTCGGCTTCACCGGCGCGTCAACGCTTTCCGCCGCCTGCGAGATCCTGCACGCGACGGGGGCGCGCACCCTGGCGATTACCCAAGGCGCAGCCGGAGCCCTGCTCTCCACCCCCGACGGCACGCACACCATCCCGGCCTTCGCCGTGGACGTGGTCGACACCACCGGCTGCGGCGACGCCTTCTCGGCGGGCTTCCTGCGCGGGCTGGCCCTCGGCCGCGAGCCCACCGCCGCGGCCATCCTCGGCAACGCGGTCGCGGCGCTGGTCGCACAGGGGCTGGGCAGCGATCACGGCGAATTCACACTGACAACCACAGACGCTTTCGCCGCGCAAAACCCGACCGTCGCAGCCCGATAGGCACTGACACGAGCCCGTGATTCCGGTGCGCTTTCCGCCGTAATCACCACGGCATGCCGGTGAGTCTCCGGTGTGAATCCCGGCCACAAACACGCCGGGATGACGCGGGGAAGCGCGCCGGGGCGGATGAGGCATCCTGCGACCCGATGACGAGCGGAGCCGTTCGGTGTGGCCGGTGGTGGCGAGCACTGAAGCCGGGGTCGCGTTCGATGGGCGCGGCTAATAGGCTGGCGCGGTGATTTCCGGGCGGACAGTGGTCGACGGGCGCTTCGAATTGCTCGAACCGCTCGGCAGTGGCGGTATGGGGACGGTGTGGCGGGCCTATGACCTGGCGCTGCATCGGGAGGTGGCGCTCAAGGAGGTGCGGGCGGCCGATCCGGATAAGGCCAGTTCGCCGGGGGTGCAGCGGGAGCGGGTGCTGCGCGAGGCGCGGGCACTGGCGCGGATCGGGCATCCGAATGTGGTTGCCATCCACCATATTGTCGATACGCCCGGTGAAGAGCATCCGTGGATCGTCATGGAGCTCGTGCGCGGGCGCAGCCTGGCCGATCAACTCGATCTGGGTCCGATGCCGCCGGATCGGGCCGCGCAGATCGGGCGCGGAATTCTCGCGGCATTGCGGGCCGCGCACGCGGTGGGGGTGCTGCATCGCGATATCAAGCCCGCGAATGTGCTCATGCGCGAAGACGGTTCGCCGGTGCTCACCGATTTCGGCATCGCCGCGATCAACGGGCTGGAGGGGCTGACCTCCACCGGCAGCGTGGTCGGATCACTGGATTACGTGGCACCGGAACGACTGGGCGGGCAGGAGGGGCATCCGGCCTCGGATCTGTGGTCGCTCGGGCTATTGCTCTACGTCTGCGTCGAGGGCTATCACCCGATGCGCCGGGAGACCTCGGTCGCCACCCTGGCGGCGGTCATGCGCGGTGAGGTCCCGCCGCCGCGCCGCGCGGGCGCGCTCACCCCCGCGCTCCAGGCGGTGCTGGTACCGCAGCCCGATCAGCGGCCCACCTCCGAACAGGTGGATTGGCTGCTGTCCCAGGCGATTACGGCTCCGAACACACCGATGCCGATGCCCGGGCCGCATCAGATGTCCGCGCCGCAGCAACTATCCGTGCCGCACCATATGCCCGGGGTGTCGAGCCCGCATCACCCGCTGGCCACGTCCTCCGGCCAGACCACCTATTCGGGACCGGTACAGCCGCTGGCGTACGGCGGACATCCGAGTCAACCGAGCTATCCGGGGTACGCCGCAGCGCCGGTCTACACGGCACCGACCGCCTCCTCCCCCGGCATCGCGACGGATACCGCCCCCCGATCGCAGCGGCACTGGATCCTCGCCGGAGCCGCGGGTGCGGTCGTGATCGCGCTGATAGTCGTTGCGGCGGTAGCACTTCGGCCCAGCGGATCCGGTAGTGACCCCAATCCGCAGGCGCTGCCGAGCGTGCCCGGCGGCACCAGCATCGTGCGCGGCACGAACGCGGTCCCGCCGATCACGCAAACCAAGGCGAGTACCGGCACCGTCGACCTATTGACCCCGATCGCGGTCCGCCAGGCCATCGCCTCCCTCGAACAGGCAACGGGCGGACAGCTTTTCACCGAAACCACCATCTACCCGGAGTTCATCAACACCGGGGCTCCGGTCAAGGATCGGCCGACGGTGTACGACGAGTACACCTATCGCAATGGCGCGACCACCAGATCCGGTCCGGGCGGTCAGCTCTCCGGTCATCCGACCGTGGCGCTGGGCGGTATCAACTGGGATATTCTCCCGGCGCTGCTGAGCACCGCCCAGGACAAGCTCGCCGTCCCGAACCCCAAGAACCACTACATCATCATTGATCCGGCCTGGACGTTCAACGACAACAAGCCGACCCTGCTGGTGTACTACTCGGACGAGTACAACGGCGGCGGTTATGTCGCGGCCAATGTCGACGGCAGCATCGTGAGCGTCTACAACAGCAAGTAACGCACGCCGCGGTTACGGCATCACCCCGCGCGGCACCACGCGGATGAACGTGATCGAACTGTCCGGCGCGACAGCGGATTCGGGATCCTGGCAGCCGACGGTGACCTCGTCACCGGCCGGCGCGGAGAAGGTCTGCTGTGTCACCCAGGAGGTTTCGCGCACCTGCTCGCGGTACACGCCATCGGGCCTGCGCAGTTCGAGCACGGTCCCATTGCGATCGGTGGCGGTGCAGCGCAGTGCGGTCGCGGTGGCGGGATTCCAGCTCTCCGGGACCTTGATATCCATGACCGCGTCGGCGGGGATCGGCACCGTCTTGGTCTGCCCGATCAGCACGCGGACGCCGCCGCCGCGTTCGGCGTCATCGTCGGCGAGCGGGTCGGCCGTGGGGGTGCCGGTGGCAGCGGCGGTGGTCGTGGTCGATCCGCTCGCCTCGGTCTTGCCGGAATCGCTGCTCGAACAGCCTGCGGCGGCGGCGGTGGCGATCAGCAGGGGCACTGCGGTCCAGACAAGCTTCATGGTCGTCATCCTCTCGTTCGCGGGTCCCCGACAATTTCGTGTAACCGAAAGTATCAGTTAGCTGAATAATTGCCAGTGACCTGCACCATAACGTGAGGACTACCGCAGCAGATTGACAATCTGACGATACGCGGTGCGAGTCGGCGGAGCGAGCTTCGACCAGCTCACCGCGCCACCGGTAGCCAGATGCGCGTCATACGGGATCTCGGTGACCGCGCGGACATACTTTCCGAGGTACTGCCGGATATGTTTGGCATAACCGGGACCATCGGTCGGATTCTGTCGCGTCACCACGATGACCGCCTCGGCCAGGTGATACTCGCTGTAATTGTCATCCAGCCAGATCAGCGCGGGGCGCAAACGGTTCACCGCGTCCGAACGCGCGGCCAGGGTGATCACCAGCGCGATGCGCGAATCCGCGAGCAGCGGCGCGACCATGCGATTGGTCACCGGTGACCCGCCGTCGTACACGGGCAGACAACCCGCATCACACAGACTCCGATGCACCGAGGCATAGCTCTCCCGGCGGGGCAGCGCTTCGGGACCGCGCGGCAGAATGCCGACGCTGGAGGTGTTCTCACCGCAGCTGTCCAGCACCGCCGAGGCCAGCCCGCGGTGGCTCATATTCAGCCAGGATTGCACCGTGCCCGCGGCATCGATTGCGTCGCAACCCCTTCGGGCCAGATCGCCGCCGGTGGCGGTGGCGTCCACCACGATCGGCGAATGCTCGCGATAGTTATAGGAGGCGGCGGTGGCCACCCCGAGCGCGGTGGTGGTGGTCCCCGCGCCGCCGGAACTGCCCAGCACCAGTACGGGCGGCAGATCGGCCCAGAGCAGGAACCCATTGGAGCTGCGCAGGCGCACCACATCGGTGGGGGCGCCGGGCGGAGCCGGGCGCAGCAGTACGGACAGATCGGTGGGGGTGTTGGAGAGCGCGGCGGGGTGATCGGGAAAGCTCAGGGACACTCGAGATTCCTTTGTTCGAGCGGCATCTGTTCGAGCGGTATCGATGAAGTTCTTCGGTTACTGCGCGCATACCCCCTTGCCGCTGCCCAAAAGAGTTGCAGAACAACTCCTTTCAGAGTGGAACGATAGTACATCGATCGAGGTGCCGGGACGATTCGGGGAGGATCTCCGCACCGGCAACCACGCGGCGCGAGCACCGCCGGTAGCAGACCACTCCGGCCGTTATATGCGGGCTACTGTCGCGCAAAAAGGCTGTGGGAGAACGCGGAAAACCCGCGCCGTGTCGAATGACATGGCGTTGTTCACGCTTTCGTGGGGTGTATTGCGGAATACCTTCGAATTAAGTTGTAACCCATTGGATTCGAACTGGACAACCGTATCCTTGTCGCGGGGACGGCTACGGAAGGAACACACCATGTCGCTGATACCCGGCGCCAGTGCAATCGGGCGCGGATTCAACATCCTCGGCACATACAGCACCCGATCGCTGATGCCACAGCAAATCGTGAATCTCGGCCCCGACGCCCGGAACTGGGAATACCCGCCGAGTGGCATCACCTACCAGGTGCCGGAGAACGCCACTCCGATCGAGTACACCAATACGATGGGCTCGTCCTACGTATACAACACGGTCTCGCAGTTCCAGTCGCACTTCTCGCAGAAGGCCGAAGTTCAGGCCTCGTACGGTGCGTTCAGCGCGCAGTTCAATGCCGCTTACAGTAAGACCGTAAATACCGACCAGTCATATTATTACGGCATTTACGAAGCCGATTTCACCGCCTGGGAACTCAATCTCAACCATACGTCCAGCCAATGGCTGAGTGCGGACTTCCGCGATGATCCCGACATCAAGAACCTGCCGAGCACCTTCAACTCCGCCAATCAAGAGCAATTCTTCGCCGTATTCCGCAAGTGGGGAACCCATTTCGTGGGACAGGTGGTGGTCGGCGGCAGCCTGGACTACTACGAGGCGGTGCAGACCATGTACACCTCCAACCAGTCGCAGGTCAGCGCCAATATCGAGCTCGAGTACAAGGCCGTGTTCACCTCCAGCAAGGCCGAATCCCATACGCAGTGGGAAGAACTCACCAAGACCTGGTCGGACAGCCGGCTGGTCACGGTGAACGCGACCGGCGGCGACGCCTCCGCGCTCAACGCACTCACACCCGGCTATGGCGATTCCAAGGTGGGAGTGTTCGACGCGTGGTCCGCGGCGCTGATGAAGAACCCGTCGGTCATCGATTTCAATCTGCGCCCGCTGAACATGCTGTTCTCCGGCAATCAGGCGACGGCGGTGGCCCAGGCGCTGGAGGCCTATACCAATGGCGCGATTCTGACCTATGCCGCAACCGATTACACCCCGCATCGCGCACCCGGCGGCGGCAATGTCAGCACCAGCTGGGGCATCATCACCAATGGCCGGGTCGCGACTCCGGTACCGGAAGTGGATCCGCCGGCCCCGACAGTCATTGCTCCCGGAGAGGTGGCGCCGGTCGGCGGTTATCAACTGGCACTATATGACTCGACAACCTTCGAACCGCTCATGGTGCATCTGTATTACCAGACGTACCAGCCCAATTCACTCACTCCGGATCCGGCCATCTACAAGGCCATGATGAAGGATCTGAATGGGGTGAAGAACACCGGCTACATCGCCGCGGTGACCGGCTTCGGCATCGATCTGCTGAACTATCCCTCGCAGGATTTCCAGCATTGGCTGTTGAGCATCGGCGCGACCATGCAGGGGTGGAAGAAATTCGTCGGCTATCCGGATAAGGGCGGCTCGGCCTGCTACACGGTGGTCGGCAGGCAGGGTTCGGCACCCGGTTTGGCACTGGAAATCCTACAGGCCGTCTACTCACCCAACACCTGGTTGGCAGAGCCGTACTACTTCAATATGAATGCCTCGGTCGTCGGCCTGACCTATGCGCGCTCGGCTACCGCCGCAACCAAGAACCACGCGATCGGTTCGGTGGCGAAGTCACTCGAGCCCGAACAGCCCCATAAGCCACAGCAGCCCACAAAGCCGCACAAGCCCGAGGATCACGGTTCGCATCACCACAAGTAGGTAAACGGCGCACCAATTCTCGATGCCCTCCCGCACACGAATGCGGGAGGGCATCGATCACGCCTCAGAGAATGGCGATCGGCGCGACCGGAGCGCCGGTGCCGCCGACGAACGGTTCCGGTGTGGCCGAGAGCAGGAATTCATAGCGCTGCTCCTCGGCGCAGACCCGGGACAGTTCCTCCAGATTCCAGTTCTGGCCCTGCAGCATGCCCATCTCCACCAGATGCAGCGCGTGCACCGGCAGCCATAGATTCTCGATCTCGGGCGGGAAGATCTCGAAGGTCAGCGTGTCATTGGCCACGGCCGCGACATCGCGGGCATGAAACCATTCCGGACAGCGCACCGACAGGCCCGGTGACGGAACGCCGTAACCGTGCCGGTCACCGGCCAGGAAGAGCCGGATCTGACCGGTGCGCACCAGCACCAGATCACCCGCGCGCACCCGCACCCGGCCGTATTCCTCGGCCAGTTCGAGGTCCTCGGGGGTGACCGCGTGGTCCGCGGGCAGGCGTTCGAGCCCCAGCGCCCCGGCCACATCCAGCAGCACGCCGCGCGAGACGATATGGCGCACCTTGTCTATGGCGCTGTACGTCGCGCCGCCATGCGCGGTGATGCTGTCGGCGGGGCGGTTGTTGTAGATGCGCCCGTTGTACGACACGTGCGGTAAAGCGTCCCAATGGGTCCCGGCCTGCAATGCCATGGTGACCACGTCATCGCTGGTGGCAACGGTGTCGGGACCGAACATCTCCCAGTTGATCGCGATCATGCTGTGCAGCGGGTTGACTCGGCCCCGGATCATGCCGGTCTGAATGCCCTGCTGGCTCAGCGGTACCGCCAGGGCGACGCGCCGCCCGCTGCGTACCGTGGCCGCGGCGGCGCGCACCACATTGTCGGTGATGAGGTTGAGCGTGCCGATCTGATCGTCGGAACCCCAACGGCCCCAATTGTTCACGCGTTTGGCGAGGGCGAGGAATTCGGGTGGGAAAGCCATACCGGGGTAACTTACCCACCGCACTCCGGCGATCCGCACACACCAGACAATCCACACGCCTAGTACCGTGGACCATTGGTCACCGTGGAGTTCGCCCGCTGGTAACCCTCGTGTGAAACAACAGACGCACAAGCGCTGGGCAGTTCTATGAGAGGTGGGCACGACGCCATGCAGCAGTCCCCGGTCGATACGGCGATGGGCGCCAGCCCGTTGCTGCGGGCCACATTGGCGCCACCTGTGCGGACGCTGGTCGAGTTGCTGGCCGCCACCGCGGCCGAGTTCCCCGAGGCCGCCGCCATCGACGACGGCGAGGCGATTCTCAGCTATTCGGAGTTGCTGACCGAGATCGATCACGAGGTCGGCCGCCTGGCCGCGGCGGGTGTGCGCGCCGGTGATCGCGTGGGCGTGCGCATGCCGTCCGGCACCCGGGCGCTCTACATCACCATTCTCGCGGTGCTGCACGCCGGTGCGGCATACGTCCCGGTGGACGCCGACGATCCGGACGAACGTGCGCGGCTGGTCTTCGGCGAGGCGAAGGTGAGCGCCATCGTCACCGGCGACGGCATCGAAAGCACCGGCGCGACAACGGAATCGGCGGAAGGATCGGCCGCGCCGGGGTCGACCGCGCATCCCACCCCGGACGATGACGCCTGGATCATCTTCACCTCCGGCTCGACCGGAACCCCCAAAGGCGTTGCGGTGACCCATCGCAACGCCGCCGCCTTCGTCGACGCCGAGGCCCGGTTGTTCCTGCAGGGCGAGCCCATCGCCCCGGGTGATCGGGTGCTGGCCGGGCTCTCGGTCGCCTTCGACGCCTCCTGCGAGGAGATGTGGCTGGCGTGGCGGCACGGGGCCTGCCTGGTGCCCGCACCGCGCGCGCTGGTGCGGACCGGTGCGGATCTGGGTCCGTGGCTGGTGCGCCGGGAGATCAGCATCGTCTCCACCGTGCCGACGCTGGCCGCCACCTGGCCCGCCGAGGCGCTGGATTCGGTGCGCCTGCTCATCTTCGGCGGTGAGGCGGTACCGCCGGAATTGGCCGAGCGGCTCGCGGGCACGGCCGATCGTGAGGTGTGGAACACCTACGGCCCCACCGAGGCGACCGTGGTGGCGTGCGCGGCCCTGCTGAACGGCGACTGGCCGGTGCGCATCGGCCTGCCGCTGGACGGCTGGGATCTGACCGTCATCGACGCCGCCGGAAATCCGGTGGCCGAGGGCGAATCCGGTGAGCTGGTCATCGGCGGCGTCGGCCTGGCCCGCTATCTGGACCCGGCCAAGGATGCGGAGAAGTACGCGCCGCTGGAGTCCGTCGGCTGGGAACGCGCCTATCGCAGTGGCGATCTGGTGCGCAATGACAGTGCCGGACTGGTGTTCCTGGGCCGCGCCGACGATCAGATCAAACTCGGCGGGCGGCGCATCGAACTCGGTGAGATCGATAACGCGCTGCAGCATCTGCCCGGTGTGACCGGCGGTGCGGCCGCGATTCGAACCACCAAGGCGGGCAATAAGATTCTGGTCGGATATCTGACCGGACCGGGCGCGGACTACGACGTCAAGGCCGCTCGCGCCATTCTCGCCGAACAGCTACCCGCGCCACTGGTGCCCCGGCTCGCGGTGGTGGCGGATATGCCCACCCGCACGTCGGGCAAGGTCGATCGCGATGCGCTGCCCTGGCCGCTGCCCAAGGTGACCGAGGTCGACCCGGGACTCACCCCGACCGAACAATGGGTTGCGGGACTGTGGGATTCGATCCTCGGCGCGGAGGTCACCGATCCCAATGCCGACTTCTTCGATCTCGGCGGCGGTTCGCTCGCGGCCGCACAGCTGGTGACCGGATTGCGCGAACGGCATCCGCAGATCACCGTCGCCGATCTCTACGATCAGCCCCGGCTCGGCGCGCTCGCCGCGATGCTGGACGCCCGGGCTCCGGTCGCGGCGGTGCAGGACCGGGTGGTCGCACCGGTGCCACTGCCCGCGCAGCTGTTCCAGGTACTGGCCACCATCCCGCTCACCACACTGACCGGATTGCAGTGGCTGACCTGGCTGGCCATCGTCGGCAATATCGCGTCCTGGAACGGGTCGCTGCCTTGGCTGCCGCATCTGTCATGGTGGTGGGCGCTGATCGCCTTCCTGCTTTTCATCTCGCCGCCCGGCCGAATGGCACTGTGCGTGGCCGGTTCCCGGCTGCTGTTGAGCAATGTGCAGCCGGGTGACTATCCGCGCGGCGGACTGGTACATCTGCGGCTGTGGACGGCCGTGCGGCTGTCCGAGGCCAGCGGTGCCGAGAACCTGTCCGGCGCACCGTGGATGGTGCCGTTCGCGCGCGCCCTGGGCTCGCGCATCGGCAAGGGCGTCGATCTGCACACCCTGCCGCCGGTGACCGGCATGCTCGAACTCGGTGACGGATGCAGTGTGGAACCCGAGGTCGATCTGTCGGGGTACTGGATCGACGGCGATACGGTGCATATCGGCCCGATCACCATCGGGCCGGGCGCGGTGGTCGGCGCGCGCTCGATTCTGCTGCCCGGCACCAGGATCGGCCGCAATGCCGAGATCGCACCGGGTTCGGCGGTCTCCGGACGGGTCAAGGCCGAACAGGCCTGGGCCGGATCACCGGCGGTGAAAGTCGGTAAGGCACAGCACGGCTGGCCCGACAACACGCCCGCGCGGGCGTCGCACTGGGTCGCCGTCTTCGGTATCACCTCGATGGCGCTGGCGGCGGTGCCGATCCTGGCGCTGGGCACCGGCGGCGCGTTCATCGCCTGGTGGATTCGCGATACCACCACGCTCACAGCGGGACTCGGGCGCGCGTTCGCCATCCTGCCGGTCGCGGCACTGCTGTGCCTGGGCGTGTACGCCGCGGTGACTATCATCGCGGTGCGACTGTTCAGCATCGGCCTCACCGCCGGATATCACCCGGTGCGCAGCCGGGTGGGCTGGCAGGCGTGGTCCACCGAACGACTGCTCGATTCGGCGCGCACCTTCCTTTTCCCGCTCTACGCAAGCCTTTTGACCCCGGTGTGGCTGCGGCTGCTCGGCGCGAAGGTCGGTAAGCACGTGGAAGCCTCGACGGTGCTGTTGCTGCCCAAGTTCACCACGGTCGCCGACGGCGCGTTCCTGGCCGATGACACCATGATCGCCAGCTACGAACTCGGCGGCGGCTGGCTGCATATCGGTGAGGCCAAGGTCGGCAAGCGCGCCTTCCTCGGCAATTCCGGAATGACCGCGCCGGGCCGCCGGGTGCCCAAGAACGGACTCGTCGCGGTGCTCTCGGCCGCGCCGTCCAAGGCCAAGGCCGGTTCCTCGTGGCTGGGCAGTCCGCCGGTACGCCTGCGTCGCACCGCCGGAACCTCCGATACCGCACGCACTTTCGATCCGTCCTGGCGACTGCGGGTGGCGCGCGGCATCGTCGAGACCTGCCGCCTGATACCGGTGCTGGTGACCTTCGCCATCGGGCTGGGCGTGCTGTTCACCCTGGCCTGGCTCGCCCAGCAGATCGGGCATCTGGGCACCGCGCTGCTGAGCGGGCTGGTGCTGCTGGCCGCCGGTGCGGTGGCGGGTGTTGTCTCGGTCATCGCCAAATGGTTGCTGGTCGGGCGGATCGGCACCGAGGAGCATCCGCTGTGGAGCTCGTTCGTATGGCGCAATGAAGTCGCGGACACATTCGTGGAACATGTTGCCGCACCGTGGTTCGCGCGCGCCGCAACGGGTACGCCGGTACTGAATCTGTGGCTGCGCGGACTCGGCGCGAAGATCGGGCGCGGGGTATGGTGCGAGTCCTATTGGCTTCCGGAGGCTGACCTGGTGACTCTCGGTGATGGTGCGACCGTCGAGCGCGGCTGTGTGGTGCAGACCCATCTGTTCCACGATCGAATCATGGCCATGGACACCGTAACCCTGGGCGCGGGAGCGACTTTGGGCCCGCACTGTGTGGCGCTGCCCGCGTCCGGCATCGGGGCGGGCGCGACCGTCGGCCCCGCATCGCTGGTGATGCGCGGTGACACCGTGCCGCCGTCCACGAGATGGTGGGGCAACCCCATCGCACCGTGGCCGCACACCGGAGCGGCCGAGTGATGCCCGGCAAGTTCGCCGATGAGCCCATCGATGATTACCTGCCGCAGAACGGTAATCGCGGTTACCGGGTGTCCAGGTATGAGCTGGAGCTGGTCTACAAGGTAGCCAGCAACCGGCTCAGCGGGCGCGCGGAGATCACCGCGGTCACCACCGAGGTGCGCGAGCGGTTCGCACTGGACCTGTCGCAGGCGCTGGCCGTGTCGAAGGTGTTCGTCAATGGCACTCGGGCCGCGAAATACGCGCACCAGCAAGGCAAATTGGTGATCACGCCCGCGCAGCGGATTCCCGCCGGGGGCGTGCTGGCGCTGGTGATCCAGTACACCGGTGTGCCCAAACCGGTGCGCGGGCCGTGGGGTGAGGTCGGCTGGGAGGAGCTCACCGAGGGCGCGCTGGTGGCCAGTCAGCCCAATGGCGCGGCGTCCTGGTACCCGTGTGACGATCATCCGAGTTCCAAAGCGTCCTACCGGATTTCGATCACCACCGACACCCCGTACTACGCCCTGGCCAATGGCACCCTGATGCGCAAGCAGACCAAGGCCAGTCAGACCACCTGGGTGTACGAGCAGACCGAGCCGATGGCCACCTATCTGGCCACCATTCAGATCGGGCCGTATCGCAAACATCGGCTGGAGGCCCCGCGCGGCGCGGTCCCCATGCAGGCGGTGCTGCCGGTCCGGCTGCGCGCCGCCTTCGATCATGATTTCGCGCGGCAGCCGCATATGATGGAGGTCTTCACCGACCGGTTCGGCCCGTACCCGTTCGACGGGTACACCGTCGTCATCACCGATGACGAACTGGAGATCCCGATCGAGGCGCAGGGCATCTCGATCTTCGGCGCGAACCACTGCGACGGCCACCGCGGCTCGGAACGCCTTGTCGCGCACGAACTCGCGCACCAGTGGTTCGGCAACAGCCTCACCCTGCGCCAATGGCGCGATATCTGGCTGCACGAGGGTTTCGCCTGTTATGCCGAATGGATCTGGTCCGAGGCGTCGGGCGGGCAGAGTGCGGACCAGCTGGCCCGCTCGGCCCACCATATGCTCTCGCGGCATCCGCAGGACATCCTGATCGGCGATCCGGGCCCCACCCGCATGTTCGACGATCGGGTCTACAAGCGCGGGGCCCTCGCCCTGCACGCGCTGCGCCTGCACCTTGGCGATCCGAAGTTCTTCAACCTGCTGCGCGAGTGGACCACCCGCTATCGGCACTCATCGGTCACCACCGACGAATTCACCGATCTGGCAGGCCATTACAGCTCAACCCCGCTGCGACCGCTGTGGGACGGCTGGCTCTACAGCCTGCCGCTCCCCCATCTGCCGCCGCCCCGGGTGCTGAGCGCGTAACCCCGCGTCTACGCGCTCAGAGCCTCCGGGTCGCGGAAAGCGCCGCCGCTCAGTCCTTTTCGGTGGGGTCGATGCGGCGGCGGGCCAGCTGGGTGATGCCGTTGTAGCCGTAGCTCTCGCCGTCGAGTTCGTAGAGGGCCACGTAGGCCGCGCCGGGCAGTGCGCCCAGGCGGGTGTTCAGCGCGTCGTAGGCGTGGTCGATGAAGGCGGCCTTCTCCTGGGATGTGTTGGTGCCCGCGGTGATACTGACCTCGAGGTGAGCGCCGGTGACTCCGGTGAGCCTGCTCGCGCCAACGAACCAGCGGTCGGCCGGGACCAGGTTCAGGTGCACGACGGTGACCTCGGGCTCCTTCAGGAGATCCTTCTCCAGGAGAGCGGTGATATCCGCGGCCAGAGCCGCCTGGGTGTCCGGTGCGAGCTCCGGATCGGCAATGGTGATGCGCACGAACGGCATTGGTACGACTCCTGCTCCAAGGGGTGGGCCTTCGAATCTAGAACGATTCGAAGGCCGAACCCGGGCGCAGAACACGCCAGGATGCGGTCCCGGTGCGCCAACCGGCCGAATCGCTCAGCGGCGCTGATAGGCCAGGCTCTGCGCGGCGACCAGATCGACCAGATCCTGCTGTGCGAGATTGGTATCGAGTAGATGGGTACCCCAGGTCTGATCCGGGACCGCGGGCACCAGTCCCGCGCCGGGGCCTTCGACCAGTAGGACGTGCGGGCCGTCACCGGTGGTGCACCGTGCGTGCAGGGTATCGAATTCACGGCCCGCGACCACCGCGTGTATCGGGGCATCGGCGTTGTCCCGCAGGGACGCCGGGTTCGTGCAGAGCACCTCGTAGCCGGGGCCGTAGGGCAGGGTGCCGCGCACATCGGAGACGTCCGGTGTCGCGGGTGAGCGGCCGAAGCGAGTATTCGCCGGGGGCGTGCGCGTGAACGACGAGTAGGCGATGACGCAGCCGGTTTGCGCCACCTCGGTGCACGCCGGAACGGTCGGGAAGTCTCCGCCCGTCGTCGAGCCCTTGGCGACCAGGACGTCACCGCCGATCAGCAGGGCCGAAACCAATTGCGACCGCACCGGTTTCCCGTCGATCTCATTGCGAATCAGGGAGCGCAGCATGCGAGTGCCCTGCGAATGGCCGATGAGCACGACGCCGCGGCCGCCATTGTGGTTGGCCAGGTAGTCGTTCCACGCGTTCACCACGTCGTGATACGCGAGATCCCGTGCGGCGGCGACGCCTTCGGCGGGCGGATTGAACAGCGCTTTCAGCGTCACCTGGCGGTACACCGGAGCCCACACATCGCAGTCGGCGTCGAAGGGTCCGGCCTGCATGCCCGCGACCGTCCGCAACTCCGCCGAGGTGGCGAAGTCCGCGTTCGTCGACTGTTCGAGCGAGGCGGTCGGATAGACGTAGAAGCAGTCGATCGGCGCGCCCGAGCGACCGCCGCACGGATCGCCCGCCTGCCCGGGACGGCACAGCCAGGTGGTGCCGGAATCGGCCGAAGCGGGCGGGGCGGCGACCAGGAAGGCCGAGACGAGGGTGAGGATCGCACCGCTCAGGACGGACGCTACGGCGGGGATGCGCATTTCAACACCAAACCCCTTGCCGCCCTTGTTGGCAAGTACCGCCGATTGATACATAATCACCGTTATGCCAAAACAGGTCGATGTGGTGGAACAGCGCCGGACCATCGCCGCCGCGGCGGTCTCGGTGATCGGAGCCGCCGGGATCGACGGGACGCGATTACGCGATGTGGCCGCCGCCGCGAATGTCACCACGGGCGCGGTCACGCACTATTTCGACGGTAAGGACGCGGTGCTCGAGGCCGCGCTCGAAGAGGTGGTGCGGCGGGTGCTCGAACGACCCGAGACCGACTCCCCCGCCGATGTCCGGGCCTGCATCGACATCTCCGCGAGCTATCTGCCCCTGACCGCCGAGAGCCTCGGCGAATGGCGGGTGTGGCTGGCCTTCTGGGCGCGGGCCATGACCGATGAGCGATTGCGCGCGGTGCATCGGCGGTACTACACCGCGATCGTCGAGCGCATCGCAGACCGGGTCTCGACGCTGCGGACGACGCCGCCGACTCGCGCGGAGGCGATCGCCTGTGCGGACGCGGTGCTCGCGGCCGTCGACGGCGTCGGGTGCCGGACCGTGCTGGAGCCCGAGGTCTGGCCCGCCGAGCGTCAGCGACAAGCGCTTTCGATGCTGCTTCTACCCATGCTCACCGCGTTCGCGGCAGGAAATCAGGAGTTCTGAAATGCCTCAGCAGGATATGTCCGCCGATGATGCGCTGGCGGACTTCACCATTCGTGAGATCACCCTCGAAAACGTCAGCAAGCGGGTCTATCTCGCGGGAACCGGCCCGGCGGTAATCGTGATGACCGAGATGCCGGGCATCAGCCCGCATGTGGCGCGTTTCGCGCGCTGGGTACGCGATGCCGGATTCACGGTGTACATGCCGTCGCTGTTCGGCCGCGACGGTGTGGTCGCGAGCGCGGACGAGGGCATGCGGGTCTTCCGCAAGGCCTGTGTCAGTGCGGAATTCCGCGCTTTCGCCGCCGGCGAATCCAGTCCGGTCACCGTCTGGTTGCGCGCACTGGCGCGGTTGGCGCATGCGGAGTCCGGCGGTCCCGGCGTCGGTGCGATCGGTATGTGCTTCACCGGGAATTTCGCGCTCACCATGATGCTGGAGCCGTCCGTACTCGCGCCGGTGCTGTCCCAGCCCACGCTGCCGATGAACGATCCGGCCGGATTGGAGATCGCGCCCGATGAGCTCGTGGCGGTGCGGGATCGGCTCGAGCGCGATGACCTCACCGTGCTGGCGTATCGCTTCGCGGGCGATAAGTTCTGCCGCGCACAGCGTTTCGCGGCCTATCAGGACGCGCTCGGCGATCGGTTCGTCGGCCGGGTGCTACCCGACGAAGCCGCGAATACCGATACGGCCCCGTTCTTTTCGGTGCACGTCGACAGTCCGCACAGCGTTGTCACCGCCCACCTGATCGATGAGGCCGGACAGCCCACCATCGCCGCCCGCGATGAGATTCTCGCCTTCTTCAGGGAGCGGCTCACCGTGGGTGCGGCGATGCGGTCCGGACGGACCTAGTTGGCGACCGGTTCGCGAGCGGCCATGGTCCGCCCGGTGAGCTCCACCGAGTGGACGCGGTCTTCGATCTTCGTGGCGTGGTGGGCGAGGATGAGTTCGTCCGCGCCGATTCCGGCGGCGAAATCCTCCAGTCCGGCAACGACTTCGACGGGTGTGCCCGCGAACGTGTAGGTGGTCATCTTGGCCAGGTGTGAACCATTGGGCGTGCTCAGGAACAGATCGATCTCCTCATCGGAGAACTCCTGCGCGGCCGCACCACGCTGGAGCATGCCGCGCGCCCGCGCGCGGTAGGCGATCTGCTTCTGTTCCTGGGCCTGTTCGTGATCGTCGGCGGCGAAGACGTTCGCCGCCGCCATCACATACGGTTCGGCGAGCTGCTCGGACGGCTTGAAACCCTCCCGGTACGCCTCGACGGCCTGGTACAGCGCGTCCGGCGCGAAATGCGAGGCGAAGGCGTAGGGCAGGCCCAGATGCGCGGCCAATTGCGCACCGAACAGCGAGGAGCCCAGAATGTACAGCGGCACAATGCCTTCCGCGCGCGGTACGGCGTTGATGCCCGGAATGCGCGAATTGCCGGACAGGTAGCCCTGCAACTCCAGCACATCCTGCGGGAAGGTGTCGGCGGAGGACGGATTGCGGCGCAGCGCCCGCATGGTGGCCTGATCACTGCCGGGCGCACGGCCCAAACCGAGGTCGATGCGCCCCGGGAACAGCGATTCCAGGGTCCCGAACTGCTCGGCGATCACCAGCGGCGAATGATTCGGCAGCATGATCCCGCCCGCGCCGAGCCGAATGCTCTCGGTCTGGGTGGCCACATGCCCGATCAGCACGCTGGTCGCGCTCGACGCGATGGACTTCATATTGTGGTGCTCGGCGTACCAGACCCGGCGATGTCCACTGCGTTCCGCGGCCTGGGCCAGCTGCACGCTGTTGCCGAAACTGTCACGCGCGGTCTGACCGGGCGCGATAACCGCCAGGTCGAGGAGGGACAGTGCGACGGGCATCGGGGCCGCCTTTCTGATTCGGAAATATCGGCAGCGCGACGCAAAGTCCGCGCGCATACCTTTCCTTCAATTCATCTCTACCCGAAGTTATGCCCACCGGTGGGTGCCGGTCCGCTCACACCCGTCGGCACCGATGCCCGACACGCGCATTCCCGCCGGTTACGGCCCACCGGTTCGCCCAGGTGAGACCCTTGCCGCTGTGACCGACTCGCTGATGATGGCCGCGATAGAGAGCTTCTCCCAGACGGTGAATTCGCACGCCGCCGAAGCCGCCGGGCGACCGCTACCCCGGGTGCGGTGGATGTGGGATTGCTGCGCGCACTTCACCGACACCGATCCGGAATTCTGCGGCACCATCGACCCCGATATCCCCGCCATCGAAGCCAGCGCGCAGCTGCAGCAGTGGGCCATCGCGTTGAATATGGTCGAGTCGACCACCGACCGGGAAGCCGCCGAAGGCCGCCGCTCATTCTCCGGCCACCTGGCCAATGTGCGCCTGCGCCTCACCGCCGCCGTCGAATCCCTCACCCCCACAACCGAAACCCAGCCGCTGCTGATCATGTCCTGATCGAAGAAGAGCTAGGCGAGAATGGCGAGGGTCAGCGCCGCGAGCAGCGAGAGGCCGAACGCGGCCGCGACGGCACACGCCAGGGAGAAGATCAGGCGGGGGCGCAGTGCCTGGGCGATGAAGTAGCCCGCGAGGCCGCCGAGTGCGGCCAGCACGAACCCCTCGCCCATCACCAGGTAGTAGACCGAGGCCGCGGCCGCGTTCAGCGCGTCGGCGAGTCCGGTGGCCTTGTCGCCGAACGGAATCGGGAAGCGGTAGGCGATGCCGATGATGGCCGCCGAGAGCGGTGCCGTGAGGATCGCGGCGATCAGCCCCCAGGCGGCGACGGTCCAGGGCACCAGTCCGCTGGTCCCGTCCGTTTCGATGCGCATATGTCCGCCTCCCGATTCCACGTAGCTGAATCGTAGAGTCACCGCGATCGATGTTCGCCCAGGACCGTCGCCGCGAGCACCGCCGGGCGGGTCGTGCACGACGATCCGCCCCGCTCAGCGCCGACGCGCTCGAATCAGGGCGCGGGCCAGTCGTTCTCGGTGTCCGCGACCTTGTTGACGTAGTTGGTCAGGGTTTGCAGCGCCACCAGGGCGATGATCTCCAGGATCTGTTCCTCGGTCCAGCCCGCGGCCAGCGCGGCGCTCGGATCCGCCTTACCCCGGCTCTCGGTGAGATCGCGGGCGAAGGCCACCGCGGCGGCCTCTTTGGCGTCGGCGGAGGTGCCGGCCTTCGCGGCCTCGATTTCCGCGGCGCTGAGCTTGGCGACGCGGGTGCCCGTGAAGGTGTGCGCGGCAACGCAATACCCGCAGTCATTGGCCGCACCGACCGCGAGGGCGATGCGTTCGGAGGTGGGGGCGGGAAGCGCGCCGCGCTTCAGCGCCCCGGCCAGACCCAGGTAGCCCTCCAGTACGGCGGGCGAATTGGCCATCACCTTGGTCATATTGGGCACCCGGCCCATGCGCTTGCGCACTTCATCCAGTAGCGGGGCTGCTTCGACGGGCTTGATCATGACGGGCCTTTCCGGTGGAACCGATATGCGCGTCACCGAATCTAGGAGCGATGCGCGCGGTCACCGGGGTACCGGAGACGCCACGGTGCGGACAGTCGACGCCAGCGCGTCCAGGCGGAAGTAATGGATCGGCGGCCGTACCCGTGCCGGGCATGGCCGCCGCGATATTCGGCTATTTCGGTTGCTGGACAGTTACTATCAGTATTAATCGACCGTTCAATGACTAGGTCGAGCGGTCGTCCGGACTCGGATAGGAGAAGATCCCATGCTCGGTCTCGGAATTCTGGGTTGGATCATTATCGGTGGTCTTGCCGGGTGGATTGCCAGTAAGTTGATGAAAACCGATGCTCAGCAGGGCATCATGCTCAATATTGTCGTCGGCGTTATCGGCGGTTTGCTGGGCGGATTCCTGCTGAAGTTGCTCGGGGTGGATGTGCACGGCGGTGGATTGTGGTTCAGCTTCTTCACCTGCCTGGGCGGCGCGGTTATTCTGCTATTCCTCGTGAGCCGTTTCGCGGGACGCTGATCGAATTGCCCACGCGCGCGCGGTGATGCTCGATGCGCACCACCGCCGCGCCCGTGGCCAGGCATAACGCGCTGGTGATCATGCCGATCAGGGACCAGTTGTCGAAGCCGGAGTCGGCGGCGGCCAAGGTGGATCCGAGGCCGAGAATTCCGAAAAGCAACAGGGCCAGGCCCGGACCATTGACGGTATCGAGGATGGATTCTCCGGTGCGTGCCCCGGTGGTGTTCGAATAGCTCGCTTGGTGACTCATCGAGGGGTTCTCCTTCGGCTGGTCGATTCCCCAACCTCTCCGGGGTGCCCGACCGCGCTCGCGCCAAACGGATCAATGTGCGCCGGTCAGCGCGTCGTCAGCGTGTCGGCGCCGTGTCGCCGCGGGACAGCCAGGCGAGAAGATCGGATTCGACTTCCTCGCGATTGATTTCATTCAGAATTTCATGCCGGGCGCCCGGATAAATCCGATAGGTGAGATCGGTCAGACCCGCCGCGCGATACCGTTCGACGAGCAGATCGCTCAGCCGCAGACCGGCGTTGAGCGGATCGCGATCGCCGACCATGATGTACACCGGCAGATCGGTCGGTACGGTTTTCGGCTCCGAAAGCCGTTGCGCCGCAACCTCGGCCAGCGTGCCCATATTGGCCGGATCGATCTCGAACCCGCACCAGGGATGCGCGATATAGGCGTCGACCTGCGCCTCATCGCGACTGAGCCAATCCGCGGTGGTCCGCACGGGCTGGAACTCGGCGTTGAACAGCTCCAGCAGATCACCGCCCGTCGCGGCGATGATCTCGAAGAGTCCGTCGACCGCTGTGCTGCCGCACAACACCACATCGTCGACCAGGGCGGAGTGGTCCAGAATGTACTGCTGCACGGCGAAGGACCCGAGACTGTGCCCGAAGAGCACGAGCGGCACCCCGCGATGCCGTTCGCGCAGCAGTCCGGTGAGCGTCACCAGGTCGTTCACCAGCAGATTCCAGCCGTCCGCGCCGAGCTCGCCGGGTGCGCCCGCCATGCTGTGCCCGTGCCCGCGGTGATCATTGGCGTAGACCGCGTATCCGTGCTCGGTGAGCCGTTCGGCGAGGTGGCCGTAGCGCGCGGCGTACTCCCCCATACCGTGCGCGATCTGCACGATGCCGACCGTCGATCCGGTCGGCAACCATTCGCGCACATGGATTTTCACGCCGTCGCTGCTGGTGAAGGTGAACACGGTCGGCTCCTCGCAATCGTCAGGTCGCGGACGATCCTCGCAGTGCGCGACCGCCGAGCCCATGGGTGCGCCGACAACATCGCCGCCGGCCTCTTGTTCCGGCGGACAATCGCACCGGCGGTACGCTGGTCGAATGCCCGGAGAAGTGCCGCTCGAGATAATCAGGACGGTGCCGCCCGCGGCGATTGTCGAGGTCGCGGACGCGCTGCTGGAGCGCATCGATGATCTCGGGTTGGCGCTGGCCCACCGATTCCAGCTCGAGCTGGAGTCCTACCGCAATGCCGCGCAGGTGCCGTTCGATTCGATTCGCATCTCCTGCACCCGCAATCTGACGCTGATGATCCGGCACTTCACCTCCACCATCCCGGTGGATCCGGAACCGCCGAAGGAGACCGGCCGCCTGCGGGCACAGCAGGGTGTGCCGCTGGCGGAAACCCTGCACGCCTTCCGCATCGGCTTCGAATTCCTCTGGTCCGAACTGGTTTCCGAGGCGCGCCGGCATCCGGGCGTCACCGATGCCATGCTGGTGGCCGTCGCCGCCGAGGTGTGGGCGCTGTCGGGTGAATACGCGGTCGCGGTGGCGACGGCCTATCGCGAGATGTCCTCCGAGCTACTGTTCCAGCGTGAGCATGAGCGCTCGGTGCTGGTCGAGGCCCTGTTCACCGGGGTGATCGCGGATCCCGCCACGCTCGGCGAGACGACCCGCATTCTCGGCCTCCCCGCCACGGGCAGATATCTGGTCGCGGCCGCCGATGTACCCGCCACGGGCCGGGAAGCTTTGCCCGGCATCGAATCCGCACTCCGGGTCCTCGGGGTCACCTCGGCCTGGCGGCTGCTGCCCGATCAGCAGATCGGGGTGCTGGCGGTACCCGCCGAGCAGGAGAACGCCGTGCTCAGGGCGGTGCGCAAACACCACAGCCGAGTGGGCATCAGCCCGCCCTACGAATCGCTGCCCGAGACTCCGCAGGCCCTGCATTTCGCCCGCCTCGCCCTGGCCGGATTGCGCGGACACGCCTCCGGCGTAGCCCGTTTCGACGACAACCCACTCGCCATGTTGATCGCCGCCGCTCCCGTCGAGGCCGCGCGTATGGTCCGGGTGGAATTGGGCGCGATCCTGGCGCTGCCGTACGAGGAGCGCCATCGGCTGCTCGAAACCCTCCAATCCTGGTATGCCGCACGGGGATCGGCCGCCGAAACGGGGCGTCGCCTGTTCCTGCACGCCAATACGGTTCGCTATCGGCTGCGCCGTATCGAGGAGCTCACCGGGCGCACCCTCACCGATCCCGCGTCCGCCACCGCGCTCGGCAGCGCACTACAGGCATACGCCCTGCTCCCGGAAACGCCGACGGGCGGCTGACCCGCGACCGATCGGCCGATTACTCCGAGGCTTCGAGCAGTCGTTTGGGATGCATGCCGTCGACCTGGCCGATGAAGGGCGGATGGATGCTGTAGCCGAGCATGCGGCGGATGTCCTCGTCCACGGTTCGGGCGATGTGGTGCGGGGTGGACAGGGTGAACGCCTCCTGCGGTCGCAACCAGGGCTCGCAGTACTGCGCGGTGACGGCCATGCGCGGTGCGGTGGAGCGATTCGGGCCGCCGCCGTGCCAGAGCGTGCCGAGGAAGAAGACGCAGGATCCGGCGGACATGACCACCGGCCGCCGTTCCGAATCCGGTTGCGGGAGTTGTGAACCCCACTCCTGACTGCCGGGCACGATCTCGGTCGCGCCATTGCTGTCGGTGAATTCGTCGATGGCCCAGATGGTGGCGGCGCTCAGGGCTTTGCGGGGGCGCGGCAGCGGATAGAAGCCGTCATCGGTGTGCAGCATTTGGGCGGCTTCGCCGGGCAGGATATTGATGACCTGGAGCATGGACAGCAGATAGTTCGGCATCAGCAGGCGATCGAGCAGGGCGAGCACCCGCGGATGCGCCGCCAGCCGATCACAGCTGCGGGTCTTGTTCAGCACGCTGTAGATGCGCTGGGTGGCGTGGCCTTCGAAGTTATTGCGGCCCTTGAGGTTCAGCAGTGAGTCGACATCGTCGTGAATGGCTTTCAATTCATCGGCGGTGAGCAGATCCGGCAGGATCACGTACCCATCGCGCAGTACCGCGGCCAGATCGGCCTCCACCACGGCCGGATCGACAGTGCTCCCGCTGCTTTCCGTCCGGCGGTACTTGCCGGCCAGGTCACCGGCCAGATCGGTGACGGATGAGACTTCGGCGCTCACTGCGTACCTCCGTTTAACATAACTGAGTTCTGTTATGCTTCGGAGCATGGCACGGGCTCCCCTGGGACGTCAACAACTTCTCGATGCCGCCCGCGCGGAGCTGGTGGCCGCCAATGGCGTGGTCGATCTGAACGCGCTCAAACGGCGCTCCGGATTGAGCACCGGGGCGCTCTATCATCACTTCGGGTCCAAAGCCGGTCTGCTGGTGGCGATCTACGAGGAATTCCACGCCGGACTGGTGGCCGCCATCGCCGATGACACCATTGCCGATGAACACGGCTGGGGTCCGCGCGAACGCGCCCGCACCCGCAATTTCGTGGCCTACCACTTCGCCGATCCACTGGCCGAACTGCTGCTTGGCCGAATCAGCACCGAACCCGAGGTCGCCGAGGTGGAGGCCGCCACGCTGGCGCGCATCATCGAATCGGCGGGCCGCAATATCCGCTCGGGTCAGGAATCGGGCGAACTGGACCCGAGCATCGATCCGGAACTGGCCGGGGCCTGCGTCATGGGCGCACTGCGGCACGGTATCGCCGAACAGCTGCGCCGCCACCCCCGGCCCGCGGTCGAGGACGCCACCGAGGCGCTGTGGCGCTTCATCGCCGCAGCGGTCGGGGTCGAGGCCGTCGCGTCCGCGATCAGTCCAGCGTCCACACCAGCGCCATAGTGAACGGATGACCGCGCAGCTCGGCCCATTTGGGTTTGCGCGCCAGCCACGCCTCGTCCACCACCGCCTCGGCGACCTCGGTCAATCGCCATCCGGCGGCCACGCCCGCGGCCACGTGCTCGCCGAACATGTGCAGATGTGTGCTGATGGCAAGGGGCGCACCGGATTCGGGCGTGTAGTGGGTGGGCATACCGGTCACCATCATGAACTGCGGGTGGTACGCGACCAGGACGAAGGTCGCGCCGGGAGCCGCGAGTCTGCGCGCCTCACGATAGAAAGGCTCCAACTCCGGCAGGTGCTCGTCGATCAGCGATGAGATCACCAGATCGTAAGCGCCGCCGGGGAATCCGGTCGCACGCACATCGCCCTGTGTGAGCGTGGTGTGCGCACCCCGTTCCCGCGCGCGGTCCAGCATTCCCGCGCTGAGGTCGATGCCGTCGATATGGGTGACGCCCCGCGCGCGCAACCAGCCGCCGGTGCGCCCGGTCCCGCAGCCCAGATCCACCGCTCGCCCGCTCCAGCGCACCCGCACCCGATCCAGCAGCGCCAGATCCATCTCATCCATGACGGTCCGGTCGTAGGTCGGCGCCCAGCCGTCGTAGCCGTCGGCCACCCCGACGGTCGGATAGTTGCGGCGGTCGAAGTCGGCGAAGGTCGGCATGGCGGCAGTATTCCGTGTCGAATGGGTCTCGAGCCAAGTAATTTTCGGCCAGCCGCGTCGAAACCCGATGAACCGCAGCGATAGCGCCTAACCTGGGGTTTGTTTCAACTCGACCAAAACGGGAATGGCTGCTTTGCCCAACTGTCCTCGGCAGTCATACGCGCAGAACGCAGGAGCAACCCAGCGTGAGCAGGAAAGCGAACACCCCGCAACTCGATCTCGACGATACGACCCAGAAGACCCTCAGCGGCGCGGACGCCTGTTGGCCCGAACCGAGTCCGCTGGCGTCATGGTGGGAAGAAGTGATGTTCGACGGCGCGGACGCCGGCAGCCGCCGGCGCGATATCGCCTGAAGCCAAACGCACGAACCTGATTCGATCACGGCCCGCTCCGGATCAACGGCGGGCCGTGGGCTCGCACGGCCGAACGTGAATGCGGCACAACCGAACTTGTCGGTGGGCGGGCCTACGCTCGATGGGCAGATTCGCATTTGCCCAGCAGCGTAAAGAGTTGATCTTCATGACTGTATTTGCCGTTTATGGAGCCACCGGCCATACCGGTCGCCTGGTTTCCGCCGAACTACTCGCCCGGGGCGCCGATGTCATTGTCTCCGGGCGGGATTCGGGCGCGCTCAACGCGCTCGAAGCAACCCGTGCCATGCCCGCCGCGGTGGATGATCCCGTCGCACTGCGCGCACTGGCCGAGGCCGCCGACGTGCTCATTCACTGCGCCGGGCCCTTCGCCGACACCGGCTTGCCGCTCGCCACGGCCGCGGTCGAGGGCGGCTGTCACTATGTCGATCACGCGGTCGAGGTGCACCACGTCAAGCGTTTGTTCGACGATTTTCCCGATCGCGCGCAGCGCGCCGGGGTCACCCTGCTGCCGAGCGTGAGTTTCTACGGCGGACTGGGTGATCTGCTCGCGGGCGCGGTGGCGCGGGATATTCCGGATATCGACCGCATCACCGTGGCGTACGCGGTGAGCAATTGGATGATGACGCACGGTGCGGTGGAAACCGCGCGGCTGCTTTTCGCGGATACCGACCGGATCGGATTTTTCGACGGACAACAGCAGTACGGATTCGTGGAGCCGCGCAGCGCGATCTTCGCCTTCCCGCCTCCGGTCGGCCCGCGGCCGATGATCGCCCCGGTGCCCTTCCCGGAGGCGGTCACCATTCCCCGGCACACCCGCACCCGGGCGGTGGAGGCGCAACTCACCGCCGCCACCTTCGCCGAGGAGCAGGCGTTCGCCAGCGAACAGGTGGCACCCGAAGCCCGCGCCGACAGCGAATTCACCATCACCGCACAGGTACTGGCCGGACCCGGATCGGCCGCCGGGAATCTCCGGGGCCGCGATCTCTGGCGCGCCGCGGCGCTGGCGTCGGTGGAGGCGGCGGTCCGGCTCGCCGGGGGCGCGGCCAAGGCCGGAGTGTCCAGTCCCGCCGAGGCTTTCGACGCGACCGAATTCCTCACCGCCCTCGCGACGAGCGGGGCATTCACCCTCGACCTGCCAGGGAAGGCGTGAACACCATGACAACGGAACCGATTCTCGTCACCGGCGCGGCCGGTGGCACCCAGGGCGGCACCGGCCGCCGGGTCGCCGAATCCCTGCTGCATGCGGGATTGCCGGTGCGCGCCTTCGTCCATCACGATGACGCCCGCGCCGCCGAATTGAAGGATCTCGGGGCCGAGATCGCACTGGGCGATCTCCGGGAGATCGCCACGGTGCTACCCGCCACCGAGGGTGTGCGGCGCGCGTATTTCACCTATCCGGTGACCGCCGGAATGCTGGACGCCACCGCCGTTTTCGCGGCGGCCGCCCGCGAGTCCGCGATGGAGCGCGTGGTCGCGGTATCCCAGCTCGGTTCCGCGCATAACGCGGGCACGCCGCATATGCGCAGGCACTGGGTCGCCGAACAGGTCCTCGATCGCGCCGAGATCGGCGCGGTGCACCTGCGGGCGGCGGTGTTCTTCGAGAACCTGCGCGTCGCCATCGGCGACAGCGGTGTGCTCGCGCTACCCCTCGGATCCCCGGATACCGTGCTGCCCTTGATCGCGGCCGAGGATGTCGCGGGTGTCGGCAGCGGTGTGCTGCGCACCGGCGAATCCGTCGACCCCGTGCTGTGGCTGGCGGGCGAGGTCATGACCGTCGGCGAGGCCGCCGAAATCCTCGGCGTCCCCTACGAACACGTCGATGCCGACGAATGGTCCGGAACCGCGCTGACGCGCTACCGCGATCCGGTCGCGGTGGAGCATCTCACCCACCTCTGGACCATGTTCGCCGCCATCGGCTCCGGTCATGAACTCTTCCGAGTCACCGAAACCATCGAGCGGTACACCGGCAGACCACCGATCACGCTGCGCGAGTACCTATCCCGCGAATAATCGCGAGTAGCCGACTCGCGAAAGCGCGGTCAGGCCGCCTGCTGATCGTTGCCCGTCCCGGCCCCGGGATCGTCGTACATGGCACGGTGCATCGCGCACCGATGCGCCGGTCCCGGGCGGCAGAAGGCCGGGTCCAGCCGCTGTACGAAGGTGAGGTTGTCACGCCGCCAGCAATCCACACACACCGGCTCGTTCATGGCGTCCTCCTAGGTCTCGTGCGCGAGAGGCCCCATTGCCTCGTCACGAAAGGCCACAGTGCAGTAGTTCCCCGGCACGTACGCACTCACGCGTGACGTGTCCATCCGCTCACCGCGAAGCGGCCGAATCGTTATCCCGCAACCTGATTCAGGTCATGTCAACCTGTTCACTGATTGTGCGGGACCGGAGCCGAAACCGCTTCTCCAACAGCGAATCAGCCCACGGCGGCCCGTTGGATCAGCTCCGCCGCACCCGGTCCGGTGAGCGCGTGCACGCGCGCGGATCTGCCGGTGGCGAGCAGTAGCAGATCGGCGGTGGAGCCCTCGACGAGCGCACCGCTGCCCGCGGACCAGCCGGAATCGGTAGCGAGGAGATGGAAACCGGACAATCGTTGTTCGGAGCGGAACAGCCAGCCGGTGGACCACACCCGTTCGATCGCGAGTCGCGCTGCGGCCGTTGGCATTTCCACCGTGCGGCCGAGCGGGATGGCGATGTCCTGGATGTGCACGAGCACATCCATCAGACGATCCGCCGGGGTGGTTCCGGGTGCGGTGGTGCGCATCGGGATCGCGGCGCGCAACTGCGCCACCAATTCCGGTGCGCCGACACGGTCGGCGTGCCGGATGCCGGTATCGCGGGCCAGCCGGGTGATGCTGCCGCGCGCGCGAATCAGATTGATCAGCAGCACCCAGAATTCCGGATTGCTGGAGAGCACCACGTGCGCGACCACATCGCGCACGCGCCAGTCCGCGCACAGCGAGGGATGATCCCAATCCGGTGCGGAGAGTGATTCGAGCAGTTCCACCAGGATGACGCGCTGGGCGGCGACGGCCCGCCAGATTTCGTCGTCGGTCATGGACATCGTTGAGTTCCTTTCGGTTCGGCGTCGGTACCGTAGGAACTCCACCCGGGTGGAGGTTCAAGACATCGTGACCCAAGACACACAGCGCGGCCTGGTGAGCATCGGTGAGCTGGCGGAGCTGACCGGGGTTCCGGTGCGCACCATTCGCTTCTACTGCGATAACGAGGTGCTCGACTTCGCACGAAGTTCGGGCGGTCACCGCATGTTCGACGGCGCGCACGCCGCCGATCGACTGCTGCTGGTGCGCAGACTGCGCGCACTGGGCATGGGATTGACCATGATTCGCGCCGTGCTCACCGGTGAGCGCTCACTGGCCGAGGCGGTGGCCGCCGAACGCGCGACGGTCGATATCGAACTCGACGCGCTCAGCTGGCGGCGAGCGAGTCTGCGCGCCATCGAGGACGCGAATCCGGCGCAGCGCGCAGCGCGACTCGAATTGCTCACCGCGGTACAGGACGGAGCCGCCGCGCATGACGCCTTGGTCGCGTTCTGGCGACGGGTGCTCGGCCCGGTGCCCGCGGAGATGTTCGAGGGCTTCCTGGAGATGAATGTGCCCGACCGGCTGCGGGATCCGACGCCGGAGCAGGTGCTCGGTTACGCCGAACTGGTCACGCTGGTCACCGATCAGCAATTCAGGATCGTTGTCGCACAGCAGCTCTGGCGCTCGGATCGATACACGCTGCGCGACCGCGCCGGATTGATCGCCGGGGCCGGAGAAGCCTGCGGTATGGCCGAGACCCTGATCGGCTCGGGCGTCGAACCCACCGCCGGGGCGGCTCTCGACCGCTATGTCGCCGCGCACGCCGCCGCGCGAAATATCCGGGACACACCGGAATTCCGGATCAAGCTCAGCCACGGACGCTACGACTCCGATCCGCGCGCACAGCGCTACTGGCAGCGCACCGCCGAGGTCATGGGCACCACGACCACGGCCGGTGCGGGCCAGCGCTGGCTGTTCCAGGCGCTGGACCGCACGGTGCGCCGATCGGCGGGCGACCGCATGCCGCTCGCCTAGAGCACGATGTCACCGCGAATCGGTCAGGCCGCGGCCGCGATTCGAAGCTGTGCGACCACGACTTCGGGCTCGGCGACATCGACGACCAGCCGGGTGAAATCAGCGCCCGACAGCTCGATGCGCACACCCTGCCCGGTGAAATGCGTATCCCAGAACTCCTTGCGCCCCTTACCCCGGAAAGTGCCGGCCGCGATCACGCCCGGGAAGAAGGTGCCCGGTGCCCGGACCCACGGCGGCCGCAGATCCACCTCGGCCTTGCGCACATCGGTGACCTGCGATAGATCGAACGTCAGATGCTCGCGCAGGGCCAGTACCCGATGCGCTCCGGTCACGTGCACCGTCACGGTCGTCCCCGTGATCTCCAGCTCGACCATCCCGCACCTCCACGCTCGTCGTTCACTGTCCTGCCCTCCACAGTGCCGCGCGGTTCTGGTCATAGCCTGAGCTTCTCCTACGAGTTCTCTCAGGTTCGGTCACACGCGCGGGTCCGCTGTGAAACGGACGACCCCCGTTAACGTGGCAGGGTGATGACAGGAGGCAGACTTCGGTGGGCGGCGCTGTTCGGCTCGATCGCACTTGCCACGGGATGTGCGCACGGGTTGGCCGACGGTGCTGATCCACAGCGGGCCACCGATATCCGGAGCACCACTGCGCAGGTGCGGGTGTGGGCGCGGACCATCACGCTGACCACGGCCGACGGCGGCGGCTGGGCGAGTATCGCGGACGCACGGCCCGGGGACGCGGTCTGGCTCGATCGCGGTACAGGCGATGAGCCGACGGGCAACGAGAATCTGGGCGGCACAACTGTTTCCGCACCCGATACCGCCGCCACCACACAGTTCTACCGGTACGACCGAAATCGGCTGCGCGCCTGCGGAAAAGCCGGTGACCGGCCGGAAGTGCGCTGTACGCGCTGGATCGCGGCCGGAGACGCGCCGCCCGATCAGCGCATGCGCGCGGTGGAGCGACTACTCGATCGCTACCAACACGACACCGGACTGTGGGAGCGCGACGGCAGTATCTGGCAGAGCGCCAATGCGCTCACCACGCTCATCGGGTACATGCGCCGCACCGGGGATCGTCAGTACCTCGACTATCTCGACGAGACCTACCGGCACGGCGAGATCGCGCGCACCGGGCTGCCCAGGACGACCGGATACAACGATGACGAACTGTGGTGGGCGCTGGCGTGGATCGACGCCTACGACCTGACCGGTGAATACCGCTACCTCACCGCCGCGCGGACCATCGTGGACGGGCTCGAGGATCAGCGGGCGTCCTTCTGCGACGGCGGATTGGCGTGGGCTCGTACCGGAGTGGATCCACAGACGCGGCCGTGGGAGCAGGTCAACTCGATCACCAACGCGCTGTACCTCACCGCGAGCGCGAGACTGGCGACCCGGGTCGGCAAGCCCGATCTCGCGCGGTATCGCGACCGCGCCACCGATACCTGGGACTGGTTCACCTCCCGGGCGGGCCGCGCGCTGCTGGATCCCTCGGGGGCGGTCAACGATCATCTGGATCGCTACGGCGATACCTGCGTACTGGTCGACGAGCACACGCGCTGGACCTACGGGCAGGGACAGCTGATCGCCGGACTGGTTGCGCTGTATCGGGTTTCGGGAAATACGCAGCTACTCGCCCCGGCCGATGCGATCGCGGCGGCGGCCACCCGTGCGGACTCGGTATTCTTGCGCGACGGTGTGCTGATCGAGCCGAATGCCGCCAACTGCCCCGGACCCGAATGCGCTGACGCGGAAACCTATAAGGGCGTATTCGTCCGCGGCTACCGAGAACTGCTGGATACCGGCCTATCCCGGGTCGCGACGGCGGATTTCCTGACCCGCCAGGCCGATTCGCTGCGCGCGACCGGCGATGAATACGGCTTCCGGTGGCAGGGTGAGCCGCAGCCCGACGACCGCCCGGATTTCGCGACCCAGGCGGCGGCCCTGGACGCACTCGACGCGTCCGCGGGCAAACCTCCGGCATAGCCCGATTCGCCGCGCCCACTCCCCTAACGCAGTGAACATATTGGCGCGCAGCGGCTTTCGATCAACCACCGACGTCGACACGGCACCCTCGCGCGCGGGAGACTGCTAGGCGATGCCCAGGCATCACCGGACTGTCGAGGAGAGCACGATGGACGCACAGCCAATTGTCCTGGACCCCATGGGATCCGATATTCAGGGCGAATCCGCCCGCATTCGTGAACACGGACCGATCACGCTGGTCGAACTGCCCGGCGGCGTGCGCGCCTGGTCGGTCACCGATGCCACGGTGCTCAAGGAGCTGCTCACCGATCCGCGCGTCTCCAAGGACGCGCGCCAGCACTGGACCGCCTATATGAACGGTGAGATCACCGCCGAATGGCCACTGCTGCCGTGGGTTTCGGTCGACAATATGTTCACCGCCTACGGCACCGATCATCGCCGACTGCGCAAGCTGGTCGCACCCGCCTTCACCCATCGCCGCACCACCGCGCTGCGGCCGCGCATCGAGGCGATCACCGCGGAACTGCTGGACGGACTGGCGCTGACCCCAGCCGGCGCGACCGTCGATCTGCGCGAGGGCTACTGCTATCCGGTGCCGATCCAGGTGATCAGCGAACTCATGGGCGTGCCCGAGGACCGCAATCCGGCCCTGCGCAAATGCGTGGACGGGTTCTTCGACGGCTCGCTCGGGCCGGAAGAGGGCTTGGCCAACTACCTCGAGATGTACGGCCTGATGACCGAGATCGTGGCACTGCGCCGCCGATCCCCGGGCGAGGACATCACCAGCGCGCTCATCGCCGCCCGCGATGAGGACGACGGCTCCGAACTCTCGGAGAAGGAGCTGGTCGACACCCTGCTGCTGATCATCAACGCGGGCCACGAGACCACCGTGAACCTGCTGGACCAGGCGATTGTCGCGCTGCTGACCCGCCCGCAGGTGCGCGCCGACCTGGCCGAGAACCGGATCACCTGGGCCGATCTGGTGGAGGAGACGCTGCGCTATGAAGCGCCGGTGGCCCATCTTCCGCTGCGCTATGCCGTCGAGGATATCGAGATCGGCGATCATCGCATTCCCAAGGGCGAGGCCATTCTCGCCTCCTACGCGGGCGCGAACCGGGATCCGAAGGTGCACGGCCCCAACGCATCCGAGTTCGATCCGACGCGCGGCAGCAAGGATCAGCACCTCGCGTTCGGCTACGGTGTGCACCACTGCCTCGGCGCGCCGCTGGCCCGGCTGGAGGCGACCATCGCCCTGCCCGCACTGTTCGCCCGATTCCCGGATCTCGCACTCGCCGCGGACCCGGCCACCCTGCCCCGGGTGGGCAGTTTCATCTCCAACGGACATGCCGAACTCCCCGTGCGTCTGACCCTCTGACAAGATCGAACCGAGGACCGGACCACGACACGACGGGTGTCGGTGATCACGCACCACGCGATTTCCGGCATCCGACCGGCGGTCCCACCGCGCACCGGCATCGATCGTAGAACAATTTCGATGCATCACGAGATGTCTTTGTTACATATTTGTCCTAGCTTCGAGGTGACCACGAATCAGCCGGAAGGGCAGAGATGCTGCACACAGATATCCCCACCCGCCACGAAATCGAAGCACTGATCAACGCGTCCGCGCCCTGGTCCGTGTCGATCTACACCCCCACCGAGGCCGATACCCCGACCCCGGAGGAGAACCGGATCGCGTTCACCAATCAGACCCGCGACGCACTGGACCGCATCGATGACCGCAAGGCCCGGACCGCGCTGGAGCAGGAACTCGACGATCTCATCGACGATGAGGACTTCTGGCGCTTCCAGTCCCGCACCCTGGTCGTGCATGCCACCCCGGACCGGATGCGGACCTTCCGGGTGCCCAATCGCCTCGACGCGGGCGTGACGGTCGGCGACCGATTCTTCATCAAGCCGCTGCTGCGCGCGGTCACCTTCCCGCAGTCCGCGTTCGTACTCGCCCTCGCCGAGGGTTCGGTGCGGCTGGTGCAGATCACCCCCGATCGACCCGCCGCGGATGTGCGCGTCACCGATATGCCCACCAGCGCGGCGGATTACGCGCGCAAGGCTTCGCTGAGCGGGCGCGCGCCCAAGGGCCGCATCCAGGGCACCGAGGGCCGTAAGGTCCGGGTGCGCCAGTACGCCCGCGCGGTGGATGCCGAACTGCGGCCCATACTTTCGGGCAGCGATCTGCCGCTCATCCTGGCCGCCGCCGAACCGATCGAGGGGCTGTTCCGCTCGGTCAACAGCTATGACGGACTGCTGGACGAGACCATCACCGGCAATCCCGAACACCTCACCGACGAACAGCTCGCCGCCCGGGCACGGGAGATCCTGGACCGGCATTACGAACACGAATTGGCCGATCTGCGTGCGCTTTTCGAGCAGCGGCGCGCCGAGGGCCGCGGTGCGACCGATCTCGCGGATATCGCCCGCGCCGCCACCTTCGGCACCGTCGACACGCTCATGGTCGATATCGACGCGACCGTGCACGGTTCGATCGCCGAGGATGACGGAACCCTCACCCTGGCAACGGCTTCCGATATCGAGGCACCCGGCGTGCTCGATGAGATCGCCCGGCGCGTACTGCTGTCCGGTGGCCGCGTGCTGGCCGTGCGCGCCGCCGACCTGCCGGAATCGACACCGGCTGCGGCGATTCTGCGCTACGCCCCGTAACGCCGATTCCGCCCTGCTCCGACCACAGTCAGACAGTTTCAGGAAGGACGCGCACCCATGTCCGACAATGTCGCCGATGCCATGTGGAAGATGCTCGAATCCGCCGGGGTCCGAAGGTGTTACGGGATCGTGGGCGATGCCCTCAACCCGGTCATCGATGCCATGCGCCGCAATGGGCAGATCGATTTCGTCCATGTCCGGCATGAGGAGTACGGGGTGTTCGCCGCCGTCGCCGAGGCGCGATTGACCGGGCGGCCGGTGGCGGTGTGCGGTACGGCGGGACCGGGCGTGACACATCTGATCAACGGGCTGCTGGACGCGCGCAAGGAGGCCGCGCCGGTCATCGCCATCGCGGGCGATACCGAAACCGCCATGTGGGACAGCAGTACGGTCGAGGAGCTGAATCCGTACAAGTTCTTCGAGACCGCATCGCGGTACACCGGGCGGATCGCCGATCCGGCGCAGCTGCCGCATGTGGTGGGCAGTGCGGTCACCATCGCGCTGGCCGAGCGGGGGCCGACGGTCATCTCGCTGCCCGGCGATGTGGCGGTGCGCAAGGCCCCGAAGATCACCCTGCCCTTGGCGCTTCCGGCCACGACGCCGGGACCGGCCGGGAGCCAAGATCTTTCGGACATGGCCGAGCTGATCAATTCGGGCGGCACCGTGGCCATCTTCGGTGGCGACGGCTGTGAGTTCGCGACCGCGGAGGTCCGCGAACTCGCCGAAAAGCTGCGCGCGCCGGTGGGTTACTCGCTCAAGGGCAAGCAGTGGCTGGAGTACGACAATCCCAATGCCGTCGGCATGACCGGGCTGCTCGGCTACGGCGGATGCTGGGAAGCGGTCAATAAATGCGATGTGCTGCTCATGCTCGGCACGGACTTCCCGTATCCGAACTTCCTGCCGCATGACAAGGTCAAGGTAATCCAGGTCGATCGCAACGCCCGCCATCTGGGGCGGCGAATTCCCTTGGAGCTGGCGGTGATCGGCGATGTCAAGGCGACCGTCGCGGCCTTGCTGCCCATGGTCACCGAGAAGTCCGAGGATCGCTTCCTGAAGAAATGCGTGAAGCTGACCGTGAATTCGCGGGAACGGCTGCGGCACTACATCACCAAGGGCCCGGAGCTGTCCCCGATCCGGCCGGAGTACCTGGCGTCGATCCTGGACGAGGAAGCCGCGGACGACGCGCTGTTCTTCGCCGATACCGGCACCGCTGTCATGTGGGCCTCCCAGCACATCAGCTACGGACCACAGCGCAGGCTGTTCGGCTCGTTCTCCTGGGCGTCCATGGCCAATGCCTCGCCCAATGCCTTCGGCGCACAACTCGCCTATCCCGGACGCCAGACCATCGCGCTGTGCGGGGACGGCGGATTCACCATGCTGGGACTCGGCGATCTGCTCACCGAGGTGCAGCGGCAGACCCCGGTGGTGCACGTCATCCTGAACAACAGCATGCTCGATTTCGTCAATATCGAACAGCAGGAAGCCGGGTTGATCCCCTACGGCACCGACTTCCAGAACCCGGATTTCAGTAAGGTCGCCGAGGCCATGGGGGCCAATGGAATTCGGGTCGAGGACCCCGGCGATCTGCGCACCGCGGTGCGAAATGCCCTGCGGCACACCGGCGGGCCGACCGTGCTCGATGTGGTCGTGGACAAGTACGCCCTCGCCCTGCCCGAGCACGTGCCCATGGACGCGGCCACCGGTTTCACGCTCAGCATGGCCAAACAGGCACTGAGCGGTGATTTCGAGAGCGTGCGCCGCACCGCCACGCACAACATCCGGCTGCTGTGACGGTCAGCGTGTGATCACTGGGCGTGGTGGCCGACCGCGTCCAGGTGCTTGAGCGCCTGGGCGTAGGAATCGAGCAGGGAGGTCTCGGCGTACGGAAGTCCGCGCTCGGCACAGAAATCCATCACGATCGGCCGGGCGTAGCGCAGGCTGGGCCGGGGCATGGACGGGAACAGGTGATGCTCGATCTGATAGTTCAACCCGCCCATGGCCGTATCGGTGAGCGCGCTCGGCCGCACATTGCGGGAGGACAGCACCTGGCGGCGCAGGAAGTCCGGATCCTCGCCCTCCTCGAAGACCTCCATGCCCTTGTGGTTCGGCGCGAAGGTACAGCCCATGTAGAAACCGAACAGACCCTGCTGAACCGCGATGAACACCAGCGCCTTGACCGGTGACAGCACCAGGAAAACGGTCGCCAGATATCCGGCCGCGTGCGCGGCGAGCAGCGCACCCTCCCAGAAGCGGTGCCGCAGCGGCCATTTCACCACCGCGCGGACGCTGGAGAAGTGCAGGCTGCCCGCCTCCAGCAGCAGCAGCGGGAAGAACAGCCACGCCTGATACCGGAAGATGAACCGCCGCCAGCCTTTTCCGGTCGCGGCGCGCTCCCCCGAATGCGCCAGGATGCCCGACACATCGGGATCGGCGCCCTCGGTATTGGGATGCGCGTGATGCCGATTGTGGTTGCTGGTCCACCAGCCGATGCTCAACCCGATCGCGAGATTGCCCGCGATCACCCCGTAGATGTAGTTGGCGCGGCGGGTGCCGAAGATCTGCCGATGCCCGGCATCGTGCCCGAGAAACGCGATCTGGGAGAACACCGCGGCCAGTACCGGCGCGGGGGCCAGCGCCCACCACGAATCGCCGATCGCCACGAGCGCCGCCCACCCACCGAAGTACACCGCCGCGGTGATCGCACTGCGCACCCCGTACGCGCGCACGCGCCGATCCAGCAGACCCGCCTGCCGCACCCGGCGCAGCAGTACCGCGTACTCGCTGCCGCGAATGGGCGCGGTATCGCGCGCCATAGGCAGCCGCGTCTGGACAATCGACGCAGACCTGGGCTGCGTCATCTCAATCACCACGGGCTCTGCACATCCTGCTGTCGCTGTTGATCGGCGAGCACCCCTTTGGTGTTCGCCGCCGCACCGGATTTCGACGTCGGCACATGGCCGCTCACCTGCCTAGCCAACAGCATGCCGCGCCGCGACCACCATCGGATGAACATCTGTGCCGAGCGGTGACACATCTGCATGACGATTCGCCCTGCCGTCGTCCGCACATAATGCACCACGCGGCGTGCCCGCGAAAATCGCGACCCTGCCGGACAATGAGGCGGTTCGGTGACCACTTTCCCGGTTGGATCGGAGCTGCCGTTATGCACGATGATCGTCGGTTGATCGAGGCGCGCCTGGGACGGGTGCTCGGTGAGCGGATCGTTCCGGCCATCTATCCGGAATCGGTGCCGTTGCGGGCCTCGATCTGGGTCGCGCCGGGGGAACCCGTGGACGTGGCCGAGGGGCTGGCGGCACCGCGGACACCCGTCGAATCGGGTGCGCGCTGGGGTGCGCCCTGGGGGACGAGCTGGCTGACCGTCGAGGGCACGGTGCCGCCGGAGTGGGCGGGGCGGACCGTCGAGGCGCTCATCGATCTGGGCTTCGACCAGAACATGACCGGATTCCAATGTGAGGGACTGGTTTACCGGGCGGACGGGACGCCGGTGAAGGGGCTGCATCCGCGAAATCAGTGGGTGCGCATAGGATCCCCGGTCACCGGCGGTGAGCAGGTGCTGCTGCATGTGGAGGCGGCGTCGAACCCGATCATTCCGTTCTTCGGGCCGACCGCGCTCGGGGACAAGCTGACCGCGGGTGGTGATCCGCAATATCGGCTGGGGCGAATGGATCTCGCGGTCTTCGACGAAGAGGTCTGGCAGCTGGTGCAGGACCTCGAGGTGCTCGGCGAACTGATGCACGAGATGCCGGAGGATCCGGCGCGCCGCTACGACATCGTGCGAGCCATCGAACGGGCGCTGGACGCGATCGATCTGCGCGATGTGAACGGCACCGCGACGGCCGCGCGGGCCTGCCTGACCGAGGTGCTGGCACAACCGGCCATCGGTTCCGCGCATACGATTTCGGCGGTCGGACACGCGCATATCGATACCGCCTGGCTGTGGCCGCTGCGCGAGACGGTGCGCAAGGTCGCGCGCACCACCGCGAATATGACCGCGCTGCTGGCGGATTCGCCGGAGTTCATCTTCACCATGTCGCAGGCCGCGCAGTACGACTTCATCAAACAGCATCGGCCCGAGGTGTACGCGAAGGTCAAGCGGGCGGTGGCCGAGGGCAGATTCGTTCCGGCGGGCGGGATGTGGGTCGAATCGGATACGAATATGCCGGGGTCGGAGGCGATGGCGCGGCAGTTCGTGTACGGCAAACGGTTCTTCCTCGACGAATTCGGGGTCGAGAATCAGGAGGCGTGGTTGCCGGACACCTTCGGGTTCGCGGCGGGACTGCCGCAGATCATCAAGGCGGCGGGATCCAAATGGCTGCTGACGCAGAAGATTTCCTGGAGTCAGATCAATCAGTTCCCGCACCATACGTTCCTGTGGGAGGGGATAGACGGCAGCCGGATCTTCACCCACTTCCCGCCCGTGGACACCTACAACTGCTCCATGCAGGGGCGCGAGATCGCGCACGCGGCACGGAATTTCAAGGAGAAGGGGCGCGCGTCGATATCGCTCGCGCCGACCGGCTGGGGTGACGGCGGCGGCGGAACGACCCGCGAGATGGTGGCCAAGGCGGCGCGCATGAAGGACCTCGAAGGGTCACCGAGGGTGCGGTGGGACACCCCCGCCGACTTCTTCACCCGGGCGGAGGCCGACTACGCGAATCCGCCGGTGTGGGTGGGTGAGCTGTACCTGGAGCTGCATCGCGCGACCCTGACCAGTCAGGCCCGGACCAAACAGGGCAATCGGCGCAGTGAACATCTACTGCGCGAGGCGGAGCTCTGGGCGGCCACCGCGGCCGTGCGCGGCGGCTTCGACTACCCGAGCGCGGATCTGGACCGGATCTGGAAGACGGTGCTGCTGCATCAGTTTCACGACATCCTGCCCGGATCGGCGATCGCCTGGGTGTACCGGGAGGCGGCGCAGACCTATGCGGCGGTGGCCACGGAACTGGTCTCGATCATCGATCGGGCGCAGCGCGCGCTCGGCGGTGATGCGCTGGGCCCGAACGTCTTCAACTCCACCCCGCACACCTGGCGATCGATTCCGGCCGGTGCGGCGGGTCCGGCCGAGGCCACTCCCCCGTGCTCGGTGACCGCTCGAACCGAGGGCGGATTCGTGCTCGACAATGGGCTGCTGCGAGTGGAGGTGGACGCGCGCGGGCTCGTGGTGTCGGCATTCGACCTCGAGCGGCGGCGGGAGGCACTGCCGCCCGGTGCGACCGCGAATCTGCTGCAAGTGCATCCGGATCTGCCGAATTCGTGGGACGCCTGGGATGTCGATCTCTTCTACCGGAACCGGGTCACCGATCTCGTCGACGCGGATTCGGTGACGGCGGAACCGGATTCGACGTCGGGCGCCGCGGTGCGGGTGACCCGCTCGTTCGGAACCTCCACGGTCGAACAGACCCTGACCCTGCGCCCGGGTGAACGCGCCCTCGATATCGACACCGGCGTCGACTGGCATGAGACCGAGAAATTCCTGAAACTCGCGTTCCCCCTCGATATCCACGCCGATCGCTATGCCTCGGAAACCCAGTTCGGGCATATGTTCCGGCCGACGCACACCAATACCAGCTGGGAGTACGCCAAATTCGAGGCGTGCAACCATCGCTTCGTGCACGTGGCAGAACCGGGCTGGGGCGTGGCGGTGGTCAATGATTCGACCTATGGGCACGATGTCACCCGCACCGTCCGCGATGACGGCGGAACGACCACGACGCTGCGGGTTTCGCTCCTGCGCGCACCGCGCTTCCCCGATCCCGAGACCGATCACGGTGCGCACCGGTTCCGGCACGCGCTGATCGTCGGCGCGTCCATCGGCGATGCGGTGCGCGAGGGATACCGGATCAACCTCACCGCACCGCGCACCGGTTTCGGCTCGGCTGTCGCACCGCTGGTCCGTATCGACAATCCCGCCGTCGTGACCAGCGCCGTCAAACTCGCGGACGATGGGAGCGGGGATGTGATCGTGCGGGTGTACGAGGCGCATGGCGACCGCGCGCAAGCCCTGATATCGCCCGATTTCGACTACACCGGGGTCGAGTTCTGCGATCTCCTGGAGCGGCCGCTGGCCGGGGAATCCTCAGAGACCTCTCATGACGACGGAATTCGCTTGCGGCTGCGGCCATTTCAACTACTCACCCTCCGCTTCACCCGTCCCGGCGCATCGCCCGCGCGTCAATGATCCGACATGCGGGGTTACGATCCGAGCCGCTCCACAGCTTCGACGAAAGGCCCGGCCCGGTGACTCGACTCCGCCGCGCGGTACCCGGTGCGATCATCGCCATGGTCGCCGCATCCCTCTGCGCGGGTCCGCAGGCGGCCGCCGATCAACCGGCGGCCGATCAGGGCTGTGCCTGGCAGGCGGAGCTGTCACCGCGCACGGTCGGTCAGGTGAACTTCGCGTATCCCGATACCGGCGCGTGGTACTGGATCCTGCCGTACCAGGTGCGGCCGGGTATGACGATCACCGCGACCGGGCAGTACCCGGACTCCCGGTACATCTCGTTCAATACCTACGACGCGAGATTCAGCAGTTTCAGCAATGGCGGGGTGTCCTCGGCACTGCCCGACTATCTGATCGCCCCCGACGCCGGATCGGTCAATCCGTGGCAGCGGCCGGGCGGCGGCGGCACCTACACGGTGACGATCGGTTCGGATCGCACCGCGGCGAACGCGCTTCCGCTCGCTCCCGAGGGCGAGTCGGCGGGCGTGGGATTCCTGATCTATCGCGAGTACCTGCCCTCCGGCGGGGCGTCGTCGGTGCGGCTGCCGCAGGCTCGCATCACCGATGACACGGGCTCCCGGACGCTCGGGGGCTGTGTGGGCGGTGGTTCGCCGCTGCTGGCATCGGCGCTGTCCGCACTCGGCGCGACCGCCGCGAATCTGCCGCCGGCCACCGCCGACAATCTCGAATTCCGCCGGGTCAGCGGTGCGGGGGCGTTTCCGAACGCGGACAACGCCTACCTGGTCGCCACGCTCACCCCGCCCGGTGACGACAAGGTGGTCGTGGTGCGGGGTAAAGCTCCGGTCGCACCGGCGGGTACCGGACCGACGGTGTGGCCGCCCGGTGCGAGCGCCGATGTCCGCTATTTCTCGCTGTGCGCGAACCTGAGCACACTGCCCGGACCGGTGGTGCTCAATCCCGCCGCCGACGGTTCCACCGACAATGGCTGCCGATCGGATCGGGAAACCCTGCTCGACGCCGACCGCGACTACACCTACGTGCTGGGCACCGAGGCGCAGCGGGCCCGGATCGAGGCGATACCGGGTGCGACCTTCGTACCACTGTCGTCGGCGCACCCCACCGCCCAGGAAGCGATTCTGCTGCGGAATATGCTGCCCGCCAGCGATTTCCGGCAGGGGGTGCAGAGCGTACCGGTCAATGGCACCCCGGCGCAGGCCGCGGAAATCATGGGCCCCTACCCGCGCGCCACGGTGTGCGCGCTCGCGGCTGTGCTCGATCGCACCTGCTGAGACTCCGTCCGCGCCGATGCCCACCGCATCACCGAACAAGTGCTAGGTTTCGGCGGTTGTCTTGTAGCGGATGGAGATTCGGTGGGGCTGGGTAGCTTTTGGCGGCGCGAACCGCAGCAGCGGACGGCGGGGAGCGAGATCACCCCGGAGATCGCCGGCGAGCTGTGGGATTCGTATACCGAATCACTGGCGTGGCGGCTGTTCACCCTGCCACTCGGGGGTCGAATCCTGCTGTCGCCCGGGCACGGTCGCAACGCCCGATTCACCCGCGACGGCGGCGGACTGGAATGGGCGCTCTTCGCGCCCGGACAGGACAATCTGCCCAGCAGGCGACTGCCGTGGCCCGCGCTGTTCGAGGACTACCGATCCTTCACCGCCATGACGGCGCTGGCGTTCCGCGATATCTTCGGCGCGGAGCTGCCCTTCGAGCTCACCGCGCAGGCGTGGATCGAGGATTCCGGCGAGCAACTCGATACGCGCGGAATCGGATTCGGGGAGTTCGCCGACGAACCGCCGGGCCGGGACGCCGATGACGCGCTCGATCTCATGGACTGGGTGCGCCAGCTCGCCGAGGCGGATCGGGAGGTCCGCACCCACGATCACACCATCGCCATGGTCTGCGGCGTCGACGTGCTGAAACAGCAGGGGGTCGAACTGCTCGTCGGCGGGGATGAGAACTGGCCGGTGCGCGAGCATACGGTGGACTTCATCGGGCTGACGGACGACCGGCTGATCGTCACCGACGTCTTCGTCAATTTCGAAGGGCTGACGGCGATTCCGCCCGCGAGCATCGAGGTCGACGGGCGCATGGTGGATCGGGGCAGTCCGGCCTACGCGCACGCCATGGTCAACGCGGACCCCGATTTCCGGCGGGTGCTGGCCCGGCGGCCGGAACTCGCACAGGCGCTGAACCAGGACCGGCTCACGATCGAGTACTCCATCCTGGAGATCGACGCCGAGCAGCGGATTCGCCTGCACGGCTTCGAGGGCGCGACGGATTCGATTGCCCCGGCGCCGATCACGCATGAGCTGTCCCCCGCCGACGATGCGAACGGACCGGCGACCGATCCCATCGAGACGTGGGTGCCATTCGATCCGTACCCGCTGCTGAAACCGGCCGATTGGCCACACCGGCATCAGATTCCGCACTGGCCCAGCGCATCCGGAAACGCCCCGATCATCGTGCTCGCCGCGGACACCCCCGACGGCTACACCATGCAGAGCTATGACCAGCACGCACCCGAGAACCAATTCCTGCTGCCCACGGCCATGGCCCGGCTCTCCGGTATGGAACGCTACGAATGGGAATTCGACGAGCTGTACGGACTGCCCACCGCGAACTGCTCGGGACACGATTTCTCCGCGGAGAAGGTGCTCGATCCCCGGGCGATGCTGGTGGCGCACAACGCGCTTCGCACCCCGCGCCTGTGGGTCGCCACACCGCGCCGAACCTGTCTCACCGCGGTCCCGTACGACCTGGACGAACGCCAGCGCATGATCTTCCAGCATCTGGTGCGACTGACCTGGGATGACGACTCGTTCGGCAACGCACCCATCACGCGCGGCGCGTTCCTGCTCGAACACGGCCGCATCGCGGGTTTCGTCGAGGATGTGGATCTCATCGGCCGAAGCTGAAACACGCTGTCGGACGGTCGATCCGACCTGGTTCGTTAGTCGGTCGTTAGTGCCTCGTTGGTGTCCCCGGACAGGGTCGTTCCGAGCCGTCCGAAGGCTGGACATCGATTCACTCGAGGGGAACCACCATGACGATCACCCACCGGACCACGTTCATTCGCCGTATCGTCCCGCTCGCCGCCGCCGTGCTGACACTCGGCGCGGGCGCTGCCGTCGTCGCCGGACCGGCATCGGCCAACTACGACTGTCCCGGCGGCATGTTCTGCGGCTACGACAATCCCAATGGCACCGGCATGATCGTGCAGGTCGATTCGGGTTGCTTCCTGCACGATATCGGCAATGGCGGGGTCGGCGATCGGCTGAGCTCGTACTGGAATCGCACCGGCCAGAAGGCGACCGTCTACAACTGGACCGGCCGGGAATGGCAGGTGCTGGTGACCATTCCGGACAACACCCGGGGCACCATGCCCAAGAGCGTCGACAATATCGCCGATGCGGTGAAGATCTGCGACTGAGTCCCACTACTCGGCCGCGGTGAGGCCCCCGGGTTATTCCCGGGGGCCTTTTCGGCGATTCCGATCAGTCGTCGAGGTGCGCGCGCCGCAGCCGCTGCAGGAAATCCTCCAGCGGGGCCTCATTCGGGCGTTGCGGCAGTACGGATTTCGCGCTGTCGAACTTCTCCTCGTATTCCGCGATGAGCGCCTTGGCGATATCCGCGCCCGCTTCGGTCATCATCTGCCTGCCGAATTCGAAATACGGTTCCGGATCGGGCAGCCGGATGGGCAGCACACCGGTCGTGTACAGCTCATAGCCCTGCCAGAGCAGGCGGCGGGTATGCCTGGCGTGCTTGGCCAGCCGGGTATCGCCCAGCCCCTGGGTTTCCTGCCTATGCAGCATGCGCCGGAACTGGGCCATGGCGTAGCCGAAATAGGAATGCCGAACCCGTTGCGCCGAAAGGAAACACGACCGCAATTCGATCAGCTCGGCCCCGAATTCGGTGGTCACCGTGTAATCGTCGAGCCAGAGGATCTCCGAGGCCGTCGGATTGCAGGACAGGATCAGGCCGATCGCCTTGCCCACCTCATGATAGGTGGCATCGGCCCCGTCGCGACCCTGCCGAGTGCCCCGGTCGCGGGTCGGCGGATGCAATCCGAGGAAGGTCCGGGTCGGCTCCACATACACGCCCAGATAGTCGATATCGCTCGCGGGCGTATTCAGGCCGTATGCGAACGACCCCACCACGCCTTCCAGCAACAGATCGCTTCGATCGCTCATCACACTTCCCTCCCCGGTTTCGGAAAGCACCGAGTATTCCGGGACGGGGAGGGAAGCGATACCGAATATTTCAGGCGGGCACGTTCATGCCCTGGGCGAGCATCGGCCAGGAATCGTGCAGGGCCTTCTCCCAGTACGGGTAGTAGTGGGTGCCGACCGGGGTGAACTGGTAGGTGGCCGGAATGGCGAGCGCGTCCAGGCGATTCTTCAGGTTCACGGTGCAGCCGTTGACCGCGCCCTCGATGATCATGCCCAGCGCGAGCGTGGTGGGGCCGCCGCTGGCCAGGTAGTACTTCACATCCTCCATGACGGGGATGCCGCTACCGCTGGAGATGTACAGCGTTGTGCCGCGCAGCTTCTCGGCATTGAGCACCGGATCATTGGCGGCCCACTGCGGATCCGCGGACGGCCCGTACATATTCTCGGTGTCACCGCCCGCCCAGGTCTCGACCGCCAGTTTCACGAACTGCTGACCGATCGGATCCGCGATCTGCGCGCAACCGCTGTACGCGGCCACCGCCTTCCACAGACCGGGTGCGGCCTCGGCCAATTGCAGTACCGAGGTGCCGGAGGTGGACAGGCCGGTCAGGGCGTTCACACCCGTCGAGTGCAGCGCCTCGTCCAGCAGCGGCGGCAGCTCCTGCGTGAAGAAGGTCCGCCATTTGTTCACCCCGAGAACGGGATCCGAATGCTGCCAGTCGGTGTAGTAGCTGCCGAAACCGCCGATCGGCTGAATCACATTGACCTGTTTGCCCGCCAGGAAATCGAGCGCGTTGGTCTGGGCCTTCCAATTCGCGGTGCCCTCACCGCCGTCGAGGCCATTGAGCATATAGAGATTGGGAGCGGGCACGGACTCGTCGACCGGCCGCTGCACATCGACGGAGATATCGCGGCCCATCGCGGGTGAGTACACCCGCAGATGCCAGGTCCGGCCCTCTTTGGCGATGGAAGTAATTCCGGACGCTCTATCCGGCGCAGCCGACGCGCCCCCACCCAGCATCATCATGGACAGCGCGGCGGTCACTGCCACCGCGGTGGTCCGAAGGGCGGTCGCGCCGCCCGGCACAGAAAGCTTCACGTGCGGCTACGTCTCGGGCCGAGGCAAAACCGTTACACGACAATGGCGTTCGATAGCATCGTCTGGGTGAGTACACCTGTGGAGGACGAATACGAATTCGATGTCGACGCCGAGCGGATCGATGTGGACCTGGTCCATAAATGGCTGTCCACGGACGCGTACTGGGCGCTCGGGCGCGAGCGCGAGGTGGTCGAGCGATCGGTGCGGGGGTCGTTGAATTTCGGGGCGTACGACCGGGAGGGGAATCAGGTCGCCTACGCGCGGGTGGTGACCGATCTGGCGACATTCGCGTGGCTGTGTGATGTGTATGTCGCGCGGGATCATCGCGGATCCGGGCTCGGGGTGCGGCTCGCCACCACCGTTGTCGAATATCTCGCGCCCTACGAACTCAGGCGGGTCATGCTCGCGACCCTCGACGCGCACGGGCTGTACGCCAAACTCGGATTCGTCGCGCTGCCGGACCCGCAGAAGTGGATGGTTCTGCTCGACGGCCGATCCGCCTGATCAACTCCACCCGCCGCTCTGCCCTAAGCTGCACGAATGGCCGAGGGTGCGGGTGCTACCGGAACATTCGGGAAGGCTCCTTGGGGGTCCCGACTACTGGGGCCCGTCGAGGAAGGCGCCGTGTCCCGGCGGGTTCGGGTACAGGTATTGCTGACCGTCCCGTTGACCGTGGCGAATTTGATCGGCATCGCGGTGGCGATGGTGTTGATCGGGGTGGTGCTGCCCGGGCCTTCGGTATTCACCCGGAAACTGGTGCTGCTCAACTTCGTGGCGGTGCCGCTGTACGCGGCGCTGGCGCTGGTGCTCGGATTCACCTGGGGCACCGTCTGGGGATTGCGGACGCTGCGCTGGTCCACCGATCCGGATCGGATACCCGATCAGCGCGAGCGGCATGCCGCCGCACGGGTGCCGCGGCGACTGGTTTTGCAGCAGGCGTTGCTGTGGCTCGGTGGTATGGCGGTGCTGACGCCGCTGTACGGGATCGCCGATCCGGCGTTCGTGCCCAAGTTCGTGCTCGGCATCGGATTCAGCGCGATCGTGGTGTGCGCCAACAGCTATCTGGCCGCCGAGTTCGCGCTGCGGGTGATCACGGCGCGGGTGCTGGACGCCGCACCGTCACGGCAGGCGCGCGGGGTCGGGGTGTTCGGGCGGTCGATGCTGGTGTGGATGCTCGGGTCCGGGACGCCGGTGGCGCTGCTCATGGTGCTGGCGATACTGGCGCTGTCGAGTGTGGACATCAGCACCGAAAGGCTTGCGGTGTGCGTACTCTCGCTCGGCGGGGCGACGCTGGTCTTCGGCGGTGTCCTCATGACACAGACGCTGGGAGCGGCGGTCGCGCCGATTCGCGGTGTGCGCAATGCGCTGCGGCGGGTCGAGGACGGCGATCTGGAGGCCGCGGTCACCGTGTACGACGGCACCGAATTGGGGGAACTGCAAGCCGGTTTCAACCGCATGGTGCAGGGTCTGCGGGAGCGGGAACAGATCCGCGACCTGTTCGGCCGTCACGTCGGCCACGATGTCGCCGCGGCCGCGCTGGAACGCAATCCCGAGCTCGGCGGCGAAGAACTGTATGCCGCAGCGCTTTTCGTCGACATCATCGGATCGACCACCATGGCGGCGACTCGCCCCGCCCGGGAAATCGTCACCATCCTCAATGACTTCTTCGCCATCGTGGTCGACGAGGTGGAACGACACGGCGGGCTGGTCAACAAGTTCGAGGGCGATGCCGCCCTCGCGGTCTTCGGCACGCCCGCACCGCTGTCCGACGCCGCCGGGTCCGCGCTGGCCGCATCGCGTGCGATACGCGGCCGGTTATCCAGTGAGACAACCGGATTCGATGCCGCGATCGGCGTCGCGGCGGGCCGTGTGGTGGCAGGCAATGTCGGCGCGCACCGCCGCTATGAGTTCACCGTCATCGGCGATGCGGTCAATGAGGCCGCCCGCCTGTGCGAACTCGCCAAATCCGAGGACAACCGGGTCCTCGGCTCCGGGGCCACCGTGGATGCGGCCGACGCCGCCGAACAGAAATACTGGACCGTGGGCGAATCGGTGACCCTGCGCGGCCGCCTCGCCCCCACCCACCTGGCCCGACCACAGAATTGACCCCGTATGCGACACCCATGGCGCACAAGGCATTTCCGGTCACTATCGCTGCTGCTGGCGGTGTGCGCATCGGCGAGCCTCATCGCCGCGTGCTCCGATGATCAGCCCACCACGGCCCAGGGCCCGACGGCGGTGGCCACCTCGACCGCACCGAGCCGGTCCGGCGGAACGATAGATCTCACCGCGCCCGAGGAACTCGTCCACGGCATCGACGTGCCCTGGGGTCTCGCCTTCCTCCCGCAGGGCGGCGCGCTGGTCGCCGAGCGCGACTCCGGGGTGATACTCCGGATCACCCCGGGAGCCCCCGCCGAACAGGTCTACCGGGTCCCCGGTGTGGCGGCCGCCGGTGAGGGCGGTCTGCTCGGTCTCGCCGTATCCCCCGCCTATGCCGAAAACGGCTATATCTACGCCTATTTCACCGCCGACACCGATAACCGCATCGTGCGCTTCCGGCTCGACGGCCAACCCGAGGTGCTGTTCACCGGAATCGCCAAGGCGTCCAACCACAATGGCGGCCGCATAGCCTTCGGCCCCGACGGCATGCTCTACGCGGGCACCGGCGACGCCGGAACCGGTGCCGCGGCACAGAACCCGTCCAGCCCCAACGGCAAGATCCTGCGCCTCACCCCCGAAGGCCAACCCGCACCGGGCAATCCGACCCCCGGCTCCCCCGTCTACAGCCTCGGCCACCGCAATGTCCAAGGACTCGCCTGGGATTCGGAAGGCCGCCTCTACGCCACCGAATTCGGCCAGAACCGCTTCGACGAAATCAACCGCATAGAACCGGCCCACAACTACGGCTGGCCCGACGTCGAAGGCATAGCGAACAACCCCCAATACACCGACCCCCTCATCACCTGGTCCCCCTCCGACGCCTCCCCCTCCGGCCTCGCGATCGCCGGAAACACCATGTACGCGGCAGCCCTACGCGGCGAACGACTCTGGACCCTCCCCCTGCAAGACGGCGCACCAACCCGCCCCACCGCCCAATTGACCAACCACCTCGGCAGGCTGCGCACCGTCGCGATCGCCCCCGACGGCGCACTCTGGCTGACCACCTCCAACACCGACGGCCGCGGCGACATCCACACCGGCGACGACCGCATCCTCCGCTTCCCCGCCCGCTGAATCGAATCCATCACCGAACCGGCCGAAACGGGCAATATCGTTCGGCCGCGCGACATGCGGTCGAAACCGGGGTGGAGCGTCGGATTTGGGGTGTTTCGCGGCGTGGTTCGGGGGTGGGTTGCCGCTAGCATTCGCTCGATTGAATACCCATTTCGCTGCCGAGTAGATATCGCGGCGGGCCCTTTGCTGCCCTCGGCTGGATCGACGAGTTCGGATCTTTCGCAGAGGAGATGACGGTGACGGCTGCCCCACAGCGGACTACGACGCGGACACTCGCGCCCGATCGTTCGCCTCGGCGGGGGGAGCTACCCGAAGAACACGGGGCCGCCGGTCGGCCGGTGGTGAGCGATCGGATGATGATCGTCGTCGCGATCGCCGCGGTGGCGGTGCTGGTGTGGCATGTGTTCGCGATGCCGATGGGCAATCCCTACTACGGGCTGTTCAGCAATGCGCTGGATTTGCAGGTGTATCGCGCGGGTGGGCTCTCGCTGCTGGAACGCACGCCGCTGTACAGCGGGCCCGTCGTGTTCGAGATGGAGTTCACCTATACCCCGTTCGCGGCGCTGACGTTCGTACCGCTCGCGTTCTTCGGGGTGAGCGTGGCCAAGGTGATCTGGTGGGTGGCGATCATGGCGGCGCTGATCGGGCTGGTGGGGCGCTGCCTGCTGGTGCTGCGGTACGAGAACAGCACGCGCACCTGGATTTTCGCGACCGTGCTGGCGGTGGTGTGCACCGCGCTGGAGCCGGTGCGCACCACGCTGTGGCTCGGACAGGTCAATGTGTTCCTGGTGCTGCTGATCGTTTGGGATCTCACCCGGCCGCCGACCGCGCGGCTGCGCGGGCTGGGGGTCGGGATCGCGGCGGGTATCAAGCTGACACCGGCGTTCTTCCTGCTGTATCTGGCGTGCACGCGGCAGTGGCGCACGCTCGGCATCGCGGCCGGGACATTCGCCGCGACCATCGCGGTCGGATTCCTGATCCGGCCCACCGATTCCTGGAAGTACTGGAGTGCGCAGGTCACCGCGTCGGGGCGGATCGGAGCGGTGGACTCGCCGGGCAATCAATCGGTCAATGGCATTGTCGCGCAACTGCTTCGGTTCGCCGATGCGCGAAAGTTCATCTCGCACACCTACGGCACCGTCTACACCCCGCCTATGTGGATGTGGCTGGCCGCCGTCATCCCGGTGATCGCACTCGGGCTGGCGGCCGCGACCCTGGCCTATCGCACCGGCCGGAATCTGCTGGCCATCACCATCGCGGGCATGACCTCGGCGTGCGCGTCGCCGTTCTCGTGGGGGCATCACTGGGTGTGGTTCGTACCGCTGTTCATTCTCGCGGTACAGCACGTCTGCACCACGACCGATCGGAAGCGCTGGATCGCGCCGGCGGTGGTGCTGTCGATCAGCTTCTGCTGGTGGTGGAACTATCCGGACCGCCCGCCGCTGGCGGAGTCCCCGCATCCGATCGGGATCGGGCTGTTCATGTTGCCGCGCGACGACATTCCGGACTGGTGGTCGTATCTGGCGGTGCCGTTCTACGCGAGTTGCTATCCGCTGCTGCTCATCGTGACGGCGGCCTACGTGATCGCCCGACGCCATGATCGGAGTAGTCGATGACGCTGTCCCTCTCCCCCGATGCGGTCGCCGACCCGGGACTGCCCGCCACCGCGCAATTGCCGATCGTGCGCACCGGTACCCCGCGAGAGCACCACGCGGCCGCGTTCCCGCAGCTGCCGCGTATCGTATTCGGCGGTGGAATCCTGCTCGTGGCAATACTTTTCGCCGCCGGAGCGTGGCAGCGCCGCTGGATCGCCGATGACGGGCTGATCGTGCTGCGCACCGTCCGGAATCTGCTGGCGGGCAATGGCCCGGTCTTCAATATGGGCGAACGCGTCGAAACCAATACGAGTACGGCGTGGACCTATGTCGTGTGGTTCTTCAGCTGGCTGACCCAGGGACGGCTCGAATACGTCGTCCTGACGATCGCGCTCACGCTGTCGGTGCTCGCGGTGGTCATCGCCATGCTGGGCGCGGGAAGGCTGTGGGGCGGAACGCGATCCACCCTGCTGGTCCCCGCCGGAGCGCTGGTCTATATCGCCCTGCCGCCCGCCCGCGATTACGCCACCTCCGGACTGGAGAACTGCCTGGTCATCTTCTGGCTGGCGGTGCTGTGGTGGGGACTGATGCGCTGGGCCCAGGCCGAAACAGTGCGTCCCGCGGCGTTTTTCGGGTTGGTGTTCTGGGCCGGACTGGCACCGCTGATCCGCCCGGAACTGACCGTGGTCGGCGGGCTCGCGGTACTGCTGCTGTGCTGCGCGCCGGTCCCCCGAACCCGGCTGCGGCCGTGGATGTTCCGGGTGTTGATCGGCGTGGTCGCCGGTCTGACGCCGATCGCCTATCAGATCTGGCGGATGGGCTACTATGCGCTGCCGTTCCCGAATACCGCGGTGGCCAAGGATGCCGGTGGCGCGAAATGGCATCAGGGGTTCATCTACCTCCAGGATCTGGCCGGACCGTATCTGCTGTGGCTGCCACTGCTGATCCTGGGAATCTGGGCGGGGGTGGCTCTCCGGGAGCGCCGAATCCGCTGGGCCGCACGGCGATTGCGCGCACCGGCCACCATCGCCGCACTCATGATCGGCAGCGGCATCCTGCTCACCGTCTATGAACTCCGCGTCGGCGGCGATTTCATGCACGGCCGCATGCTGCTGCCCCAGCTGTTCTGCCTCCTGGCCCCGGTCATGGTGCTGCCCATCCGCCTCGGCCGTGATCGCACCGCCGTGATCGCGCTGGTGACCCTGGCCTGTACGGCGGGCTGGGCGCTGTTCGCCGCCAATATCACCGCCATCACCTCCGGTACCGAGATCCGGTCCAGCGGTATCGTCGACGAGCGAATCTACTACGTGCTCAACGGCGGTCACGACCATCCCATCCTGGCCGAGGACTATCTCGATTACCCCCGCATGCGCCCGCTGCTGCGCGATATCGGCGACACCCCCAACGGCGGACTCGTCGTCAACCTGCCCGATCAAACCTATTGGTACGTCATCCCGCCGCCGCAACCCGTCCCCGAGGGCGGCGCGGGCCATACCGTGCTGTTCCTGAACCTCGGCATGACGAGCATGAACCTGCCGTTGCACGTACGCGTCATCGATCCGATGGGTCTGGCGTATCCCCTTGCGGCGCATACCGATCGGGTCACCGACGGCCGCATCGGACACGATAAGAACCTGAACGGCAGCTGGGTCGTCGCCGATACCGGCGTCGTCGACAAGCACCCGTGGATGGCCGCGCACATCGAGGAATCCGCGGTGGCCCGCTCCCGCGCCGCGCTGTCCTGCCCCACCACCCAGGACCTACTCGCCTCGGTCCGCGCCCCACTCACCTTCACCCGCTTCCGCCACAACCTCATGCAGGCACTCACCTTCGCGAACACCCGCATCGACCGCATCCCACGCTACGAGTTGCAGCGCTGCGATCTCGCCGACCCGATCCCGAAATAGTTCCCGCACCCCCTCACCAAGAGATTTCGCCCCGATCGGCATAGCATCGGGGCGTGCCCGCAATTCCACCGCTGCCCTCGTTCCGCGGACCGAGGCGACGGTCGGCCGTACCGTTGCCGCGCATTCGCATTCCCACCGCGCGCGCCATTGTGGATTGCGCGGTGTACGTGGACGGGGAGCGGTTGCGGGGGCATTTCACGCATACCGCGGCATTGGCCGAGGTGCGCAAGCGCGGGAACGGATTCGTGTGGGTGGGTCTGCACGATCCGGACGATATCCAGATGACCGATATAGCGCAGACTTTCGGATTGCACGCGCTGGCGGTCGAGGATGTGCTGGAGGGTTCGCATCGGCCGAAAGCCGAGCGCTATGACGACACCCTCATGTTGATCATGCGCACCGTCGCCTATGTCGAACATGAAATGCATACGGTCAGCGAGATCGTGCAGACCGGGGAGGTCGTGGTATTCGCCGCGCCCGATTTCGTGGTGGCGGTGCGGCAGGGCGAACATTCGGGACTGGCCGGCGTCCGGCAGGAATTGGAATCGGACCCGAAACGGCTGGCTTTGGGGTCCGGTGCGGTGCTGCACGCCATCGCCGACTATGTGGTCGACGCCTATGTCGAGGTGACGCGGAAACTCGAGGCCGAGGTGGACGCGGTCGAAGAGGTGGTGTTCTCCCCGAACAGCCATGTCTCGATCGAATCGATCTACCAGCTCAAACGCGAGATCGTCGAATTACGGCGCGCGGTGAGCCCACTGGCGACCCCGCTGCAATTGCTGGGCCGCCCCGAAACCCCACTGCCCAAAGAGGTTCGGCGGTATCTGCGCGATGTCGCCGACCACCACACCGCGGTCACCGAACGTATTCGCGATTTCGACGAAACGCTCAGCGCCCTGGTCAATGCCGCCGTCGCCAAGACCGCGGTACAGCAGAACACCGATATGCGGAAGATCTCGGCGGGGGTCGCCATCGCCGCGGTGCCGACCATGATCGCCGGAATCTACGGGATGAATTTCGAGCATATGCCCGAACTGCATCAGGTATGGGGTTATCCGGCGGTACTGACGCTGATGTTCACCCTCTGCGCCGGATTGCTGGTGCTGTTCCGGCGCATCAAGTGGTTGTAGCTCAGGGGTTTCCGGGCTCGTTCCAATTGTCGTCGACGGGCCATCCCGAAGCCAATAAATGCGCGCGCACCCGCGCGATATCGGCTTCGGAAGGCATATCGTCGGTGACTTTGGTGATCCCGACCCCGGCGTCGATCTTATCCGCCGGAATCGCTCCCTGCCGCACGAGTGCGTCCGCCACCTGACGAACTTCGTCCTCGGGCAACCGCTGCGCGAGCAGCGACAGCAGCGGAATGTAATCGGTATCCGGCACGCCCTGGGGATATCCGGCCCTGAGCCAGGCCAGAATTCGGGCGAGCACACCAGACAGCGCCATTGGTCTCCGGTTTCGCGAAAGTGATCAGGCTTCGGACGGGTGTGCCAGCGGCCACCCGGCGGCGGCGAGCCGCGCGGCGACTCGATTGATATCGTCGTCCCCCGGCGTTTCATGCGCAAGCCGCCGGATGGCCGCTTCGATTTCCGCGCGCTCGATGATGCCGTCGGTGTCCTCGGCGGTCAATTGGTCCACGAGCAGGCCGATCTCGGTCTCGGTGAGCCGGCGGTGCAGCACCGCCAGCAGGGCGAGATAGTCCTCGGACGGAACGCCCTGCGGGTATCCGGCGCGCAGCCAGCGCAGCACCGAACCCAGGATTGACGTATTCGATGTCATGGCTTCATTTCTTGGGAGGTTTGGCGCCGAAGAGCTGGATATCGAACGAGTGGCTGATGAAATCCTTGGCGATGTACAGGATTCCGAGCCCGACCGCGATGACCACGATCGCGAAGCAGAGGTAGGCGACCGCCTGTACGGCCGGATTGCGCACGGCGGGAGCGCCATTGGCGGTGGCGGGTTCGTCGGTCGCCCAGAACCGGATGCCGACCGAGAAGATCAGCGGCAATCCGACACCGAGCAGCAGCGCGATCAGGGTGACTTCGCCGAGGGATTTCGCGATGGCGGTAACTGTATGCATGGATCGTGGCTCCTCAGACCGTCGCGCCGGTCTTGATATCCGAAGACGGTGCGAGCCCGCCCTCCCATTCGTCATTGACATTGTCGGTGCCGACCGGATTGCGCCGGGACCGCAGGTAGATGTAGCCGGACACCGCGATCAGCAGCGCGAAATCGACCAGCACGCCGCCGAGTCCGCCGAACAGATCGGCGATGAACCAGCACAGCGCGCCCACCAGACCCGCCAGCGGCAGGGTGAACAACCAGGCCAGCGCCATGCGTCCCATGACCCCCCAGCGCACCTCCGCGCCCGGCTTACCGAGCCCGGTACCCAGAATCGAGCCGGTGGCGGTCTGCGTGGTCGAGAGCGGCAGGCCGAATTGCGCCGAGGTGAGAATGATTGCCGCCGAGGATGTCTCGGCCGCGAAACCCTGCGGGGAATCGATTTCCACCAGACCCTTGCCGAGCGTGCGGATAATCCGCCAGCCGCCCAGATAGGTGCCCGCGGCAATTGCCAGCGCGCAGCAGACCTTGACCCACAGCGGAATATCGTCGCCATTGGTGAAGGTGCCGTGCGCGACCAATGCCATGAAGATCACGCCCATGGTCTTCTGCGCGTCATTGGTGCCGTGCGCGAGCGAAACCAAACCGGCGGAACCGATCTGGCCCCAGCGGAAGCCGTCGGAGACCTTCTTCTTGTTCGCGGTGCGGGTGAGCCGGTAGATCAGGAAGGTGCCCAGCGCGGCCACCATGGCCGCGACGAACGGGGCCAGCGCCGCCGGAACGATGATCTTGCTGATCAGGCCGGTCTTCTCATTGCCGGTCCAGATCACCCCGCTCGCGCCCAGCGCCGCAACGGCCGCACCGATCAGGCCGCCGAACAGCGCGTGCGAGGAGCTGGACGGAATTCCGAACAGCCAGGTGAACAGATTCCACAGAATTCCGCCGACCAGACCGGCGAAGACTATGTGCAGCAATTCCATATGGTGGACATTGCCGATATTGAGCAGCCCGCCCGAGACGGTTTTGGCCACTTCGACGGAAAGAAAAGCGCCGATCAAGTTGAGGACCGCCGACATGGCCACGGCCACTCGCGGTTTGAGCGCCCCGGTGGCGATCGAGGTCGCCATCGCATTGGCGGTGTCATGAAAACCGTTGGTGAAATCGAAAGCCAACGCGGTGATGATCACGATCAGAAGCACGATCAGTTCTGCACTCACCCACGTATTTTCAGTCGCCGCCGGGCCGTCGGCTACGGCTCCGCGCAGCTGTTCACTCGAAGTTCAGAACGCGACCACCCAGTGTGTCCGAGCTGTGCCATACTCCCAAACATGTATAGCCAAGTTTCGAGCGGGTGCGGGGTCGAGGCTGCTGTGATCGGCGGTGATGTGCGGCTCACAACCGGTGGCGACACCATTGACATACCCGCAATCTGGTTGCGGGACAACGCACCCGACGCGGACAGCCGGGACGTGCTGAGCGGGCAGCGGCTGTTCGATATCGTCGACCTGCCCGCCGATATCCGGGTCGCCGAGGCGACTGTCGCCGATGGCCGTCTGCGGGTGCGGTTCTCCCCCGATGACCATCAGACCTCGTTCCCCCTGGAATCGCTGCTGGGTGACGCCGACCGGATCGCGAACCTCGATCTGCGCAGCGAACGCGCCAAACGACTCTGGATCGACGCCCGCGACGCGGCCGCGCTCGAGCCGATCGCATGGGAGAGCTATCTGAACGATCCCGCGCCCGCACTGCGCCAGGTGGTGGAGTGGGGATTCGCACTGCTGCACGGTGTTCCGGCCGCGGCCGGACAGGTCACCGCGGTCGCCGATACCTTCGGATATGTGCGCGAGACCAACTACGGGCGCATTTTCGATGTGCGAGTCGAGCCGAATCCGGTGAACCTGGCGTTCACGGGATTGGCCATCACACCGCATACCGATAATCCCTATCGGGAGCCGGTCCCCACCCTGCAATTGCTGCTCTGCCTGCACAACGCGGCCGAGGGCGGCGATTCGGGACTGGTGGACGGGTTCGCCGCCGCCGCCACGCTGCGCCGGACCGATCGCGCCGCCTTCGATGTCCTCACCTCGACCCCGGTCGCCTACCGGTACGAGGGTGACGGAACCCGGCTCGGCGCGATGGTGCCGCTCATCGGACTCGATGCCGAACAGCGCATTCGCGAGATCCGGTTCAATAATCGGTCCATGGCGGTACCGCTCGCCGAACCGGCCCGGGTGCGCGCGTTCTACGCCGCGTATCGCGCCTTCGCCGAACTGCTCTACGCACCGGCGGCACGCCTGAATTTCCGCCTGGACAGCGGCGACTGCCTGATCTTCGACAACACCCGCGCACTGCACGCCCGTACGGCGTTCGCCGCCGCCGGTGGCCGCCACCTGCAGGGCGCGTACGCCGATCTGGACGGACTCACCAGCACCCTGCGCCGACTCGAGGAGCACGCGCGATGACCTCCGCGTATCACGTCCTGACCGAACTCTTCGAGAGCGAGGGTGCGGCGGACTATCTCGGCGAACAGGTGTCGATGGCCACCCATATGCTGCAAACCGCGCGGGTGGCCCGCGAATCCGGCGCATCGGCGGCATTGATCGTGGCGGCGCTGGTGCACGATGTCGGGCACTTCTCCGGTGCGATGAGCGGGCGTGAACTCATGCGCGGCACCGATAACCGCCATGATCTCATTGCGGCGCAGTGGCTTTCGCAATGGTTCGATGCCGATGTCACCGAACCGGTGCGGTTGCACGTCGCGGCCAAACGGTATCTGTGCGGGACCGACCCGGACTACTACGACCGGCTCTCGGCCGCCTCGAAATACACCATGTCGGTACAGGGCGGGCAGATGAGCGCCAGCGAACTCGCGGCCTTCGCGGCCGAGCCGCACTGCGAATCCGCCACCGCCCTGCGCAGATTCGACGATGCCGGAAAGGATCCGGACGCGCCGATACCTGCGCTGGCGGACTTCCGCGCCGAGATCGACGCCCTGGATCGCACGCTCAGGTCGCCAGCAGCGACCTGACCCGGCTGACCGCGCCCGCGGCCACCGAATTGCGCACCACGAACGCGACGGCCGAACCGACATAGGTGTCGAACGAGCACTCCAGCACCTCACCCGCGGGATCGGTGGTGCGCCGGATGGTGCGCAATAGCGGTGTGCCGGTGCGGATTCCGAGCAGTCCGGCGGTGCGGGCGGGTGCGGCGATGGCATCGATGGAGTGTTCGGCGTCGGCGAAGACGATGCCGTAGTTCTCCAGGTGATCGGTGATGGATTCGGCGTCCAGATCCATGGCCAGAATCGGCTCGGCGAGCCGTTCGGGATAGTAGGTGTTCTCCAGCATGGTCGGGGTTCCGCTCAGCAGCCGCACCCGTTCGACGTGGAAAGCGTTCTCGCCCTTGGCCAAACCCAGCTTTTCGCGCACTTCGTCCGAGGGCAGCACACTCGCGGTCCCGACCGTGCTGCTGCTCGGGGTCTCACCGATGCTGCGCGCCCACCGGGCGAAGCTCACCAGTTCGGTCATGGGCTGCGCGCGCGGACCGCTCAGCACCTGGCGGCGCGCGCCCTGGCGTGAGGAGACCACACCGGAGGCGCGCAGGAACGCGAACGCATGGCGGATGGTGCCGCGCGATACCCCGTAGCGTTCGCTGAGGCGATGTTCCGAGGGTAGTGCGGATCCGTCGGCGAACTCACCGTTCTCGATCGCCGCGCGCAATTGCTCGGCGATCTCCCGGTAGCGGGGAACCTTCGGATGCTCAGTGGTCACACGGCAACTGTATTCAACGCGAATCCGCGGCCAGCAGCACCGGCCGGTCCAGCAGCGAGACCTCGACCCGGGTGCCGGGGGTCAGCTCGGCGGCACGGTGGCTGGCCACATCGGCGAGCAGTTCCAGACCGTCGGGCCGGGTCAGGCGCAAGCGGGTGGTCGCGCCGAAGAACGTTCCGGACTTCACAGTCGTTGTGCCGTCCGGGGATTCGTGCACCAGCACCGCTTCCGGGCGGGCCAGTACGGTCACCTCACCCGACGGTGTGGACTCACCGTCGCACACCAGCACCTGCTCCCCCACCCGGACATGGGTGGCGTCCACGGCGATCGCCGGAATCCGATTCATGGTGCCGACGAATTCGGCGACGAACGGCGTCGCGGGCCGCTGATACACCTGATCGGGACTCGCGCACTGTTCCATGCGGCCATTGCGCATGACCGCGACCCGGTCCGCGATGGCCAGCGCCTCCTCCTGGTCATGGGTGACGAAGACGGTGGTCACGCCGAGTTCGCGCTGGATGCGGCGAATCTCCTCGCGTAATTGCTGGCGTACCTTGGCATCCAGGGCCGAGAGCGGCTCATCGAGCAGTAGCACCCGGGGTGCGATGGCGAGCGCTCGCGCCAGTGCGACGCGCTGCTGCTGTCCGCCGGAGAGCTGATGCGGATACTTCGTCACATGTTCGGCGAGGCCGACCATATCCAGGAGTTCGCGCGCCCGCTCGCGCCGCCGCTTGGCGGGCCGACCGCGCAGGCCGAGCCCGAACGCCACATTGTCCTGCGCCGACATGGTCGGAAAGAGGCTGTAGGACTGGAAGACCATGCCCATATCGCGCTTGTTCGCCGGGATCGAAGCGGCATCGCGGCCACCGACCAGGATCTGCCCCGAACTCGGGTGATCGAATCCGGCGAGAATGCGCAGCGCGGTGGTCTTACCGCAGCCCGAGGGACCGAGCAGGGCGATGAATTCACCCGGTTCGATATCGAGGGTGAGCCCGTCCAGCGCGCGCACCGCACCGTAGTGCCGGTGCACATCGGCGAAACTCACCGCGGTGCTGCTGATTTCGGGAACGGTCTGGGCGGTCATCGGGATTCCTTCCGGGATCGACCGGCGATCGAGACGACGATGAGCAGGACGAGCCAGGTCAGCACCAGGCTCAGAATGGACAGTGCGACCTGCAACTGACCGTCGGTATTGGCCGACTGCGCCAGCCACACCGGGAAGGTCCGGAAGATCAGGATCTTCGCGATCGTGTACTCCCCCATGACGAGGGCGAAGGTCAGGAAGGCCGCGTTCAGGATGGAGGTGCGCAGCGCGGGCAGCACCACCCGCCACAGCACCGTGAACCAGCCCGCGCCGAGATTCTGCGCGGCCTCGACCAGCACGTCGATCCGCGAACCGCGGATTCCGGCATCGAGGGCCCGGAAGGTGAACGGCAACGCGATCACCACGTAGACCAGGGCCAGAATCAGCGAAAGCGGTTGCCGCTGTAGCGCGGTGAAGACCTGGGTCACTTCCACGTAATCGCTGTTATTGCCCCACGACAGCACACTGCGCACGCCCACCACCAGGGCGACCGGCGGAATCACCAGGGGCAGTAGCGATAACAGCTCGACCAGCGGGCGCGCGGCGGGTAATCGCAGGTGCACCAGCAGCATGGTGGGCACCATGAGCACCAGGGTGATCACCACCGCGATCAGGCCCAGCGCCAATGAGGTGCCCAGGGCGTCGGTGAGCCCACCGGCGGACAGGATGTGCCCGTACGCGCGGAAACTCACCCCGTTCTTGTCGTGGATGGTGAACCAGAACGCCACCGCGAACGGGCCGATGAAATAGAGCCCGGCCAGGCCGAGCACGATCCACCGCCAGTACGCCGTCGGGCGCGAGATACCGCGCCGAGGTCCCGAATTCGGTTGTCCCGCAGCGCCACCCAGCACCACGGCGGGATCGGTCACTGTAGCCATCGGGAGGTCCTGTTCTGCATGTACTGGTAGAGCAGGGTCAGCGGCACCACCACCACGATCATGTTCAGAGCCATGGCCGCGCCCAGATTCTCCTGTCCGACAAGGACATTGCCCGAGACGGCGCTCTCGATCTGGAGGGGCGTGATCGCCAGGGTGCCGTTGGTGAGCGCATCGGCGGTCGCGAAGGAGGAGAACGAGGTGCAGAACAGCAGCGCCACACTGCCCAGGAAATGCGGCAGTAGTGCCGGACCCGCGACATAGCGCCAGTACTGCCAGCCGCGCGCGCCCAGACTCTCGGCCGCCTCGCGCCATTCCGGCCGCAGGCCCTCCAGCGCGGGTGTGATCACCAGAACCATCAGCGGGACAAGGAAATACAGGTAGACGAACTGCACGCCGATCTGGGAGTAGAGATCGAAGTGCAGATCATCGCGAAGCGAGACGCCCAGGTGATCCTGCACCAGTTTCGTCAGCACGCCGGCATTGCCGATCGCCGCGACGAACAGGAACGCCAGCGGCAGACCGCCGAAATTCGCCAGCACCGCGGCCGAGGTGGATACCGCGCGTTGCAGCAACTGCCCGCGTCCGCTCGAAATCGCTTGTGCCAGCACGATACCCAGCACCGCCGCGATGACCGCGACCACGAGCGACAGCACGACGCTGTTCTTCAAACCGGTGAGGTACGCGCCCTTGAGCGCCGCCGCCACATTCGCGGTGCCGAAACCGGTATTTCCGCTATCGCCCACCTGGAACGCGGAATACGCGATCACGCCGGTGGGCAGCAGGAAGAACACGCCGACGTAGGCGAGGAACGGAACGAGCCCGAGCCAGCGCAGGGCTCGGGCCGAACGGGCCGTGGAACTCATTTGACAGTGTTCGCCCAGTTCTGGGTCATGACATCCTTGGCCTTGGCGGCCTGATCGTCGGTCGGATAGACCGCCTTGTCACTGGGCGCGGGCAGCACCTTGGTCAGCGCCGGATCGACCTTGCCGCTCTTCTGCATGGCGGGCAGGCGCACCGGGCGGGCGAAACCCTTGAGCAGGCCGTTCTGACCCTCATCGCTGTACAGGTACTCCTGCCACAGGCGCGCCGCGGCCGGATGCGGTGCGGTCTTGCTGATGGCCTGCGCGTAGTAGCCACCGATGGTGGCATCGGTGGAGACCGCGACCGTCCACTTCACACCGGTGTTCGAGGTGGTCTGCGCGATGCCCGCGTTCAGGTAGTCCCAGTCGATGATGATCGGGGTCTCACCGGACTGCACGGTCGCCGCGGTCGCCTTGACCGGAACGAAATTGCCTGCCGCCTTGAGCTTTCCGAAGTACTCGATACCGGGCTGGATATTGTCCGGCGAACCGCCGTTGGCCAGCGCGGCCGTCCACACCGCCATGAGCGCGGAATTGCTCTTGAGCGGATCACCGCTGAGCGCGACCTGACCCTTGTACTGCGGTTTGATCAGATCGGCGATGGTGGTCGGGCACACCTGCACCTTGGCCGAATCGCAGCCGATCGACATGTAGCCGCCGTAATCGGCGAACCACGTTCCGTCCGAAGCCTTCTGGGAATCCGGGATATCGGCCCAGCCGGTCACCTTGTAGGGCGCGTACAGCCCTTCCTTGGCCCCGCTGATGGCGAACGAGGTGCCCACGTCCACCGCGTCCGGCGCGCGATCCTGCCCCTTCAGTGATTTGATGGCATTGATCTCATCGGCGCTGCTCGCGCCCGGGTTGTCATCGTTGACCTTGATGCCGTACTTGGCGGCGAAATTGTCCATGAGTTCGCCGTAGCCCGCCCAATCCCGTGGCAGCGCCATGAGATTGAGCGTCCCCTCCTTCTTGGCGGCGGCGATCAACGCGTCCATCCCACCCAGGTCCGCGGCCGAGGTGGCGGTGGCGGCACTGCTCGCCGCCGTCTCGGACTTCTTGGTGCAGGCTCCCATGCTCAGGACCAAAGCCCCTGCGACGAGACAGATTCCAATATTGCGAGCAGATGCGATGCGCACGAGCGACTCCCGGTCCAGCGTTCGATCAAATACCGGGAATCGATCACGATCCCGGCAACACGTACATACATTCGGCCCGAAAGTTGTATAGCCAAGATATCCGAAACATACGGAAGGTGAACAGAAAATGTGATGTCCGGTCCACTTTCTGTTCACCCCATCTTGCGCTTGAATCGCTAAGCGCCGCAGCCGAATGCCGCCCTACGGTACGAAGAAGGTCGCCAGACCGGGAGTGACGATGCCGCCGCCGACGGGATTGAGGATCAAAGCGACCTGTCCCCCACCGGTATTGAGCGTCGCGGCGGCGGGAATGCCGTTGAGGCCGTTGGACAGTTGAGCCGCGCCGGTGGCTCCGGTGGCGAGGTTGATCCAGTTGACCCCGGCCGACAGGGGGCAGCCCCAGCCGCCGGGTTTGTCGCCGGTGATCAGCACTACGCCGGGCTGATCACCGACCACCGCCGCGCATCGCATCGCGGGGGCATCGAAGCTGCCGTTCGGATTGCCGAACGGAGCGGGATTTATCTGAAAGGGGATGGAGACCGGATCGGCAGCGGCGACTCCCGTTGATGCCATCCCCGCCGCGGCACCGATGATCGCGAACAAACCCAGGGTGGTTCTCAAAGCCGGTGTGGTTCTCAAAGCCATCGTGGTTCGCAAAGCCATCGTGGAGATCTCCTGCGGTGGTAGGGACCAGACTCGAGCATTGCCGACCATATCGGGCATTCGCGACGCCGCGTTACCCATCAGCGCATTGTCAGCTAATTTCCCTGTGTCAGGGCCTCGAAATCCGTGTAATCGTGCAGTGTGATGGCGTCGGCCTTTTGCAACTGCTTCGACATGAGGCCGCGCATGGGCTTCGAGGTCATCACCCGGACCGAGAGATTGCGCATGCGGATGGCCGCCCGGCTACCGGGCAGGAAACCATTCACACCGCCCGGCGGCAGCTTCTGGCATTCGGTCACGTACGGGCGCAGTTCCTGCTGATAGCGGTCGAAGGCCGCCCGGTGGTCATCGCGCGAGCGGGCCAATTCACCGGCCAGGACGTACGCACCGACCATGGCCATCGCGGTGCCGTTGCCCGAGAGCGGGGAGCCGCAGTAGCCCGCATCACCGATCAGGGCGACCCGGCCGCGGGACCAGCTGTCCATCCGGGTCTGGCTGATGGTGTCGAAGAAGAAGTCCGGGGCCTGATCCATCACCTCGAGCAATCGCGGTACGTGCCAGCCCAATTCACCGAACCGCTCGGCGAGAATGCGCTGCTGCCCCGCCTGATCGTGCCGGTCGTACACCAGATCCGTTGCCTTGAAACCGAACATGGCCTTGGCACTGGCCGGTCCCTCCGGCCGGATGGCGGCGAGCAGGCCACCGGGCGCGTTGTACATCAGGAACCAGTCCTCGAGGTCGAGGCCCTCCACGGGCACCGTGAAGTAGGACAGGTACGCACCCAGATGCCGGACGAATTCGGATTCGGGACCGAAGGCCAGGCGGCGCACCGTGGAGTGCAGACCGTCCGCGCCGACGACGAGATCGAAGACGCGCGAGGCATGGCGTCCGAAGTCGGCCACCACGCCGTCCGCGGTCTCGCGCAGCTCGGTGATCGTATCGTCGAAGAGGTACTCGACACCGGATCGCGCTGCGGCATAGAGGATATCGGTGAGATCACCGCGCAGGATCTCGATCTCGGCGACCGCGCCCTCACCATCGAAGAGTTCGGCGGACATACTCGCCGACCAGTCACCGGCGGCGTCGACATAGGCCAGACCGCGCTCGTGCACGCGGGCCCGCTCGATCTCGGGCAGGATGCCCATGCGCTGGGCGACCTCCTTGGCGACGCCGCGCAGATCCACGGCCTGCCCGCCGGGACGCGGGGCGGGTGCGCGTTCGACGACGGTGACCTCGAATCCGTAGCGGCGCAACCAGTATGCGAGGGTCAGACCGGCGATACTGCCGCCGGAGATCAGGACGGTACGGGCGGTGGTATTCATCGGGTGCTCCTAAAGGGTGGGAATCATCAACTGGCGCAGGATGGGTGGCCAGCCCTGTTCATGTGCGAGCTTGCGCACGGCGGTGGCGACGGCGCTGCCCGCACCGCGACCGCCGATCAGCAGGCGGTCCGGATCGGCGGACAGGTCCGCCGCGTGTTCGGCGGCCCATTCGAGGGTGCGCAGGGCATCGCGCTCTACGGCGGCGCGCTGCTCGGGCAGCAGGTCGTATCGCACCGCGAGGACGACGAAATCGCCTGCGGCGCTCAAGGTTCGGCACAGCGCGTCGAGATCGATCGATCGGTTCGACGGACCGACCTCGAACAGCGTCAGCAGTGCGCGCGGCGGGCCGGTGGGACCGGGCCAATAGATACGAGAGCCGCGGTCGACGATCGCGGACCGCAATCGCAGGTCGGCGACCCGGTGGCGGGCCGGGGTGGAAGGCATGCCAGAACATTCGCATCGGCCCCGCGACCGAAGGAAGGTCCGAATGCGCATAACAGTCTTGCGTCCACGGCATGACCGCTCGCACCGGATCTGGGCAATACTGACGATCATGAACGTCCAGACCGGCGAGAACACGGCCGGAAGCCCGACCCCGCTCCCCAAAGCGCCCGATGCGATCGAGTTGCGCCACCTGCGAGCCTTCGTCACCGTCGCCGAGGAACTCAATTTCGGCCGGGCAGCCACCCGCCTGTACGTCTCACAACCCGCACTGAGCAGGCAGATTCGGGGACTGGAACGCCTGGTGGGCTGTGATCTGTTGCGGCGCACCACGCATCGGGTGGAGCTGACGCTGGCCGGGGAGGCGCTGCTCGATCGCGCACGGCGCATTCTCGACGATGTGGACGAGGCGGTATCGGCAACCCGGGCGGTCGGCGGGGAGCTGCTGGCGCGAATCGCGCAGTACTGGGAGCCTTTCGGTGATCCGGATCCCGAATTGGGGGTGCTGCGAACGGCTTACGAGGACCTGCACGCGCAATTCCCGCCGCCGCCGGAGGTCACCGTGCGACCGGCCAACGCGGGCGGGGTGCCGAGTCTGCTGGTGCGGACCGAACAACCGAACGACACCACGGTGCTCTATCTGCACGGCGGCGGGTATATCGCGGGCTCGGCGTTCGGCTACCGCTCGCTCGCCGGTGCGCTCACCGTCGCCGCGAACAGCAGCACGCTCATCCCGGATTATCGCCTCGCGCCGGAACATCCGTTCCCGGCGGCCGTCGACGACGCCGTGAGCGCCTACCGCTGGTTGCTCGATACCGGTGTCGAGGCCGAGAACATCACGCTCGCAGGCGATTCGGTCGGTGCGCACCTGACCATATCGGTCCTGCTGCGACTGCGCGAGGAACAACTGCCGCAGCCCGCGAGCGTCGTATTGCTCTGCCCCGGAATCGATCTGCACTGCGGAACACTCGATGCCCAGCTACCGGACGCGCAGCCGGGGAAGGTGTCCGGGGCGCATTTCCACCGCCGCATCGTGCCCGACTATCTGGCCGGGCATCGCGACGATGATCCGATCGTCGCCCCGTTGCTGGCCGATCTGACGGGCTTGCCGCCGCTGCTCATCCAGGCGAGCACGGGTGACTCGCATCTCACCGACGCGCATCAACTCCTGGACCACGCCCAGGCGCACGGGGTGCGGGCCCGGCTCGAGCTCTATCCGGTGGAAACCCATAATTTCCACCTGTTCTGGTCGTTCCTGCCCGAGGCCGCGGACGCCCTCGAACAGGCCGGGAAGTTCATCCGGGAGCAGGCCGGACGGGCGCGGGTCCGGTCCAGCGCATAGCCCTTCTACCACCACAATCACCCCTCGCCCGTTTTGCCCGATTAGGGTTGGGGCGTGAATATTGCAGCAACACAGATATTGCGCTCGTTCGTAGCACTGTTCGAGTTGAAGATGATCACCTCCGGCCCAGCCGGCCGCGATCTCACGGACGGCTGAGCTGAATGGTCGCGCATGAAACCGCACTGTCACTGGTTCAACTGGGCGCGGTGCTCTTCGGATTGGGATTGCTCGGACGATTGGCGGCGCGGATCGGGATGTCACCGATCCCGCTGTACCTGATCGGCGGGCTGGTGTTCGGCACCGGCGGGCTGATCGAATTGCAGCATGTGGACCAGTTCATCGAACTGGCCAGCGAGATCGGCGTGGTACTGCTGCTCCTGCTGCTCGGATTGGAATACACCGCAAGCGAATTGGTGACCGGGCTGCGCAGCTCCTGGGCCGCGGGCGTGGTGGATCTGGTACTCAACGCGGTGCCCGGCGTAGCGGTGGCGCTGATCCTGGGGTGGGGAGCCACCGGGGCGGTCGCCATGGCGGGCGTCACCTATATCTCCTCCTCCGGAATCGTCGCCAAGGTGCTCAATGACCTTGGGCGACTTGGCAACCGGGAGACCCCGACGATTCTGTCGATCCTGGTGTTCGAGGATCTGGTGATGGCCGGATATCTGCCGGTGCTCACCGCCATCCTGGCCGGGGCCGGATTCGCGGCGGGTATGAAGACGGTCGCCATCGCGCTCACCGCGGTCACTGTGGTGCTGGTGGTCGCGCTGCGCTACGGCAAATACGTCTCCAAGATCGTCGACAGCCAAGACCGGGAGATCTTCCTGCTCAAACTGCTCGGCTCCGCCCTGCTGATCGCGGGAATCGCTTCCGCGCTACAGGTTTCGGCGGCGGTCGGGGCGTTCCTGCTCGGTATCGCCATCTCCGATTCCACCGCGCACAATGCCACCAAACTGCTGGAACCGCTGCGCGATCTGTTCGCGGCGCTGTTCTTCGTACTGTTCGGGCTCAGCACCGATCCGGCGAGTATTCCGCCGGTGCTCGGCTGGGCGATCGTGCTGGCGGTGCTCACCGCCGGAACCAAGATCGCGACCGGATGGTGGGCGGCCGGGCGGGCCGGGGCTTCCCGCTACGGACGCGCTCGCGCCGGATCGGCGCTCGTGGCGCGCGGTGAATTCTCCATCGTCATCGCGGGTCTCGCGGTCGCGTACGGGGCGGTGCCGCCCGCGTTCGCGGCGCTCGCGACCACCTACGTGCTGATCATGGCCGTACTGGGACCGGTCGCCGCGCGATTGATCGAACCCGCGCTGCGGTGGGCGGATCAGCTGCGCGTGCGCACGGCCTGACCACGATCGCCGCCGGTGGCCCGCTCGACGCGGGCGGCCACCGGGGCGGTCAATCCCGTTCGGGGCCCAGCGAAATGCCACGACTGGCCAGCCACGGCAGCGGATCGACCTTGTCCGCGCCATTGAGCCACACCTCGAAATGGCAGTGCGGGCCGGTGGAGAAACCGCGATTGCCGACCGTGGCGATCTGATCACCCGCCAGCACCCGCTGACCCACATCGACCGTCGCGGTATCGACATGCCCGTAGACGGTGATGGTGCCGTCATCGTGCTGAAGTCGCACCCACATGCCGAAACCAGAGGCCGGACCAGCACTGATCACCTTGCCGTCCTCGACGGCGTAGATCGGCGTTCCGATCGGGGCGGCGATATCCACGCCCAAATGTTCCGCGCCCCAGCGCGAACCGAAACCCGAGGTGAAGGTGCCCTCGGCGAATTTCACGAACAGCGGGCGCAGTTTCGAAGCGGCGCGGGCCGCGATATCGGCCTCGAATTGCTCGCCATTGCGCAGAATGTCTTGGAAGTCTTCGGGATTCTCCACCTGGGCGGCATCGAGAATCTCCGGGAAATGCGCATCCGTGCCATCCAGGGTGGCCGGCTGTAAGGCCGCCAACTCCTCGGTGGCGGACGTGTCCGCCGGTTGTTCATGCGCCTGCTGCATACCGGCCTGCGTGGCGGCCACCGCCGCGCCCGCGGCCACCGCGGCTATCACCGCGCGACCGCGCAGTACCTTGATCGCGGGCTGGCGCCGGTGCGCACCCCGGCCATTCTGAATCCCGGAAGTATTGCCGTGCAATAGAACTGCGCCTCCAACCTCGTTCTGCCCTGAGTCGGCCGCGAGACCGTAACAGACGAAGCTGTGAGTCGTTCCCAGGAAACCGTATGGACCGGAGCGCCGGCACCGTGCGTGCGTGGCGGCCGGATTACGCGGTGCGCGCGAACTCTTCCGGGCCGAGTGCCTGTTCACGCAGGTCGGACAGGGTGCGCGTGAGCAATCGCGAAACCTGCATTTGCGAGACGCCCAATCGCTGGCCGATCTCGGACTGGGTCCGATTCTCGAAGAAGCGCCAGTGCAGAATTTGGCGTTCGCGCGCGGGCAATTTCGCCAGCAGCGGGCCCACCGCGAGCGCGTTCTCCAGCAGCCGATAGGACGGCTCCTCCGCACCGAGCGTGGCGACCAGCGGGGATTCTCCGGATTCGCTATCGCGGGTCGCGTCGAGCGAACTCGCCTGATACGCATTGCGTGCCACCAAAGCCTTGGTGACCTCGGCCAATTCGACCTCGAGTTCGGCGGCGATCTCCCGCGCGGTGGGCATGCGCTCCAACCGTTGCGCCAGCACCTCGACCGCCGGGGCGATACGCCCCTGCAATTCCTTGGCACTGCGCGGAACTCGCACCGACCACGTGTTATCGCGGAAATGCCGCCGCACCTCACCCATTACCGTCGGCACCGCGAAGGACAGGAACGAGCTCCCGCGCGTCACATCGAAGCGGTCGACGGCCGCCACCAATCCCATCGACGCCACCTGGTGCAGATCGTCGAATTCCTCACCGCGGCCCTTGTACCGGCGCGCGATATGCTCGGCCAGCGGCAGGCACAGTTCGATGATGCGTTCGCGCAGCACCTCCCAGTGCGGGTCAGCACGATCGAGCTGCGACCATTCGGTGAACCGCACCTCGATATCGTCATAGCTGTCCTTGGTGGCTATCGCCTCGTTCATGAAGTTCCTCACTTCTCTACGAATCCGACAGATACCGAGTACCCACTCGTTCGTTATCAAAACGTAATCAGTCCGAATTGATCTCTACCTGCGGGTATCCGAGGGCGAAAACGCCGCGATCGCGGCTCGGCGTCAGCTCGTGGCGGGCGTGCCCGGCGGCACCTCCCGCGGCAACCGGACCGTGAAGGTCGCACCGGCGCCCGGGGCGGTGTCGACCGTCACCCGGCCACCGTGCGCGGCCACCAGGGCCTGCACGATGGACAGGCCCAGGCCGGTGCCGCCGCTGGCGCGGGTGCGCGAGGAATCGGTGCGATAGAAACGTTCGAAGACCCGCATAGCGGCATCGGGGGCCAGGCCCGGCCCCTTGTCCTCGACATCGATCCGGACCTCATCGGGAGACGGTGTGAGCCGCACCGTGATCGGGGCCGGGGCGGGCGTATGGGTCAGGGCGTTGCCGACCAGATTCGCCAGCACCTGCCGCAAACGGGCCTCATCGCCGACGACCTGGAGAGTGCCCTCCCCCGGGCACACCTCGAGCTTGATCGGGCGGGCCGGTGCGTCCGCGGTGGCCTGCTGGCGCGCGGCGATGGCCTGGGCGTTGTGCACGGCGTCGGAACCGATGGTCAGCAGATCCACCGGCTTTCGCTCGAACGGGCGGTTCGCGTCGACCCTGGCCAGCATGAGCAGATCCTCGACCAGCAGCCCCATCCGCGCGGCCTCGGCCTCGATCCTGGTGAGAATTCCGGCGGCGTCGGCGCTCGCGCCCTGCCGGTAGAGCTCGGCGAAACCTCGAATGGTGGTCAGCGGGGTGCGCAGTTCATGGCTGGCGTCGGCGATGAATCGGCGCATCTTCGCCTCCGAACGCCGGGCGGCCTCCTCCTGCGCCTCGGTCGCGGCCACCCCGTGCTGGATCTGGGCCAGCATTTCATTGAGTGACCGGGCCAGATGATCGACCTCGGTATCGACATTGCGCACCGGCACCCGGCGATGCAGATCACCGCCCGCGATGGCCGCGGCGGTCTCCTCCACCTGGCGCAGCGGCCGCAGACTCCGGCGCACCACAAGATAGCCGCCGGTGCCGAGCACCAGCAAAGCCGTTATGCCGGTGGCCAGTTCGAAATAGATCAGGCCGGAAATGGTCTCGCGGTTCTCGGCCAGTGAGATGCCGATGGTCGTGGAGCCGTACTCGTTGGCGATGGTGAGCACCCGCCAGCGCGGCATGGACTCATCGGTGGAGCGCACCGTGGCCGGGCCGTCGCCGTGCAGATCCGACAGCGCGGGGGTCGAATCATCGCCTCCGGCAAGGAATTCCGAATACACCGTGCCGTCCGGGCCCTTGCGCAGTTCATAGAATCGGCGGGGCTGTTCGCCCGTCGTCTTCACAGGTTGCGGCGGACGCGGCGCATCGGTGGGCACCCACACCGCGCGACCGTCCTCGGTGGTGATCTGCTTCATCGCGCGCGGCTGCGCCCAGCCGCGCGCGGCGTCGAAGAGTTGCTCATCGGTTCGCGAGGTCAGCGAACGCGATAACGCGGAGGTCAGCGCCACCCCCGAGGCGAAGAGCACCAGTGCCGCGAGCGCCACCATCGCCACCACCAAGCCGATTCGGAGCGGCACCGAGGAGGCCCGCCGAGCCAGCGTCTTCCGCAGGTTCACGTCCCGCTCAGCCCCGGTTCCGAATCGTTGTGCCACACCGTCATGGCTAGATGGTGGCGTTGGCAACCTCGGTGACGCTGTATGTGCGCTGGGTGTTTCCTGTGAATCGCCCGCCGGGACGCTATAACAGTCGGTATGGCATTGAATTGGAAGCTTGTCATCGACAGCGCGGACGCCCCGGTCCTGGCCGATTTCTGGGCCGCCGCACTGGAATACGAGGTCGAGGATCCGAGCCCGCTCATCGAACAATTGCTCGCCGCGGGGCACCTGCCGCCGGAGGCCGTTCGAGAACACAATGGCCACAACACTTTTCGCGGGCTGGCGGGAATCCGGCATCCCGAGGATCCGTTCGATCCGCTCAGCGGCGCGGGCCATGGCAGGCGACTGCTCTTCCAGGACGTCCCCGAACCCAAATCCGTGAAGAATCGCCTGCATATCGACGTGCACGGTGTGCCGGGTGAACTGGAAGCGCTGGTCAAGCGGCTGGAGAGCCTCGGGGCCGAGCGCGTGCACGAGGTCGACCAGGGACCGGCCGGGCACTGGTGGGTCATGCGCGATCCCGAGGGCAATGAATTCTGTGCCGCCTAGGTGACACGGAATTGCGCGCCGGATAGGTATAGCGTTTCATTCGTCAACTGCCCGCTGGGACAGGAGAACGATCATGCGGATACCGACAACACTGCGGACCGGCGTTTTGAGCGCGGCGGCCGTCCTGGGGCTCACCGGGGTCACCGCGCACGCGGAACCCGCTCTGCCGACCGTCGTCCTGGTGCACGGCGCGTTCGCGGACGCCACCAGCTGGGACGGCGTCGCCACGAAATTGCGCGCCGACGGATATCGAGTCGTGGTGCCCGACAACCCATTACGCGGACCCGCCAATGACGCGGCCGCCATCGAGCGCACCCTGAACGAACTGTCCGGGCCGATCGTGCTGGTCGGGCACTCCTACGGCGGCACGGTCATCACCAATGTGTCCGACCCGAAGGTCACGGCGCTGGTCTATATCGCGGGATTCGCGCCGACACCGGGCGAGCCCGCGCTGCTGGAGATCAATCCGGTGCAATTCCCGGGCAGTCGACTGCTGCCGCCCGCACTGTCGGTCAAGGTGGCCGACGGCGGCCTCGACGCCTACGTCGATCCGGCGTACTTCCACGAGGTGTTCGCCCAGGACGTCTCCGATGCCACGGCCGCGGACATGATCACGCATCAGCGCTCGCTGGCGCTGACCGCCAATCTCGAACCGTCCGGTCCCGCCGCCTGGTCGAATACGCCCAGCTGGTATCTGGTCTCCAGCCAGGACCAGGTCATTCCGCCCGCGTCCCAGCGCTATATGGCACAGCGCATGCACGCGCACACCAGCGAGATCACGGCCTCGCACGCCTCGCTGGTCTCGCAGCCGCTCGCGGTCGCCGATGTCATCGAACAGGCCGCCCGCGGCTGATTCCGAGTACGCCGGGCGGTAGGCCACCCGGCTATCGGAGCGTGTCGATACCCGCCAGGATGAGGTCGAGACCGGCGCGGAACTGCGCCCGATCGTCATGGTCGGCCAGTTGCGCGGCGATCCGGTGCACGAAGGGGTATCGCTGCGGATCGTGCCGGGTCCAGCGGTCCGCGACCGTGGCCAGGAAGGCCGCGCGATCGGTTTCGCGGGCTATGCGCGCGCCCGCGGCGTACTGGCCCGCGAGGCCGTGGATGTAGTTCACCAGGGCGGAAGCCGCGTCGAACTGCGCTGATTCGGGCACGCCGAGGGCCTCGAGCTGTCCGCCGACGCCCTCCAGAATCCGCATATTCGCGGAATGCCATGGCTCACTGGAGAGTTGGGCTCCCACCCAGGGGTGGGCGTCGATCGCGTCGAAGACGCCCAGGGCGACGGCGCGAATGGATTCGCGCGGTTCCGCGCCCGCGGGCACCTCGGTCATGACCCGGGCGATGATGTCGTCCGCCGCGGCGGCGAGCAGATCGTTCTTGTTCGCGACATGCCAGTAGATCGCGCCGCTGCCGGTGGCCAGGCGGGCCGAGAGCGCACGGAAGGTGAGCGCGGCCTCGCCCTCGGTATCGAGGATCGCTATCGCGGTCTCGACGATCCGCTCCTTGGACAGTGCGTCCGCGCGGCGTTCGGGCCGCTGCTTCTTGGTCGTCACAATCTTCATCTTGACATGTCTGGAACGTTGTTCCAAACTGGTTTGTGGAACAACGTTCCAGAGAGCTTTGAAGGGAGCGCATCATGACGACATCGATCACCATCATCGGAGCGGGACTGGGCGGCCTGACCCTGGCTCGCGTCCTGCACGTACACGGCATCACCGCCACCATCTACGAGGCCGAAGCCTCCGCCGCCGCCCGAACCCAGGGCGGTCAGCTGGACATCCATCAGGACGACGGGCAGTTCGCACTCGAAGCGGCCGGGCTCACCGACGAATTCCGGGCGATCATCCACGCCGGCGCGGAGGCACAGCGCGTCTTCGACCGGGACGGCCGGCTACTGCTCGACGTCGCCGACGACGGACTGGCGACCCGGCCCGAGGTGCTGCGCGGGGAGTTGCGGCAGATCCTGCTCGATTCACTGCCCGAGGACACGATTCGGTGGGGACACAAGGTCACCGGCGTGCGCCCGCTCGGCGACGGGCGGCACGAACTCACCTTCGCGGACGGTTCGACCGTGATCAGCGATCTGCTCGTGGGCGCGGACGGCGCGTGGTCCAAGATCCGGCCGCTGCTCTCGGACGCGACGCCCGAGTACATCGGCACCACCTTCATCGAAACCTATCTGTACAACGCCGATCAGCGTCATCCCGCCATCGCCGCCATGGTCGGCGACGGTGCGATGTACGCGGCCACACCCGGCAAAGGCATTACGGCGCACCGGGAATCGGGCGGCACACTGCACACCTACGTGCAGCTCAACCGCTCGGCCGCCTGGATCGCGGATATCGATTTCACGGACGCCGCCGCGGCGACCGCGCGCATCGCGGCCGAATTCGACGGCTGGGCACCGGAACTCACCGCGCTCATCACCGAGGGTGAATCCGCACCCGTGCCGCGCATGATCCACACCCTGCCGGACGGACATCACTGGGACCGGACGCGCGGGGTGACGCTGATCGGCGATGCCGCCCACCTCATGCCGCCCTCCGGCGACGGCGCGAACCTGGCCATGCTCGACGGCGCGGAACTCGCGCTCGCCATCGCCGCGCACCCCGGCGATATCGAGGCCGCCCTGACCGCGTACGAGGCGAGCATGTTCCCGCGCAGCGCCGCGTTCTACGCGGACGCACACGAGATCCTCGACCTCTGCCTCGGCGATCGCGCGCCGTACGGACTCGTCGATCTGTTCAACGGTGTGCCGCAGCCCGAACTCGAACCGTCCGCCCGGTCCTGACAGGCCGCCCGGTCACAGCGCCGACACCCCGGGTCACACCGCAAGTTGGCACGAATGGTCATCAACTGGCCATTCACGCGCTCGTGTCCCCGCCACTACAGTGATCGACGGTCCACAAGCTGTGCGGTTATTGCTCGGTAGCTCATCCGATCAGAGGTGGCGAAAACAACAGTGGCAGTGACGAATACACATCAGTTGCTGAGCGAGGTGCTCTCCAGATACGGGAGCGTCGAGGAATTCTGCTCGCGCCTTCGCGGCGATGGCGAAACCACCACCGAATTACCGCGCATCAGCATCGAACCGGACACCGGGGGGCGGCACCGCCGTCACGATACGGCCTGACAGGAGTGCGAATCGATGGACTTCGGCAGCATTCTGTGGGGCCATGCCGATGCTGCCGGGCCGGAGACGGCCGAGGATACGACGCTCACCGATCTGAATCTCGATCAGGTCTTCGCGGCCACCGGCGGCGCGGAACACCGGGCCGCACAGTACCGGCCGCTCCGCGATATCGCACTGGTCGAATTCCGGCAGCGGGTCTTCGGTGATCTCGAGGATGACGCGGTCCGTTCGGTATTCGAAGCCTTCGTCGACGGAATGCGTTCGGTGCGCGCCCATCTGGAGCGCGCGGGACGGCTGACCCATCCGCAGCAGCGCAATCGCTGGCAGATCGACGCCGAAGCGGTGTACTGCCGCACGGTGCGCGGGATGAGCATCGCGCTGCGGGGACTGCCGCTGCACTCGACCGGATTGCGGGAATGGGCGGCGTGGCTGTCCGGCTACGTCGATCTCGATTCGTTCCGCGGCTTCGCCGAGGACGGGGCGGGAGTGCGCGCGGAGCTCGATGCCGTGCGCTATTCGGTGCAGGTGACCGGCCGCCAGCTGGTCATCGACCGGTACGGCGGCCAGCCCGATTTCAGCGAGACCATCGCGGCGGCCTTCGCGCGCTTCCGGCCCGAGGGTGATCCTGCCCGGCCGCCCGCGGTGGATCCGTGGCCGGATATGAACGAGGTCGAGGAGCAGGTAATCGCGGCCGTCATCGATCAGCATCCGGCCGTCTTCGAACGGCTGGGCCGCCATGCCGAGCGGTATCGGGATTTCATCGATCCGGTCATCGCGCGATTCGACGCCGAGGTGCGCTTCTACCTCGACTATCTGCGCCTGGTGCGCGGGCTGCGCGCCCGCGGTATGCCGTTCTGCTATCCGGAGGTCACGGCCGAGTTCGCCGGAATCGAGGTGGTGGACGGTTTCGACGCGGCCCTCGGCTTCGCCCTCGCCAAACGGCAGGCGACCGTGGTGCGCAATGGTTTTCGGCTCGACGGCCGCGAGCGCGTGCTCGCGGTCACCGGCCCCAATCAGGGCGGGAAGAGCACATTCGCCCGCATGGTCGGGCAGTCGCTGTATCTGGCCGCGCTCGGCTGCCCGATTCCCGGGACGCGCGCGCGAACCATGCTGCCGGACAACGTGTTCACGCATTTCATCCGCGCGGACGATATCGAGGATCCGCACGGCGCGCTGGCGCAGGAGCTCACCCGCATGCGCGATATCCTGGACCGGCTCACCGCGCGCAGTGTGGTCGTGCTGAACGAAAGCTTCAGTACCACCACCGCTTCCGATGCCGTGGCGATCGGCGCGGACGTGGTCGGGCGCATCATCGAACGCGGTGCGGTGGCGGTGTACGTGACCTTCCTGGACGAACTCGCCACCGTCCGGCCGGAGGTGGTCAGCATGGTCGCGGGCGTGGAATCCGGCGATGATCCGGTGCGCACCTTCCGAATCGAACGCCGCCTGCCCGACGGCCTGGCCTACGCGGCGGCGGTCGCACAGCGACACGGACTGACCTACCACGAGATTCGCGCGAGGATTCGATGATCCCGATCGGCCTGCTGCATCCGCCCGGCGCGATCGTGCACGGTGCGCGCAATGGTGCGGCACTCACCGATGATCTCGGCCTGGACGAGCTCTACGCGGCCATGGCGGCCGGGGACGAATTCATCGCCCAGGTCGTGAAAACCGTTGTGCCCGTGGGCCTCACCGATTGCGCGATCATCCGGCACCGGCAGGGCGTGCTCGCGGACTGCTGCGCCGATCCCGATCTGCCGCGCGCCCTCTACGCGGTGACCGCCGCCGCGACCACGGTGCGGCGCTGGACCACCGGGCGCACCCGCGAACCGCGCGGCAAACTTGGGCTGGCGCTGCAACCGCTGGAGGCGTTGATCGGCCACCTGCGGCAGCTGCGGCAGACACTGGAAAAATACGCCGCATCCTGCACCTCGGACGGGCTGCGGCGCTTGCGGCGGGTACTGGCCGAGCAATTGGACGAGGACTATCTCGCGCGTCTCGAACAGCATGTGGCCGCACTGTATTTCGAGCACGGCATCCATTTCAGCGCGGCACTGGGCACCGGCAACAAGGCCGATCGGATCATGCTGCACGAGCCGCCGGCCGCCGCCAAACGGCTGCGGCTGGGCCGCCGTTCCGGGACCGTGTTCGAGGCCTTCGACAATTTCGAATTCCATGACGGCGATCCGCTGCGGGCGGTCATCGAACCGCCGCTGGACGGCGTCGCCGAGGTGATCTCCCGGGTCACCGACAATGTGCAGGACTTCTTCCGGCAGCTGCGCACCGAACTGGCCTTCTATCTCGGCGGGGTGAATCTGCACGAGCGACTGACCCGGTCCGGTGCGCCCGTCTGCTTCCCGGAACCGGTCGCGGCGGGTGCGAACCTCATGCGCGCCACGGATTTGCGTGATGCGGTGCTGTGCCTGAACACGTCCGAGGTGATCGGCAATGACATCGACGCGGACGGCTCGACCCTGGTGGTCGTCACCGGAGCCAACAGCGGCGGTAAATCGACCTTCCTGCGCAGCGCCGGGACCGCGCAATTGCTGATGCAGGCCGGAATGTTCGTCACCGCCAAGACTTTTCGCGCCGATGTCCGCGAGGGCATCTTCTCGCATTTCGTGCGCGCCGAGGATCCGACCATGACGCACGGCCGCCTCGACGAGGAGCTGTCCCGCATGGGCGAGATCATCGACGCCCTCACCCCGGGCGCGCTGCTGCTGTGCAATGAACCCTTCGCCTCCACCAATGAGCGGGACGCGGCCGCCATCGCCGATCCGATCATCTCCGCACTGCTCGATTCCGGCGTCAAGATCATCCTGGTCACCCACCTGTACGAGTTCGCACACCGCCGCCATCTCGCCGCGCACGGCACCGATCTGTTCCTGCGCGCCCGGCGCGATGCCGAGGGCAGGCGCACCTATCGGCTGACCGCCGGTCCGCCCGAACCGACCAGTCACGGCGCGGATATTTTCCGGGGCGTCTTCGGCCCGGCGGACCTCGAGAGCGACTAAACGCCGTTAACCAATGGCTTTTCCCGGCATCCGAAACCGGTTACATTCGCGATCGACGGTGCGGGCGATACGAGGAGAGTCATGAACACGAGCGAGCTGGCGACGGCGTTCGAACTGGGTATCGACACCCGCATCACCCTGGCCGCCGCCGGGCTGCTGTTCCTGCTGGCGCTGCTGCTCGGGGTCTGGAAGTACGAGCAGATCCGCACCTCCCCGGACGCGACCGCGCATGTATACGTCGATATCGCGCACCGCGCTACCCTGCTCTACTCCTTCGCCACCCTGCTGCTCGCGGTCTTCACCGAACTCAGCAGCTGGCCGACCGCGGTGAATCTGACCGCCGATATCGTGGTGCTGATCTTCTTCGTCGCCGCCATCGCCGCCTATATCGTGCACGGCCTGCTGCGGGACACCACCAACCAGTTCCACGGTCAGACCGGCAAGATCGGCACCAATGTCTCGATGATCGCGCTGATCATCGGCGAGGTCGGCGGATTCGGGGTGCTGTTCGCCGGATTCATCGCCGGTCAGTTCTGATATTCGGCCAGGGCGCAGGCCAGATCCAGATTGTCGACCGTGGCCAGATAGGCGGGCGGTTTGACGGGGGCACCGAGGTCGCCGAGTTCGTTCAACAGGGCGATATGCGTCGACCAGGTGATGCCCGGCTGCTCGTGCAGGAGCGGAACGAGTGCGCGAATGGCATCCGCGGCCTCGAGTTCGCCCAGCGTGTGAATGGCGGTGTGGCCGATCACTTCCCGGGGGTCGGTGCGGGCCAGTTCGACCAGGCGATCGATCGCCTCCGGCGCGGGCGCGTGCGCGGCATAGGTGCGCAATGCCTCATAGGCCGCCGTTCCGGTGGCCGTCGCGAGGTATTCCCATGCGGTGGTGGCGATTCGGGCGTCGACCGGCAGCAGGACCAGCGAGTACATGGCGGCCTTGCGGACCGTGAAACTGGGATCCGCGGTGAGTTTCAGCAGTGTGCCGGGATCGGACCAGCCGACCAGCACCGCGCACGCGCACTCCCGCACGAGTGGATCGGGGTGCGCCGCCAACCGCTCGGTCAGCCGCGCTCGTGCGCCGGAATCGTAAACGCCCCAGTCGATTCGGCGCAGGGTTGCGGTCATCTCCAGCCAATCCTGATCCGGAGTGCCGAGGATCGCGGTCACCGCCTGCTCCGATAACTCCGCGGGTGGTTGCGGGGGCGTGGCCGGATGCGGCGTGTGTTCCGGCCGCGGCGGACGCAGCAGATCGGTCACCGGCCGCACCCACTCGTGCAGTGCGACAGCCTCTTTCGCGCCCGCGGTGTGAACGGACGATTCGAACTGGGCACGCAGATCCTCGAATGTCTCGAGCGCCGCGGCGCGGACCCCCGCGTCATCGGAATCCCGGAGTTCGGCGACGGCGCGCAGCACCCGCCGGGTCGGGTAGTAGCGCAGGGTGTTGACGGCTACCGCCGCCAGTTCGGCCGAACGATCCCGGGCCGCCGCGAGCAACCCCTCCTCGGCGGCGACGGGCTCGTCCCAGAGCAGCGTTTCCGCCGCCACCGCGCGGATGTCGCGATCGCGATGATCGAGGGCGCGAATCAGCACCGGCATGAATTCGGGCTCACCGAAACCGAAGCTCATCGCGGCCAGGGCGTCGCGCTGGAGCGGATGCGAGTCATCGGCGGCGACCGGGATGAGCAGATCGGCCTCGGTACGGCCCATCAGGCCCAGCGCGTGCCGCATGACGATCGGATCGCCACTCCCCCACCAGGTTCGGCGGAGCGCGGGGGTGGAGACGTCCTCGTAGGCGACGACCACATCGGAGGCCCGCGTCCGAATCGGTTCGGGCACTTGGGTATCGAGCACCATGGCGGTCAGCGGCTCGATGGCGCGATAGTCCTCGAGCGCGGCCAGCGCCTGGAGGGCATCGGCCCGTTCCGAGGCCGGGGCATCGGCGTCCCCGGCCCGGGCGAGCAGGTCGAACGTTCGGGTCCGATCGTGTTCGGCGGCCATCCGCTCAGAATGACATGCCCGGCTACCGATCCAGGCCAGCGAATTGCGGGCGGAACGAATCCGGATCCGCGGCCACCCAGTCCAGCACCCAGGTCGCGGGCGGCTCCTCGAGCAGCTGGTTCGGGGTGAGCCATTCGTAAAGCTCCGCGTAGGAGCGCTGTTCGGTCGGTGAGATGCGCTTGCGCAGCAGATGCGGGGTCAGTTGCGCGATCTCCGAGACGCCGAGCGAGGCCATGATCTGCGCGGCCTGCATGGTGGTGGCCCGCTGATAGTGGAACACCCGCTCGCTCTTGTCCGCGACGTCGAGGGCGCGGGCGCGGCGCGGATCCTGGGTCGCCACGCCTACCGGGCATTCATTGGTGTGACAGCGCTGGGCCTGGATGCAGCCGACCGCCATCATCATGGCGCGCGCGGCCATGGTGAAGTCCGCGCCCTGGATGAGCCGTTTGACGATGTCATTGCCGAGCGCGATCTTGCCGCTCGCACCGAGTTTGATTCGATCGCGCAGCCCGGCGCCGACCAGTGCGTTGTGCATGATCATCAGGCCGTCGGTGAGCGGCAGCCCGATATGGTCCTCGTACTCCAAAGGCGCTGCGGCCGTGCCGCCTTCGGCGCCGTCGATAATGATGAAATCGGGTGTGCTGCGCTCGGCGAGCATGGCCTTGCACAGCGCGAGCACTTCCACGCGCGAGCCGACGCAGAGTTTGAAGCCGATCGGCTTACCGTCGGAGAGCTCCCGCAATCCGGCGATGAAGCGGATCAGTTCGCGCGGGGTCGAGAAGGCCGAATGCGCGGCGGGGCTGACGCATTTCTCGTGTACGGGCACGCCGCGGAATTCGGCGATCTCCGGGGTCACCTTGGCCGCGGGCAGCACACCGCCCAGACCCGGCTTCGCACCCTGGCTGAGTTTGATCGACACCGCTTTGATCCGCTCGTGCGCGACCCGGTCCTTGAAGCGCGCGGGATCGAAATGTCCATCGCCGGTACGGGTTCCGAAATAGCCGGAGCCGATCTCCCAGACCAGGTCGCCGCCGCCGTCCAAGTGATAGGGCGTGAGCCCGCCCTCCCCGGTGTCATGCGCGAAACCACCCAGTGCCGCACCGCGATTCAGCGCGCGCAGCGCATTGGCCGACAGCGCGCCGAAGCTCATGGCCGAAACATTCAGCAGCGCCATGGAATACGGCCGCGTGCAGTCCGGACCGCCGATCAGCACCCGCGGCGGCTCGGCGGGCTGGGGCACCGGGGCGATGGAGTGCACCAGGTATTCGTAGCCGACCGCTTCGACATCGCGTTCGGTGCCGAAGGACAGCTCACCGTTGATGCCCTTCGCGCGCTCGTAGATCATGGTCCGCACATCGCGGTCGTACGGGCGGCCGTCGTAATTGCGCTCGATGAAGTACTGCTGCAATTCCGGCCGCAGACTCTCCAGCAGATAGCGCATATGCCCGAGCACCGGATAGTTGCGCAGGATCGAATGCCGCGTCTGGATCACGTCGTAGACGCCCACCACGAGCAGCGCCACCAGGATCACCAGCAGGACGTACCAGGCCCAGGAGCCGATGGCGGCGGCCACGCCGACCGCGAGGACGGCCGTGGCGAGAAACCCGATCAGGAAAAATCGGAGCATGACCGTCCTCGGATCGCTGGGCTGGCGTACTCCGGCAGCGTAGCGAGCATTGCTGTGAGCGGGCCGCCGAAACCGCCGGGCGGAACCGGATCAGGCTTTGCGATCCACCGCGGCCCAGGCGGTCAGCGCGACCGCGCTCGATACCACCGCCACCGACGGCCAGGCGCCGATCTTCTTGGCCAGCGGATGCGAGGCGCCCATCGCCCCGATCGACAGGCCGGTCAGCGCGGCCGCGCCGCCGACGCCGATCGTCTTGCGCCACTGCGGAATCGCGGCGGCGGTACCCGCGGCGAAGACCACGCCGCCGAGTTGCCGCTGTTTCGTGGCCTGCGCGAGCGCGAAGCCGCCCACCAGACTGCCTGCCGCGAGCAACGACGTTGGTACCGCGGGAATTCGAGCCATTTGACTACCTCCATCTCCGAGCTGTCCATCCGAACACCTCGACGATAACCGGAGGAATCACCACCGTTTCATTGGGGCGGGCGGGCCCGATCAGAGCACGCAGATCTCATCGCTCGCGTTGAGCAGGGCCGCGGCGATGCGGCGGGCCTCCGTCGCGGTGACCTCGGTGGGTTCGTCATCCTGAATGACCAGTGCGATCACGATCCGCCTGCCGAGACGAGTATCCCTGGCACACAGGCGGATTCGAATCTCGGCGTTCCAGCGATGCGGACCCTCGACCGGAATCGAGGCCGCCCGGCCGTGATGCGACAGCTCCACCAGCGGATCCTGTTCAAGGGCGCCGTCATGCTGCACACACCAGGGCGGGCACTCATCGGCAAGCAGCAGCGTATCGGGCAGCACCCGATAGTCCCAGAGATCGGCCACCGCGATGAGCGTATCGGCGACCCGGACCGCCTGATCCTCGGTGAGTTCGGCATGTGCGCGGGTGGGGGCGACCAGATCGATCCAGTTGTGCCGCAGACCGTCACAGTCGTGCGCGTTCAGCTGTACGAAGACCGCGGGCAATACCGGGCGCGGTTGCGGGCCGACCAGCACCGACATTTCCTGTCCGCCGTGCCGTCCGCCGTCGTAGGGGTCGAACGGGTCCGGATCCTCGTGCTCGACGCACCATGCCGGACAAGGTAGAACAACGGTCATCTTCTCGGCCCCCGGATCAGCCGCAGCACGGCCCGTTCGCGAGGACTGCGCCCCCTTCGCGCAGCCCTCGCGCCGGAACTCCCGCACGGCGCCGGGCGGGCGAACTGTGAGGTGCGACACAGCCGAGGCACTAGCGAAATGTGCTGTACTGCAGTGCAATTGCCCTTCACTTCGGCCTCGATCAGAGATCGCGACCGCAGGCAATCCCATCACGGGAGATCGCGCCGGTAAAGGTGTGTGAGACACGCTGACAAGAGGTACCTCTGACCAGAGGGTGGTGCCGGGTATGGCCGCGGGGCGGCACCGAGCGGCGAACGAGATTCGAACTTTCGGGGCGAGGTTCGTGAACCGGAACAGATGGTCGCTCGGTCGAGGGGCCGCCCAACGGGTAGTGTCCTGATCGTGAATGCTGGCCACTCCGCGCCGGGGGGATTCATAGCCGACCAGCTGCTGGCCCCCAATCTTGCCGACTTCGTCCGAACCCACCGCACCTTTCCGCGACCGCCCGAACATCCGCGGGGGCTCAGCCGCCCCGCTCTGGCCGCCCGCTGCGATGTCAGCGCCAGCTATATCGCCCAGATCGAGCAGCGCGAGAAGGTGTCACCCAGCCCCGAGGTCGTGGACGCGATCGCCCGCGCACTGGAACTCACCCCGGCCGAACGACAGCACATGCACAATCTCGCGGCCCCCAAAACCCCCGGTCCGCGCACGCACGACCCGATGCCCGTCACCGCCATGCTCACCCTGATCACCGATGATCTGCGCGCCGCCGCGGACGATCTCATGCCGCACCTGTCCGGTTATATCGACGAGCGCTGGAATGTGCTGTGGGTCAATGAAACCTACGATCGCGCATATCCCCGGCTGCTGGATGTGGTCAATATCCTGGTGTGGTTCTTCCTGGTGCCCGAATCACGCCGGGTGATGCTCGAATGGGAGGACGAGGCGCGCCTGACGGTGAACTGGTTCCGCTGGCATATGGGCCGCTACCAGGATCCCGAATGGGCGATGGAACTGCTCGCCCAGCTCAGCTCGTGCGAGGAGTTCCGGGCCATGTACCTGGCCGAGCGGGTGGATTTCGAACGGCATCAACCGCTCATGCATCTGCGCGATCCGGACACGCTGGAGCCGTACAGCGTGCGCGTCCGGATTACCGATGTGCCGGGTGTCGACGCGCCATTTCAATGGTTCATCGGCATCCGGCAGCCGTTCAACGGACCGGCGAGCTTGTTAACCGAGTGAGGAACTCCCCCAGCGCGTCGTTGACCAGGTCGGGCGCGGTCCAGTTGGCGGCGTGCCCGGCATCGGGAATGGTCACCACCGGACCCGAGGCGGGCAGTCCGGCCGCCAGCGCCGCGGACTTCTCCGCGGTGCTGGAACCATCGTGCTCACCGCGCAGAACCAGTGCGGGACAGGTGATCTCGGAAAGCCGGTCGAGCAGTGACTCGCGTTCGATCAGGGTCTGCGCGGCGGCGCGGATCGCGGTGCGGTCGCTCGCGGCCCACTTGTAGCGCCACGGCGACTGATCGACCACGGTACCGCCGATGAGCTGACCGGCCAGCCCCTCGGACAGCTGGCCGATCGGCACCTCGGGATTGGTCCACGCGGCGAACAGGCCGCGATACTCCTCCCGCTGCTCCTCCGGGGAATCACTGGCCTCGGTGTCGAACAGCAGCAGCGCGTCGACGCGTTCGGGAGCCAGCAGTGCGGCGCGCAGCACCGCGTACCCGCCCTGCGACATGCCACCGAGTACGGCGTGCTCGACGCCCGCGGCGTCCATCACGGCGAACATATCGCGCGCCGAATCCCAGTAGGTGAAGGACTGCTCGGGGTCCGAGTCGGTCGCACCGTGGCCGCGCGCGTCCCAGCACAGCACCCGGAATCCGCGCGCCTCCAGGTACTCGGCCTGCGGCGCGAACATCGACAGGTCCATGAAGAACCCGTGACCCAGCACCACGGCCGGCCGGTCCTGACCACCGGAATCGGTGTAGAAGATACGGGCACCATCGGTACTTACGTACGGCATGGCCGTAGCGTAGCCGGGCGGTGCGTGCTTGTCGCGGCCCGGGCACACTCTGTGCAGAGGTGGATCGCGAGCGCGGCGGAATGCGAAAGCCGCAGTGGCTCAAGTCGAATCACTCGATGATCCAGTGTGGATGCAGTGCGGCGATATGCGCGTCGACGGCGGCCCCGACCCGATCGCGCCAGCCCGGATTCGCCTGCGTGGTGTTCTCGTCGTGGAACCAGGGACAGCCGGGCACCGGACAGACGAATCGGTACGTGCCGAAATCATCGACGCGCCCGCCGGGGCTGAAACGCCAACTACCCGTTTCGGTTCCGTCCAGAGACCCGGCGGAGGGTGTGATCTCGTCTCCCACTCGCACATGCGATCACAGAACGGTGCGCACGTACCACTTGCGTACCGCGCGGTACGTGATGTGCCGCGGCACCCTGCCCGATTCGTCCGATCGCCACGTGCGCTGCGTCACACAAACTTTAAGCAACTATTTAGCAACGTTTCCGTGCCGCATGACGATAGGTGTTCGAGCGAGCGTGGTGACGGAAACTGCCTCCGGCGCCGCGCTCGCTCCGCGCCCGGTGCGGGGACCGGATCCGAATGGCCCTGCGGTCACCATGACCGCTCGAGCGAGAGGACCCGATCGATGAGATCGATTCGCGGTAGAACGAATTCGACCGAAAGACGCGGCGGCCCGATCCGGCGAACAGCGCTGTTTCTGGCATTGGCGCTGCTCATCCCCTTGGGGACAACCGTTTTGGGCAGTGGCGCGAAAGCGTCGGCGGCGTTCAATCCCGCCGCGTTCGACTTCTGGGTGGACTCACCCTCGATGGGCCCCATCAAGACTCGCGTGCTGCGCGCCGCGGACGGCAATACCAATCGTGTGGTCTACGCCCTCGACGGTATGCGCGCGGGCGAAGGTCTGAACGGCTGGGAAATCGAGACCAATGTCGCGGAGACGCTGGCATCGTGGAACATCAACGTGGTCATGCCCGTGGGTGGTCAATCGAGTTTCTACACCGACTGGAACGCACCCAGCGAATTCCTGGGTATCCCCGCGGGCACCGGCTCGGCCAATACCGGCTCCGGTGCGACCGATGCCCTGTCGGGTGGTCCGGGTAAGAGCTACCGCTATACCTGGGAGACCTTCCTGACCAATGATCTGCGCTGGGCACTGCGCGATCGACTGGGTTTCAACCCCAATCGCAATGGCATCTTCGGCCTGTCCATGGGCGGCAGCGCGGCCCTCACGCTGGCCGCCTACCACCCGGATCAGTTCAGCTTCGCCGGTTCGTACTCCGGCTACCTCAATATCTCCGCGCCCGGTATGCGCGAGGCCATTCGACTGGCCATGATCGATGCCGGTGGCTACAACGTCGATTCGATGGCTCCGCCGTGGGGACCGCAGTGGCTGCGGATGGATCCGTTCGTCTTCGCACCGCAGCTGGTCGCCAATAACACCCGGGTCTACGTGGCCGCGGCGAGCGGGCGGCCCACCGCCATGGACGGCCCGAATATGGGCACCGTGAACGGTATGGCGCTGGAAGCGCTGGCACTGGCCAACACTCGCGCCTTCCAGGTCCGCATGGCTTCGCTGGGCGCGGGCAATGTCTCGTACTCGTTCCCCGCCTTCGGCATTCACGCCTGGAACAACTGGCAGGACGAGGCGTACCGGATGATCCCGGACCTGTCCGCCAGCATCGGCTAGAACGCCCGGGCTAGGACCCGGCGAGGCGGTTGCCGACCTCACCCAGGCCATCGGCGATGGCCCGCTGCTGCGCGGGCGTGAGCACGTCGATCAGCGCCCGGCGCACCGTGTCGACATGACCGGGCGCGATCTCGGCCAGCCGTTCCCGGCCCGCGTCGGTCAGCACCGCGAGCACCCCGCGCACATCGGTGGGGCAGTTCTCGCGCCGCACCAGACCGGCCTTCTCCAAGAGCGTGACCTGATAGTTCAGGCCGCTCTTGGAGGTGTAGAGGGCATCGGCGAGTTCGGTCATGCGCACCGCACCGCCGGGGGCCTCGGCCAGCCGGACCAGCACCTCGTACTGGGTGTGCGAGAAACCCTCCTGTTTGAGGTGTCGTTCCACCTCGCGCCCCACCAGCGCCCCGGCCGCCAGGAAGCTCTGCCAGGTCCGCATCTCGCGATCGTTCAACCACTGTGGATCGTGCACAACCGCCAGCATAGCCCCGGTTGTTCAAATTTGAACAGCCTGCTAGCGTGCTAGTTGTTCAAATTTGAACATCACCGGCGGAGGAGAACGCGATGACAGGCGAGGATCGGGCGATGCCCGTGCTGTACCTCTCGCACGGAGCGCCGCCTTTGGCGGACCATCCGCGCTGGCCCGGCGAATTGGCCGCCTGGGCGGGTGCACTGCCCCGGCCGCGCGCGGTGCTGGTGGTGTCCGCGCACTGGGAGACCGCGCCGATCGCGCTGGGGGCCACCACCGTGACCCCGCTGGTGTACGACTTCGGCGGCTTCGAAAAGCGTTATTACGACGTCACCTACGCCGCACCGGGCGCGCCCGAACTCGCGGCCGAAGTGCGCGCATTGCTGAGCGGCCCCGGTACGACCGTGCAGGATTTCCCGGATCGCGGGCTGGATCACGGGGCCTATGTGCCGCTCAAGGAGATGTATCCGGACGCCGACGTGCCGATCCTGCAACTGTCGATCCCGACCCTGGATCCGCGGGCGCTACTCGAGGTGGGCCGCAAGCTCGCACCGCTGCGCGCACAGGGTGTGCTCATCGTGGGCAGCGGATTCTTCACCCACAATCTGCGCGCCATGACCGGCGATGACGAACACGCCTATTCCTTCACCGTCGAATTCGACCAGTGGGGCCGGGAAGCGCTGGCCGCCAACGATATCGACGCACTCCTGAACTTCCGGCACACCGCACCGGGAGCCAAACTCGCGCATCCGCGCACCGAACACTTCGCGCCGCTGTTCGTCGCCCTCGGGGCCGGCGAGTCCGATCTGGGCACCGTCCGCACCGTCATCGACGGTTACTGGTTCGGCATGGCGCGTCGCTCCATCCAACTCGGCTGATCCCGGCCCTCCGCGAAAGGCGTTCTCATGTCCACGATTTCCGCGCTGACCAAACCCGCCGCGATCGGCGTCGACACCACCCGCACCGCACCCTACGACCCGGGACTGCTGGTGCTGCGCCTGGTGGTCGGGTTGACCATGGCCGCGCACGGTACGCAGAAACTGTTCGGCTGGTTCAGCGGTGGCGGTATCGACGGCACCGCGGCCTTCTTCGATTCGAGCGGTTACCCCGCCGCGCGCACCATGGCCGTAATCGCCGGTCTCACCGAGACTTTCGGCGGTCTGGGCTTGGCGCTGGGCCTGCTGACCCCACTCGCGGGTGCGGCCGTGGTCGGCACGCTGCTCAATGCGCTCGCGGTCAAATGGGGTGGCGGGTTCTTCGCGCCCAAGGGCGTGGAATACGAACTGCTGCTGACCGCGGCGGCGGCCACGCTGACCCTCACCGGTCCGGGCGCTTACGCGCTGGACCGGTACCTGCCCGCACTCCGCACACCGCGCCTGGCCTACGGCCTGGCCGCACTGGTGCTGGCGGTCGTGTCCGCGGGCCTGGTGCTGCTCATCCGCACCTAGGACATCGCGATCACGGCTATCCCGAAAACCGCAGTGCCCGGACACCTTCGGGGTCCGGGCAACACGGATTTCGGGACGGGCCCCGGGTCAGTGCTTGAAAGCGTCCTTGACCTTCTCGCCCGCGTCCTTGAAGTCGGACTTGACCTGGTCGGTCTTACCCTCGCGCTCCTGTTCGCGATCGCCGGTCACCTGACCGAGCTTCTCCTTGGCCTTACCGGCGATTTCCTCAGCCTTGTTCTTGGCCTTGTCGGTGGCACTCATGTGTCATTCCTTCCATCGAGCGAACTCGGTGAGCCGGGAATCGACCCGAAACGGACCTACCCGGCTATTCGGTGACGAAACGGGCGAGGCCCGCGCGGGACAGATCACCCGCTGTGGGTGAGCCGCCTGACCTGGAGCGATGCCACGCTCGCAGTCGTGAAGAAACTCATGATGATCTCCGGCCTGGCCGCCGCCGTACTGGTCGCGGTGACCGCCTGCGGCGGCTCCGGGAAATCGCCGGACGGCACCGCGACATCCTCCGGTTCGCCATCCTCGGCGGCAGCCGCGCCGAACTATCCGCTCGGGCAGCCACTGACGGTGACGCCGGAGAACTTCGTACGCGCCGAAACAGATATGGAATTCTCGCGCAGTGTCGAGTCGGGCGGATTCGGGCGATTTCACCACAATCGCGAGCTGATGCCGATCGACGGCCAGACGGTCGTGCGTCCCAACCGGGACACGCTGTACTCCTCGGCGGTGTTCGATCTCGACGCCGGTCCGGTCACGGTCACCCTGCCCGATTCCGGTACGCGATATATGGCCATGCAGGTCCTCGACGAGGACGAGTACACCCACCAGGTGGTGTACAAATCCGGCAGCTACACCTTCGACCGGGACGAGATCGGCACCCGCTATCTCATGCTCGCCGTGCGCACCTTCGTCGACCCGAACAGTCCCGCCGATCTGGACACCGTGCACCGGTTACAGGACGCGATCAAGGTCGGACAGCCCACCGGCCCCGGCACATTCGAGATTCCGCAGTGGGATCCGGTGAGCCAGAAGGTCGTGCGCGATGCCCTGCTGACCCTGGCGGGGACCCTGCCGAACACCAATGGCGCGTTCGGCCCGAGGGATGAGGTCGACCCGATCCAGCACCTCATCGGCGCGGCCTCCGCCTGGGGCGGCAATCCGCTGCGGGACGCGGTGTACCTCACGGTCACCCCGGCCGGGAACGACGGCGCGACGGACTACACCCTGCACGTGAAAGACGTTCCGGTGAAAGGATTCTGGTCGATCAGCCTGTACAACGCCGAGGGCTACTTCCAAGCCAACCCGCTGAACGCCTATTCGATCAACAATGTCACCGCCGCGACCAATCCGGACGGCTCGGTCGACATCCGTTTCGGCGGTTGCGACGCGCGACCCGGCAATTGCCTGCCGATCATGCCGGGATGGAACTACATGGTCCGACTCTATGAGCCGGAGCCCTCGATACTCAACGGGCAGTGGACATTTCCCCAGCCCACACCCGTGCGATAGCCGATCGGATACGATCTTGAATTTGTTGGACGATATCGTTCAACAAGTTGCCCACGGGTGGCCCGGATAAGCTGCGACGGCAGCCCCGGTTCAGCGTCGATCGATCGCGAAGGGAGCATTCCTCTCCGATGCCGCAGCACACTGGTTCCGCAGCGCGCCTGTACGGGCGCGAACGCGAACGCGAGGAACTGGATCGGGTGTTGTCGCTGGCCCGGGACGGGAAGGGATCGGCGATGATCCTGGTGGGCGAGCCCGGGATCGGTAAGACCACCCTCCTGCGCTACGCGACCGCACAGGCCGCCGACTTCCGGGTGCTGACCTGCCGCGGCGTGCCGAGTGAGACCGAGCTGGCCTTCGCCGGACTGCATCAACTGCTGTGGCCGATACTCGATCGAATCGATGAGCTGCCGAGCGCGCAGGCGACGGTACTGCGGGGTGCGCTGGGATTGGGCGGGCACAGCGGAGACCGGCTACTGCTGGGCGTCGCGGTGCTGACACTGCTCTCCGAACTGGCCGGGGACCGGCCCGTCCTGGTGGTCATCGACGATCTGCAGCTACTCGACCAGCCGAGCCGGAACTGTCTTCGATTCGTCTCGCGGCGCATCGCGGAGGAACCGATCGCCATGCTCGTCGCGGCACATCCGGGAACCTACAGCGAGACCGGTGAGCCGACCCCCGTCCTGCCGATCCGGGGCCTGGACAGTGCGAGTGCCGAACAGCTTGTCGCCGAACACAACCCGAGATTGAGCCGGGCGCGCACCAGTACACTGGTTCGGCTCACCGACGGAAACCCGCTCGCGCTGATGGAACTGAGCCGCGACGCGGGAGTGACGCTGAGCCCGGCGGCGAGTTCCCATATCGCGCTCGGTCCACGCCTGCGGGCCTCATTCGACGCGCGGCTACGCGAACTGCCCGAGAGCGAACGGATCATCGCGCTCATCGCGGCCGCCGATGACGGCGCGGACGCCCGCACCGTCGCGCATGCGGCCGAACTGCTCGGCGTCACCGCCGAAAACTTCTCCGCCGCACTGAATTCCGAGCTGCTGCGGCCCGCCGACGGCCGAATAACGGTGGACCACCCGCTGATTCGCGCGGCGGTGTACGACAGCGCGGATCCGGAACTGCGGCGCACCGTGCACGCCGCACTGGCCCGGGTGTACGCCGATACCGACCGCGAGCGACATGACTGGCATGTGGCGGCGACCGCCACCGAACCGGACGAGACCATCGCCGCGATGCTGGACGATGCCGCCGAGCGGGCCTGGGGCCGTGGCGGCGCACTGGCGGCGGCGCGGATCTATCGCCGGGCCGCCGCGCTCTCACCCGATACGGCCGCGGCCGCGCACCGGCTGGCCCGGGCGGCGCGCGCGGCCTGGGACGGCGGTGACACCGAATCGGCGCGCGAACTGCTCGAGGCGGCCGAGGATCGAGCCGGGGCCGATGTGGTCGGGGCGGCGGGCGGTGGCCTGACCGGACTGTTCGAACTGGGGCAGGGCGATACCGCGCGGGCGCGCCGATTGCTGTTGCGCGACGCCGAATCCGCCGAACCACGCTTCGCCGATGAACTCCGGCATTTGGCGCTGCGCGCGAGCTGGGCGCTGAGCGATCCGCTCACCGCGTCCCAGCTCGGCGCGATCGCCGCGCGCACGGTGGACAGCGGCACCGACCTGCCGCCGTCCCGGTTGCCGATCGCCGAGGTCGCGATCGCCGTCGGAGGCGAAGCCCACGCATTGCGCCTGTATCGGGAAAGTATCGAACGAATGCGCACCGAGGGACCGGTCACCTGGCTCGGCTACTCACTCGGCCAGCAGGCGATGCTCGAGATCACGGTCGGCCGCTGGGATGACGCCATCGCGAACGCCATCGAGGGGCTGCGGCTCTCCGAGGACTTCGGCGGCCGTCAGACGCCCGCATACTGTTATGTCGCAATGGGTTTCATAGCGGCGCTGCGCGGTGACGAGGCGACCGCGCTCGACCTCACCGATCGGGCGCTGGCTTTCGCGCGCCCGATCCGATTCCATCCGCTCGCCGCGGACGCGTACTGGTGCCGAGCGCTCGCCGCGCTGGGCGCCGGACGGCCCGACGATGCCTTCGAACTACTCCGAACCATCCGCGCCCCGGAGCATTTCGCGCATCAGTCCACCATCGTCGTGCTGAGCGCGGCCGATGCCGCCGAGGCCGCCGTGCGGCTCGGCCGTTTCGAGCCCGCCCGCGAATACCTGGAGATTCTCACCGCGCACGCCGAACTCACCACTGCCGCATGGGCATCGGCGGACGCCGCCCGGGTGCGCGCGCTGCTGGCCACCGATGCGGAGGCCGAGGCGCTGTTCCTGGAGGCGCTGCGCATCGCGCCCACTCAGCGACCGTTCACCTATGCCCGTATCCAACTGCAGTTCGGGGAATGGCTGCGCCGAATGCGCCGCCGCCGGGCGGCGCTGGAGCAATTACATCTGGCGCACAACACCTTCGAACGGCTGGGTGCGCGGCCGTGGGCCGAGCGCGCCGAGCGCGAAATCGTCATGGCCGGTGATCGCACCACCGTGGGCGCCGTTCGCTCGGACTCCGATCCCGCCACCGTGCTGACCGCTCAGGAATTGCAGGTGGCCCGGCTGGCGGCCACCGGGCTCACCAACCGGGAGATCGCCGCGCGGCTGTTGATCAGTCCCCGGACCGTGGGAAACCATCTCTCGCATATCTTCTCGAAGCTGGGACTGGGCGGGCGCGGGGATCTGGTGAACGTCGATTTCGAGAACGGCTTCCGCCTCATACCCTGACCGATGCTGCCGGGCGCGGGTGTGCGCCAACGTCACTGTCAGCGATCCGCAGGCGACGGTGACCGCGACCGCGATCCAGCCCGGCACCCAGGACTCGTCCGGCGGGCTGTGCGTCCACACTTTCGACAGGCCCGCATGGTCGTAGCGCCTGCTGGTCACCACGGCAACGAGCGCGGGAGCGATCAACGTCACCAACGCCACTGCCATGCTCGAAAGCTCCTGCGGCACTATGACTCCGAAACAGTAGCCGCCGACCGTCGCGACCGCGGCGGCACCGACCGCCGACAGTGACGCGGATCCATCCGGCGCCACGGTGAGAGCTTCGAACACCGCCAATGCGATGGTGGCCAACACCGCGAGCAGTGGGCGTGGCCAGCGCATTCCCGCGGCCAGGCCCGCCGCCACCGCGATAACCAGCAGCGGAATCATCCAGCCCGGCCGCAGCCCCAGGCCCACCGCCCCGCCCGCGGCGGTGAACGCCACCGCGAGCGCGATCAGCACACCGTCGCGGCCCGGTAACAGCAGTGCCGCGACCGAGGTCGCGATCACGATCAGCACACTGCCGCCGATTATCCGCGCCGCCCAATCCTCCTGGGCCGCCAGCCATTCCGATCGCAGCAGCGATGCGATGACCAGCACCAGCACCGCGCCCACCGGGCGCAGCGGAATCTCCACCACCGGAACGGCATCCGCGTCCCGGTTCAGCCACGCACAGCCGCCGAGCAATCCCACCGTGACCACGATCAGCAGGAAGGGCGGTGGATCGATCAGCGCCCACCGCACCACCTCGTGCGATTGAACTCCACTGCCCGGCACGGTGATTCGATTCCCGGTCACGATGCCGGACAGCGCACCGAGCAGCGTGCCCGCCAGCGCCGCACGCCGCCCCGCGGACAGTACGACCAGCGCGCCCAGCAGCGCGCCGCTCACGATCGCGTCCACGAAACCGAAGGTCGCCAATCCGAAGGTCACCCGGTGCGCCACCAGGTGGGTGAGCAGGAGCAGCAGACCGCAGAACCAGGCGAGCAGCCAGACCGTGCGAATGGTGATCGCGGTGCACAGCGCCGCCACCCCGACCGCCGCGAGGGCCGCGGTCGCCGTCGCACGCGGTGTGCTGAACACCAGCATCTGCAGGTCCAGCGCCGACCCGCGCGCCAGCCAGCGGAAATCGATCGGCACCGTCACCGCCAGCCCCGCGACGCCGGCGGCGAGGCACAGCGTGAGGACCTCCAGCCGATATCTCCTGCCAGCGGTCATGGCGACCTTCCTCCCGGAACGCGTCGACCACGGTGATCGAGCCTGATCGCACGCTACGAATCGAGTGCGTATCCGCGCCTCACGCATTTCGGGTGAACAGGCCCGCACCGCGTGCGGGCACCGGCCGATGCGATATCCGGGCCTTGTTCACCCTCGATGGGTGGCGTGCGGCCGCCCGCACCGCTCCTAGGCTGGGATCAGTCGATCGGACACCGCTCGGATACGACGGGTATGCGCGCAGGACCGATCGGGAATCGGAACAGGAGGATTGCATGCGAATCGATGTGCACGCGCATTTTTGGACCGATGACTATCTGGACCTGCTGGTGGACCTGGGCAAGACCGATACCGATACCCAGCGCGGTATGGGCGCGGGCGGCGGCGCGGAACTCGAGGCCCGGCTGCTGCTGATGGACCGGGCCGGTGTCGATATGCAGGTGCTGTCCACCGCACCGCAGAACCCCTACGGGACGGATCGCGAAAAAGCCGTCACCGCAGCGAGATTCGTGAACGACCAGTACGCCGGGGTGGTGGCCGCGCATCCGGATCGATTCCTGGCCTTCGCGTCCGCACCGCTGCCGCATATCAGCGAGTCCATCGCCGAAATAGGCCGGGCACTGGACGATTTGGGCATGGTGGGCGTGGCCATGAACACCACGGTGCTCGATCGCGCGCTGGTGGATCCCGAATTCGCGCCGGTATTCGCCGAACTCGATCGGCGCGGGACCGTGCTGTATCTGCATCCGGCCGGTAACAGCGCGTGCTCGCCGCTGATTCGCGATTACCACCTCACCTGGATGGCGGGTGCGCCGATCGAGGACACCATCAGCGTCATGCAATTGATCACCACCGGTTTTCCGCTGCGCTATCCGAATATCAGAATCATCAACTCACATCTGGGCGGCGCACTGCCGATGCTGTTGCAGCGGGCCGACAATCAGTACCTGTGGGAGGCGCCGCAGACGCCCGAAGCGCCCAGCGTGCTGGCGCGCCGGATGTGGTACGACACGGTCGGGCACGGTCATCTGCCCGCGCTGAAGGCCGCCATCGAATCCTTCGGTGCGGACCGCCTGATCCTGGGCACCGATTTCCCGTACGAGAATGACAAGATCTTCGTGCGCGCGATCGATTACATCTCCGATCCGAGTATCGCGGCCGCGGACGCACGGGCGATTCTGGAAGGGAACGCCGAGCGAATATTCGCGCCGGACCGGTCCGCCCGGGTGTGACGTACCTCATCGGTCGATTGATCAATAAATGTTTGCGGTAACGTCGCCAGTGGCGGTTGTGATGTCTCTGCACTCGAGCCGGAGGATTCGGTGACGACTTCACAACGAACATCTGTTTGTCCGCAATCGGTACTCGAACGCTCTGCGCCCTACCGTCCACCCACGCTCACCTGCGATCCGATCACCCGGTCCGAACTCTTCGACCGCCTCGACACCGGGCCGCCGCAGCCGGGAGCCCGCGTGGTGGTGCTCAACGCACCCGCCGGATCCGGGAAAACTGTGCTGTTGCTGGACTGGATCGAACAGCGCGTTCGCGCACGCGCCCCCGAGACCGCGGTGGCGTGGCTGACCATTACCGCGGCCTTCGACCGCGATCGCAGCCGCTGGCCCGTGGTCACCCGGGCGCTGTGCGAGGCGCTCGGCACTCCCCCGCCGCCGCCGGGTGTCACCTTCGCCGCACATCTGATCGAAGCGCTCGGCGAACGTGACACCCCGGCGCTACTGGTGGTCGACGACGCGCATCTGATCACCGATTCGTTCGTTCTGGTCGCCGTCGAATATCTGATCCGGCACGCACCGCGCACCCTGACCATCGTGCTGTCCGGACGGTACGAACCGCCGCTGCGCTGGCACACCCTGCATGTGGAGGGGAGACTCACCCGCATTCGCCGATGGCATCTGGCTTTGACCAGATCCCAAGCGGGACAACTGTTCACCAGGCACGGCTGCACCCTGACCGAACCGGAATTGGATACGGTCATGGAACTCACCGAGGGCTGGACCGCGCTGGTCCGGATCGCCGCACAGGTGGTGGCGGGCGGTGCGCGCGATCGCGCCGCATCGCTGGCGCTGCTGGCCCGTCCCGCCCCGGCGGTGGTGGATTTCGTGGTCGGCGAGGTGCTGCGCCCTCTCCCCGAGACCGTGCTCGAATTCCTCATCGGCACCGGCGTGCCCGAGCGGTTCACCGAACAACTCGCCGACGAACTCTCCGATACGCGCACCCATGACATGCTGGATGAGTTGCAGCGCACCGGATTTCCCCTCACTCGGCATTCCGAAGGCGGTGCGCTGTGGTTCGTTCACCACCCCCTGGTGCGTGCGTACCTGTTGACGCGGGCCCGCCGTCGCGGTGATGCCGCACTGTCGGAATTGCGGCTGCGCACCGCGCGAGCGCTCATCGAGGCGGGCACACCGGCCGCCGCGCTACCGCAGCTGCTGGCCCTGCCCGATCCGGAACCGCTGCGGGACTTCTTGCGCGACAACGGTATCGGCATCGTTTTCGACGGTTCCGGCCCGCGATTGTTCGATGCGCTCGACCGATCCGGCTCCGCCGTCGCCGATGATCCCTTCGTCTGGCGGCTGCGGGCCATCGACGCGGTGACCAGCGGCCAGGATCGGGCGGCGCTGGCCTACCTGGAACTGATTCGCGCCCAGCCCATGACGAAACCCTCACTCGCGCCGATACATTGGCTGGACGCCCTCGGTTCCGCGGTGACCATCGACGCGGTGCTGAGTTCGGGCGCGCAAGTGGACGACGTGGACGCGCGCATCGAGCTGCCCGCCACCGGCAACCTCGATATCGACTGCTATCTCGCGGTCCAGGCGGCGAGCGCCATGCTGCTGCACGGCCGAATCGAACGCGGTGAGGCACTCTTGCGCTCGGGCATCACCCTGGCAGAGCGCACCGGCAGGCATCGCCTGGTACTGCGATCGCTGGCCCGGCTGGCGGTCGCCTCGGTGTACACCGGTGCCATCGGTGCCGCGCGCGCCCGTTCCGAGGTCGCGATTCGCTATGCGTTCGACCATGAGCTGCGAGATTTCCCCGACACCCATCGAATGCTGCTCGTGGCGGCGCTGACCCGGTATGTGCAGGGCGAATCCTTCGATGCCGAGCCGATTGCCGACATTCTGGAGCAGTGGTCCGAACCGGAGCGCTCGGGTATGCCCGCCACCGGCCTGCCCACGGTGGTCGCCTGCGAGTTCCTGCTGAGCCGCGTCGCGCCGGACAAATACCTCGCCGTGCATCGGGTCCGGGCCGGACTGCTGCGACTGCTGGCTTCGGATCCGCTGCCCGCGGGCAATCAGGGTGTGCAGCTTCCGGCGGTGGTGCGTTCGCTGCTGCAATTGCGCGAGGTGCGCCCGGCGCAGGAACTGGCGGATCGCGCGCAGGCGGTGCTCGGCGACACCGCCGAGGTGATCCTGCTCCAGGCGATGCTCGCCGACGCGGCGCATAAACCGCGCTCGGCCCGCGCACTGTTGGAGCCACTGCTGCACGGCACCGAACAGCTGTACTCGGTGACGGAACTGTCCGCGTGGCTGCGTTACGCGGCCGTCGTGCACAAACTCGGCATGCCCACCAAGGCGGCGGAGGCGCTGGAGTCGGCGCTGCGGATATCGGAGCCCGACGCACTGATCTCACCGTGGCTCGATGTGCCCGAGGCCATCGGGCTATTGGATATCTACGCGGGGCGTTTCGGCCGCCTGGACGATTTCGCCGAACGGCTGCGCCATCATCCGGCCGCCGTGCGCGATGCGGCGCTTCCGCCGCTCACCGCATCGGAAACGACTGTCCTGAAACATCTTCCGTCGGGACGCACCACCGGGCAGATCGCCGCGGATCTCGGGGTGTCCATCAATACGGTCAAGACGCATCTGCGCGGTATCTACAGCAAGCTCGATGCGAATACCCGGGGCAATGCCGTGGAGCGGGCGCGCCTGGTGGGCCTGCTCTGAATTCCCGCTCTGACGTAAGAGACGGACCGCCTCCGGCGGCGGTTGTGCTGGGATGGAGTACGGTCCCTCTCTCACGTTGGCGCCGTTCGGACTGCAGGGAACCGACCGACATTGCCATGGTGCCCGCGGTCCACCTCGACCGCCAGGTCATGACCTATACGGCGACCTATACGAGAGTGTGTGACGTCCACGCTTCCCGGCTCACGTCGTGATTCGTTGCATATCGCTGATGAGCCAGCGGCCGTCGGGTTGTTCTTCGGCGGTGACGACCGCGACGGTGAGCGCCACTTCCGGATTGGGAGCGGTCTCGGTGGTGGTGGACTGTTTGATATAGCCCACGGCCGTGGCGACATTGTCGGTGATCGCGCGCAGGCCGCAATTGAAGTCGACCACTTCGCTGGTGCTGTTGTTCGCGAGCAGATACGCGCGGGTGGCGGTATTGGTTTCCTGCAATTGTTTACGGTACGGCCCCGTGGACGCGGCGATGGCTCCGGCGAAATAGGCGTCGAGCGATCTCGGATCGTAGGTGCCGATATTCTTGAGGTGCACATGAATGGCGTGCAGGGCGGCGATATGTCTACTGCCGATTTTCGCGATCTCGGGCGCGACCCCCGGGTTGGGCTGGGACCTCGTCGTAATGGCTCCGGCATTGTTGACCGCCGCACCGGTCGCGCGCTTGGGGGCGGAAGAATTGTCATCACCGGAATTTCCGACGAAATACGCCGAGCCGACGGCGACAGCGCTCAATGGCAGCACCCCGGCGAGTGCGGCGAGCTTTCGGCGCGACATCGGGGCCTTGACGGGCGGCGGGGTGGGCTCCGGAAAGGGTGGCGGCTCGACCGGAGGGAAGGACAGCGATTCGTTCTCAGTTTGAGTCACGCGATTTCCTCACTGTAGTGCGACCAATCGCAGATGTTAACCGGCGGTGGGTATTTCAGCGCGGAAACCATGAATGTCGATACATTCGCCTTTAATGCCTGAATTGCACGAAATCACCATTTCTATGACGGGGTGAGCACCCGATCGATGAGATATACGGTGGCGGTGGGGGTATGGAAACCACCGCAGACCAAACCCGCCGCACCGATCCGGATAACCGGACCCGAGCGGGTGATGGTCAGGCTGTGCCCCTCCAGCGTGGGGTGGGTACCGGGCAGCGCGTCGGGCGTGAGCTCGAGCGGAATCGTCTGGTACGCGATGAGTTTGAGTACGGCGGCCGGATCGGTGCGGAAGGTCGCGGCCGCCTCCGGAGCCAACTCGGACAGCGCGGTGGCGGTGGGGATGAACATGGTGATGCGCCGGGGCGCGCGGCCCGCCCGCGCCGACCGGGCGGTCGGCGTCGCGGGCGGGTAGAGCAGCGCGTCCAGCAGCGCGGTATGCGGTGTGAAGGCCGCCGGATCTCCCGATGCCTTTGCGGCGGAGCGGTATTCGTCGCAGCCGGGTCCGATCAGCTCGGGCGGTTCCGAATGCGCCGCACCGGTCCCGGCGGCGAGCGGCGGGACCGGGATCTCACCCGCGGCCTGCTCGGGCGGACTGCCGAACGGGCCGGAGGCCGCGACGGCGAGTGCCAGCGCGGCCACGGCCGGATACCGCATCATTCTTCGGTCGCGGCGATCAGGCTGTTCGGGCGCATATCGGTCCAGTGCATTTCGACATAGGCCAGGCAGCCGACCCGATCGCCCTCGTAGACCGCCTGCCAGCCGTCCGGCACCGCGGCGAAGTCCGGCCAGAGCGAATGCTGGCCTTCGGCATTCACCAGTACGGCGAAGCGGCCCTCCGGGTTGTCGAACGGATTGGTGGCACTCATCGATGGTCCCTTTCTGCTCCGGTGTGGATGGAAACCTCCGACCGCCCGCCGATATCGCGCAGGTGGTCGCACAGCACCGGGCCGATCTCGTCGAGCGCCCGGGGTGAGCCCATATCGACATGCGAACAGGCGATGAAGCGTTCGTGGATCTCACCGCCGACGGTGCGCCGCCAGGGTCCGGCGCCGGGGATCGGCTCGGGCGGGCGGTTGGCGATGATCGGCGAATCCTGTTCGGTGGCGGTGAAATACAGCAGATCACCGTCGTAGCGGCCGGGCCGGAAGCTGTAACCCATGCTGGTTCCGGCCAGATATGCCGCGTACAGCCGTTCCACGTGCGCGGCATCGAGCGAGCCGAAGGGGCCCTGATGTTCGTGCAGCAGTTCGGCGGCCCGCTCGGAGGAGACATTCTCCGCGGCCAGGCTCGCATCGCCCAGCAGCGCGGCGAGCAGCTCCCCGGCGCTGGGGTCGGCGATCTCGGGTTCGTCGGCCAGCACCCGGCTGTCCAGCATGGCCAGCAGGTCCACCCGCTCCCCCGCCGCCCGCAGCCGGATGGCGATCTCGTACGCGATCAGACCGCCCAGCGACCAGCCCAGCAGGTGGTACGGACCGTGCGGCTGCACCGTCCGGATCTCGCGGATATAGCGTTGCGCCACTTGCTCGATGGTGTCCAGCCCGCTCGCGTCCTCGGTGAGGTGCGGCAGTTGCAGACCGTACAGCGGACGCTCGGATTCCAGATGCGGGAGCAGCCCGGTGTAACTCCAGGCCACGCCGCTCACCGAGTGCACGCAGAACAGCGGCGGCAGTTCACCTTCGGCGCGAATGGGCAGCAGCGGCAGCAGCGCGGCCTCGATGGGATCGGGGCCGGTGCTGTCCGGGCTGCTCATGCGGGCGGCGATCCCGGCCGGGGTCGGATCCAGGAACAACGCCTGCATGGGTACTTCGATGCCGCCGCGCTCCCGGATGGCTGCCACCAATTGTGTTGCCAGCAAGGAGTTTCCGCCGAGCTCGAAGAAATTGTCGTCCGCGCCGACGGTGTCGAGCCCCAGTGTGGCACCGAAGCATTCGCACACCAGCGCCTCGGCCGCGTCGGCCGGAGCCCGGTAACCGGCCGCGGACAGCAGCACCGGTTCGGGCAGGGCGGCCCGATCGAGCTTGCCCGAGGGGGAGAGCGGCAGCGTATCGAGCACCGCGATCGCCTGCGGCACCATATATCCCGGCACGCTCAACGCGACGTGCCGGCGCAGCTCGGCGGGGTTCAGTCCCGCATCACCGCTGACGTACGCCGCCAGAATCATGGCGCCGCTGCCCATTTCGTACCCGATGGTGGTGGCGGCCCGCACGCCTGGATAGCCGGCGAACGCGGCGTCGATCTCACCGAATTCGATGCGGAAGCCGCGGATCTTCACCTGATCGTCACCGCGCCCGAGGTATTCGAGCTCGAGCCCGGCGGGCCGCAGCACCCAGCGCACCAGATCGCCGGTGCGGTACATGCGCTCGCCGGGTCCGCCGAAGGGATGTGCGACGAACCGCTCGCTGGTCAGGCTCGGCCGATCGTGATAGCCACGCGCCAAAGCGGTTCCGGCCAGGTACAGCTCACCGGGGACGGCGAGCGGTACCGGGCGCAGCCGGTCGTCCAGCACGGTCAGCCCGAAACCGCGCAGCGGTGCGCCGATGGTGACCGGCGCGCCGGGGCGCAGCGGTGCGCTGATGGTCGCCGCCACCGTGGCCTCGGATGGCCCGTAGGCATTGAGCATGGTGCGCTGCGGTGCGCCCGCGGTCCAGCGTTCCACCAGTTCCGGTCCGGTGCGATCGCCACCGACCATGATCATCTCGAGTTCCTCGAGCTGTTCGGGTTCGACCGTGGCCAGTGCCGCCGGGGTGATGAAGGCGTGCGTAATCCGTTCCGAGCGCAGCAGTTCGCCCAGTTCCGCGCCACCGAACACGGTGGCGTCGGCCAGCACCAGGGTCGCGGCCGAGCCCAGCGCGAGCAGCAGCTCCAGGATCGCGGCGTCGAAACTCGGTGAGGCGAAATGCAATACCCGCGATTCGCCGGTGACGCCGCCGCGTTCGGCCAGCTCCGCGGTGAAGTCGGCGATGCCCGCGTGCGTGACGCTCACGCCCTTGGGCAGGCCGGTGGAACCGGAGGTGTAGATCAGATACGCCGGATTGGCCGGATGCGGACGGCCGTGCAATTCGGTATCGGCCAGCGCCGCATCGGAATACGCGCGGATCTCGGTGGCGAAGGACGGATCGTCCAGCACCAGCCAGTGCGCGCCGTCCGGCAGTTCCGCCCGGCAGCGCGCCACGGTCAGGCCGATCGCGGCGCGGGAATCGGTGAGCATGTGCTCCTTGCGCCGGGCCGGGTACGCCGGATCGACGGGCAGGAACGCCGCACCGGTCTTGAGCACCGCGAGCATGGCGCGCACCGAGTCCACCGACCGCGGAATACCGACCGCGACATAGCTTTCCGGTCCGACACCGCGCGCGAGCAGTGCCCGCGCGAGCCGGTTGGTGGACAGATCCAGCTGCTGGTAGCTCATCTGGATCTCCCGATCGCGCACCGCGACGGTGCGGGGCGCGGCGGCGACGGCATTGCCGAACACCGCGGGGAAGGCCACCGGTCCCCGGGTGGCGGGACCGCGTGCGGGCACCAGGCGGCGGGTCTCGTCCGGATCGAGCAGATCGAGATTGCCGACGGGTGCGCCCGGATCGGCCACGGCCGCCCCGAGCACCCGTACGAACCGCCCGCACAGCTGATCGGCGCTGTGCGCGTCGAACAGATCGGCGGCGAAGCTCAGGCTCAGTTCGATACCGTCCGGAACACCGTCGCCGGCTTGGGTTTCGGTCAGCGTGAATTGCAGATCGAACTTGGCCGCCTCGAAACCGGGATCCTCGGCGAGCACGTCCAGCGCGCCCAGCTTCGGCAGTCCGGGCACGGTGTTGTGCACCGAGAGCATCACCTGGAACAGCGGATGGTGCGCCGCCGAGCGCACCGGATCGAGCGCCTCGACCAGCCGCTCGAACGGAATATCGGCGTGCGCGAAGGCATCCAGATCGGTTTCGCGCACGGTATCGAGCAGCTCGGTGAACGAACTCGCGCCCGCGACCCGGGTACGCAGCACCAGGGTGCCGACGAACATGCCGACCAGACTGTCCAGTCGCGGATCGACACGACCGCCGATCGGGGTGCCGACCACCACGTCCGAGGTGCCGCCGAGCCTGCTCAGCACCACCGCCAGCACCGCGTGCAGCAGCATGAAGACGCTGACCCCGTGGCGGCGCGCCAATTCGGTCAGTTCCTCGTGCAATTCGGCGTCGATGCGGGTGTGCACCGTGGCCCCGCGCTGGGACGGCACCGGCGGACGCGGCCGGTCGGTCGGCAGGGTGAGGCAATCGGGCAGATCGGCGAGCTTGCCGGTCCAGTAGGCGAGCTGACGGGCGGCCGGACTCTCCGGATCCGCCTCACCGCCGAGCACCTCGTGCTGCCACAGGCTGAAATCGGCGTATTGCACCGGGAGCGGAGCCCATTCGGGCGCGCGGCGCGCCTCCCGGGCCGTGTACGCCAGTGCCAGATCCGCGGCCAGCGGTGCGGCGGACGCGCCGTCGGCAGCGATGTGGTGCACGACCAGGACCAGCACATGCTCCTCGGCGGAAAGGCGCAGCAGCCGGGCGCGAATCGGAAGCTCGCGCGTGACATCGAATCCCGTCGCCCCGAAGGACCGGATGAACTCCGGCACCCCGGCGGCGGCGACCTCGGTCACCGGCACCGCCAGCGCCGGATCGGCGACGGGCAGCACGATCTGATGCGGACCGTTCGCATCGGCCGGGTACACGGTGCGCAGCACCTCGTGCCGGTGCACCACATCGGCGACGGCCGCGCGCAGCGCATCGGTATCCAGCGCACCGCGCAGGCGCAGCACCAGCGGGATGTTGTACGCGCCCGACACCGCGTCGAACCGGTTCAGCAGCCACAGTCGCTGCTGGGCCGGGGACAGCGGCACCCGCGCGGGCCGGGGCCGGGCCTGCAAGGCCGGGCGGTGCGAACCACCCGCGGACAGCGCCCGATCCAGTACCACCGCAAGGGATTCCGGTGTCGGATGTTCGAACACCGCGCGCACCTCCAGGCGGCAGCCCGAACTCGCGGCGATGCGCGCCACCAGCTGGGTGGCCGAGAGCGAATTGCCGCCGAGGTCGAAGAAGCTGTGATCGGCGCAGACGCGTTCGCGACCGACCACCTCGGCCATGGCCGCGGCGATGGTGATCTCACTCGGCGTGACCGGCGCGCGTCCGGTGTCGGCCACCGTCAGGGTCGGCTCCGGCAGTGCCCGGCGATCGAGTTTGCCGTTGGGCGACAGCGGAATCGACTGCAACGGCATGAAAGCCGTCGGCACCATATGACCCGGAAGTCGCTGCGCGAGCTGATCGCGCAGCTCCTTCGGGGTCACCACCGCGTCCGCCGTGACGGCGAACCAGCACACGATATGCGCGCGCCCGCCCTCGTCATCGCGAACCTCGGTGTGCGCGAATCGAACTCCCGCGCACGCCGCGACGGCCGCGGTGATCTCACCGAGCTCCACGCGGAAGCCGCGCACCTTGACCTGATCGTCGGCGCGGCCGACGAACACCAGATCACCCTCGGCGTTCCAGCGCACCAGATCACCGGTGCGGTACATCCGGGAACCCTTGTCGTCGAACGGATTCGCCACGAACCGCGCACTGCTGAGCGCCGCGCGGCGGTGATAGCCGCGCGCCAGCCCGATACCGCCGACATAGAGTTCGCCGACCACGCCCGGCGGCACCGGCCGCAGGCGCGCGTCCAGCACCACCGTGGTCACCCCGCGCATCGGGCGGCCGAGCACGATCGGCCGATCCGGGCGCATGGGCTCGGAGAAGGTGGTGGCGATGGTGGCCTCGGACGGGCCGTAGCCGTTCACCATGTCGCGGCCGGGTCCCCACTGCTGCACCAGATCCCGGTCGAACGCCTCACCGCCGACGATCATGGTGCGCAGGCTCGGCAGCGACCAGCGCGCGGAATCGATACTGGCCAGCGCGGCCGGGGTGATGACCGCGTGCGTCACCGCATCGGCCTCGATCAACTCGGCCAGTGGATCGCCACCGTAGACATCGGTCGGGACGATCACCATGGTCGCACCCGCGCACCAGGCGAGCAGCAGTTCCAGCACCGCCACATCGAAGCTCGGCGAGGCCAGATGCATGGTGCGCGAGGCGGGTTCGACACCGAACCGGACCCGCTGCACCTCGGCGCAGTTGAGCAGACCGCGATGGGTGACCGCGACGCCCTTGGGCAGACCGGTGGAGCCGGAGGTGTAGATCAAATACGCGATATCGTCCAGGCTCGGGGTGCGCCGCAGCTCCCGGTCCGTCAGCGCCGCGCCGGACTGCTCGGCGGCCTCGTCGACCGGCATCCACTCCACGCCCGAATCGGCGGGCAGCGCACCGCGATCGGCCGGACGGGTGAGCCCGAAGCGCACCGCGGAATCGGTGAGCATATGCCGGATGCGATCGGCGGGGTGCCGCACATCCACCGGCAGGAAGGCCGCGCCGGTCTTGGCGATGGCCAGCGAGGCCGCCACCGATTCCACCGAGCGGGACAGACCGAGCGCCACCACGGTGCCGGGGCCGACACCGTGGCCGATCAGCTTGCGCGCCAACCGGTTCGTCCAGGCGTCCAGTTCACCGTAGGTGAGCGTCCGATCGCCCGCGACCAGCGCGGGATGATCGGCCCGGACCGCCCGGGCGAACAGTTCCGCCAGCGTGATCGACGCGGCGGCGGCCGCACCGCGTGCGGGCATGAGGGTCGAGCGCTCCCACGCCGAGAGCACATCCGCATCGCCGACCGCGGTACGCGGAGCGGCCACCAGCGCCGCCAGCAGCCGCACGTAGCGACCGCCCATATGTTCGGCCGTCGCGGCGTCGAACAGATCGGTGGCGTAGGTCAGCGACATCTCGATGCCGTCCGGAACGCCCTGTGCGGTATGGCTTTCGGTGAAGGTGAACTGCAGATCGCATTTGGCCAGTCCGGGATCGACCGGGAACTCGGCCACCGCGACCTCGGGCAGGCGCACGGTCGGCGACCCCATATTGGTCAGCGACAGGCTCACCTGGAACAGCGGGTGGTGCGCGGTCGAGCGCACCGGATTGAGCACCTCGACCAGTCGCTCGAACGGCAGGTCGGCATGGGCGAAGGCATCGAGATCGCCCTCGCGCACCGCCGCCAGCACCTCGGTGAACGCGGCCGCGCCGTCGATCTCGGTGCGCAGCACCAGGGTGCCGACGAACATGCCGATCAGCTCGTCCAGCGCCGCGTCACCGCGTCCGGCCACGGCGGTACCGATGGCGATGTCACCGGTCCCGCTGGTGCGGGCGATCAGCACCGCCAGCACCGCGTGCAACAGCATGAAGACGCTGACATCGTGGCTCCGGGCCGAATCCAGCACGCGCGCATGGAGTTCGGCGTCGATCCGGGTCACGATGCTCTCGCCGCGATGCGAGGCCACCAGCGGGCGCGGGCGGTCACCGGGCAGTTCCAGGCATTCCGGAAGGCCCGCGAGATGTTCGGTCCAGTAGTGCAGCTGTTGCGCGGCGAGACTGTCCGCATCGTCCTCGCTACCGAGCAATTCGCGTTGCCACACACTGAAATCCGCGTACTGCACCGGCAGCGGCGACCATTCGGGCGCGGCTCCGGCGCCGCGCGCCCGGTAGGCGGTGACCAGATCCCCCGCCAGCGGTGTGAGCGACCAGCCATCGGCGGCGATGTGATGGATCACCAGGATCAGCACGTGTTCGTCCAGGCCGACGCGCAACAGTGCCGCGCGAATCGGAATCTGCGCGGCCAGATCGAATCCGGGCTGCGCGGGTTCGAGCGCATCGGCGGCCACGGTGTGCGGGCTGGACACGATGCGCGTGAACGGCACCGTCACCTCGGCCGCGTCCAGCACCAGCTGATGCGGTCCGTCGGCGTCCTCGGGGAAGATCGTGCGCAGCACCTCGTGCCGCTCGACGACATCCGATACCGCCCGCTGCAACGCGGTCGCGTCCAGGCGTCCGGTCAGCCGCAGGCCCACCGGAACGTTGTAGGCCGCGGAGACCGTATCGAACCGGTTCAGGAACCACAGCCGCTGCTGTGCCAGGGACAGCGGGATGCGCGCGGGCCGCGCACCACCGGTCAGCGCCGGACGTGCGATGGCGCCGACCGAATCATCGAGCAGCAGCGCCAATTCCGCCGGTGTCGGATGTTCGAAGACCGCGCGGACCGCGAGCTGCTGTCCGGAGGCCGCCGCCAAACGCGCGACCAGCTGGGTCGCGGAGAGCGAATTGCCGCCGAGTTCGAAGAAGCCGTGATCGGCGCACACCTGATCATGGCCGAGCACCTCGGCCATGACCCGCGCCACCAGCTTCTCCCCCGGGGTGCGCGGTGCGCGCCCCTGCGCACCCGCCGCCCAGGTGGGCTCGGGCAGGGCGCGACGATCCAGTTTTCCATTGGGCGACAGCGGAATCGACGCCAATGGCACGAAGATCGCGGGCACCATATGGATGGGCAGGCGTTCGGCGACGAAGTCGCGCAGCAGCGCGGTATCCGGGATCGCCGGGCGTGCGCCCGCCGCACCGGAGCCGTTCCGATCACCACTCTGCCCCGCCGCCGCATCGGACGGACCGGCGGGAACGATGTAGCAGACGATCGCCGGACGACCCGCCGCGTCCGCGCGGATCTCGGTGTGCGCGAACGCGATTCCCTCGGCCTCGGTGACCACGGCGGTGATCTCGCCCAATTCGACGCGGAAGCCGCGGATCTTCACCTGGTCATCGCTGCGGCCGACGAATACCAGTTCACCGGTATCGGTCCAGGTGACCACGTCACCGGTGCGGTACATCCGCTCGCCCGGCACCGTCGCGAACGGGTTCGCCACGAAGCGGTGCGCGGTGAGGCCGGGACGCCGAATGTAGCCGCGCGCCAGCCCATCTCCGCTGATGTACAGATCTCCGGCCACACCCGGCGGCACCGGGCACAGCCGTTCGTCCAGGACGACCACGGCGGTGCCACGCACCGGCCGCCCCAGCGTCACGACGGCCGTATCGGCGGCCAGCGGTTCGGAGATCACGCTCATGATGGTGGTTTCGGTGGGGCCGTATCCGTTGTAGAAGGATCGACCGACCGCCCAGCGCGCCACCAGTTCGGTGCCGACCGCCTCACCGCCCACCACCAGCGAGCGCAGTGCGGGCAGCCGCCAGCGCGTGGCGTCGATGCTGGCCAGTGCGGCGGGGGTGATGAACGCGTGCGTCACCCCGGTGCGTTCGAGCAGTTCGGCCAGTTCGTCGCCGCCGTACACCTCCGGCGCGGCGATCACCAGGGTCGCGCCCGTGCACCACGCGAGCAGCAGTTCGAGCACCGCGGCGTCGAAGCTGGGTGAGGCGAAATGCAGTGCCCGGCAGTCGGCTTCGATGCCGTAGCGGGTGCGCTGTTCCACCGCGAAGCCGCCCAGGCCGCGATGGGTCACCGCCACGCCCTTGGGCACACCGGTCGACCCGGAGGTGTAGACGATATAGGCGGCATCGTCGATGCCCAGGCCCCGGACACGATCGTGCTCGCCGATCGGCGCGGCGCTGCCGGTCCGCTCCAACTCGGCCAGCGTGAGCCAGCGCGGCCCCCGCGGCAAAGCCGTGACATCGGGCGCATTCGTCACACCCACGCGCGCACCGGAATCGGTGAGCATATGAGTGATTCGCTCGGCGGGATAGCGCATATCGATCGGCGCGAAAGCCGCACCGGTCTTGGTGACCGCCACCGTGGCGAGCACCGAATCCGGTGACCGGGACAGGCCCAGCGCGACGATATCGCCGGGGCCGACACCGTGCGCGATGAGCGCGCGGGCCACCCGGTTGGATCGCTGATCGAGTTCGCCGTAGCTCATCGATCCCGAATCCGCCACTACCGCAAGGGCATCGCGGGAGGCCGCGGCGGCGGTGAAGAGTTCGGGCAGGGTCGCCGCGACCGGTCCATTCACCCCGCGCGCGGGCACCAGGTCGGCGCGCTCGGGCACCGACAGCAGGTCGATATCGCCGACCGCGGTATGCGGGCGGCCGCTCACCCCGGCCAGCAATCGAATGAACCGCGCACCGAGCCGTTCGGCGGTCGCCCGGTCGAACAGATCGGTGGCATAGGTCAGGCGGATATCGATACCGTCCGGATCCCCTTGTGCGGTACGGGATTCGGTGAAGGTGAACTGGAGATCGAATTTCGCGATCTCCAATTCGATCTCGGCCACGGTGACCTCGAGCTCATCCAGGCGCGGCAGCCCCGGCATGGCGTCATGCACCGACAGCATGACCTGGAACAGCGGGTGATGCGCGGTGGAGCGCACCGGATCGATGGCCTCCACCAGGCGTTCGAACGGAATATCGGCGTGCGCGAAGGCATTCAGATCGTGATCGCGCACCGAAGTCAGCAATTCGGTGAACGATGCGGCGCGATCGACCTCGGTGCGCAGTACCAGCGTGCCGGCGAACATGCCGATCAGCGGGTGCAACCGGGCATCGGACCGGCCCGAGATCGGCGTGCCCACCGTGACATCGGCGACCCCGGCCAGCCGGGCCAGCAGCACCGCGAGCACCGCGTGCAGCACCATGAACAGCGTCGCGTCATGGTCGCGGGCCAGGCGTGCCAGGGCGGCGTGCGAGGAGCCCTCCAGCCGCGTGGTCACCGAGGCGCCGCGTTGCGACGGCTGCGCCGGGCGGTTCCGGTCGGCGGGCAGTTCCAGGCATTCGGGCAGTCCGCGCAGGCGGTCGGTCCAGTACCCGAGCTGGCGGGTGGCGATACTTCCGGCATCGGCTTCATCGCCGAGCAACTCGTGCTGCCAGATGCTGAAATCGGCGTACTGCACGGGCAATTCGGCCCAGTCGGGCGCAGTGCCCCGCAGCCGGGCGGTGTAGGCCGCGGCCAGATCCCCGGCCAGTGGTGCGGTGGAACCGCCGTCGGCCGCGATGTGGTGCACGACCACCGCGAGCACATGCTCGTGCTCGCCGACGCACAGCAGTTCCGCGCGCAGCGGCAGCTCCGTGGTCAGGTCGAAGCCGCGCACGGCCAGTGCGCACAGCCACTCCTGCACCGATTCGGCGGCCGAATCACGCACCGGCAGTTCGAATTCGGCCGCGGCCTCGGGCAGCACCACCTGATGCGGACCCTCGGCGTCCTGGGGGAAGAGGGTGCGCAGCGACTCATGCCGCCGCACCACATCGCCCAGTGCCGCGGTCAGCGCCGCGCGATCCAGTGTGCCGCGCAGCCGCAGCGCCACCGGAATGTTGTACGCCCCCGACTCGGTGTCGAACCGGTTCAGGAACCACAGTCGCGCCTGCGCCGGGGACAGCGGCACCCGGGCCGGGCGAGTGGCCCGGCCGAGTTCGGGCAGTGCCGGATCGTCCTGCGCCAGCAGCTCGTCCACGAAGCGGGCGAGCTCCTGCGGGGTCGGATGTTCGAAGACCGCGCGCACGCCGAGGCGGCGACCGGTCACGGTCGCGATGCGCGCCACCAGCTGGGTCGCCGACAGCGAGGTGCCGCCGAGTTCGAAGAAGTCATGGTCGGCGCACACGCTGTCCAGGCCGATGACCTCGGCCATCGCCGTGGCGACCATGATCTCGGCGGGGGTCTCCGCCGCCCGGCCCGGCGCCACTTCGTATTCCGGGTCGGGCAATGCCCGGCGGTCGAGTTTGCCGCTGGGCGCGAGTGGAATGCGTTCGAGCACCGTGACGGCCGCGGGCACCATATAACCGGGCAGCCGGGTGGCGGCGTGGGCGCGCACCGCGTCCCGATCCGGTCGCTCCGAACCGGTCGGCACCACATAGCCGACGATGCGCGGGGTGCCGGTGTCATCGGCGCGGATCTCGGTGTGCGCGAAGCCGATTCCGGGATATCCGGCCAGCACCGCGCTGATCTCGCCGAGTTCGATGCGGAAGCCGCGGATCTTCACCTGATCATCGCTGCGGCCGACGAACACCAGCTCGCCCGAACCGTTCCAGCGCACCACATCACCGGTGCGGTACATGCGCTCACCGGGGGCCGCGGCGTACGGATTGGCCACGAAACGATCCGAGGTGAGCGCGGCCCGGCCGACATAGCCGCGGGCCAGACCCATCCCGGACACATACAGCTCGCCCGCCACTCCGACGGGCACCGGACGCAGCCGGGTGTCCAGCACGGCGAGGGCGGCTCCTCGAATGGGACGGCCGAGCACCACCGGGCGATCCGGGGCCAGTGCCTCCGAAATCGCCGGGGCCACGGTCGCTTCCGAGGGACCATAGGCGTTGAACATGGTGCGATCGCCCGCCCAGTGCGCCACCAGATCCGGACTGACGGCTTCACCGCCGACCACCAGGCAGCGCAGCGCGCGCAACGGCCACGCCACCGGATCGATGGTCGCGAGCGCGGCGGGGGTGATGAAGGCGTGCGTGACCCCGTTGTCCTCCAGCAGGGCCGCCAGTTCGTCACCACCGTAGATATCGGCGGCGGCGACCACCATGGTCGCGCCCACCGACCAGGCCAGCAGCAGTTCGAGCACCGAGGCATCGAAACTCGGCGACGCGAAATGCAGGGTGCGGCTGCGGGATTCCAGGCCGTATCGATCGCGCTGCTCGAAGGCGAAAGCGGCCAGGCCGCGATGCGGCACCGCGACGCCCTTGGGCAGGCCGGTCGAGCCGGAGGTGTAGATGATGTAGGCCAGATCATCGGCCAGCAGCGGTCGTGAACGCTCCGAATCCGTCACCGGGGCAATGGATCCGGTGGCATCCAGCTCGTCGAGCAGCAGCCAGGACACGCCGGGTTCGGCGGGCAGGCGCTCGCGATCCGAGGCGATGGTCAGGCCCAATCGCACACCCGAGTCGGTGAGCATATGCCGGATCCGGTCCTCGGGATGGCGCACGTCGACGGGCAGATAGGCCGCACCGGTCTTGGTGACCGCCACGGTGGCCAGCACCGATTCCAGTGAGCGCGCCAACCCCAGCGCGATCACCTGACCGGGTCCGGCTCCCTGGGCGATCAGGGTGCGCGCCAGGCGATTCGACCATTCGTCGAGTTCACGATAGGTCAGCGTGCGCGTGCGCGAGACCAGCGCGATGCGATCGGGATCGGTCGCGGCGGCGGCGAACAACTCCGGCAGCGTGCGGACGGTATCGGTGAGCGCGCCGCGGACCGGGGCCAGCGACCGCGCCTCCAGCGGGGTGAGCAGTGCCAGATCACCCACGGCCGCAGCGGGATCGGTGATCGCCGCGTCCAGCAGGCGCACGAAGCGGCGGGCCATTTCCACCGCGGTGCCGCGGTCGAACAGATCGGTGGCATAGGTCAGGCACAATTCGAGCTCGCCGGTCCGCCCGGTGCTGTCCGCCGCCTCGGTGAAGGCGAATTGCAGATCGAATTTCGCCGCGGCCGGGTCGATTCGGGTGATGCCGACCTCGAGGTCGGGCAGTCGCAGCGCCGGTGCGGCGAAATTGTCCAGCGACAGGCTGACCTGGAACAGCGGATGGTGCGCGGTGGAGCGATCCGGGTTGACCGCCTTCACCAGGCGTTCGAACGGCAGGTCCGCGTGCGCGAACGCCTCCAGATCGGCCTCGCGCACGGTGCGCAGCAGCTCGGTGAAGGAGGCGCCGCCGTCGACGCCGGTGCGCAGCACCAGGGTGCCGACGAAAGCGCCGATGAGCCGGTCGAGTTCGGGTTCGGCGCGGCCCGCGATGGCGGTGCCGATCGCGATATCGGAGCTGCCGCCGAGCCGGGCCAGCAGGACCGCGAGCACGGCGTGCAGCACCATGAACTCGCTGACCTCGTGCTTACGCGCCAGTTCCGCCACCCGCACGGCCAGGTCCGCGTCCACGCGGGCGCGCACCGAACCGCCGGAATGGGTGGCCACCGTGGGCCGGGGCCGATCGGTGGGCAGATCGTGGCAGTCCGGGATACCGGCCAATCGCGTACGCCAGTAGTCCAGTTGCCGCGCGGCCACGCTCTGCGGATCGTCCTCGTCGCCGAGCAGTTCGGCGTGCCAGACCGAGTAATCCGCGTATTGCACCGCCAGCGGCGACCATTCGGGCGCGCGCCCGGTGCGGCGGGCCGCGTAGGCGGTCATCAGATCGGTCGCCAGCGGTGCGAGCGACCAGCCGTCCATGGCGATGTGGTGCACCACCAGCGCGAGGGCGTATTCGTCATTTCCGGTGCGCAGCAATTCGACTCGCAACGGCAGTTCCGCGGTCAGATCGAAGCCCTGTTCGGCGGCGACCTCGACATGCTGTTCGAGTTCGAGCGGGGAGGTCTCCAGCACCGACAGCGGCAGTGGCGCTTCATGAATCGGCATCACCACCTGGTGCACGCCCTCATCGTCGAGCGGGTAGAGGGTGCGCAGGATCTCGTGCCGGGCGATGACATCGGTGAGGGCGGCGCGCAGCGCGGGCTCGTCCATCGCACCGCGCAACCGCAGCGCCACCGGAATGTTGTACGCGCCCGAGGTGGGATCGAATTGATTGAGGTACCACAGGCGCATCTGCACCGAGGACAGCGGCACCCGCGCGGGCCGGGTGAGCGCGCCCAGTCGCGGCCGATCCGAGAACGTCTGTCCGGCAGCCTGATCCAGCACGCGGGCCAGGCCCTCGGGCGTGGGATGTTCGAAGACATCGCGGACCGCCGGGCGGATTCCGCACGCGGCCGCGATCCTGGATACCAGCCCGGTCGCCGAGAGCGAGTTGCCGCCGAGGTCGAAGAAGCTGTGATCGGCGCTGACCTGCTCGCGGCCCAGCAGCTCGGCCATCTCCGCCGCCACCAGGATCTCGGTGGGGGTCGCCGGTGCCCGGCCTGCGGTCAGGCCCGCGTCCCACTCCGGATCCGGCAGGGCGCGGCGATCCAGTTTTCCGCTGGGAGACAAGGGGATCGAGGCGAGCGCGGTGACCGAGGACGGCACCATATGCGCGGGCAACCGGGTGCCCACGTGTGCGCGCACCGCCCGGGGGTCCACCGTATGCGGCGGGTCGGCCAGCACATAGCTCACGATATGCGCGCGCCCGGCCGCATCGTGCCGAACCTCGGTGTGCGCGAAGCGAATCCCGGGCAGGGCCGCGACCACCGCGGTGATCTCGCCCAGTTCGATCCGGAAGCCGCGCACCTTGACCTGGTCATCGCCGCGGCCGACGAACACCAGTTCACCGTCGCTCGTCCAGCGCACCAGATCGCCGGTGCGATACATGCGCGCACCGGCCGCACCGAACGGGTCCGCGATGAAACGGGCAGAGCTCTGCCCCGGCCGCGCGAGGTAACCGCGCGCCAGGCCCGCGCCGCTGATGTACAGCTCACCGACCACGCCGACCGGAACGGGTCGCAGATGGCGATCCAGTACGGCCAGACCGGTGCCCTGAATCGGGCCGCCGAGCACGATCTGCCGCTGCGGCACCAGGGCGTTCGAGATGGCGACGGCGACCGTCGCCTCGGAGGGACCGTAGGCGTTGAACAACCGGCGACCGGCCGCCCAGCGCTCGACGAGTTCCGCGCCCACCGCCTCGCCGCCGACGATCAGGCTGCGCAGCGCGGGCAGGGAGTGAGCATCGGCGTCAAGACCAGCCAGCACGACCGGGGTGAGGAAGGCGTGCGTGACCTGTTCGCGCTCCAGCAGTTCCGCGAGTTCCGCGCCGCCGTAGAGCTGTGCCGGGGCAATGACCAGCGTCGCGCCCGCACCCCAGGCCAGCAGCAGTTCGAGCACCGCGGCATCGAAACTGGGCGAGGCGAAATGCAGTGTCCGGGAACCGGATTCCACACCGAACCGATCGGACATGGTGTGGGTGAAATTGGTGAGTCCGGTATGGGTGACGGCCACACCCTTGGGCGTACCGGTCGATCCCGAGGTGTAGATGAGGTAGGCGATATCCGACATCCGTTGCGGTGCGGTGCGATCCGCATCGGTGATCGGACCGTCCGGCAGTGCGGTGACGCGAGCGGTGAGCGCCGGATCGTCGAGGACCAGCCAGCTGACTCCCTGATCCGGCAGCGCGGCACGCTGTGCGGTCATGGTCACGCCGATGCGGGTGCCCGAATCGGTGAGCATGTGCGCGATGCGCCGCTCCGGATAGGCGGGGTCGACGGGCAGGAATCCCGCACCCGATTTGGCCACCGCCACCGTGGCGCACACCGAGTCGATGGAGCGCGGAATACCGAGTGCCACGATGGTTTCCGGGCCGACGCCGTGCGCGATGAGCAGGCGGGCGAGCCGGTTCGACCGCCGGTCCAATTCGGCGTAGGTCAGTTGCTCGTCGCCGAAGCGCACGGCGATGGCCGCCGGGTCGATCGCGGCAGCGGCCACGAAGATATCGGCCAGCGTGCGCTCCGGGGCCGCCGTCGGACCCGAAACCGGTGTGAGAGCGGAGATTTCAGCCGGGGTGAGCAGCGGCAGCGCGCCGACCGGACGCTCCGGATCCGCCACCGCGGCGGTGAGCATCGCGGTGAACCGTTCGGTGAATTGGCGCGCGGACTCCGCCTCGAACAGATCGGTGGCGTAGGTCAGGGCGAGGTCGATGCCCGCCGGATCACCCTGTGCGGTCTGCCTTTCGATGAGGGTGAATTCCAGATCCCAGCGGGCCCCGCCGGTGGCGAGGGCACTGGCGACAGCCTCCAGTCCGGGCAGTCGCAGCGGTGCCGGGGTGGAGCTGTGCAGCGACAGCATCACCTGGAACAGCGGATGATGTGCGGCCGAACGGGTCGGGGCCAGCGCGTCCACGAGCTGTTCGAAGGGCAGTTCGGCGTGTGCGAAGGCATCCAGATCGGCCTCGCGCACGGTGCCGAGCAGGTCCGCGAACGATGCGCCGGTATCGACGGCGGTGCGCAGCACCACCGTGCCGACGAACATGCCGATCAGATCGTCCAGGCGCGGATCCGTACGGCCCGCGACCGGTGTGCCGATGGCGATGTCCTCGGTCGCGGCCAGTCGCGCCAGCGTCGCCGCCAGCGCGGCGTGCAGCACCATGAACACGCTGACGCCATAGCGCTGGGACAGCGCGGTCACCGCGGTGTGCAATCCGGCGTCCAGCGGTGCGTCGATGGTCGCGCCGCGCTGCGATGCCACGGCGGGACGCGGCCGATCGGCGGGCAGTTCCAGGCATTCGGGCAGCTCGGCGAGCCGGTCGCGCCAGTACCCGAGCTGTTCCGCGGCCAGGCTGTCCGAATCCTCGGGGCTGCCGAGCATATCGTGTTGCCACACACTGAAATCCGCGTATTGGACCGGCAGCGCGGACCATTGCGGCGCGGACCCGGAACGGCGGGCCGCGTACGCGGTCGCCACATCCGCGGCCAGCGGGGTGAGCGACCAGCCGTCGGCGGCGATGTGGTGAATGACCACCACCAGCAGGTGCTCGGTCGCGCTCAGCCGCAGCAATGCGGCGCGGATCGGCAGTTGCGTCGTGAGATCGAAACCGGCGGAGGCGAATTCGAGCGCATCGGCATCGGCGGTACCGACGCCCGAGTCGATGGCGGCGAAGGGCAGCACCTCCACCGTGGTCGCCCGCACCACCTGGTGCGGACCCGTGGCGTCCTCCGGGAAGACGGTGCGCAGCACCTCGTGCCTGCCCACCACATCCGCCAGAGCCTGGTGCAGGGCAACGGGTTCCAGACTTCCGGACAGTCGCAGTCCGATCGCGATGTTGTACGCGCCGGATGTGCTGTCGAACCGATTGAGGAACCACAGTCGCTGCTGCGCCGGCGAGAGCGGCACCCGGGCGGGGCGCTCCCCCGCTTCCAGCACCGGCCGCGCCACCGCGGGCATAGAACGCTCCAGCAGTTCGGCGAGCGCACCGACGGTGGGCGCGTCGAACAGCGCCCGCACTTCCACCCGGGTACGCAGGGTCAGGCCGAGTCGCCCCGCGACCTTGGTCGCCAGCAGCGAATTACCGCCCAGGGCGAAGAAGTCGTCGTCCAGACCGACCTGTTCGATGCCGAGCACCTCCGCGAGAGTCGCGGCCACCGCCCGTTCGGTGCGGGTGCCGGGCGCGCGGAAGCGGGCCACGGTGAACACCGGTTCCGGCAGGGCGTTCCGGTTCACCTTGCCGGTCGCGGACACCGGCAGTTCGGGCAGCACCATCAGCGCGGCCGGAACCATATAGGCGGGCAGCAGTGCGCCGAGCCGGGTGCGCAGCGCGTCCGGATCGATATCCCGGCCCGGAGCGGGCGCGAGGTACGCCACCAGCTGCTCACCGCGTCGCACGTCCGTATGCGCCAGCACGACCGCGGCGTCGACATCGTCCTGCGCCAGCAGCGCGGCCTCGATATCGCCGAGTTCGATGCGGAATCCGCGCACCTTCACCTGGAAGTCGGTGCGCCCGTGGTACTCCAGCTCTCCGGCCGCGCTCCAGGACGCGAGATCGCCGGTGCGGTACATGCGTTCGCCCGCGGTGGCCGCGAACGGATCCGGTACGAACCGCTCCGCGGTCAGCGCGCCCAGCCCGATATAGCCGTGCGCCAACTGGATTCCCGCCAGGTACAGATCGCCGACCACCCCGGCGGGCACCGGGCGCAGACGGGCGTCGAGCACATAGACCCGGGTGTTCCACTCCGGGCGACCGATCGGCACACCGTCCGCGTCCGCGTCGTCGACCAGGTGCGCGGTCACCGAGACCGCGGCCTCGGTGGGGCCGTACAGATTCCACAGCTGGACAGCGGGATTGGCCCGGCGAAAGCGCTGTGCGATCGCGGCGGGCAGCGCTTCGCCGATGGCGAGCACCGCGCGCACCGAATCCGATAGCTCCGCCTGCGAACCGGCGGTGAGCGCGGTCAGCAGCGACGGCACCAGGTGCAGTACCGAGACCCGCTGTTCCCGGATCAGCGCGGTCAATCGGACCGGATCGCGCTGGGCGTCCGCCGCGGCGATCACGGTGCGGCCGCCGGTGAGCAGACCCGAATAGAACTCCCAGACCGACAGGTCGAAGGTGGCGGCGGTCTTGAGCAGCACGGTGTCATCACCGGTGATGCCGAAAGTGGTGTGTTTCCAGAGCAGTTGGTTGACCACCGCGCGATGCGGTACCGCGACGCCCTTGGGTCGTCCGGTGGAGCCGGAGGTGAAGATGACGTACGCGGTGTTCAGTGCGCGCAGCGAGGTGATCCGGTCATGGTCGAGCACCGGGTACGGCGGCAGCGCGGACAGATCGAGCGCATCGATCTCGAGCACCGCCATGCCGTTGCGCGGCAGGCTGTCCGAGTCCGCGCGCACCGTCAGCACACAGTTCGGGGCGGCCGTGTCCAGGATGGCCGCCAGGCGTTCGGCGGGCTGATCCGGGTCCAGCGGCACATACGCGCCGCCCGCGGCGGATACCGCGTACATGCCGACGATCAGCTCCACCGAGCGGCGCATGGCCAGCGCGACCCGGACCTCAGGTCCGACGCCGAGTGAGATCAGATGGCGGGCAAGGCGATTCACCCGTTCGGAGAATTCGCGATAGGTCAGCGACCCCGGCTCGGCCGGGCCGGACGCGTCCACCAGGGCCACCGCCCCCGGTGTGCGCGCGGCCTGTGCGGCGAACAGCGACACCAGGGTTTGGCGCGGGTCGACCGGATGGCCGGTGGCGTTCCAGCGCTGCAGGATGCGCCGGCGCTCGGCCCGATCCAGCAGCTCCAGCTCACCGATCACCTGATCGGGGCAGACGGCCACATCGGCGAGCAGCCGTTCCAGGCGACCGGCGATTCCGGCCACGGTGCTCTCGTCGAAAAGATCCGTGGCATAGACGAAGTGGCCGGTGATACCGGCCGGTGCGCCCGACTCGTCGTACTCGTCGGTGAGCACCAATTGCAGATCGAATTGGGCGACGCCGGTCTCGATCTCACTGCCGGACACCGTCACCCCGGGCAGTTCGATGCCGATGCGGCCCAGGTTCTGGAAGGAGAAGCCGATCTGCACCAGCGGATGCCGGGCGGTGGAGCGCACCGGGTTCAGCTCCTCCACCAGGCGCTCGAACGGCAACTGCGCGTGCGCGAACGCCGCCAGATCCAGGGCGCGCTGCCGGATCAGCAAGGTGCGGAAGGATTCGGCGGGATCGGGTTGCGCCCGGAACACCACCGTATTGACGAACATGCCGATCAGGGCGTCCAACTGTGCCTCACCGCGACCGGCGACCGGGGTGCCGACCGCGATATCGAGGCCACCTGACAGCCGAGACAGCAGGACCGCGAAGGCCGCGTGCACGGCCATGAACAGGGTCGCATCGGTATCGCGCGCGAGCCGCAGCAGATCCGCGTGCGCGGCGGCGGGCACCGATACGCCCGCCTTCGCACCCCGGAAGGATTGCACCGCCGGGCGGGGGCGATCGTAGGGCAGCGACAGTTCGTCGGGCAGATCGGCGAGCCGGGTGCGCCAGTAATCCAGTTGTGCCGCCGCAAGACTCGACGGATCGGCGGCATCACCGAGGGTTTCGGCCTGCCACCGGCTGTAGTCGGCGTACTGCACCGCCAGCGGAGCCCAGCCGGGAGCCCGCCCGCTGGTGCGCGCTGTGTAGGCGTGCGAGAGATCCGCGAAAAACGGTGCGAGTGACCAGCCGTCGGCCGCGATGTGGTGAATGACCACGGCCAGCACGTGATCCCGGACTCCGGTGCGCAGCAATTCCATCCGCAGCGCGGTCTCGGTGGTCAGGTCGAATCCGCGAGAGCCGATGGCGCGCAAGCGATCATCGAGTTCGGCGGCGTTCACCTCCGCGAGTTCGAGCGCCGGCACCGCACGCTCCGCGGCCAGGATCAGCTGGTGCGGCCCCTCGGCGCTGTCCGGGAAGACGGTGCGCAGCGGTTCGTGCCGGGTGATCAGATCCGCGACCGCCGCGCGCAGTGCCGCTATATCCAGATCACCGGTCATGCGGACCGCGAAGGGGATGTTGTAGGTGCGGGCGCTCGGATCGAAGCGGTTGATGAACCAGACGCGCAGCTGCGCCGGGGAGAGCGGGATATGCGCCGGACGCGGGCGCGCGACCAGCTCGGCATGCGCCGGTGCGGGCAGCAGCGTGGCCACCCGGGCGGCCAGACCGGTGACCGTGGTCTCCTCCAGCACCAGCCGAACCGGGACGGCCACACCGAGTTCCGCGCCGATGCGGGCGGCCACCCGGGTCGCGCTCAGCGAATTGCCGCCGAGCGCGAAGAAGCCGTCGTCCAGGCCGATGCGGTCGATCTCGAGCACCTCGCCGAGCACCGCCGCGACCACGCGCTCGGCCGAGGTGACCGGTGCGCGATAGGTGACGGTCGCCGCGACGGGCGCGGGCAGGGCGCGACGATCGAGTTTGCCGTTGGCGGTCAAGGGGATCGCGTCCATGACCACGCACGCGGCGGGCACCATATAGTCCGGCAGGCGTTCGCCCAGCGCGGCTCGCAGTTCCGGAATATCCAGTGCGGCAGCGGATTCGGTGACCACGTAGGCGACGATGGCGGGTTCGCCGGAATCGTCGTCGCGCACGATCACCGCGGCCTGGCCGATGCGGTCCTGGGCCAGCAGCGCGGCCTCGATCTCACCGAGTTCGATGCGGAAGCCGCGCACCTTGACCTGATCGTCGGCGCGGCCGAGGTATTCGAGCTCTCCGGCGGGAGTCCAGCGCCCCAGATCGCCGGAACGGTACAGCCGGGTGCCCGGCGCGCCGAACGGGTCCGCCACGAAACGGGTCGCGGTCAGCGCGGGCTGCCCCAGGTAGCCGCGCGCGAGTTGTTCACCGCTGACATAGATTTCACCGGCGACGCCGATCGGCACCGGCCGCAGCCGATGGTCCAGCAGGAAGATGCCGAGCCCGGGGATGGCGTGCCCGATACCGCCGCCGCCCGCCGCCGCGGCCGCGCGATCGAGTGCGCGATAGGTGACGTGCACGGTGGTCTCGGTGATGCCGTACATATTGATCAGGCGCGGCGCGGTCTCCTCATGCCGCTGATACCAGTCCGCCAGGCGGCGCGGCTCGAGCGCCTCACCACCGAAGATGATGTAGCGCAACGCCAGTGGCGGTGCGCTCGGATCGAGGTCCGCCGCCGCGCGGTCGGCGGCGACCAGCTGGGAGAACGCCGACGGGGTCTGGTTCAGCACCGTCACCTGTTCGCGGCGCAGCAGTTCCAGGAACAGCTCGGGCGAGCGGGAGGTCTCATAGTCCACCACCGCGAGCGCGCCGCCGTGCAGCAGCGGGCCCCACAGTTCCCACACCGAGAAGTCGAAGGCGTAGGAGTGGAACAGCGTCCACACATCGTGGTGGTCGAAGGCGTAGTCGGCGGCGGTGTTCGCGAACAGGGTCACCACATTGGCGTGCGGGATCTGTACGCCCTTGGGGCGGCCGGTGGAGCCCGAGGTGTAGATGACGTAGGCGATATTTCCGGGTGTGAGCGCGCCGATCCGGTCGGCCGGGGTCACGGGTGAGCCGTCCGCGGCCGGATCGACCGCCTCGATCATGATCACCGGAAGCTCGCCCGGCAGCGCCGAAGGCAATGCGGCGGTGGTGATCACGCAGGCCGGGCGGGCGTCGGAGAGCATGTACTGGATGCGATCGGCGGGATAGTCCGGATCGACGGGCAGATACCCGCCGCCGGACTTGATCACCGCGAGCAGTGCGACCACGAGATCGATCGAGCGCGGCAGCGCCACCGCGACCAGCGTTTCGGGTCCGACCCCGTGCCGGATGAGCTCCCGGGCCAGACGATTGGCCCGGGCGTCGAGTTCGGCGTAGGTCAGGGTCGAATCACCGTGCAGTACCGCGGTCGCCCCAGCGTGCGCGGCGACGGCGGCGTCGAACAGTTCGGCCAGGGTGGTGGTCGCGGGCAGCGACCGGGCCGGGGTGAGCGCCCATTCCCGCAGTACCAGCTCACGTTCGGCCGGGCTCAGCACCGTCACCTCATTGAGCCCGGATTCCGGTGCGGTGGTGAGGAATTCGGTGAGGTAGTCCAGGAAGCGGCGGTGATGCGCGCGCAACTCCTCGGCGGTGTACCTGGCCGGATTGCCGATGAAGTCGACATGCAGCTCACCCGGGCCGGAGCCGTTGTAGATATTGATCGACAGATCTTCGACCGCACCGGTGGACAGCAGATGCATGGTCGCCGCGGCGTCACCGAAGCGAATGCCGTTGTGGAACAGCATGATATTCAGCACCGGGCCGAAGAAGCTGCGGTGTTCGCCCGCGCCCCCGCGATCGCGCTGCATATCCTCGTGCCGGTAGCGCTGGTGACGCAGCGCGTCCCGAATGTTCGGGCCGACCGTCGCGGCCAGGTCCGCGATGCTGCGTGCGGCGGCGATATCGATGTGCAGCGGAATCACATTGGAGACGTAGCCCGCGGACATGCGCAGCTCATGGGTGGTGCGCGCGGTGACAGGCAGGCTCAGCGTGACCCGCGAGCGTCCGGTGACCGCAGCCAGATACGCGGCGACGCCCGCGGTGAGCAGCGTCGCGCGCGATTCGCCCAGTCGTTCCCGCGCCGAATCGAGTTCGGCGAGGCAGGCCGGTGCGAGCATGCCGCCTTCGATCCAGCGATCGGCCTCGGCGGGACCGTAGCGGTCGCTGAGGGTGAACGCGGAGTCGATGGCGTCGAGCTGGGTGCGCCAGAAGCGCCGGTCCTGTTCGAAGGCCGACGATTCGCGATAGGCGGATTCGTGTTCGTACAGCGCGCGCAGATCGGGCGCGGCGGCCGGACTGGGCGCGCTGCCGTCGGTGAGCGCGTTGTAGTGCTCGGCGATCCGCGCCACCAGCAGCATGGCGCCGTAACCGTCGATGGCGATGTGATGCATCTTGGCGTACCAGAGGTATTCGGCCTCGCCGGTACGCAATACGGCCGTGGCATAGAGCCGGTTGTCCAGCAGTGCGATGGGCTCGGCGCAGTCGCGCCGCATCCAGGCCATGGCCGCGGCGCGCGGATCGTCGCAGGAGCGGAAGTCGTGCCTGTCGATATCGATGGAATCGTCCGGTAAGACCAGTTGCCGTGGGCTGCCTGCTACCTCGACGATGCGCAGCCGAAAGCTCTGCAAATCATCAGCACATAGACGCATGGCGTGACCGAGGCGAGGAATGTCGAAATCGCCGTGGATCTCGACGTACTGCGCGACCGTCAGCGGGACACCGGGCGCGATGTGCTGGGCGTTCCAGATACCAGTCTGCGCCTCTGACAAGGGGAAAGAGCTAACGGTGTCCGATGCGTCACGACCTGCGGGCTCCGAGGCCAAGGCGGTCATCAAAACACTCCAATCGCCGATAGAGGAATCAGGACTTTCTCCGAACTTGCTCGAGGCAGCCAGCAACACATCCGCAAAGCTCCGAGTAGGGAGTCGTCCAGACCAGGCGGCCGGATTGGTATTCGTCCGAAATCTCTTGATAAGCCGGTCAATTCCGGCAAACGGCGCGATTCCTTCACTGGCGCAGCAAGAATCGGCCGGTGCGCGAAGCGCCCGGCCGAGCTGAATTTCCGAGGGTTAGACGGCGGTCCTCATCGCACCGTCACCACCCGGCTGTGCCAGCCGGTGGACCCACTGGGAAACGGCGGCGTGCGCCGATCGGTCTGCCGCTCCCCCGAACGATCGGTGGCGCGCACCCGCAGGGTGTGATTGCCCGGCGCGGCATCCCAGCGCCAGGTCCACTGCCGCCAGGTGTCCAGCGAATACTCGCTCGCGAGAGTGGCGGTCTCCCAGGGCTGATCGTCCACCTGCACCTCGACGCCATCGATTCCGCGCCCCTGCGCCCAGGCCACCCCCGCCACCATCACCACGCCCGCCGGGACCGTCGCGAAAGCGGCGGGCACATCGATCCGCGAGGCCGTCTTGATCGGGGCACGATCGGCCCAGCCGCGCTCGGTCCAATAGGCGCGCACCCGATCGAAGCGGGTCAGTTCCAGATCCACCACCCATTTGGTGGCCGAGACATACCCGTACAGTCCCGGCACCACCAGCCGCGCGGGATAGCCGTGCGCGATCGGCAGCGGTGCGCCGTTCATACCTACGGCGAGCAGGGCGTCACGCCCGTCCAGCACCGCCGCCAGCGGGGTGCCGATGGTGAAACCGTCGATACTGCGGGACAGCAGCATATCGGCGTCCGAATGAATTCCGGCCTCCGCCAGCAGATCCGCGATCGGATAGCCCAGCCAGCGCGCGGTCCCGGCGAGATTGCCGCCGACCTCGTTGGATACACAGGTGAGCGTGATGACGCGCTCGACCGCGGTCCGCATGCGCAGCCGATCCATATCGAATTCGACGGTGCGATCGGTCATTCCGTGAATCCGCAGCCGCCAGTCGGCGCTGGTCAGCGCGGGCAGCTGCAATGCGGTGTCGACCCGGTAGAAATCGGCGGCATCGGTGACGAACGGTGTGACACCGTCCACCTGGGCCTGCACCTCCGGGAACACCGTGGGCGCGGGCCGATTCGGGCGAGGCAGCAGGAACCGCGCGCGATCGGCGACCACATCGTGCAACCGCGCGCCCAATTGCCGCCCGGCCGCCGCCGCGACCAGTGCCAGCGCGCCCACACCCGCCGCGGTCGCCAGGAACCTGCGCCGCGACACCGCGACCGGTTCGAGTGACCGCAGGGCGGGTGCGCCCCCGACGAGCAGGCGCAACGCGATGATTCCGGCGATGATGCCCACCGCGGTGGGCAGCACGAACCGGATGTCCGCCGTGGGCCTCTGCAGCGCGGCCCCCGCGGTGACAACGCCCAGCACCACCAGCAGTACACTTCCCACGGGTCGCCGGCGCTCCAGCATGCCCGCCACGGCGGCACCGGCCGCCATCACCGCACCCATCGAAATGAACAGCGCCAGTTTGTCATTGCTGCCGAAGCGCCGAATCGCGGCGTCCTTCAACGCATGTGGCGTGTGATCGACCATGGTCGAGCCCAGCACGAAGAACGGTGAGGACGCCGGATCGATGAGGACGGCCACCAGATGACCCACGCCCAGCACGGTCGCCGCCGCGAGCAGCCCGGCCACCGCGCCCCTGACCCGATGACCGCGCTCGACCGGCGAATTCGGCTGGGGCGCTGTGAGAGTACTGCTCGGGACGGACATGGCGGCTACTTCCGGTAGGCCGGATTTACCGGCTCAGGTGATGAGGTTGAGACTGGCGATCGGCGGTGTGGTCGGCTCCGGGGAGCCGCCCGCCGGTTCGACGGTGACGGCGAGGGTGTCCACCGATCGGAACGGGGTCACCAGCGGCGCTCCGGTGGACCCGGACAACACCGCGGCCGAGCGCGGGGTACCGCCGAGCGGAACCAGCCACACCTGATAGGCATGTGCGTCCGGCGGTTGCGGGACCGCGCGAAAGCGCACCGAGGCGGCGGAAAGCGCCGCGGAGACATGTATTTCGAGTTGCCCGCCGGTGCTGACCGGAACGAATCGAATCGTCATATCGGGCTGCTGATCGATCATCGCCGCGGACAGCACATCACCGGTCGGGTGCGCGCCGGTCCGGAAGACCATGAAGCCCACGCCCATTCCGAGCGCCACCACCAGGACGACGGCCGCGGCCAGCCAATCCAGCCGGGAGAAGGGGCCCATCCCCCAGATTCGGCGTCGATCATCGCGATCCAGGGCGGCCACCATCACCCGATCCAGGGCGCGCATGAGCCGATCTTCCAAATCGGCCGGGGCCGGACAACTGTCGACAATGCTGAGTTCGGCCATCGTCTCGCGGATCGAGGACACGGTGGCGTCGAATTCGGCGACCGTGAGCCGATCGGCGCGATCCCGCCGCTGTTCGATGGCGCCACGCTCGGAATCGGTGACGGCGTCCATCGCATACGGGTAGGCGAGCTCGAGCAGATCCATGTCCGGCCGCTCGATGGTGCTCATCCGAGGTCACCTCCTGTCAGGCAGGCCGCTAGGCGCTTGAGACCGTCGCGGATACGGGTTTTCACGGTGGGCACCGGGGTGCCCAGCTGTTCGGCGACCTCGGCATAGGTGCGGCCGCCGTAGTACGCCAGCGCGATGGTCTCGCGCTGGATCGGGGTGAGCGTCGCCAGGCAGCCCTGTACCGCGCGCTCGTCGAAACGCTGTTCCACCGCCTCCAGCACCACATCGTGATCGCGGCCCAAATGCAGTTGGCCATAGGCGATATCGCGTCCGGCGGCCGAATGCTCGACCCGGATGCGATCGACCGAGCGCCGGTGCGCGAGCATCATCAGCCAGCCCATCGGACTGGACATCCGCTCGTCATAGCGGGCGGCCAGGGACCAGGCCTGGAGATAGACCTCCTGGGTGACCTCTTCGGCTGTCGCGCGATTGCGCGACATGCGTAGCGCCAGACCGAAAACCCGGTGGCTGGTCAGCCGATACAGCTCGGTGAACGCGTCCCGGTCACCGCCGCCCACCGCCACGACCAGTTCGGTCAGGCGCTGGGTCAGCTCCTCATCGCGTTCGGGTGCGCCGACCGGACACGAGGGTCCGGCGGCGGACTCGTCGCCGAGGTCGCGGAGCAGGGGCACGACATGCGAATTCTCTTCCTCCATCACGCTGGCACCTGCGGTATTCCTCCAGTTCCTGCCGGGGTGAACGGGATTCGCGGCGTCGACATCTGTCTCTCGCCTCCTGAGGACGGGGTGGACGTGCGTGACCATGAGCTGTCGGCCAGTACTCAGGCGGGCGGCATCAGGACGGTGTCGATCAGATAGACCGTCGCGTTCGCGGTGCGCACACCACCGCAGATCACCGATGCGTCACCGACTTTGAGGGTGTCACCGCTGCCGGTGATCGTCACGTCCGCGCCTTCGACCGTCTTATGCGCACCGGCGATCTTGTCGGGCGCGATCTGGCCGGGCACCACGTGATAGGTGAGGATCTTGGTGAGGGTGGCCGAATCGGTCTTGAGACCGTCGACGGTCGCCGCCGGAATCTTCGCGAAGGCCGCGTCCACCGGAGCGAATACCGTGAACTGCCCGCCGTCGAGGGTGTCGACCAGATTCACCTGCGGATTGAGCTGACCCGAGACCGCCGCGGTCAGGGTCTTGAGCAGCGGATTGTTCGAGGCCGCCACGGCGACCGGATCCTGTGCCATACCGCTGACCGAACCGGCGCCGGTCGGGACCTGCTCGGCATAGGCCTTGCAGCCGGGACCGACCAGGTTGGCGGCCGATGCCGCGGTGGTGGTGGTGCCCGCCATCGAGGTGGTCGAGGCGCTGCTGGAGTCGGACTTGTCGCTCGAACAACCGGCGATCCCGGCGGTGGCGGCGGCTAGTACGGCGGTGAACACGAGCGAACGGTGCATGAGTTTCATGTCATTTCCTTCAGGCATAAGGGAGGGAGGGGTTTTCGCGAACTCCCCCGAGTCCGCCACTGGTCACCGGCCGATTGGTCGGGGTGCGAATGGTCGGCCGGTGACCGGTGCGGGGCGGCTCGTGCCCCGGCACTCATCCGTATCCGATGAGCGCGGAAAGGGTTTCGCCCAGCACCCTCCTCCGGTTTGGTCTGATTCCAAAATCTTTCGTGAGAGCCCGCTCGCCGAATCCGGTAAAAAAGTTCCGGCCGCGTCCAAACCGGGCCGCGAGGCATGTCGAAATCGGGGTATGGGTTCAGCTCACGACACTTCGGGATCGGCGCCGCACAGCCGTCGTACCGGCCGGAATCACAGCCGTCGTACCGGCCGGAATATCGCCGTGATCGGCAGCGGAGTAGCCGGGCTCACCGCCGCGTATGTGCTCGCCAAACATGATCGGGTGACGCTGTACGAACGCGATTCGCGACTCGGCGGGCACGCACATACCCACGAGGTGGAGTTCGCTCCCGGCAAACACGTATCGGTCGACTCGGCGTTCCTGGTCCACAATGACCGCACCTATCCCACGCTGCAGCGCCTGTTCACCGAACTCGGCGTGGAAACCCACGACACCGATATGTCCATGTCGGTGCGCGCGGACGCGCGCGGGCTCCAGTACGCGGGCGCGCGCGGAGTATCCGGGCTATTCCCCGCCCCGCGAATGCTGGCGAAACCGCGCTATCTGCGGTTACTCACCGAAGTGCCGCGATTCCATCGCGCCGCGCGCGAGCTGTTACGCGACGGTGATAGCGAACTCACCCTCGCGGAATTCCTGACCCGGCATCGATTCGGGGCGTACTTCACCGAATACTTCATGACGCCGCTGGTGGCCGCGGTGTGGTCCTGCGATCCGGAAGTCGCGCTGCACTATCCCGCGCGATATCTGTTCCGGTTCCTCGACCATCACGGCATGCTCACCGTGTTCGGCTCGCCCACCTGGCGCACTGTCGTGGGCGGATCGGCCCGCTACGTGGAGAAGATCGCCGCCACCATCGACGAGATCCGCACGGGCACAGCCGTAATCGCGATTCACGAGGACTCCGACGGGGTGCTGGTGACCGATCGCGGCGGGGTGCGCCGATTCGACGCGGCGGTCGTCGCCACCCATCCGCGCCAGGCGCTGACCCTGCTCAGCGAACCGAGCGAACTCGCCGAAGCGGTGCTGGGATCCATTCCGTATTCGATCAATCGCGCCCAATTGCACACCGACGAATCACTGCTGCCGACGCTGCCGCGCGCCCGCGCTTCCTGGAACTACCTGGTCCGGGAGCCGGGCAGCGCCGAGGACGTGGTGGTCACCTACGATCTGACCCGGCTGATGGGGCTCGACCATATTCGCGATCGGCGATTCCTGGTCACCCTCAACGGTTCCGGACTCGTCGATCCCGCCCGGGTGCTCGCCGAAATGACCTATGAGCACCCGATATACACCCCCGAATCGGTCGCGGCACAGGCCCGGCTGCCCGAAATCGACAGTGACCGAATGGCATTCGCCGGGGCCTACCACGGCTGGGGCTTCCACGAGGACGGCGCGCTGTCCGGTCTGCGCGCGGCCGAACGCCTGGGCGGCTGGTGGCCGATCCTGCTGCCGGGGCGCACGGCGGACGCGGTGGGTGCGCGATGAATTCGGCAGGTGCGTTGTGAACGACATCCGCGAGCCCGCGCTGTACCTGACGCGGATCCGGCATGCGCGCGTCGAGCCGGTGCGGCATTCGTTCGAATATCGCGGGTACAGCTGGTATTTCGATATCGAGCGGCCGCCGGTGCTGCCGATCGCGCTGCGCCCGTTCAGCTACTTCCGCGCCGCGGACCATCTCGCACCGCCACGGGCGAATACCGATGCGGCGCAGGGTCCCCCGCGACGGGATGACCTGCGTGCGCGGGTCGATGACTTCCTCGGCGAGCACGGCATCGACTGCACGGGCGGGCGCGTCACGGCGCTGATGAACGCGCGGGCGCTGGGTTACGTCTTCGATCCGCTCACCGTTTTCTGGTGTCACGCGGCCGACGGTTCGCTGCGATGCGTCATCGCGGAGGTGCACAACACCTATGGCGAGCGGCACGCCTACCTGGTGCGGCCCGATGAACTCGGCCGCGCGGACACCGATAAGCGGTTCTACGTCTCACCTTTCAACGAGGTCGACGGCCGCTATCAGCTGCGCCTGCCCGAACCCGAGGACGCGCTCGCGCTGCGCATCGCGCTGCTGCGCGCGGATCGCCCGCCGTTCACCGCATCGGTCTCGGGCCACCGCGTTCCGGTGACCGCGCGCACGGTGGTGCGCGCCCATCTGCGCACACCTTTGGCGCCCCTGCTCATCTCGGCCCGCATCCGCAAGCACGGCGTGGCGCTGTGGGCGCGCGGACTTCCGATCGCACCGCGGCCACTCGCCGAATCATCCCGAAGGACAGCACAGTGACCTCCTGCCTGCACACCACCACCGACGAACACCGGAATCCCCTGCCGCCCAGCGGGACTCGCGCCCGCATCAGCGCCGGGGTGGTGGCCATGCTCTTCCGCCGCGCGGTCGCCGGACTGCCGTTGCGCGTGGAATTCCCCGACGGCACGGTACTCGGCGCGCACGCCGATTCGGATCCGCTGCCGCGCATGATCATTCGCGACCCGTCGGCGTTCTTCGCACGGCTGGGCAGGCACGGTTTGATCGGTTTCGGGGAGTCCTATACCGCCGGGGAGTGGACCGCCCCGGATCCGGCGGCCGTGCTCACCGTACTCGCCACCGATCTGACCCGCCTGATACCGCCTGCGCTGCAACGCTTCCGGGCGCTGCTGCCCGCACCGCCCGCCGGTGAGATCGGCACCGCGGATAACGCGCGCGACAATATCGAACACCATTACGACCTGTCGAACGAGCTGTTCCACACCTTCCTCGACGAGACCATGACCTACTCCTCGGCGTTGTTCGATCCCGCCGAAATGGCCGCCGGACCGGCGCGCTGGGAGCGGCTCGCACGGGCGCAGCGACGCAAGATCGATGTGCTGCTGGACGCGGCCGGGGTGCGCGCGGGCAGCCGGGTGCTCGAAATCGGCACGGGCTGGGGCGAATTGTGTGTCCGCGCGGCCGCGCGGGGCGCAACGGTGCATTCGGTGACCCTGTCCGCGCGGCAGCAGGAACTCGCGCGGCTGCGGGTCGCGGCCGCGGGATACGCGGATTCGGTGCGCATCGAATTGCGGGACTATCGCGAAATCCAGGGCAGCTATGACGCCATCGTCTCGGTGGAGATGATCGAGGCGGTCGGATATCGGCACTGGGAAACCTATTTCCGCTGCCTGGATCGCTATCTCGCACCGGGCGGGCGAATCGCGTTGCAGGCCATCACCATGCCGCATCGGCGCATGCTCGCCACCCGCAATACCTACACCTGGATTCAGAAGTACATCTTCCCGGGCGGTTTCCTGCCCTCCTCGGAGGCGATCGCCGATACCGCCGCCCGGCATACCCGGTTGCGGGTGCGCTCGGAGTTCGGCTTCGGAACGCACTACGCGGAAACGCTGCGGCTGTGGCGCGAACGCTTCGACAGTCGGACCGCCGATATCGAATCGCTCGGGTTCGACGGTCGTTTCCGGCGCATCTGGCAGTTCTATCTCGCGTACTCCGAGGCCGGATTCCGCTCCGGCTATCTCGATGTCCGGCATATCGTGCTCGATCGCCCGGAGGAACAGTCGTGAGCGTCCGAGATCGCGGACTGCCGATGATCGCCCGGCGGCCCGAGCAAACCGGGGCCGACCGGCCCGGATATCGGGGTCATCGGCGGCGCACCGCCCACTGCCGCCCGAGGCCGGCGCGATGAACTCAGCCGATATGGTTTCCATGCGTCACGAAGTGGAACTACTCTTCGGGAGAGCGTCCGGACCGCACGATCCATCGTCGAGTTGCCGAACCCCACGGAGAATCCACCACATGGCGGACGAACACCGCTTGTACACCATTCATACCGATAGCGCCGGGCCCGCCGAGGATCCGTCGTGTCCCACGCCGCGGCCCGCACCGGATCCCGAGGCGCAGAACCGTCTCATCACGTTGCTCACCGCGATCGCCGCCGGGGACCGTGAAGCCTTCACCCGGTTCTATCACTCCACCCACGATCGGGTGTTCGGGCTGGCATTGCGCGTCCTACGCCGGGAGAACGTGGCCGAGGAGATCACCCAGGAGGTGTATCTGTACGTCTGGAACGCCGCCGCACAGTACGACCGGCGGCTCGCCAGCCCCATCGGCTGGCTCATGATGCTCACCCATCGGCGCGCGGTCGATCGCGTGCGTGTGGAATCGCGCTCGTACACCCGCGATATCGCCTACGGGCATCGCGAATTGGGCCGTGACCACGACATCGTGGCCGAGACGGTCGGCCAGCGCTCGGAAGAACGCGCGGTAGTGGACTGCCTGCGCACGCTGACGGACACCCAGCGTGAGACCCTCGCGCTGGCGTACTACGGCGGGCGCACCTACGCGGAGGTCGCGACACATCTGGGCATTCCGCTCTCAACCGTCAAGACACGCATACGCGACGGTCTCAAACGCTTGCAGAACTGTTTGACAGGATCAACGCACGATGTCTGAGCACCCACACACCGAATTGCTCGACCTGGCGTACCCCTACGCCCTCGACGCCCTGTCCGATGACGACAGGCGCGCCGTCGAGCAGCTGCTGAGCACCGCCGATGAGACGGCCGCGGCCGCCTTCCGGACGACCGTCCGCGATATCCACGAAACCATGGCCACCATGACCGAGGTGGACGCGCGTCCCGCGCCACCGGCGGTGGAAACCGCACTGCAACGCGCCCTCGACGCGCAGCAGGCCGAATCCGCTTCCGGGACAGGCGGACCTGGATCGCCATCCGCCCGTAGATCTTGGCGGGTCGGGTGGCTGGCAGCCGCCGCGGCGCTCATCGCCGTCATCGCGCTCGGGGTGACGGTGGCGGTGTTCCGCTCCGACTCCCCGGATTCCGGCGCGGTCACCGCCGAGAAGGTCCAGACCCACTCCGACACCCGCACGGCCACCGTGGATGTCGGAGGGGGCGGGACCATTACGGTCAGCGCGTCACGGGATCTGAATACCGCGGCGGTATCGTTCGCCGCGGTGCCTCCGCCCGCCACCGGGCGCACCTATCAGCTATGGGTGATTCCCGCTGGGGCGCAACCTCATTCACTCGCGGTGCTGGCGACCCTGCCCACCGCGCGCGACCCCATGCTCATGCCGCTGACCGATGCCGACAAACTCGCGCTCTCCGTCGAACCCGCGGGTGGCTCCCCGCAACCCACCACCGATCCCCTGGTGGCGGTGCAGTTGCGTTAGTGCCGCGCGTCGAACCGCGCCGTATGTGGTCGAAGTCATAAGCCTGGCGATCACGCGGCGCGGACCGATGTTTCGGGGCGGCTGCGGCGGTGGCTCATGCCCGCGCCGCCGTCTCGGTTGCCAGTCTGTAACCCTTGGTTGGCTCAATGTTCGCCACAGCAGTCACTGTACTTCCATTCGGTACCAATGTCTGGAAAACCACGCGGTGGCAATGAAATTCGTTCGCGCATGATTGAGATATAGCCAGCCGCTACCGTTGCCAAACAGGTGCCGGGTTCGTAGCCTACGCGCTGCCGATATGCGCCATCCGCCCTAGGGTCAGCCTTCTCCACACGACGAGAGGCCCGCGGGTTCTCGATGGAAAGGCGCTCACCATGTCGGCAGCACGAACCACCATCCTCGTTCTGGCCTGCTCGATGGCCGCGATCAGCGCCGCGGCGATGACCGCGCAGGCGGTACCGGCGACCAGCGATCCCCTTCGGCTCGAACCGGTCGCGGCTCCCGTCGCGCTCGCCGGAACCGGCAGTGCGGCAGCGGGAATCGGCTTCGCCGGACTGCTCGCGAGCGGTAGCGCCGCGCTCGGTACCGGCAGTGTCGCGGTCGCGCCGTGGGCGGCCGGGGCGGGTACCGGCAGTGCGGCGCTGGGCGCGGGCAGCGCGGCGGCGGCACCCGTCGGCGATCTATTGGGTGCGGCGGCACTGGCTTTGGGCACCGGCAGTGCGGCGCTCGGAGCCTCAGGTAGTGCCGCGTCCGGTGGGCTCGGCACACCGCTGGCCGTACTCGGCACCGGCAGTGCGGCACTCGGCACCGGCAGCGCCGGACTCGCGGCGGCGGGCACGGCCGTCGCGCCGTTCGCGGCGCTGGCGGGTACGGGTAGCGCGGGACTCGGGGCGGGTAGCGCGGCGGCCGCACCGGTCGTCGCGGGTGCGGGCACCGGTCTGGCGGCGCTGATTGCCACCGGCAGCACGGCGCTCGGGGCGGGCAGTGCGGCCTCGCCGGTGGCGGCCGAAACAGCGCCCGCCGCTACCGAATACGAACCGCTCGCGCTCCGCTGACGGCGACCACCCGGGCGGTGATCGGGTGCCGTAACGTGCCGGTACAGTCTCCACGCTGAACACGGATGGGCGGATATCGGCTATGTCGAATCACTTGATCGAGGATCTGGTCGAATCGTCCATCCGTGCTTTGCATGAGGTAGCAGGGGAACGCCGCCTGCGGGATCACATTGCCGCGCTGTATCGATTTCAGGAGGGGCAGGATTGTTCCTTCACCCGGTTCCGGGTGCTGGAGATTCTGCTCGAACACGGGTTCAGCTTTCGGTTCGCGCTGAGCGCGCATCCCGAATATGAGAGTCGGCGGGCGTTTTTCGATGGATTGCGCGAATTCACCGCGCTCGCCGAGCCCGATGAGGATGGCCGCGATGACGATGCCTGGCTCGATCAGGGGTACGTCGATCCGCCGTATCTGTACTGCGATGCCGGAACGTCTCTCTGGCGCACGATGATCGAGCGCGGCGCTATATCGGGTGCGGATGCCGAATCGCCGCATAAGGTGCGCCTGCTCGATGTGGTGCGCGAAATCGTGGACGCGGCAGCGGTTTCCGGGGATATCGAACTGATCGCGCTCTGGCACGCACTGGGCTACTCGGTGCTGCTCGATGACGAGGTCTGGCTGGAGCCCGCGCCCGAAATCCCCGCTCTCGCGGCTATTCGAGACGTCGCCGTTCGCACCGGTGCGGTGTCCTTCGACCTGCCGGAGGGCTATCGGCCGCCGCTGTGGTTCATCGAGGATGATGAGATCGAGCGCTGGTGGGCAGGTGTCGAAGATGCGGCGCGGATCGACTGACGCTCAATCACTCTGCCGCGCTTCGGGATTGCCGGTGAGTGCACCGACGACCAGATCCGCTGCGCGGCGGTAGCTCTCGATATCGATATCGGGCTCCCACGCCTGCTGGAGGATGAAGCCCTGGATGATGGCCAGCACCAGGCGGGTGATGCCGTCGGCGTCGGCCGCGGCGGTGATGACGCCCTCGGCCTGTGCGGCGCGGATCGCGTCGAGGGCTAGGCCGCGCTGGCCGATCCCCTCGTCCACCGAGGGCCGAAAGCGTTCATTGACAAGCGATTCCGCCCACACCTGTATGCCCACCCGACGGCGCTGCTGTTCGTCCGGATCGGCGAGCCAGTCGAAATAGGTGTCCAGGAACGTGCGCAGGCCCGCACTCGGATTCGCCGATCCGAGTGCGGATTCGAGGAGTTCCCGCTCGCGGTCGTGGCGCTCGCGCGCGACCGCGTCGACGATCTCTTCCTTACTGGCATACCAGCAGTAGACCGCGCCGGGACTCAGTTTCGCGGTGCGGCAGATATCGGCCATGGTGGTGGCGTGCAGTCCGCGGGCGGCGAAGCATTCGATCGCCGCGTCGAGGATGCGGCGACGGCGCTCCCGCGCCGTGCGTTCGGTCAGCTTGGGCATGTGCGCGCCGCCGCGATTCGATACAGCTCGGATGCGCGGTCCGCACGCCCGCTCGGGGCGAAATACCGGCGGCCCGCCGCCGCGGTCGACTCATCCCACAGCAGGTCGAAGCCGCGTTCGGCCAGGTAGTCGTGCAATTCGGCGGGGTTCAGACCGAAGGTCCAGGGTTCGCCGACCTTGGCGACGCTACGCACCCAGCGTTCGGCTTCCGGGAAATCGGCGGTGCCGTCGAGCACGCCCGCGTGCACGAAGGTGAAAACCAGCGTGCTGCCCGGGGCACTGAGTCTGCGCACGATATCGAGGGTGTGATCGACGGCCTCGGCGGTCAGATAGTTGGTGACGCCTTCCCACAGGAACAATGCCGGTTTCGTCGTCTCGAATTCGGCTGTGCGCAAGGCGCTTTCGAGATCGTCGCGTTCGAAGTCGACCGGTACGAAGCGAACCGAGTCCACTGTCGCGTGGGCCCGCCGCAACGCCGCCACTTTCATTTCCTGGGTTTCGCGCCGATCGATCTCGATTACGCGGGTGTGCCGTAACGACTCCAAACGCCATGCGCGACTGTCGAATCCGGCTCCAAGAATGACCAACTGATCGATCCCATCCGCCACCGCCGTGTCGATGGCGTCATCGATCACGCGCGTGCGCACCACCGCTGACGGACGCGGACCGGGCCAGATCAGGTCGTACAGCCGCGGAGCGGTGCGCCCCAGCAGCGGCATCCTCACCAGGGCCGCCGCACCGCGCAGTGGGCCGGAGAGAAAGGCCGTGGCCAGCGGATCACTGAATAGCCGGGATCGTTCGGGTAGCGCCGTCTCCATGGCTCGTTGCAATGCCATGGTCTGCGCGGTGAAGCTGGGCCGCATAAACAGAAGATAGATTCTGTTTGTGCGAGGGTCAAGGGTATTCACGACCCATCCGAACCGCCTAAACTGATCCCATGCCGCAACCAGTTGCCAATGACAAGCTCCCGGTCCCCGCCGGAAAATCCGGCTGCCCGATCAATATGACGGTCGAACTCCTCGGCGACCGCTGGAGCCTGATCATCCTGCGCGACATCATGTTCGGCAACACCACCCACTTCCGCGAACTACTGTCCCGCTCCATGGAAGGCATAGCCTCCAACATCCTCGCCGCCCGCCTCGCCAAACTCGTCGAAGCCGGTCTCCTCACCCGAGACGACGACCCCAGCCACCGCCAAAAAGTCGAATACCACCTCACCGAGCCCGCCATCCAACTCGTCCCCGTCATGGCCCAACTGGGCGCCTGGGGCGCCCGCTGGCTCGACACCACCCCCGAACTAACCGCCCGAGCACTCCTGCTCGCCGAAGGCGGCCCCCCACTCTGGGACGAATTCATGACCGAACTCCGCACCATCCACCTGGCCCGCACCCCCGCCCCCACCCACGGCGTCCTAGCCCAACTATCCGCCGCCTACCAGGCCGCCCTCCCCAAGTAGCCGATCCCACCTCGTCGCGAAATCCTTACCCGCTCACAGACTTACGAACCAGCGCCACCCGCCGACGCCTGCGCTTCCGCACTTCTTGCACCGGCGCGGGCGACCGCCGCCGCCCATACCGCAACAACACCATCAATAAATCCTCCGCAGCCCGATACCGCGATAGATCAACCCGAAGCCGCCACAAAACCTCCGGATCCCCGCGCTCCAACACGGTCGCCCGCACCGGCATCACATACCCCGCGATCCCCGCATCGGTCAGCGCGAACAACACCCGATAAACCTGCGCCTCCTCCAGATCGGCGAGAATCCCCCACTGCCGAGCCGGCAACCCATTCGCCAACCCCCGGGCGGGCACCCAGTGCTGTACCCCCCGCTCATCCGACCACGGATCGGGAATCTCACGCGAAGCCGTCACCACACCCACCCGCTCGCAGAATCGCCATCACCCGGTCAGCCCTTCCTCACCACATCGCAGATCTCCACGATAGTCGGACGGCGTGACAACCACGCAGGCCAGCCGAGTCCGACGAGGCATCACATCGGCCTCCGTGGCGATGGATATCGACCGGCCCATCACTGCGAGATGTCGCACCGTGGCCCTAGGGTGGTCGGCGAGCTCGTGTCGGCGAGCGTTCTCGTGATGGATGAGGGGTTGGTTGTGTCGGACAGCTTTTTGGTTGCTGCTCGAATTCCTATGAGCCGGGCGGATTTCGAGCGCTGGCTCGAAACGCCCGCACCGGAGCCCAGCGCAATCGCCAACCCCGCCGAGATGTTCACCGGCTGGTACTGGGATGGCAAGGTCGCGGATTGGGACCAGGCCGAGGTCGGTGTCACACCTCGTGAGTATTTCGCAGACTGCTTCGCGGCGGAAGGGGATGGGCTGACCTACGTTCTGACCCATCGCGACGGCGCGCTCGAGGCGTATCTGATGCACTTCGGGTTTTGCGAATCGAATGTCTACACAGCGCTTTTGATGCTCACCGCGGCAGGCCGGTTCACCTCCGGCACCACCGACAGCACCGTGCTCTTCTGGGCCGAAACCAGTTGTGCGCTGCGCGAACCCAAGTGGAACGGCTGGCTGTCGACCCTGGAGGTCGGCGCATCGGGCGCCCGCTTCGTCACGAAAACCGATCTCACGGAAACCATCTCGGCCCTCAAACCGGCTGAAGGCCAGTTCTTCGACCTGGTGAGCAAACTGGCCGGCGCATACGAATCCTCCGATGAAGCCGGCGAATCCGGTCATGTCGGGATCATTCGCGACCCCCGCTACGCCGACCCCGCGATCTTCGCCTAACGCGGCGAGATCATGCCCGCCGACGCCTGCAAGCGGCTCTTGGCCTGTTCCACGAGCTCTCCGTCGAGCGGCGCCTCGACGAGTTCCTCTGCCCCGGGCCGCATTCCGGCGATACTCAAGGCCAGCTGCCGCTTCCACGCGGTATCGGTGACGCCGCGGGTTGTTTCGATCACGCCGCGCATCGCCCAGAACTGCACTTCGAGATCGGTGTCGGTGAGATCGGCGCGGATATGGCCTGCGGCTTTGGCCGCGATCAGCAGCTCGGAGACGATGCGCCAGTATTCGGTCTTGAGCGATTGGGTCTCTTCGTCATTCCACAATCGCGGCAGGCAGCCGCGCTGGGAGGCCATGACCTCACCGGTGCGATAGAGCACCTGCTCGAGCCCGCGACCGTCGGGACGATCGCGGGCGGTGTTCGCGATGACCACCAAATCATCGAGCACCTTGCGAACCAGCGCGCTGATCAGCGCGTCCTTGGTGGGAAATCGGCGGTAGAGCGTGCCCATGCCGACACCGGCTACCCGCGCGATCTCATCGACGCCCGCGTCCATCCCGTACTCGGCGAAAACCTGCTCCGCCGCGTCCAGGAGCAGTTGCCGATTCCGCGCGGCATCGCGGCGCAATACCTTGGGCTCATTCGGATTCATCGCCGACCACGGTACCGCCGGCGATCAGCGCCAATTCGCCATGGGCGAGTTCGGCGGGCTCCTCGAGGCGCGAATCCGGGTTGCGGGCGATCGCGGGGATGAGCAGTGCGGCGAAGGCGGCCAGCGCGACCGCGACACCGAGCATGACGAACCCGTTCGTATACCCGGATTCCTTCGGCAGCCCCGAAGGCGAGGCCCCGATACTCACCACACCGGCCATGAAGGCCGCGCCGAGCGAACCGCCGATGGTCCGAATATTGGCGTTCATCCCGCTGGCGACCCCGGTCTGCGCCGGTGACACCGCGGCGACGACCACATTCGACATGGCCGAGAACGCCACCCCGAAACCGACTCCGACAATCGCCATCGCGATATAGATATCCACCTCGTAGTCATGCAGGAACGCCAGCATGAAGTAACCCACCGCGCCGAGCAGCGACCCCGCGAAAAGGATGTTCCTGGAACCGAATCGCGCCGCCAGCGATCCGGAAGCCAAGCCCAGCAAGAACATTCCGACGGTCATGGGAAGCAGCATCAGTCCGGACTGGGTCACCGACGCGCCGAAGCCGTAGCCCGCCGATGCCGGTGTCTGCAAGAACTGTGGCAGGAAGCCGAAATTCGCGTACATACCGATGCCCATCAGCAGGGCCACCAAATTCGCCGCCCACACCGTGCGAATCCGCATCATCGTCATATCGATGAGCGGATTGGACGAGCGCGTTTCGGCGATCACCCAGATCACCACGATGATCACCGCGACCGCGAGCAGGCCGAGCACCTTGGGCGAGCCCCAGCCCCAGCTCGGCGCCTGACTCACGGCCAGCAGCAGCGCGACCAGCCAGCCCGAGAGCAGAAGCGCGGTACCCCAGTTCACCCTGCCCGCGCTGCGATGCTCGGATTCCGGAATCACCAGGAAGGCAGCCACCGCACCGATGGCGATCATGATCAGCGGGATCCAGAACAGCCAGTGGTAGCTGAGCACATCGACGATCGGGCCGGCGAAGACGATCCCGAGTCCGGAGCCCACCGCGGTCAGGGCGGCGATGATCCCCACCGCGCCAGGCACTTTCGGCGCGGGGAACTCATCGCGAATGATGCCGAATGCCAGGGGCAGCACGCCACCGCCAATACCCTGGATCGCTCGCGCGACGATCATGACGGACAGACTCGTGGCCAGCGCGGCGAGCAGCGAACCCACTCCGAGCGCGACCAGCGCGATCACGAAAAGCCGCTTCTTACCGTGCATATCACCGAGGCGGCCCATGATCGGGGTAAAAATCGATGCCGACAGCAGATAGGCCGTGAGAACCCAGGTGACATCGGTTTGGCTGGTGCCCAGCGAACTCTGGATGGTCGGCAGCACCGGCATCACCAGCGATTGCAACAGGGCATACGCGCCCACGCCGAGCGCGAGTACCACGAACGTCACCCGATAGTGCGCCCGACGGGCGGTTTCCATGAACAACTCCTCCGAACCGGAGTGTCTACTCCGCATCCGGCAAAAGCTAACACCTCTAGCGGAGCGATCGCTCCGCATAGGGGGCAGATCACACGCCCGGCATCCGGCGCATCACCCATCGCGATATGCCTGCACGAATGCGCCGGCGAGGCGGGTGGCGGTGCGATCCGAGGCGCTACACCTCGACCTGCGCCCCCATGATCACCGTTCGCTGACCGGGCAGGCCGAAGTAGGCGGCGGCGTCGGTGGTGATGTAGGACGTGGCGATGAACAGGCTCTTGCGCCAGCGAGCCATGGTGTGCGCCTTGCCTTTCCTCAATTCGATCTTCGACAGGAAGTAGGAGGCGCCGTCGATATCGAGGTGGCCTTCGGTGCGGGCGGGGTCGAGCAGGCGCAGGGCGTGCGGGACGTTGGGGCGCTCCATGTATCCGTAGTGCGCGAGTACGTGGATGATGCCGTCGTCGGCGTAGCCGAGCGCGTCGATCTCGGTGCGATGTTCGTCCGGCACCCGGGGCACCGGCAGCGTATCGATGGACAGCACGACCACGTGCTGGTGCAGCACCTGGTTGTGCTCGACGTTGGCGCGCATGGCCAGCGGTGTGGTCTCGCTGCCGCGATTGAGGAATACCGCGGTGCCGGGCACCCGAATCAGCGGCGGGCGGCGCTGCTGCAATTCGTCGACGAACTCCCGCAGCGGTCCCTCCACCTCTTCCCTTGCGGCGGTGACGATTACGCGTCCGCGCGCCCAGGTGATCATCACGGTGAACGCGGTGAGACCTATCAGCAGGGGCAGCCACGCCCCGTGCACCAGTTTGGTGAGATTCGCGGCCACGAACATCGCGTCGATGCCCAGCAGCGGAATCGCGCCGAGCAGGACCAGCCACAGCGGCGTATGCCACTTGACCCGGGCGACATAGAAGAACAGCAGCGTGGTGATCGAAATCGTCGCTGTCACAGCCATTCCGAACGCGAACGCCAGTGCCGCCGAACTCTGGAAGGTGAACACCAGCGTGAGCACGGCGACCATCAGGATCCGGTTGATCAGCGGAACGTAGATCTGCCCGATGGTCGATTCGGAGGTGTGCTCCACCCGCAGACGCGGCAGGTAGCCCAATTGTGAGGCCTGCGAGGCCACCGAGAACGCCCCCGTGATCACCGCCTGCGAAGCGATCACCGTCGCCGCGGTCGCCAGCAGCACCAACGGAAGTCGAGCCCAGCCGGGTGCGAGCAGAAAGAACGGGCTGCCCACCGCGCTCTCGTCACCGAGAATCAGCGCACCCTGCCCGAGGTAACTCAACGCGCACGCGGGCAGCACCAGCCCCAGCCAGCCGCGAGTGATCGCCTTGCGACCGAAATGCCCCATATCGGCGTACAGCGCCTCGGCCCCGGTCACGGCCAGCACGATCGCGGCCAGCGCGAAGAACGCGATCCCGAAGTGCTCGAACATGAATCCCAGCGCATAGGTCGGCGACAGCGCCTTCAGAATCTCCGGATGCCGTGCGATACCGCTGATCCCGAGCACCCCGATCGTGGTGAACCAGGCGATCATCACCGGACCGAACAATCGCCCCACCGCGGCCGTCCCCCGATGCTGCACCGAGAACAATCCGACGATGATCACCACCGTGATCGGAATGATCAGATCATCGAACCCCGGCGATACGATCTTCAACCCCTCGACCGCCGACAACACCGAGATAGCCGGTGTGATCATCCCGTCCCCGAAGAACAGTGCGGCACCGAAGATCCCGACCCCGGCCAATAGCCCCGCCGCCCGCAAATCCCGCTTCCCCGCCAACCTCCGCAGCAAGGTGATCAGGGCCATGATCCCGCCCTCACCGTCATTGTCAGTGCGCATCACCAGCGTGATGTAGGTCAGCGTGACAATGATCATCACCGACCAGAAGATAAGCGACACAACCCCATACACATTGTCCGTGCTGATCGGCACCGGATGCGGATCACTCGGATTGAACACCGTCTGAATGGTGTAGATCGGACTGGTCCCGATATCCCCGAACACCACCCCCAGCGCACCCACCACCACTGCGGCCCGCACGGGCCCGGCACTACGGTGTCCCGCGTGTATCGGCGGACTGACTTCGGGTACTGCGGCCATCAACGGTCTCCTCGCGTACGGATGCGCCCCCTATCCTGCCGTGAGGACCGCGATACGCGGCGGAGCGGGCCGAAGCCACGCAGATCAAGCGACTGAAGTAGCGTGCCTTCACATGAGCGAAGATCTGGTTGGGAAGAGTGCGCTGGTTACCGGGGCGAGCCGGGGTATCGGGTTCGCGGTGGCTTCGGAGTTGCTGCGGCGGGGAGCCGATGTTGTGGTGACCGCTCGGAAGCAGGGGCCGTTGGAGGAGGCGGCCGAGCAGCTTCGGGGGCTCGGGTACTCCGGCAAGGTTGTCGCGGTGGCGGGGAATTCCGGGGAGGCCGAGGCTCGGGCGGAGCAGGTTGCGGCTGCCGTGGCGCAGTTCGGGTCGTTGGATGTGCTGATCAATAACACCGGGATCAATCCGGTGTACGGGTCGCTCATGGAGGCCGACCTGGATGGGGTGCGCAAGATCTTCGATGTGAATGTTGTTGCGGCGCTGGGGTATGTGCAGGAAGCCTATAAGGCTTGGATGGGTGAGAACGGTGGGGCGGTGGTCAATGTGGCCAGCGTTGCGGGGTTGCGGTCCACCGGGGTTATTGCCGCTTATGGCGCGTCGAAGGCCGCTTTGATTCGGCTTACCGAGGAGCTTGCTTGGCAGCTCGGGCCGAAGATCCGGGTGAATGCGGTGGCTCCGGGTGTGATCAAGACCAAGTTTGCGGATGCGCTGTACTCGGCGGATGAGGAGGCCGCGGCGGCGGTGTATCCGATGAAGCGGCTCGGGTCGCCGGAGGATGTCGCGGGGCTGATCGGGTTCCTGGCGTCGAATGAGTCGGCGTGGATCACCGGGACCACCGTTCGGGTGGATGGCGGGCTACTGGCTACCGGCGGTATCTGACAGAGCCGAAAACACCCGCCCCGCACCGTGATTCGGTGCGGGGCGGAATCATGTACGGCCCCGGAGCGAACATGCCCGCCACTCGCCCGCATACGCGAACGGGGCGGCCGCTTACCCGAACGGCGAGGCATCAAACGCCGCGGATTTCCGGGAGTTCGACTGCTGGACAATCGATTTCAGGACGAGCGGTCGCTTTTGCCCGAACCCGGCAATTCGCCTTGCCCGTGTACATTGGCGACCGGCGCGCTCGAAAAGCTCTGCCCGAGGGCGCCATGCAGCCGTCCCCATTACGACCCACCATTACACAGCCGCCCGAGCACGTCGCGGGCGGTGGTTAGGGCTGGTCCGCAATGATCGACTCCGACGACCACACTCTGGGCGAGCCGAATCGACGGTGGCCCCGGCACGCGGCGGCCCCGCCAGTGGCGCGCTCGCGGCTGACCAATCGACTCCAGGCCGCGCTCGCCGGGCGTGTCACCTCGGTGGTGGCCCCGCCCGGATACGGTAAGAGCACCCTCATCGCGCAGTGGCTGGAGACGCCGGAACCGCGCCGGCCGCGCGCGGTGGTGCACACCCTGCACGAACGCGATGACGATCTGGGACGCTTCGCCCGGCACCTGATCGAGGCGGTAGAGCGACTCGGCGCGGATCCCCGGCGCACCGCGAGTCTGGAAGCACTGGCGCACAAGGAGATTCGCGATTCCTCCCGCGAGGCCCCGGAAGCGTTCCTGCGCGCGCTGCGCGATACCCTCGACGATGTGCCGCAACGCTCGGTGCTGATTCTCGAGGACGCACACCATCTGCGCCGGGAGAACGTGCTGGCCCTGCTCGACTATCTGGCCGAGGTGCTGCCGCCCCCGATGCATCTGCTGGTGACCAGCCGGACCTCGACGCCACTGCGGCGCGCGGCCACCCTGCGCGTGCGCGGACAGCTCACCGAACTGTCCCCGAGCGATCTGGCCTTCACCTCCGCCGAGGCCCGCGCCTATCTCGCCGATCAAGCCCCGTCGCTGTCGGAGCGGCAGACCGAATCGATCATCGAACGGTGTGAGGGCTGGATCGCCGGACTGCATCTGGCCGGGCGCGCCCTGGCCGCGCATCAGGACCCGGAAGCCTTCCTGCTGGCCTTCACCGGCCGCACCCGCGATGTGGCCGATTTCCTCGGCCACGAATTCCTCGATCACCGGTCACCGGAGGTGCGGGACTTCCTGCTCGATACCGCGGTGCTCGATGTGCTCTCCGCCGATATCTGCCAGGCCGTGACCGACCGGGCCGACAGCGGCGCGATCCTGCGGGAGCTGGAGGCCGAGGGTGGTTTCCTGCTCGCTCTCGACGATGAGGAGTCCTACCGCTTCCACACCCTGTTCGGCGAATTTCTCAGGGGCGAACTGCATCGCACCGAGCCCGATCGCGCCCGCAAATCCCATCTGCGCGCGGCCGATTGGCTCGCCGATCAGCACCGCCTGCCCGAGGCCGTCGATCATGCCGTGGTGGCCCGCGACTTCTCCCGCGCCGCAACACTTCTCACCGAGATCATCGATACGGTGGATTCCGGCTGGCCCGATTCGGAGGTGGAGTCGCTGCTGGCGAAACTGCCCCGCCATGTCATCGAGCGCGAGCCCGCGCTGGCCATTCGAATGGCCTCCACGGCACTGTGGGCGGGCCGCCCGGCCGAGGCGCTGCTGTGGTGCGAACGCACCGAAGAGCTCTGCGACGACGGCGATTTCACCATGGAGGCGAGCTGGCTGCGCACGGTCGCGTACTGGAACCTGGGCGCGCTGGAGCAGACCATCATCTGGGGTGAGCGCGCGCGAGGGGTGCTCGATGAGCGCGAGGCGACCAGCCGCCATCGCGATACGCTGCCGCGCCTGACCGTGCTCGAGACGCTCGCCGAGGCATACGACAGCATCGATCGTTTCGATGCCGCACTGGAAGTTCTGCGCGACGGACTGGACCGGTCCCGCGAGGGCGCGCACCCGCCCGCGTTCGTGACACTGCCGGGCAAACAGGCAGCCGTGTTGAGCCATCTCGGAAACCTCGAACAGGTACGCGAATACGCCGAATTATCGCTGTCCGCCGCCGCGCAGGCCGGGCAGTCCGATGAGCCCGCCATTCTAGAGGCCCGCGTCGCACTCGGCGAATTGCAGTGCGAGCGAGACGATCTCGTCGGCGCGGAGCGCGAATTCCGGATCGCCGCCGCGGTCGGCCCGGTGCCGGATCGGGTGCCGATCCGCGCCCGGGGCATGCTCGGCCTGGCCCGCAGCGTGTTCTTCCAGGGCCGGGTCGGTGAGGCCTTCGAGGTGTTGCACGAGGTGATGGGTATCGACACCCGCGCGGGCCTGCCCGAATTCGTGCGGCATCGAGTCGCCGGACAGCAGATCCGATTGCGGCTGATGAATCGCGATCTGAGCGGCGCGCACGGCTGGCTGTCCGAATTGCACCGCCTCATCGGTGACGCCCCGATGCACCGGGGCCTACAGGTCTGGTTCGACTGCGAAGACGGCGCGGACCCGCACCTGGTGCACGACACCGCGAACGATCTGCTGCACAACACGTCCCAGCGCCCATTGCAGGCGACCCTCAAACTGCACCTGATCATCGCTCGCGCACTGCGCCTGACCGGTGACCTCGACGAGAGCCGTCAGCACACCCGCACCGCGCTCGAATTGGCCGCGCCACAGTTCATGGTGCGCACGCTGATCGAGGGCGCGGGCACCGATTGTGAGCAACTGCTGCACGATGCCGCGGCCGATGAGGTGCACGCGCCGTTCGTCGCAGCCGTGCACGCCGCCCTGGACCGCAATGCGGCGCTTCAGACGGGTGCGCGCGCCGCGCGTGGTCCGCAGAGCCCGCCCGCGCCCATCGAACCGCTGACCCAGACCGAGTCGGAGCTGATCCCGTATCTGTCCGCGGAGCTGACCTACGCGGAGATCGCGGCGCGCCGTTTCGTCTCGGTCAACACCGTCAAATCGCAGTTGCAGGCGGTCTATCGCAAGCTCGGCGTCACCTCGCGCATCGCGGCCATCGAGCGCAGTCGCGCCCTCGGCCTGGTCAGCGGTGCGAGGGTGAAGGTGTGAGGGTGACGGGCCGTAGCCCCTTTCACCCGTCCGGGTGATGACCCGCCCGCCCGATGCGGCAATAGTCGAGGTATGACCTACCCGGGCGATACGAACTGGACCAGCGACCACGTCGCGGGACCATTCGCACTGGGTACCTTCGGTTTTCCCGGTGACCGCCCGTTTCCGGGGCTGCTGGCCGAGGGGACGGTGCTGGATCTGCGGTTCGTGCCCGAACTGTGGGAGACGGCGATCGACCGGCCGTCGATCCGCGGCCTGCTCGAGAGCTGGGACGAGTCGCTCGAACTGCTGAGCGCGGTAGTCGACCGCCGTACGCACTACGACTGGTTCGATGCCGACGATGTCCGGGTGTATCCGCCGGTGCAACCCCGTCAGGTCTTCCAGATCGACGACGATCGGGCCCGGGCACCCGAGCCCGCCCTGGTACCCGGATTGACCTCGGCGCTGACCGGTCCCTTCGATGTCGTCGCGATCCCCGCGTGGGCGGCGCAGCTGGATTGGGAACTGGAACTGTGCGTGGTCATCGGCCGCCCGACCTTCCAGGTCGCGCCGTACCAGGCGCTGGACCATATCGCCGCCTACACGATCGCCAACGACCTCACCGCGCACGATCCGCACGCGCGGTCCGATCCGAGCCGACCGGATCCGGACTGGCTGCGGCGCAAGAACTTTCCCGGATTCACCCCGCTGGGCCCGTACCTGGTCCCGGCGGCTTTCCTCACCGAACCGCAGCGGCTGCGCCTGACCGTCCGTTTGAACGGACAGGAATTGCCGCATACCGCCGAATACCGATGCGTCGATATCGCCCAACTCGTCTCGCACGCCTCACATCTGACCCGTTTGCTGCCCGGCGATGTGCTGCTGACCGGGAGCCGGTCGGGCAATGGCACCCGCCGGGGGCACTGGCTGGTGCCGGGCGATGAAATCGAAGCGGTGACAACGACTCTCGGTCGGCAATGCACCAGATTCAAACGCGCGTAGTGAAAAATGCTCGGCAACCGGAAATATTCACGAATATGGAAGGAAGACTCATGCAGGATCATGAAGCAGTCGACAGCTACTACCAGGCCTGGACCGAACTCGGCGGCGACCTCGGAAAGGTCCCGCTGGCAGACGATTTCCTCTTCGTGAGCCCGGTCGCCACGCTCCAGGGCCGCGAACAGGTACAGGCCATGGCGGCGCAATTCGGCCCCGCCGCAGTCGATTTCCGGGTTCGCGAGCAGTTCGTCGCCCCCGGTGCGGTGACCACCATCGTCGAATGGGAGCTGCCCGGCGTCGAGGGCACCACCAGCGCCGCGGAACTGCTCACGGTGCGCGACGGGATCATCCACAAGGCGGAGCTGTTCTACGATCCGCACCTGGTCATCGAATTCTCCACTGCCGCAAACAAATAGCCTGAATTCGCATTCTCGGCAACGGCGCGGTTCGACCGCGCCGGCGCTGAGCCATACCCTTCAGAGGATTAATTTTCATGTCTGTTTCATCAGTCGAAAGCTCCGCCCTCGACTGCCCGATCGGCGAGTATCCCGATGCGGATCAATTGCTCCGGGAAGCCGTGCGCTGGCATTTCGATCCGGAGACCGGTTCCCGATTCTGGCTCGATCGCCGCCCGAGATTGGGGTTCGATCCGATCGAGGAGATCACCACTTTCGCCGATCTCAAAAAGTTCCCCTATGTGATCAATGAACTGCGTGATGTCCCCGCCGAGGATCTGATTCCGCGCGGCCTCACCGCCGCCGATGTCTACGGCGTCTACGAGAGCGGCGGCACCACCGGCTCGCCCAAGCGGGTCATCTGCACGAACGAGTGGCTCGATCGCTGGATCGCCTTCAGCGAGCAGCAGTTCCAGCTGCGCGGCCAGCAGCCGGGCGGAAACTGGCTCGGCATCATGCCGTCCGGCCCGCATATCTTCGGCGCGGCCCTCAAGGAGCAGGCGCATCGCGGCGGCGGACTGCTGTTCACCATCGATATGGATCCGCGCTGGGTCAAGAAGCGCATTGCCGCAGGCGATATGGAGGGTGCGGGGCAGTACGCCGCGCATCTGGTCGAGCAGGCGAGCTATCTGCTCGAAACCCAGGACATCGCCGTCATGGTCACCACGCCCGCGCTGCTGGAGCGGCTGGCCGCCGATCCGCGCCTGGCGAAGTTGATCACCGAGAAGGTCGAGTACATCCAGTGGGGCGGAATGCATATGGACGCCGACACCCGGCATCTGTTCCGCACCGAGGTGTTCCCGGGCATCACGCTCCAGGGCGGCTACGGCAGCACCATGGTGTGCGGCGGTTCGATGGAGCGCATCGGCCTGGCCGATGACGAGCCCTGCATCTTCGATCCGCTCGGCCCGTTCATCTCCTTCAATGTCATCGACCAGGAGAGCGGCGAACCGGTCCCCTACGGCGAACGCGGCCAGGTCGTGATGAACCTGGTCTCCAAAGGCATGTTCCTGCCGAACAATCCGGAGCGCGATACCGCACTGCGTTTCGAGGCGCGCCCCGGAATGCCCGGTGACGCGGTCGCCGATGTCCAGCCGCTGCAGTCGTTCGACGAGGCGACCGTCATCGAGGGCGTGTACTGATGGTGCCCGTACTCGGCGCGCTGGGAAGCCGGGGAGCGTACAGCCCGATCCGGCGCGAGCAGATCACCGATGTACGCGGCACCGTGCGAGCCGAATTGGGTTTGGTGCCGGACCTTTTCGTGAAGCGCTCGATGGCGGAGACGGGCACGCACACGGCTCGGTCACTCGATGAGCGCGCCAAGATGCTCGCGGTCGCCGGTGAACTCTTCCGGGACAGCACCATTGCCGGAATCGCCCCCGCCGAGTATCACGAGCTGGTGGCGGTCGTCTCCGGTCTGCCGATCGGCGTGGTGCGCGCCGCCGCCGATGTCATCGCCGAAGCCGCGACCCGCGCGGTCGATACCGCCTATGCCGCCATGCCGACTCGGGCACGGGCGAATTGGAGCGAGGTAGCCGATGCCAGCGCCGTATGGACCAGGCGCGGCCGCTCGCTCGCGGTGAATGCCGCGGGCAATCACCCCGGCGTGCATTCGCTGTGGCTGGAGGCGCTCGCACTCGGTTACGGCGTCGCGGTGCGCCCGTCGCGGCGCGAACCGTTCACCCCGCACCGCCTGGTATCCGCGCTCTGGGAAGCGGGATTCACCGGTCCGGAGATCGCACTGCTGCCCGGTGGACAGGAAATCGCCGGATCCATGCTGTCGGCCGCCGATCTCGGCCTGGTCTACGGCGGCGACGATGTGGTCAACCGCTATCGTGACGATCCGACGGTACTACCGCAGGGACCGGGCCGCGCCAAGGTCCTGCTCACCGGCACGGTGACCGACGAGGATATTCGCTTCGCCGCGGATTCCATTGCGTACCAAGGCGGTACGGCGTGCGTGAACGCGACCGCCGTCTACGTCGAACACGACCATGGCGAGGTAGCCCGGCGGATCGCCGAACTGCTCGCCGAACTGCCCGCGCTCCCGCCGGAGGATCCGGCCGCGGTGCTGCCCTGCTGGACCGAATCGGCCGGAAACGCCGTGGCGCAGTACGTTCGGAGCCAGGTCGGATCCGCCACCGCCATGCTGCCGGAACAGAACACGGTCACCTCGCTCGGCGACGGCAGCGTGGTGTTGCGCCCGACCGTGTACGCCTGTGATCTCCCCGACGCACCGCAGGCCAGGCTCGAAATGCCCTACCCCTGCGGGTGGGTGCTGCCGTGGACACCCGGCGACGCGTCGGTCCTGACCGACAGCCTGGTCGTCAGCGCGGTCACCGATGACGAGGAGCTCATCACCGCCCTGGTCGATGATCCCTCGATTCGCAATGTCTACCTCGGCCGCGTGCCGACCTATCGAGTGGAATTCGGCGTCCCGCACGACGGATTCCTCGGCGAATTTCTCATGCGCTCCAAAGCTGTGGCGCGGCAATTCATTTCGTGAATGCATCCAGTATGAATGCATGAAAGGAAGTGGCCGTGAGTATCGAACATCGGCCGCCGATCAGCCCACCGGATCTACCCCTGCACGATCCCGACGTACCGATCGAGAACGCGGTCATCACCAGACTCTCCGGAAACTGGGGTAAACGAGCCGCGGTCAAACGTCCCGAATCCGATCTGCTCGAATTCTTCGAACCCGATCGGCTCGACTGTCCCGAATCCCTGCTGCCCTTCCGGGATCACCCCGACTATCTGCGGCTCCCCGAGGAAACCCAGCGCCGCCTGCACGCCTGGGGCTGGATCGCATTCAACAAGAATGTGATGGATATCGAACAGCACGTGGTGAATCCGGGATTCGCGGTGCTCGCCGAGGATGCCTTCGGCACCGGTCTCGGTGATAAACTCACCGTCGCCGCCACCCAGGCCATGGTGGACGAGCAGTACCACACGCTGATGCATTTCAATGCCAGCGCCGCCACCCGCGCCGGCCGCGGCTGGGATCTGCCCGAGCGCGATCTGCCGCTCGCGCACAAGGTCCGCTCGCACGCCCGAGCCCTGGACGAGGCCGGTTCAGCACGCGACCGAGCACTGACCGGGCTGGGCTATATGACCGTCGCCGAGATCTCCATCAATGCCTTCCTGGAGCTGGTGGCGGGCGATAAGACCATCCAGCCGATCAACCGGACCACCGCCGAACTGCACAGCCGCGATGAGTACTGCCACTCCTCGGTGGCGGCCGAACTGGCCACCATCGTCTTCGAGGATCTGGCCCCCGCGGATCGAACGACGCTGCTGCACAGCATGGCCCGGGCCATGGAGGCGTTCGCGGCCACCGATTTCACCACCTGGACCGCGGTCCTGCAGCGGGAGGGTATTCCCGAGGCCGACCGCATCATCGCCGATGTGCGTGCGGCCGGAAACCGGCAGCGGATCCTTCAGGACTTCCGTGGTCTGCGGAAACTCTGTCAGTCGTGGGATGTAGTCGACGCCTTGCCATTCGACTGGTCCACCACGATTTCCCAGTAGTTCTCCCTCGAGAAAATGGTTCGGAGTTTCTGGTCACCATGCGAACGCTGTTGATCGACAATCACGATTCCTATACCTACAACCTATTCCAGCTCATCGCGGCGACGTCCGGGGTACCGCCCACGGTCATCACCAATGACGATCCGCGCTGGGACGATCTGGATCTCGACGAATTCGACGCCGCGGTGATCTCCCCCGGGCCCGGAAATCCGCAGCACACCGAGGATTTCGGGCACAGCGCGACCCTGCTGCGCCGCCGGGATCTGCCGGTGCTCGGCGTCTGCCTCGGACATCAGGGCATCGGCGCGTTCTTCGGCGGCCGAATCGAATCCGCGCCCCGGGCTCGGCACGGGCATATCAGTGTCGTCCGGCATTGCGAGGAGGACCTTTTCGAAGGAATTCCGAATCCATTCCAGGTGGTGCGCTATCACTCGCTGCATGTGCCCGAACCGCTGCCGCCGGAGCTGCTGAGCCTGGCGACCTCCGAGGACGGGGTGGTGATGGGACTGCGGCATCGGACGCTGCCGCGCTGGGGCGTGCAGTTCCATCCGGAGTCCATCTCCACCGAGAACGGGCGCGAGCTGATCTCGAACTTCCTGCGCCTGGCCCGCGAATCGGCGTCCGAGGCCATCGAGGTCCGAGAAGCTCGCGCCGACAACGGATTACACGCGGACTGGCTGCGGCTCGATCATGAGGTCGACCCGATCACGGTGGCGCGCGACGTCTTCGGCTCGCAGCGGCGGGTGTTCTGGCTGGACAGCGCGCGGGTGGTGGAAGGTATGGGACGGTTCTCCTTCCTGGGCGCGCAACTCGGCGCGGCGGGCGAAACACTCAGTGCCCGAGTGCATGACGATTCGGTGCGGGTGCTCACCGAGACCGGATCGCATACCGAATCGGGGACCATCTTCGACGCGCTCGAACGCCGCCTGGCCATTCCCGTCTCCGGAGCCGACGAACTGCCCTTCGATCTGACCGGCGGCTATGTCGGCTACTTCGGCTACGAACTGAAATCCGAATGCGGTCTCAACGCCGACCACCGCGCCCAGACCCCGGACGCCCTCTGGATCCGCGCCGATCACCTGGTCGTCATCGATCACGAGCGGCATCAGACCTACATCGTGGCGATCGCCACCCCCGCGAATGCCCCTGCGGCACAGCGGTGGCTGGCTGAGACCACGCACCGGCTGCGGTCCGCGCCCACCATCGACCCGCGCGGTGCGGATATCGACCTCGACACCGTGCTGGGCGCGGTCGAATTCGCCGACGTCGAACAGTACGCCCGCCCGCGCGCCGAATACCTCGCCGCGCTGGACGAAATCCACCGGCGGCTGCTCGCGGGTGACACCTACGAGGTCTGCCTCACCAATATGCTGCACCTGCCCGCGATCTCACATGACGCGGACAGCGATCTCGAGGCGTATCTGCGGTTGCGCGCCATCAATCCGGCCCCCTACGCCGCCTTCCTGCGCGCCGATGATGTCACCGTGTTCTGCTCCTCGCCCGAGCGATTCCTGCGCATCAATCGCGACGGCGTGGTGGAGAGCAAACCGATCAAGGGCACCGCCCCGCGCGGCCTCACCGCCGACGAGGACGAAACCCTGCGCGCCGCATTGCAATCGGATCCGAAGACGCAGGCCGAGAACCTGATGATCGTCGATCTGCTGCGCAATGATCTGGGCCGGGTCTGCCGCATCGGCTCGGTGTCGGTGCCCAGCTATATGGCCACCGAGACCTATGCCACCGTGCATCAGCTGGTCTCCACCATCCGCGGTGAACTGGCCGCCGGAGTGAGCGCACTGGACTGCGTGCGCGCCTGTTTCCCGGGCGGATCCATGACCGGTGCGCCGAAACTGCGCACCACCGACATCATCGACACTCTGGAAACCGAAGCGCGCGGGGTCTATTCGGGTGCGCTCGGCTATCTCGGCCAGGGCGGTACGGCGGATCTCAATATCGTCATTCGCACCGCGGTGCGGGTCGGTGAGGAACTGCTGATCGGTGCGGGCGGCGCGATCGTGCTCGATTCCGATCCCACCGCCGAATATGAGGAGATGCTGCTCAAAGCGGCGGCACTGGTACGGGTTTTCGGTGCGGCGCAGCCCGTCGCGGCGGGAGACGGTCCCCGTGGATGAGTTGACGCTGTTCGATCCCGATACCGGCGAATTGGTCCCGGCCCCGAGTCTGGACGGTCCGGACGTGATGGATTCCTGGCTGCTGGTCGATGGCCGGGTGCGCTGTCTGGAACTGCACGAACAACGCTTCACCGCCTCGGTCGCGCGCCGGCACGACATTCCGGAGGAGACGATCGCGGCCTTCCTGCTCCGCATGCGCGACATGCTCCCGACCGGCGGGCACTGGTTCCCGCGCATCGAATGCTCCCGGCTGGGCGATCTCGGCCTGCGGGTGCGCCGTGCGCCGGAGTTGTCGGACACGGTCCGACTGTGGACCGCGACGGTGCCCGACCCACGAGCGGAACCGCGGATCAAGGGGCCGGATCAGGGCCGCCTCGCCGAATTGCGCCGCATCGCCACCCATTTCGGGTCGGAGGAGCCGGTGCTCCTGGATCCGGACGGTTATCTGCGCGAGGGCGCGTTCAGCGCGATCGGCTGGTGGCGGGACGGCACCCTGTGCTTCCCCGACCCCGATGCGCCGGTGCTGCCGAGCGTGACCCGTCAGCTGATCGAGGCCGTCGCCGGAATGCGCGGGGTCGCAGTCGAATACGAACGGGTCCGCCCGGCCGATATCACCGGTCTACCGGTGTGGGTACTCAGCGCACTGCATGGAATCCGGGAGGCTGTGCACTGGACCGGCAATCCCGCGCCCGCATCGACCGAGGGAGCACGGGACGAGTGGCAGGACGCGCTCGGCCGGTTCGCCACCCGTATCGATCGTGCGACGCCATATCCTGGGGAGATACAACATGCGTGAACCATTCGTGACCGATCTCGCCGCCTCGGGCTGGAATGAGCTGGCCTCCGTCCGAGACGGCCTGCACGCGGCCGGCCTGCCGATTCCGGATGAGAAGTATCTGCGCGGGGCCTTCAGCGCCGCCGATTGGAAGCAGGCGCATCGGCTCGCCGATACCCTGCGGGATCGATTCGCCAAGGCGCGCTTCGCCGATACCGTCGATTACGGGCCGGTGCTCATTCCGGATCCGGACCGGCTCGATGTGCGCGGTGCGGTCGATCCGGCGGTGCGCGCCGACCAGACCGAGGTCACCACACCGGATTTCGTGGATGACAAACTCCCCGAAGGGGTTTCGGTCGCCGCGTCCGGCGCGGACTGGACCCTGGCCGTATCGCTGGTCGGCCCCGCGGGCCTCGCGCTGGGCAGCTACCTCGATATCACCGAGGACGCCGATCCGGACTTCTACGTGGTCGAGGGCACCGACACCCGCGATCTGATGATCCGCCAGCTCTGGGGAGCCCTGACCCTGCAATGCGGCACCGAGATGCCCGATTGCGAAAACCGCGCCAGCTGGACGTTCTCGCTGTTCCCAGGTGAGGGGCTGCTCGGCGAACAGGCCGCCTCGGGCACCGTGCTGCACGGCACCGTGCGGCATCGGCTCGGACGGCGCGACCGCGGTATCAAATCGACCCGGGTGCGCCCGGCCCTGCTCGTGGACGTGGGCAAATGAGCACCGCACCGGGCGAATCGCTCGGCGAGACGGTCGATCCCGTGAACATCGTGGTGTTCCCCGGACAGGGCAGTCAGCGGGCGGGTATGGGCGGTGAGCTCTTCGACCGCTATCCCGAACTGGTGGCGCAGGCCGATGACGTTCTCGGATACAGCGTGCGGGCACTGTGCTCGGACGATTCGGACGGGCGACTCGATCGCACCGAATTCACCCAGCCCGCACTGTATGTGGTGAACGCGCTGCACTACGCGGCGCACCTGGAATCCGCGCCGCCACCGCGAATAGTGCTGGGGCACAGCCTCGGCGAATACAACGCCCTGCACGCCGCCGAGGTCTTCGATTTCGCGACCGGGCTGCGACTGGTCGCGGCCCGAGCCGGGGCGATGAGCGCCATCGACGGCGGCGCGATGGCGGCGGTCGTCGGACTCGACGCGGACACCATCGGCTACACCCTCGGTGCGGCCCGGCTGACCGGCCTCGATATCGCCAATCTCAATACGCCGCAGCAGGTTGTACTGTCCGGACCGGTCGACGAACTCGCCGCGGCCACCGATCCGCTGGTGGCCGCGGGCGCGAAAATGGTTCGCCCGCTGCGGGTCAGCGGCCCGTTCCACTCCCGGTACATGACACCGGCGCGCATGAAACTCACCGAGGCGTTGGCGGCCACCGACTTTCATCCGCCCCGCCGCACCGTCCTGGCCAATGCCACCGCCCGCCCCTACGAGCCGGACACCATCGGCACGCTGCTGGCCATGCAGATCGATCATCCGGTGCGCTGGGGCGAATCCTGCTATCCACTGCTCGCGGCGCCCGGGGTGCACCTCACCGAGATGTACTCCAACACGCTGACCCGAATGTTCGCCCAGATGCGGCGGAATTTCGAAAGGTAGACCACCATGGCCGTTTTCAATCGCGATTTCATCGGCCGCAGGTTCGGCCCGGTCGGCCCGTACGAGGTGAGCCGGGAGAAGATCCGCGACTACGCCCTGGCCACGGGTGACCCGCATCCGCTCTATCTGGACCGCGCCGCCGCCGAGGCCGCCGGATACCCCGATGTCATCGCACCACCGAGCTTTCCGGTCATGCTGTTCTTCCGATTCGGCGGCTGGCCGCTCTACGATCCGGAATTCGGCAAGAAGCAGCAGCCGATCTGCGTGCACCGGGCACAGTCGGTGCGCACCCTGCGCCCGATCCACCCCGGCGATCTGCTGCTGATGACCACCGAGGTCACCGATATCCGCGAGGTGGGGCCGCACGACCAGTTCGACATGACCCACACCATCGTCGACACGGATGCCAATGACGTTGCCGTGGTGACCAATTCGATCATCTCCCGGCACATCACGGCATTGGCGGAGGCGGTATGAGCGCCATCGCGTACGACGATGTGACGGTCGGCCAGCAGATCCTCGAAGAGGTCATCACGCTGCGCCGGGTCGATCTGCTGCGCTACTGCGGCGCGTGCTCGGATTTCACCGGGACGCACTGGAATGAGCGCATCGCCAAATCCGTCGGGCTGCCGGACGTCATCTCGCACGGCACCCTCAATATCGCCGTCGCCACCCGGATGGTGAGCGATTGGCTCGACGACCCCGCCGCCGTACTCGGCTACGAGGTCACCCGGTTCTCGCACCCGCTGGTGGTGCCCGATAACGATGAGGGCGGGCACCTGATCGTGCGCGCCGTCGTGGAGGGCAAGGGCGAGGACCGCAGCGCCGTCATTCGGATCACCGCCAAGACACCGGACGGCAAACAGGTCATGGGTGGCGCGCGCGTCACCGTTCGATTGGCCTGAGCGACAACATTTCTCATTAGAAGGAGTTCCACCGTGCAGCTCACCGACACCGACCGGGCCGATATCAAGGACCTGGTCTGCGACATCCTCGAACTCGATACCGAAGAGGTCACCGACACCAGCCATTTCGTCGACGATCACGGGGCCGATTCCCTGCTCGCGATCGAGATCCTCTCGGCGCTGGAGAAGAAGTACCGCGTGAAGATCGCCCAGTCCGAACTGGCGCGCATGGGAAATATGGACGGCGTGTACGAGGTGCTCGCCGAGTCCGATTCGGTGGGGGTGCCGTCGTGAGCCTGCCGCACGCGCGCCGGGTCGCGATCACCGGAATCGGGCCGATCAGCAGTATCGGATCCGGGTCGGAGGCTTTCCTGGCCGGACTCCGCGCCGGGGCCTCCGGCGCACGACCCATCACGGCCTTCGACACCACCGGCTTCGACCATGACATCGGCTGCGAGGTGGTCGATTTCGATCCGGCCGACGCGGTCACCCGCATTTCGGCGAAGGAGTACGGGCGTTCCAGCCTGTTCGCGGCCGCGGCGGCGCGCATGGCGCTGGAAGACAGTGGATTAGCACCCGACGCGTTGCGCGCCCAGCGGTCGGTGGTGGCCATCGGCACCACCGACGGCGAATCCCGCGATCTCGATGATCTGGTCCGCGGCGATGTCGCCGCGGGCGGCGAATCCGCCTTCGATCCGACACTGGCACATCGGATTCCGGCCGCGCGGCTGTCCGCGGCGGTCGCGGCCGAACTGGAGCTGGAATCCGTCGAGGCGGTCACCCTGACCACGGCCTGCGCCGCGGGCAACTACGCCATCGGGTACGGATACGACGCGGTGCGCCTCGGCGAGACCGATATCGCACTCTGCGGCGGCGCGGATTCGGTGTGCCAGAAGACCTTCGCCGGATTCTATCGACTGGGGACCGTCGCACCCGATGTCTGCCGCCCCTTCGATGTGAACCGCAAGGGCATTCTCACCGGCGAGGGTGCGGGCGTGGTCATGCTCGAGCCCTGGGACGCGGCGGTGGCGCGCGGTGCGCACATCTACGCCGAGGTGCTGGGTTTCGGCCTCAATTGCGATGGCGATCATCCGGTGGCCCCCAATGAGGAGCGCATCGCCGAATGTATGCGCCTGGCCCTGGCCGATGCCGGTCTCGAACCCGAGGCGGTCGATCTGATCTCCGCGCACGGCACCGGCACCGTCGCCAATGATCGCACCGAATCACGCGCCATCCGTTCGGTATACGGCGGCGCGGCGCCGAGCACCATCTCCATCAAATCCATGATCGGGCACACCATGGGCGCGGCCAGCGCACTGGCGTCCATCGCCTGCGCGCTCGCCATCGACAACGGTTTCATTCCGCCCACGATCAACCATATCGAGACCGATCCGGAGTGCGGGCTCGACTGCGTGCCCAATGCGGCGGTCGAGCGCGACCTCACCGTGGTGCAGAACAACGGGCTCGCGTTCGGCGGTAACAACGCGGTGGTCATCTTCGGAAAACCCGTGCCCGCCAACGCATGACCGGTCGCGAATCGGCAGAACGGATAGACCCATGACCACCACCCGTCTCACCCATTGGTCGGCGCTGTCACCGTACGGTCCGACCAGCGGCCATTTCCATTCCGGCGGAACGACCCTCGTCGCCGGACCGGTACCGGACTTCGATATCCGCACCGCGCTCGGCAAGGCCGGGACCCGCAGTATGGACCGGGTCACCGCGCTGGCCGTGCAGGCGATCGGCGATCTCATCGCCCAGCCCGGTGTCGCCGAGGTGATCGGCTCCCGCACCGCCATCGTGCTCGGCACCACGGCGGGCAGCGTCGCGAGCACCATGCGGTTCACCCGGGATTCGCTCACCGAGGAGCGGCCGTATCTGGTCGATCCGGCGCGCTTCCCCAACACCGTGATGAATTGCGCGGCAGGACGATCGGCCATCTGGCATAAGCTCCGGGGGCCGAACGCCACGATCGCGGGCGGCCGCACGGCCGGGCTGCTCGCCCTGAATTACGCACGCCGCCTGCTCGATACCGATCGCGCGGACACCGTCGTGGTCGGCGCGGCCGAGGAGCTGTCCAGTGAGCGGATGCGCATCGATCCGCACACCTCGGGCGCGACGGGTGCGCCGCTGTCCGAGGGCGCGGGCGTATTCCTGCTGCATCGGCACGAAACAGGCGCCACCGCAACCGGTCTGGAGCTGGCCGGTCCGGTCCGAAGCGCGGCGGTATCGGACTCGAACGCCGGTGCGGTCGCCCTGCGAGAAGGGCTGGCCGCACTCGCCGCGGCGAGTATCACCCCCGATGCCGTGGTCGCGGTCGCGGTGGCCGGACCCCTCGAGCTCGGAGACAGCCTCACCGCGACCTTCCCGGCGGCCGATCCGGTGCTCCGGCCCGAACAGCATCTCGGCGATACCGGTGCCGCCGCAAGCGTTTTCGCCATGGCGCTGCTGGCCAGGCAGAGCCGCCCCGGCCCCGCGCTGGTACTGGCCTACGACGAGCACACCGTGGTCGCGGCGGTGCTGCATATCCACGGTGAGTTCCGGTGAGATCGGCCACCGCCGCCGCGTACCGTATCGCACGGGCGGAACACTCGGGCGGAACACTCACCGCCACGGTGGATTTCGATCCCGGCGCGCCGATCTTCGCCGGTCACTACCCGGAGCTCGCGGTGGTGCCCGGGGTGCTGCTGATCGATATCGCCGGTCTGCTCGCCACCGAGCTGGCGGGCGGTGCCCGGTGGCGGATCCATTCGGCGCAGTTCTCCTCGCCCGTGCACCCGGGAACCCCGGTCACGCTGACCGCCGATACTCGAGCGGACGGCGAGGTGCGGATCGCGGTGTCGACCGGTGGACGCAAGACCGCGTCGATTCGGTTGCGGCCGGACGATTCCGAGCCGCTGGAGACGCGGGAAGTAGCGCAGCACCCCTCGGGTGAGCCGGTCGTATCGCGATTGCCGCACCGCCCGCCGATGGCGTTCCTCGACGAGGCCATTACCGTCGGCGACGGTCGGCTGACGGCGCACTGCCACCGCCAGAGCATCGAATTCCACCGCTACAGCACCACATTCAGCAGTCCGGACCCCGCCGCGATCTGGCCCGCGACCCTCATGCTCGAAGCGTGGTGTCAGGCCGCGGCCGTGCTGATGATGACCCTCGAGCCCGAATTCACGACTCCCGCGGTACTCATCAGCCGTCTGGCCACGGTGCGCACCCGGGCCGAGGTCGAGATGGGCGAAACCCTCGAACTGTCGGTGCGGCTGCTCGAACGCTTCCCCGATGCCAGCACCTTCACCGGTTACGCGCAGGCCGGACAACGCACCGTACTCGACATCGACCGCCTCACCGCCACTTTGCGCCCCTTCGATCAGCTCCGGAGTTCCTCGTGAACGATCATCGTCCCGTCGCCGTCGTCACCGGCGGCTCCCGTGGCATCGGCCGCGAGATAGTCCTGGACCTCGCGCGCGGCGGCTATGACGTCGCCTTCTGCTACAACAGCGATAGCACCGCGGCGCAGGAGGTCGTCGCGGCCGCGACCGGCGGCAGCGTACTGCCCATTCGCGCCGATGTGCGCGATGAGCAGCAGGTCGACGAATTCCTGGAGGCCGCCGAAGCCAAATTCGGCAGCCCCGACTGCGTCATCACCTCGGCGGGCGTCACCGACGATCAATCCCTGGTGTCCATGTCGAGCGAGAGCTGGCATCGGGTCGTCGACACCAATCTGACCGGTGTGTTCAATGTCTGCCGCCGCGCCGCGTTCGGAATGGTCAAACAGCGTTCGGGCGCGATCGTCACCATCGCCTCGGTCTCCGGGGTGTACGGCAATCCCGGGCAGACCAATTACAGTGCGGCCAAAGCCGGCACCGTCGGATTCACCAAATCCCTCGCCAAGGAGGTCGGGCGGTTCGGTGTACGGGTCAACGCGGTGGTGCCCGGCTATATCGACAGCGATATGACCGGACATCTCACCGGGCCCAAGCGCGCCGCCCTCGAAAAGTCCATTGCCCTAAGACGATTCGGCGAACCCGCCGATGTGGCGGATCTGGTGGGATTCCTGGTCTCGGATCGGGCCCGCTACATCACCGGCGCGGTACTGCACGTCGACGGCGGCATCACCCTGTGACAACGGGAGCAGACTCATGAAAACCGCACCCCGCGTGTACTTCTCATTCCGCAGCCCGTACTCCTGGCTGGCCTTCCACGATCTGCGGCGCGAGCACCCCGAGCTGGTCTCGGCCTTGGAATGGCGGCCCTTCTGGGAACCGGACGAACATTTCAGCGCGCTGCTCGCCGAGACCGGTCACGAATTCCCGTATACGCCGATGAGCCGCGCCAAACACTTCTATCTACTGCGCGATGTCCGCCGCCTCGCGGGTCGGCGCGGCCTCACCAATTCCTGGCCTCTGGATGAGCAGATGCATTGGGAGCCATCGCATCTCGGCTGGTTCGCGGCGTCCGATCACGGACTCGCGCACGAGTACGTCGACCGCGTGTACACCGCGCGCTGGCTGTCCGGCCTCGACATCTGCCGCACCGAGGTGATCCAGTCGATCCTGGACGAGCTCGCCATACCGGCCGATGTCGGCGAACTGTTGCGCTCACCGGCGATCGAAAAGCGTGCCCTGGAGGCTCTTCAGGCGGTCTGTCAGGAGGATGTCTTCGGCGTCCCGATGTTCATTCACCGCCGCGAGAAGTACTGGGGCATCGACCGGCTGGCGGATTTCCTCGCCGCCCTGCCGGGATCGTCCACCGCTCAGCCCGTATCGACCGCCGCCACCGGTACGCCGGACGGCCTCGCCGAGATACCGGTGCCCAAGGAGACCGCGGAGATCGGCCACGCGGGTGGCTGCGGCTGACGAGCGCGAACACCCGGCGTGACAGTCCGAACGTGATGTTCGATCACGTTCGGACGGGTTCGCGCCTGGGTACTCCCTCCTCGGATCACACCCGGTACGAGCGTTGCGGCAAACATGGGGCCGGGGTGGCCGGAGTCGAGTAGGAGCTGAGTCCCATGGCGTTGGACATCGTGGCTTTCTCTTTGGCCGCACTACTTCTCACCGTGGTGGTCGCGATCCTGGCGGTCGGTTTCACCGACCTCACCGATCCGCCGCCCTCCACCTGGTGCCGTCAATGCGCCCGCTGGATGGTGAACAAACACCATCAGGCCGAACCGCTGTGCCTGCGGTGCCGGCTCACCGCCGGATTCGACAGCGCGGTGCACGGGCGCAGATAGCTCAGCGGAAGGCCAGCGCGCCGATGGTGTCGGTGTGGCGGTAGCGCAGATATTTCTCGACGGTGTCCGAATCCACGGTGGTGTCGGCGGTGGCCAGGGTGATCACCAGGAATTCGGCTTCGCTGCCGTCGCGCCATTTGCCGGTCTCGAAGTGCGAGATGTAGGTCCCGGCGGGGAGGTTGATATCGCCGTCGTCGAAATGATCCTCGGCGGCGGCGGCTTTGGCGGCATCGCTCATGGTGAGCACGAACTGGGTGAGCATGAGACCGCCGTTCTCGGACTTCCACACCAGTTCCGAGGCGTACTGGCAGCCGAGGCCGGTGAGTTTGCCGTTCTCCTCGACGGGACCGCAGGTGTCGTAGTCGCGCCCCTGGACCCAATCGGCCTGCAACGCGACATCGCCGAGCTTGAAATTCCACGCCTCGCCGAATTCGGTGTAGGTGAAGCGGTTACCGGCGGGTGCGGCCTGAGTGGTGGTATTCGGGCGCGTGGAGGTGGTTTCGATAGGCGGTTCGACGCTGCTGGTCGTCACCGTCGCCTGATCGGAGCTGTCGCCGCCCGTGAGCACCACGACCGCGCCGACTCCGACGGCCAGCACCGCGACCGCCGCCAGGGCGATGCCGACGATCAGACCGGTATTCGAACGCGGTGGTTGCGGCGGCGGCGCGCCATAGCCCGGCTGCTGCGAATATCCTTGCTGCCCAGGCCATCCCGGCTGGGCGACGGGCTGCTGCCAGGTCGGCTCGCTCTGCTGTGCCTGATATCCGCCCTGCTGCGCCTGATATCCGTCCGGCTGTGCCGCGAATCCGGGCTGTTGCCAGGCGTCGCCCTGCTGCCCCGGCCAGGCCGGTTGCGCGGGCTGCGCAGGCTGCGCGGGCTGGGTCGGCGCCGCCGGTTGGTCCCACCAGGCCGCGGCCGCGTCCTCCGCGGGCTGTCCGCCCTGGCCGTGCGGATCGCCACCGAATCCGGATCCGGATGGCGGGCCGGGGGGATAGCTCATGTAGTCAACCTTTCACGGCGCACCGGGGACCTCCCGACCCGGCGAAATGTCACCGAAGCGTAGAACGGCGGCCGATCATGATCCAATCACGGTGTGACTTCCGATCTCGTGGTGTGCGGCGCCGGTCCGGCGGGGCGAGCGCTGGCGCATCGCGCACTGGTGCGGGGGCAGTCGGTCACGATCATCGATCCACGACCCGAACGCCGGTGGAGCGCCACCTACGCGGCCTGGGCCGATGAACTGCCGGAGTGGCTGGATCCCGGGGTGTTCGCGGCGACCGTGGACCGTCCGGCCGTATGGACCACCCGGCGCATCGAACTGGATCGCCGCTATTGCGTTTTCGATACCGCGGCCCTACAGGATTCCCTCGATCTGACCGGCGCGCGGATCATCACGGACCGGGTGATCGACATCGTCGCGCCGCCGCGCTTCGGCACGCGCAAGGATGAACTGCCGCTGGCGCGGCTGGCATCGGGGACGGATGTGCCGGGCGGTCGCGTCATCGACGCCCGGGGTGTGTCCCGCTCCCCCGGTCTCGCCGAGCAGACCGCGTTCGGTGTGGTGCTCGATCGCGACCGCTGGGCCGATCCGGACACCCTGTTCATGGACTGGCGCATCGACAATGGCGCACGGCCCGATGAGCCGCGCTCATTCCTCTACGCGGTTCCCTTGGGCGACAATACGATTCTGCTCGAGGAGACCTGTCTGGCGGGCCGCCCGGCCCTGCGCACCGAGGTGCTGCGCGATCGTCTGGCAACCCGATTGCGTTCTCGCGGAGTGACTCTCGACGGTTCCGAGCGCATCGAACGCGTCCGATTCCCCGTCGAAGGCGGCCGGGCGCACCCCGCCGCCTTCGGTGCGGCGGGCGCGCTCATCCATCCGGCGACCGGATACAGCGTCGCGGCGGCGCTGCGCACCGCGGATATTCTCGCCGCCGGGGATTCGATCTGGAACATTTCATCCCGCACGGTCAATCGCCTGCGGCACATCGGATTACAGGCCCTATTGGCGCTCCCACCACAGGATTTGCCGATTTTCTTCGACAAATTCTTCGAGCTGACCCCCGAACGCCAGCGCGCATATCTCTCCGGTCGTGATGATCTGGCCGGGACCGCCGTCGCCATGACGGCTCTGTTCGCCGCGCTTCCGTGGCGTTCGCGTCGTACACTCGCTCGCGCCACAACCGGTTCCTAGCCCCCTTTATTGCGGGCTGGGGCGGGCTGCGGCCGAGTGCGAGACTTCCTGCGCCGCAATAACAGAACTCGTTAACCGGAGTACCGAATCACCATGCCAGACGGTAACCGAAGCCCCATTGTCCTGTCCGTCGTCATTCCCGCTCTGAACGAGGAGAAATCGATTCTCGCGACCCTCGACCGCCTGGTCGACCAGGATGCGGTGGACGAGATCATCGTGGTGGACAACGGGTCCACCGACGAGACCCGCGATCTAGTCGAGAAATACATTGTAACCAGCCCCAAAGTGCGGCTGCTCGACGAGCCCAGACGCGGTCTGCCCTTCGCCCGGAACACCGGTTTCGATGCGGCCCGAGGTGAATTCATCGGGCGTACCGATGCCGATACCCTGGTGTTTCCCAACTGGGGTGAAACCATCAGAACGTATCTCGCCGATAATCCCGAGGTCGGCGCGGTCACCGGAATCACGACCTATCACGATTCGCCGGTGGGATTCCTGCTGCGCCTGGGATATTGGATTCAGGACCGGCGCGGCGCACTCGGCAATCGGGTGGGAAATCTGCACGGGCCGAATATGGGAATCCGGCGCACGGCCTGGCTCGAAGTGCGCGATCAGACCATCACCGGAGTTCCGGTCGCCGAGGATCTCGATCTGGCGCTCTGCCTGATCAAGAAACAATTACCGATCCAGCAGCTGAAGGATTTGCGGGCCGATACCTCGGCCCGGCGGCGGCGCGCCACCCCGCGCGAATGGTGGCGATTCCAGCAGACCGGCCTCAATACGCTGCGCGGACAGGGATTCTGGGTATTGCCGCTGCACCGCAGGGTGATCGTGGGCGCGTGGCTGGCACATACCGTGCAGTGGCCGATCTATCTGTTCTGGGACTTCGAGGCGCGGCGATTCACGCTGCGCCGCACCGGAACCCGGATCTCGTCGATCGGCCACTGACGGTTGCACCCGCCGGGGCGCGTGGGTGTACCGGTCAGGCCGCGCCCCAGCGGGTGACGAGCGCCTCGAGACCCGCCGGGGTGGGAGCACCCAGCAGCCGCAGGCGGGCAATGCCGCCGTCCGGATAGATATCGAGACGCACGTGGGTGGCCGGCCGCGCACCCTGCACCCGGAAGCGGTGCGGGGTATCGGGCTGAATCGGCACGGTCGGCAGCAGGTCGAACCAGTCCGGTGCGTCCGGACCGGGAATCGGTGCCCCACTGGGCAGATCGATGCCGAGCAGTCGCACCTCGGCCGGGGAGTTGAACACCAGGTTGGTGGTGTCGATTTCGATGAGCTCCGGAATACCCTGGGCGGCAAGGCGAATCACGGCCCAGTCATTGCCGTCATCGCGGCGGCGGGCGGTCTCCCAGCCCTCGGCCTGATTCCGCGCCAGGCCGGGGGCGAGCATATTGTCCGCGCCCGAGTAGAACAGATTCGAGCAATCGATGGCCCGGCCACCGTATTCGAGTGCGGCCAGGTCCACGGTCAGCCCGGTCAGCAGCGCCGGATCGGGCACCACGTCACCGTGCACCCGGAAACGGGCCACACCGCCGTCCGGATGGATATTCAGGCGCACATGGGTGAAGATCCGCTCCTCGTCGACGGGCAGTTCGTGCCGGGCGTCGCCCTGCAGCGCCGTGCGCGGCACGATCTCCACCCACTCGGCCGAATCCAGCTGCGCCACATCGGGATAACCGGCGACCCGGCACGCCTCCACGGAGGCGGACGGGGGGTAGTTGCCCTTGAACCAGGCGGTGTCGATCACCACCCCGCGCACGATGCCGGGCATGCCGAGCCGCACGATCGCCCAGTCGTGTCCGGGCGCGCCGCGCCGCCGCCGGGTCTCCCAGCCGTCGTATTCCTGGCCCTTGGTGCCGAAGGTCTCGGCGGAGAAGCGCGGTTCCCACGGCTGGATGAGATTCTCGCGCTCTTCGAAGGATTCGTCGCTGGCGGCGATCACGCTCGCGCGGTAGGTGCGCAGCGCCAGATTCGGCAGGCTGGTGAAGTCCGACATCAGTTCCCTTTCGGTCGATGTTCAGGTCGGTGGAGAGTTCAGGCGTTGCGGGAGAGCAATTCACCCAGGCGGGTTTCGGCGATGCGCACGGCCAGCTGTTCCAGCAGCGGCCCGGCATTGTCGATACAGCGCTGCGGATCGGGCTCGATATCGGTGAGCGCGTAGGCGTCCTCGAATCCGAAGCGGCGCAGCATATCCCGGGTGAGCAGCCGCTGCCCCGCGACCGCGAGCACCGGAATGCCCGCCGCCGCGGCGGCTTTGGCCACCCCCATCGGAGCCTTGCCGTGCAGGGTCTGCCGATCCAGGCAGCCCTCCCCGGTGATCACCAGCCGCGCGCCCTGTAGCCGATCGGTGAAATCCAGCTGCCGCAGGATCAATTCGATACCGGGTTCGCTGCGTGCGCCGAGGAAGGCGATGGCGGCGAATCCGACACCGCCCGCCGCACCGGCCCCGGGCCGATCCGACAGGTCAACACCCAGATCCCGGCGCGCGATCTCGGCGAAGCGCGCCAGACCGCGCTCCAACTGCACGACATCGTCCGCGCCCGCGCCCTTCTGGGGCGCGTACACCTGGGCGGCCCCGCGCTCACCGAGCAGTGGGTTGTCCACATCCGAGGCCACGGTGACCGGCACGCGCAGCAGATCGGCGAGATCGATGCGCTCGAGTCGTTGCAGCGCGACGCCTCCCGGCGGCAGCGGCGCACCGTCCGCGTCCAGCAGGCGCGCGCCCAGCGCGGTGAGCATGCCCGCACCGCCGTCGGTGCAGGCGCTGCCGCCCAGCCCGAGCACCACGCGCCGGGCACCGCGCGATACCGCGGTGCGCATCAGCTCGCCGGTGCCCGCGCTGGTGGCGGTGCGCGCGGTGACCGGGGTGGGCCGGTCGGGTAGACGCCGGAGCCCGGAGGCTTCGGCGAGTTCGATAATGGCCGTCTCGCCCCTCATTGCCAACGAGGCGACCACTCGATTCCCGACCGGCCCGGTGACGGCGGTCTGCAGGCCGGCGAAACCCGCTGCCACCATCGCGTCCACGGTGCCGTCCCCGCCATCGGCGACGGGGACCGAGACCACCGGCAGTTCCGGGCGCACCCGCCGCAGTCCGGCCGCGAGATGCTCGGCGACCTGGGCGGCGGTCAGCGACCCCTTGAATTTGTCGGGGGCGATGATCACCTGCCCATCGCGCCAGCCCCGGCCCGAACCACCGCGCGCGTGAATCACGAAGGGCTCCCGGCCGATTCGTACTCCGCCCGCGCGGCGATGGCGGTGGGGGCATCGGAGAACGATTCGGCGAGTTCCTCGAACTCGTTGACGCTGTCGATCTCGAGACCCATGGACACATTGGTGACGCGTTCGAGAATGACCTCGACCAGCACCGGCACCCGATGTTCGGCCATCAGCCGCTTGGCCTCGGCGAACGCGGAGCCCAGCTGTTCGGGCTCGGTGACGCGAACGGCCTTGCAGCCCAGCCCTTCCGCGACCTTCACATGATCGACGCCGTATCCGCCGACCTCCGGACTGTTGATGTTGTCGAAGGACAGCTGCACGTAGTAGTCCATATCGAACGCGCGCTGCGCCTGACGGATCAGGCCCAGGTACGAATTGTTCACCACCACGTGCACGTACGGGATCTTGAACTGCGCGCCGACCGCCAATTCCTCGATGAGGAACTGGAAGTCGTAATCGCCCGACAGCGCGACCACGGTCTCCTCCGGCAGGGCGGTGGCGACGCCGATGGCGGCGGGCAGCGTCCAGCCCAGCGGTCCGGCCTGTCCGGCGTTGATCCAGTGCCGCGGCTTGTACACATGCAGCAGCTGCGCCGCCTGGATCTGCGACAGTCCGATGGTGGTGACGTAGCGGACGTCCTGCCCGAAGGCCGCGTTCATCTCCTCGTACACCCGCTGCGGTTTGATCGGCACGGTGTCGAAGTGCGTCTTACGCAGCAGGGTTCGCTTGCGGTCCCGGCATTTCCCGGCCCATTCGGAGCGGTCGCGCAGCTGTCCGGTGAGCTTCAGATCGTGTGCGACATCCAGGAACGCCGCCAGGGCCGCGCCAGCGTCGGAGACGATGCCGTAGTCGGCCGCGAACACCCGCCCGATCTGGGTCGGCTCGATGTCGACGTGCACGAAAGTGCGATCCTTGGTGTAGGTTTCGACGCCACCGGTATGCCGGTTGGCCCACCGATTGCCGATACCCAGCACGAAATCCGATTCCAGCAGCGTGGCATTGCCGTAGCGGTGCGAGGTCTGCAATCCGACCATGCCCGCGTGCAGCGGATGGTCATCGGCGATGGTGCCCCAGCCCATCAGCGTGGGCACCACCGGAATTCCGGTGAGCTCGGCGAATTCGAGCAGCAGATCCGCCGAGTCGGCGTTCACGATGCCGCCGCCCGCCACGATGAGCGGTCGCTCGGCCGCGTTCAGCATCATGATGGCTTTCTCGGCCTGCGCCCTGGTCGCGGTGGGCCGATGCACGTCCAGGGGCGTGTAGGTCTCGATATCGAATTCGATCTCGGCCAGCTGCACATCGATCGGCAGATCGATCAGCACGGGTCCGGGACGCCCGGATCGCATGAGCTGGAACGCCTTCTGGAAGGTGCCCGGCACCTGCGCGGGCTCGAGCACGGTCACCGCCCACTTGCTCACCGGGGCGGCGATCGAGGCGATATCGACGGCCTGGAAATCCTCCTTGTGCAGTTTGGCCACCGGCGCCTGCCCGGTGATGCACAGGATCGGAATGGAATCCGCACTGGCGGAATACAATCCGGTGATCATATCGGTGCCCGCCGGACCGGAGGTGCCGATGCAGATGCCGATATTGCCGGGTGCGGCGCGGGTGAAGCCCTCTGCCATATGCGAGGCCGCTTCCACGTGCCGGGCCAGGATATGGCCGATCCCGCCGTGTGCGCGCATGGCGCTGTAGAACGGGTTGATGGCCGCGCCGGGTAGCCCGAAAGCCTGTGTCGCGCCTTCCTTTTCGAGAATGAGGACGGCCGCGTCCACTGTCCGCATGCGTGTCATATCAGATCCCCTTCCGGATCAGCGTCAGCGGCCGATCGGTCGAATTCGCCGTCGGCGCGAAGGTGCGGACGTGCGGTGTGCGCGGCTCGACGGTGCAGCGCTCCACCACCCAGCCCGCCGGAACGCCGATGGCGCAAATGCCGTGCCCGTGCGCCATATTCGGTCCGAAGCCGGACTCCAGCTCCTGTGCGGCGACCCTCACGCGGTCCCCTTACCGGACAGCGCCTCGGCGACCAGCAGCAGCGCGGAGTGATCCAGCGAGCCGTGGCCCATGGCGCGGGCGGCGGCGATGAGCTGGGCGGTGAGCGCGCCCATCGGGATGGCGACCTCGGCCTGGCGGGCGGCGGCCAGGATGATGCCCATATCCTTGTGGTGCAGATCGATGCGGAAGCCGGGCTGGAAGCTGCGCTCCAGCATCGACTTTCGCTTCAGCTCCAGAATCTTGCTGCCCGCCAGGCCACCGGCCAGCACGTCCAGGCCCGCCTCGGCGTTCGCGCCCAGGTTCTCCATGAGCAGGATGGCCTCGGCGACCAGGGCGTAGGTGCCGCCGACCACCAGCTGGTTGGCGGCCTTGACGACCTGGCCCGCGCCATTGGGGCCGACCAGGGCGATGGTCTTGCCGACCGCCTCGAAAACCTCTCGGGCGGACTCGAAGTCATCGCGGGAGCCGCCGACCATGATGGACAGGGCGGCGTTCTTGGCACCGGGCTCGCCACCGCTCACGGGGGCGTCCAGGACACGCAGTCCCTTCTTCGCGCCTTCGGTGGCGGTCCACTCCGAGGTGCGCGGGGTGATGGTGGAGAAGTCGATGTAGAGCGTGCCGGGCGCGGCGTGCTCGAGCACCTCGGCGAACACCGATTCCACATGCTCGTCCTGCGGCAGCATGGTGATGACGATGTCCTTGTCGCGCACCGTCTCCGCGGCGTCCGCGCCCGCCTTGCCGCCGGCGGCGGTGAGCCGTTCGACGGCGGCGGCGCTGTGGTCGTAGCCGGTGACGTCGTGACCGGCCTTGACCAGGTGTCCGGCCATGGGGCCGCCCATGATGCCGAGGCCGACGAATCCGATGGTGCTCACTTGATCCACTCCCAGTTCAGTTCGGGGTCTTTGTATTCCAGGCCGATGTAGCCGTCGTAGCCGCTCGCGTCCAGTGCCGCGAACAGCTCGGCGAAGTCGAGTGCGCCGGTGCCGGGGCGTCCGCGCCCGGGCGAATCGGCGATCTGGACGTGGCCGATATAGCCGCCGTAGGTGTCGATGACGGCGGGCAGGTTCTCGCCCATCCGGGCCAGGTGGTACAGGTCGCAGAGGAACCGCACATTGGGTTCGCCGACGGCCTCGATAATCCGCACCGCGTGCGCGGCCGAGACGATCGGATAGTCCTGCGACTCATAGGCATTGAGCGCCTCGAGCAGTACCGTCGCACCGATGCGCTGCGCGGCCGTGGCTGCCAGGCGCAGATTCTCCAGCGCCAGCTCGTCCTGCTTCTCCGGATTCTCGGCGGCGATCCGGTTGCCGTACAGCGCGTTCAGCGCCTTGCATCCGGTGCGCTCGGCGATGCCGATCGCGATGTCGATATTGTCCCGGAACCTGGTCTCCTGCCCGGGGATGGAGACCAGGCCCCGGCCCGCCGGAATCAGATCGATGAAATTCAGGCCGACGAGCTGTACCCCGGCGTCCTCGATGGAGGCGACGAAGGCATCGATATCGGCATCGGCGGGCGTGGGATCCGCGCCGAACGGCCACCAGAATTCCACCGCGTCGAACCCGGCCGCCTTGGCCGCCGCCGCCCGCTCCAGCAGCGGTAGATCGGTGAACAGGATGGAGCAGTTGACGTCGTATTTCCGGAGCGCGCCCCCGGCGGTGTATTTCATCGGGTTCCTTCGCGGTAGGTCGACCAGCTGCCGAATTCGGTGATGTCGATCAGCTGCGGGTACGAGACGGGCGGGCGGCGCAGCAGCATGGCCAGCACCGAGCGGTGGTCGTCGAGTTCGATCACGCCGAGTTCGAGCTCGGGCGGTTCGGCCGGGAGCAGACTCTTGCGCAATACCTCCATCGAGACCTCGAAGAGTTCGCCCGCGATGGGCGCGCCGCCGTCGGGGACGGGATGCAGGCCCGGGAAGCGGTCACCGATGGAGTAGAAGCGGTACTGCGCCGAGGTGGTCACCTCACCGGCGAACGGTGCGCCGTCGAGCAGGTGATTCAGGGGTCCGCCGCGCATGGCTCCCCCGTTCAAGAAGATCAAAGGCATTGGGGTCTATCCTTTTTCGGTCATTTCGAGGGGGTTCCAGCGCATCCGGGATGTGGATGTCGGGGACGGGGACGGTGTCGCGGTGTATGGGTCCACCGCTCACGCCCAGGGGGATTCCGGAGCCGCCGCGGCGCACGGCCACGATTTCGGCGGCGATGGAGACCGCGGTCTCCTCGGGGGTGCGCCCGCCCAGATCGAGGCCGATTGGTGAGCGCAACCGGGCCAGTTCGGCTTCGGTCATACCGTTCGCCCGCAGGCGGGCGAGCCGGTCGTCATGGGTGCGCCGCGAGCCCATGGCTCCGACGAAGGCCACCGGCAGGCGCAGCGCCACTTCCAGCAGCGGCACATCGAATTTGGCGTCATGGGTGAGCACGCACAGCACGGTGCGGGCATCGACGCGAGTGTTCGCGAGGTAGGTGTTCGGCCATTCGACCACGACCTCGTCGGCTTCGGGAAACCGTGCGGGCGTGGCGAATACGGGCCGGGCATCGCAGACGGTGACGTGGTAGCCGAGGAATTTGCCGATGCGGGCGACCGCGGCGGCGAAATCGATGGCCCCGAACACGATCATCCGCGGCGGCGGTACCTCGGATTCCACGAAGACGGTGGATTCGGCTGTGTCACAACCGATGACGCGGATTCCGGTCGCGCCGGTATCGAGCATGGCTCGTGCCTCGGCGACGACGGTCTCGTCGAAGGTGGCCCCGACGGTCCACCACGATCCCAGGGCCATGGCGGCCCCGGTGTTCACGTCGCGGACCAGTGCGACGGGTTCCTCGGAACGCAGGAGTGCTTCGAAGGCGGTGCGATTGGCCGCCGTGACCGGCTGTACGAACACCTCGATGGTGCCGCCGCAGGTCAATCCGACCGCGAAGGCGTCGGAATCGCTGTACCCGAACGTTTCCCGCACGGGTTCGCCGGTGCGCAACGACTCGCGGCACAGCTCGTAGACCGCGCCCTCGACGCATCCGCCGGAAATGCTCCCGACGACAACGCCTTCGGTGTTCACCGCGAGGGCCGCGCCCACCGGCCGGGGCGCACTGCCGCCGATGCCGATGATCGAGGCGACGGCGTAATCCTGCTGCGCCGCATGCCAGGTCAAGAGTTGTGCCGCGATGTCGCGCATATCAGCCTCCCAGGGCCAGTTCGATGGCGTTGATGCCGAAGTAGGCGGCGAAGACCACGCTCACCACGGCCACCAGCCAATGGATTTCACTGAACTTGCCGCGCGCCGCCTTGATCACCACGTACGAGATCAGGCCGGCGCCGACGCCATTGGTGATCGAGTAGGTGAAGGGCATGAGCGCGATGGTCACGAAGGCCGGGACCGCGATCTCCAGATCGGTCCAGTCGATCTTGCGGGCCTGGGTCATCATGAGCGCGCCCACCAGCACCAGGGCCGGAGCCGCGGCCTGGATCGGCACCACCGCCGCGAGCGGGGTGAAGAACACCGCCGCGGCGAACAATCCGCCCGTCACCACGCTGGTGAGTCCGGTACGAGCGCCCTCACCGACGCCCGTCGCGGATTCCACGTACACCGTGCTGCCCGCACCACCGCTGACGCCGCCGATCACCTGGGCGATACCGTCGACGGTCAGGATCTTGCCGATACCGGGCATGGTGCCCTTCTCATCGAGCAGCTTGGCCTCGTCACAGACACCGAAAACCGTTCCCATGGCATCGAAGAAGCCGGTCAGCACCAGCGTGAACAGCACCACGCTCGCCACCAGCCCACCCGCCCGGGCGAATCCGCCGAACAGGTCGACATTGAGCATGAGACCGAAATCCGGTGCGGCGAAGAAGGAATCGGGCCGCTTGGGCACGACGGTCCCCCACGCCTTGGGATCGATGGTGGCCAGGGCGTTGATCACGATGGCCAGCAGCGTGGAGACGGCGATGCTGATCAGGATCGCGCCGGGCACCTTGCGGACGTACAGCGCCAGCATGAGCAGCAGCCCGACCGCGAAAACCACCACGGGCCAACCCTGTAGATGTCCGTCGACCCCGAGCGTGACCGGCGGCCCGCCGGGCGCACCGTGCCCGACCACGCCGGAGGAGACCAGGCCGATCATGGCGATGAACATGCCGATGCCGACACCGATGGCGTTCTTGAGCGCCGTCGGAATGGCGTTGATGATCATGGTTCGCAGGCCGGTGGCGGCCATGATCACGATGATCACACCCATCAGCACGACCAGGCCCATGGTCTGCGGCCAGGTCATATGCGGGGCCGCCTGGAAGGCGACCACCGGGACCACCCCGAGACCGGCCGCCAGGGCCAGTGGTACGTTGCCGACCAATCCCATCAGGACCGTGGAGAGTCCGGCGGAGAACGCCGTGGCGGTGGTGAGCTGGGCGATGCTCAGATGGTTGCCGTCGATATCGGTGACCCCGCCGAGAATCAGCGGGACGAGCAGGATAACGTAGGCCATGGCGACGAATGTGGTGATTCCGCCGCGGATTTCGCGTGAGACAGTGGTATGTCGTTCATTCAACTTGAAGAACCGGTCGAGTGCCGAACCCCGGGCGATTGTGGTGGTCGCCGTGGGAGTCGGATCTTGGATTTGGGTCATGGCATGCCCTCCTGTTGGGCGTAGCCGACCTACGGTCCGGGATTCATCGCCTCCGGACCGCGGATTCGGTTGCTGCGTTGTGGAGTCCCTACCGGGTGAGATCCGGTCTGCCCCTGTTGATCAACTGCCCCGGATGATGTCTTCCGGTCGTACCGGTACGCGGGTGATGTGCCCGGTACCGCCCTGCTTGCGGCAGGCGTCGCGAATGGCTGCGGCGATCGCGGGTGTCGAGGAGAGAGTGGGCGGTTCGCCCGCACCGCGTAACCCGTAGGGGGCGTGCGGATCCGGATTCTCCAGAATTTCCAGCCGCTGCGGGGGTGTGTCGAGAATGGTGGGGATCAAATAGTCCGTGAAGGACGGGTTCCGCACCTTGCCATTGCTTACCTGGATTTCCTCCATCACTGCCAGACCCAGTCCTTGAATCGATCCGCCGTGGATCTGGCCCTCGAGGGACAGGCGGTTCATGATCTTGCCAACGTCCTGGACCGCGTCCAGGGCAACGACTTTCACCAATCCGAGTTCGACATCGACATCGACCACGGCCCGGTGCACGCAGACCGCGAGCTGGGTGTGGCTATTGCCCTGTCCGGTCACCGGATCCATGCCCGTGGTGGGCTTGTGGTGGTATTCCCTTGTCTCCTCGATGATTTCGTCGCCGAGCACATCGGCGATGGCCGAGAGCACCTCACCGGTGCCCGCCACGACCTTGCCGCCGATGAGTTGCAGACCGCGATGCGCACCGTGCTTGCCCTGCGCGAGAGCGAGTACGCGCTGGCGCACCGCTTCGCACGCGGCCTTCACCGCGCCGCCGGTCATATAGGTCTGCCGCGACGCCGAGGAGGAGCCCGAATCGCCGACTCCGTTATCGGCCGGATGGATGACCACCCGTTCGATGCCGAGTTCGGTGCGCGCGATCTGCGCTTCGACGGTGACCAGACCCTGGCCGACCTCGGCCGCGGCGGTGTGCACCATGGCGACCGGTTCGCCGCCGATGACCTCCAGTCGGACCCGGGCGGTGGACAGATCGTCGAAACCCTCGGAGAAGCAGATGTTCTTGATGCCGACGCCGTAACCGACCCCGCGCATCACACCCTCACCGTGAGTGGTCTGCGACGCACCGCCGGGAAGATTGCGAATATCGCTGGCGTCCATGGCATCCGGGAGCGGCATCTCACTCAGGGTGGTGAGCATTTCCTTCAGCGGCGTGGGCGCGTGCACGATCTGACCGGTGGCCAGCTTCGACCCCTGCGCGACGACATTGAGCTGGCGCACCCGCACCGGATCCATATCCAGGGCCTCGGCGAGCTTGTCCATCATCGACTCGTGCGCGAAGCACGCCTGCACCGCGCCGAAGCCGCGCATGGCGCCGCAGGGCGGGTTGTTGGTGTACACCCCGTAGGCGTCGATCTCGATGTGCGGGATTTCGTATGGTCCTACAGCCAGCGATGAGGCATTGCCGGTCACGTTCAGCGTCGCGGAGGTGTACGCGCCACCGTCCAGGACGATGAGAACCTTGGCGTAGGTGAGCTTTCCGGCGGCGGTGGCCCCGAATTCGTAGAGCATCTTCGCCGGATGGCGATGCACGTGACCGAAGAAGGATTCCTCGCGGTTGTACATCATCTTGATCGGCTTACCGGTGTGCATGGCCAGCATGCCCGCGTGGATCTGCATGGACAGGTCCTCGCGGCCGCCGAACGCACCGCCGATACCGGCCATGGTCATGCGGATCTGATCATCGGCCAGGCCCAGGCACGGCCCGATCTGCGAGAGATCGTTATGCATCCACTGGGTGGCGACGTAGAAGTCGAGTCCGCCGTCCTCGGCCGGAATCACCATGCCGGATTCGGGTCCCAGGAACGCCTGGTCCTGAATGCCGACCTCGAACTCCTCCTCGACCACCACCGCGGCCAGCGCCCGGCCCACGGTGATATCGCCGACCCGCACCGGCTGATGCCGGGCGATACCGCCGCGCTCCTGCACCTTGAGCTTGGTCGGGGCCGACAGCACCGCCATCGGATCGGTGATGGGCTCGAGCACCTCCCAGTCGATATCGATGAGAGCCAGTGCGCGCCGGGCGATCTCGGGATGATCGGCCGCGACCAGGGCGATGGGCTCACCGTGATGGCGCACCTCGCCGATCGCCAGGACCGGCTGATCCCAGGTGTGGTCCAGGCCGTACACCTTGCGGCCGGGCACATCCTCATGGGTGAGCACGGCGTGCACACCGGTCAGAGCCAGCGCCGGGGCGATATTGATGCTCTTGATGATGGCCCGGGGATGCGGGCTGCGCAGGGTCGCGCCCCACAGCATGCCGTCGATCCACAGATCCGAGGCATAGGCGAACTCGCCCTTGACCTTCAGCGTGCCGTCCGGTCGCAGCGGGCTGTCGCCGACGCCGCCGCGACCGGGGGCCGCCACCTCGCCCGGGAACCGGGTGGTACGTGCGGTGGTCATCGGCCACCCTCCTGACGCAGCAGGCGCTTACGGGCGAGCACGCCCGCGCGGCCGACCTGATCGTGCGGCAGCGTGCGCAGTTCGTCGTTCTGCACGACGGTGCGGCCGCCGACGAGCAGCCGGGCCAGCGGCGGGGTGGGGCCGAAGACCAAGGCGCACACCGGATCCGCGACCGCGGCGCGGAAACCGTCGACGCGCCACATGGCGATATCGGCGAGCTTGCCGGGTTCGAGGCTGCCGATCTCGTTCTGGCGGCCCAGGTTCCGAGCACCGCCGAGGGTGCCCATTTCCAGGGCCTGGCGGGCGGTGAGGGCCTTGGGACCGTGCACGGCGCGCTGGAACAGCATGGCCTGGCGCATTTCGCCCGCCATGGACGTCAATTCGCTCGAGGCCGCGCCGTCCACGCCCAGGCCGACCGGAGCGCCGGCGGCGAGCAGATCCGAGACGCGGGCGATGCCCGCGCCGAGCCGGGCATTGGAGCTCGGGCAGTGTGCCGAACCGGTGCCGGTTTCGGCGAAGCGGCGGATATCGGAATCGTGCAGGTGCACGGCGTGTGCGAACCACACGTCATCGCCGAGCCAGCCCAGCTTCTCCATGTATTCGACGGGGGTGCACCCCATCTGCTCGACGCAGTGTTCTTCCTCGTCAAGGGTTTCGGCCAGATGGGTGTGCAGGCGTACGCCCTTGGCCCGGGCCAGCTCGGCCGCGTCGATCATCAGGCCCTCGCTCACCGAGAACGGCGAGCAGGGCGCGACGGCCACGCGCAGCATGGAATCGAAGGAGGCGTCGTGATAGCGATCGATGATCTCCGCGGTGTTCAGCAGGATCTCTTCGCGGTTCTCGACCACCTCGTCCGGCGGCAGTCCGCCCTGGGACTGCCCGCGATCCATGGAACCGCGGCAGGGGTGGAAGCGAAGGCCGATCTCGCGGGCCGCCATGACCTCGGCTTCGAACAGATCGCCGCGGCCCTTGGGGAATACGTAGTGGTGATCGCTCGAGGTGGTGCAGCCGGTCAGCGCCAGCCAGCCCAAACCGGCTGTGGCGGCGCCGTATACGACATCGGCGTCCATACCCGCCCAGGTGCGGTACAGCCCGGTGAGCCATTCGAACAGCGTCGAATCCTGGAACAGGCCCTGGGTGGCCCACTGGTAGAGGTGGTGGTGGGTGTTCACCAGGCCCGGGGTTACCAGGCAGCCGGTGCCGGAGACGCGTTCGGCGCCCACCACCGTCGGCGCCGGTCCGGCGCCGAGGGCTTCGATGCGGCCATTGTCGATGACGAGGTATCCGGATTCGATCTCATCACCGACGACCGGTGCGATGTAGGCATTCTCGATGACGATCTTGCCCGCATTGGGTAGGGAAAAGTTCGTAGTGGTCACTGGGCGACCGCCTTTCGCTGTGCCGCCAGGCGCACGGCGTCCAGGATCTTCTCGTATCCGGTGCAGCGGCACAGGTTTCCGGCCAGCGCCTCACGGATCTCCACATCGGAGGGATCCGGATTGCGCTCGATCAGATCGTGCGCCTGCACGATGAGACCCGGTGTGCAGAAACCGCATTGCACCGCGCCCGCCTCGACGAACGCCTGCTGCATGGGATCGAGGCGATCGCCCTCGGCCAGACCCTCCACGGTGCGCACCGAGCGCCCGTGCACCTGACCGGCGGCCACCAGACACGAACAGACCGGCGTGCCATCCAAATAGACCGTGCAGGAACCGCATTCGCCCTGTTCGCAGGCATTCTTGGAACCGGGGAGCCCGGCCCGCTCACGCAGCAGGTACAGCAGGCTCTCCCCCTCCCAGACGTCGTCGACGTTCTCCGGGGTGCCATTGACGGTGAAACTCACGCGCATCAGGCGGCCCTCCTCTCCGCTGTGTAGTCGTTCCAGGCCCAGCCGAGGCTGCGACGGGCCATGACAGAAAGCGCGTGCTTGCGGTAGTCCGCGGTGCCGCGCACATCGTCGATGGGTTTGGCGGCGGCGGCCACCAGGGTGCCGAACTCGCGCAGCAGGCTGTCGCTCAGCGGGCGCGGGTTCTCCCAAGGCAGTTGTGCCGCAAGGAAATCCTGGGCGTCATGCGCCCGCAGCGGGGTCGGCCCGGCCGAGCCGATACCGGTGCCGACGGTCCGGGTGTCCGGATGCAGGGCGATGCCGAAGGAGCAGACCGCGATGACCATGGCATTGCGGGTGCCGACCTTGGTGAAGTACTGCGGGCCGGTGGCGGGCCGCAGCCAGACGGCGCGAATCAGCTCATCGGGCTCGAGCGCGTTCTTCTTGACCCAGACGTAGAAATCGTCGATCGGGATCATGCGGGTGCCGCGCGCGGCGGACTCCACCTCGACGGTCGCGTTCGCGGCCAGCAGGGCCGGATGCGCGTCACCGGCGGGTGAGGCGCCGCCGAGATTGCCGCCCACGGTGCCGCGATTGCGAATCTGCGGGGAGCCGACGGTGCGCGAAGCCTGCGCCAAACCGGGCAGGCGATCGCCGAGACGGCGGATGATGCGCTCGTACGGCACACCGGAACCGATGCGCAGCCGGGCGTCGCCGGTCTCCTCGTAATCGAAGAGTTCGCGGCACGGGTTCAGATCGAGCAGTGCGCCCGGGCGATGGCGGTCGAAGTTCAATTCGACCATCACATCGGTGCCGCCCTGAATCGGCACGGCGTCGGGGCGCTCGGCGCGGAGCGCGAGTGCGTCCGCCCAGCTCTCGGGTCGTAGGAAATCCATTGCGTTACTCCGGGATTCAGGACCAGGCCGGTCCGGCGGGAGGCACTTCGCGCACCACGGTGCCCTCGATGAGCCCGTACGGGCGATCGGCGGCCCAGTACACCTCGTTGTCATTGACCAGGCCGAACGGCGACAGGTCGACCTCGAAGTGATGCTTGTTGGGCAGCACCAGCTTGACCTCGGCGATATCGGGGCAGGTCTCGAGCACACGCTCCCCCATCTCGAACAGGGTCTGCTGCAGCGACAGGCTGTGGGTGTCCGCGAAAGCCTGGAGCAGACAACGCTTCACGACCTCGTAGGACTTATCCCATTCGACGTTCTCACCGCTGTGCCGCCACTGCGCGTTCACCTCGGTGGCCAGCACGCGCTCGCGGGTCTCGCGCAGCGTGGTGTAGCGATCCTTGATGAAGCCGTGGAATTCGGATTTGGTGGTGTTCAGGACGGTCAGATCCTTCAGACCGCTCACCACCCAGGCCCGGCGACCGTCGTAATGCACCAGCGCGGTGCGGGTTTCGCGGCCCGAGCGCACGAACGAGTGCGGATGGCTGTTGAGCCCCACCACATTTCGCTCCCATTCGTATTCCTCGAGCTCCACCCGGGAGTGCTCGATGGAGGGCTGCGAATCGACGAAGTGCCGGGCCAGTTTCAGGCCGAAATCCTCCGGGGAGGCGATGCCGTGCTGTTTGGCGAAGGCGAACACCGTGTTCTTCTGCGTATCGGTGGGCAGCACGGTGGCGTTGTCGCCGGTCAGGTGCACCTGCTCCATATCGCCCGACAGCGCGACGCTGACATTGAGATCGCGGATCTGGTGTTTGGTCCCGTTCTTTTCGACCCGGACGACGCGGGTCTCCGCCTTGCCATAGCGGTTGGGACCGAGCTTGATCGACATTGTCAGCTACCTCGATACGTGGAGAAGGAATAGGGGCTCAGCAGCAGCGGCACGTGATAGTGCTGCGCCGGATCGGTGACGGTGAACGCGATGGTCACCTCGGGATAGAACGGGCTCAGGTCGCCGGTGTCGAAGATGAGCCGGTGCACCCCGGGTTCCGGGGCGGGCAGATCCTTGATGCGGCCGTCGGCGTCGGTTTTCCCTTGCGCGAGCAGCGTGCCGTCGGCGGCTTCCAGCCGAACCGACACGCCGTCCGCGGGGCGACCGGTGGCCGCGTTCAGCACATGAGTGGAGAGACTCATATCAACCCCAGCAGCTTGCGCAACCGCAGCCGGGTGATGGCGGCCAATTCCGCTCGCACCACCGCGCGTTCGGCCTCGACCGAATTGCCCAGCCGGCGCTCCAGCTCCGCGAGCATCTCCTCGGCGGTGCGGCCGGTGGCGCGAATCAGGAAGACATGACCGAAGTGGTTCTCGTAGGCCACATTCCGATCCGCGAGCAGAGCGCGCACCTGGTCGGAGGCGACGGCCGCACCGGACTGTTCATCCTGCGACCACCGCGCCTCACGCTGTGCGACCTCCCCTGAAACACCTTCGGCGCGTGGGGTTTCCGCGCGCTCGCCGATGCGGGGGTGCGCCCCGAGGGCTTCCTCGATATCCGTCCAGTCGAGGGCGTCCAGGCCCCAGAGCGCGGCCTGCATGAGGCTGGACTCATCGATGTACGGCCGTCCGACCACCATCTTCCGAGCCCATTCCCGCGAGGCGCAGCAGCTGAGCAGCTGGGCCTCGGCCTCTTCCAGGGGCAGCGACCCGAGCCATTCCAGGCGACCCGACATCCGACCTCCATCCATTGGCGACTTGCCCGGTAAGTACAACCCTCGGGCGGCGCCGGCGGCAGGGACGAGACCTCCGAATCTGTGGTCCAGTTCACAACACGGGTTTTGTAGATACATCCAAGCCGGTAACCCGGAGGTCATTGGCTGTTAGCGTGGGCAATCATGCGGTTGCGTTCTCTGCTCGCCCTCACCGAAGCCGGTCTGGAACTCGTCACCGGGGAAGACGAACTCGAAAGGTTCGTTCGCTGGGTGGTTACTACAGACATGCTCGACCCTAGCCGGTACCTCTCCGGCGGGGAACTGGTCCTGACCGGACTGCAATTCCGGCGCGATCCCGGCGATACCGAGGCGTTCATCGCCGCACTGGCCCGGGCCAAGGTCGCGGCGGTGGCGGCGGGCGACGCCAAATACGGCGAACCACCCGCGGATCTGGTGGAAGCGTGCCGCCGCCATCGGGTTCCGCTGTTCCGGGTGCCCGAGCACATCGCCTTCGCGACCGTCACCGAACAGGTCAATCGCAATCTGTCGACCGGGCGCGCGGCCGATCTCGCCGCGATTCTGGACCGGCATCGCCAGCTCGTCTCCGGCGGCGGGCTCGATTCGGTGCTCGAACTCATCCACCGCAATCTGGGCACGCCGTGCTGGGTGGTGTCCTCCACCGGGCGGGTGGTGGCCGGACCGCAGCAGCCGCTGTCGGCGCAGGTCCAGGCCGCGTGCCTCGCGGCCCAGCGACTACCGGCGACTAGTTCGCTGGACGGTAGCTTGTTCTCGCTTTTCGCGGTGGACGCGGACGGCACCTCGCGGGTCGCGGACTGGTTCATGGTGTTCGAGAGCGACTACAAGGACTGGCCGGAGGAGCACCGCGCCATCATCGGCGAACTCGCCGCAGTCGTCGCGCTCGAGCGTGTCCGACAAGACGATCGGCAGAACGCGGAGGGGCGGCTGGCCCAGGAGCTCATCGAACTGGTGGTCTCGGACGCGAAACCGGCCGAGATCGTGTCCCGGCTCGAACTCACCGGACTGGCGCTGTCCGAGCGCTATCTCGCGGTGGCCGCCACCGCGGATTCGGGTGCGGTGCGGCCCAGGGAATTACGGTCGCTGTTGCGCGAAATCCTGTACGGCAGAAGCCCGGCCGCGGGTGTGATCGACGGTGAGGCCATCGCGCTGGTGCCGATCGGCGATGACGACAATCTCGACGATCGCATTCAGCGGGCCGTGGAGGCGCTCGAACCCGGCCTGCAGGGCAGCCGCCTGGCCGTCGGCATCAGCGGCGGCGTGGACGGTGAAAGTCTGCGCGGCGCAGTCGAAGAGGCCCGCTATGCCCGGCGCATGGCCGCCGAGCGCAATCAGCCCACCAGCGTGGTGCGCCATGACGAACTCGCCACCCATATGCTGCTGCTGGCCAGCGTGCCCGATGAGGTGCGGCGCATGTTCCGGGTGCGGCTGCTGGATCCGCTCGCGGTCTACGACCGGGACAATCGGGCCGATCTGGTGCACACCCTGGAGACCTTCCTGCAGGTCTCGGGCTCCTGGTCCAAATGCGCCGAACTGCTGCACGTGCACGTGAATACGCTGCGCTATCGCGTCCAGCGGATCGAGGAGCTCACCGATCGCGATCTGTCCCGGCTCGAGGATCGGGTCGACTTCTTCCTGGCACTGGCGCTGCGCTGACCGGCCCCGCCAGGTTCACCGGCGAATTCACCCGGCCGTAGTGCGGGTGCCAACCGCGTCTGACACAGTCGGGTTCATGACTCGACGCACCCGTGGACTCTGCGCGGTCCTGTTCAGCGTGCTGCTGGTGGCCGGATGCGGCAGCGGCGGCGATACCCCCGCGCCCACCGGCTCCGGTGTGGCGCAGGTGGTTTCGACCGCGGATCTGCCCGCCGCACAGCCCGGTGAGGTGCATCTGTTCGGGTTCAACGACCTGCACGGCAATCTGCAACCGCCGACGGGGAGCAACGGGCAGGTCGGCAGCGTGCAGGCGGGTGGCGCGGCCTATCTGGCGGCGCATCTGGCGAAATTGAAGGCGGCGTATCCGGCCAGTGCCATCCTCGCCGCCGGTGACAATGTCGGGGCCAGTCCGCTCATCTCCGCGCTCTTCCACGATGAGCCGACCATCGACTTCATGAATGCGATCGGGGTGTCCGCGTCCTCGGTCGGCAATCACGAATTCGACCACGGTGTCGTCGAATTGGCGCGGTTGCAACAGGGCGGTTGTGCCCTGGACGGCTGCGTGCCCGGCGATGCGTTCACCGGGGCGAAGTTCGCCTATCTGGCCGCCAATGTCACCGATGCGAATGGCAAGCTGCCGAACGGATTGCGGCCCTGGACCATGCTGGAGTTGGGCGGGCACAAGATCGGCGTGGTCGGCACCGTCACCGCCGATACCGCGAATATCGTTCTGCCCGAAGGTATTCGCGGCTACACCTTCGGCAACGAGGCCGATGCCATCAACAAATACGTACCGGAGATGAAGGCCGCGGGTGCGGAAACCATCGTGGCGCTGCTGCATGACGGCGGCGCGCAGCGCACCAAGGGCGCGCCCTTGGACTACAACGGGTGCGCCGATATCACCCCGGCCGTCACCGATCTGGCCACCCGCACCGATGCCGCGGTCAAGGTAATGCTCACCGCCCACACGCATCAGCCGTACAACTGCACCATCAACGGCAAGGTGGTCACCCAGGCGTACTCCTACGGCCGCCTGATCACCGATATCACGCTGCGGTTCCACGACGGCACGGTCGACGCCAAGGCCGTCAATCGTGTTGTCATCCGCGACATCACACCGGATCCGGCCGCGACGCGGCTGGTCGATTTCTTCGCGGCACAGGCCAAACCGCTCGCCGAACGCGTAATCGGCACCGCCACGGCCGCATTGGCCGCCGATCCGGCCCCGGCGGGTGACTCCCCCCTCGGTGATCTGCTGGCCGACACCATGCTCGAGGGCGCGGCCCCCGCCGGAGCCGTTGCCGCCGTGATGAATCCGGGCGGCGTGCGCGCGGGCCTGCCCTCCGGTCCGATCACCTACGAACGCGCCTACACGGTCCAGCCCTTCGGCAACCAGGTCGTCACCGTCAGCCTGACCGGTCAGCAGATCATCGAACTGCTCGAACAGCAGTGGGATAACGTCAGCAAACCCGCCGTGCTGTCCATAGCGGGCCTGACCTACGCCTACTCCGACGCCGCGCCCAAGGGGCACCGCGTCGTCGCCGACTCCGTCCGGATCGCCGGGCAACCACTCAACCCCGTTGCCTCCTACCGCATCTCGACGAACAACTTCCTGGCCTCCGGCGGCGACGGCTTCACCACCTTCACCCGAGCCACCGGCCTCCAGGTGGGCCCCATCGATCTCGACGCCTTCGAGTCCTACCTGCGTGCACACGGTGCGGTGACCCCCGCACCCTCTCGCATCGAACGCCGCTGACGGTCATTCCGGATCGGGCTCGGACCGTTCCTCTATCGGGAAAAGAATTGGGCTGAGCAGATATTGGCCGCGCTCGGGTGTTGGTTCATAGCCCAGCCGGGGCCCGATGACGCGCCGCAGCTCATCGATCAGCTCGAGCAGTTCGGTGGGGTCGAGCCATAGCGCGTGCTGCCGGAAACCGACGAGATCGGTTGCCGGGTCCGCGTTCTCACGATCGAGGTAGGTATTGAACTCGGCCATGAGCACCGCCATGGCGGTGGCGAAGATACCGCGCTGATCCTCGATCGTCAGCTCGGCAGTCTGGTCGATGACCGCCCGTTCCGGCCGCAGCCGATAGCGGCGTTCGACCGCGCCGCGCACCCGCCGCTCCCCGGCGACCTCCAACACCCCGGCGTTCGCCAGCAGTTCGACATGCCGGTAGGCGGTCGCCTTCGAGACGTCGGGCAGTCGGGCGCACAGTTCGGCGGTGGTCAGGACGCGGCCCCCGCGCATGGCGTGCACCATGCGCAATCGCACCGGATGGGCCAGCAGCTCGAAGGATTCCACTTCGCAACGTTCTCACATCCTGCTATTGTTCTCAAAACATGAGAATGGTCGTTAGGGCGGCAACAATGGCAGGGACAGATCCGGCGGCGATCGCCACCACGGTGGCCGAACTCGCACGGGCGGAACACTTCAGCGCGATCGAAGAACTCTTCGCACCGCGACTACGAGCGGTCGTCTCGGGTGAAACGGTTCGGGTGGGCTGGAATACCGAGATCGCCAGGATCGGCGCGGTACGCGAGATCGGGGCACCCGGCACCGAATCCATTGACGCCGAACTGGTTCGGGTGAGCGTGCCCGTCGAGTGTGAACGGGGCGGGCTGACGCTGATCGTCTCGGTGGACGGTGCGGGGCAACTGCACGGATTTCGGCTCGCGCCACCGGCGGGCAGCTGGACACCGCCCGACTATGCGACACCCAAACGCTTTGCCGAGCACGAGATTACGGTGGGCGACGGGGTAACGGCCGTACCGGGGACGCTGACGCTGCCGCGCGGGAAAGGACCGTTTCCAGGGGCTGTGCTACTGGCTTCGGGGCCGACCGACCGCGATCAGACGGTCGGGCCGAATAAGCCGTTCAAGGATCTGGCCTGGGGATTGGCCAGTCGCGGGATCGCGGTGCTGCGGTTCGACAAGGTGAACTACGTGCACGGGGAGGTGGCGGGCGAACCCGAGTTCAGCATGGTGGCGGAGTATCTGCCCACAACCATCGCGGCGGTGCGTGCGCTGCAACAGCATTCGAGGGTGGACTCGGAGCGGGTATTCGTGGTGGGGCACAGCGGTGGCGGGAAGGCCGCACCCCGGGTCGCGGCGGCGGAGCCGTCCATCGCCGGGGTGGTGGTAATGGCGGGAGATACGGTTGCGCTGCCGCGCGCCGCCGTCCGGGTGGCGAATTATCTTGCGGCACTGGATCCCGGGCCGCACACCACCGCCACCGTCGAGTCGATCGGCCGCCAGGCCGCGGCGGTCGAGAGTCCGCTGCTGTCCCCCACGACGGCGACCTCGGAGCTGTTGTTCGGGTGGCCCGCCGCGTACTGGCTCGATCTGCGCGATTACGACCCCGTCGAAACCGCTGCGGCGCTGGGTAAACCGGTGCTGGTCGTACAGGGCGGGCGCGATTATCAGGTCACGGTCGAGGATGATCTGAGCGGCTGGCGGTCCAGGCTGGCCGAACGCGCCGACGTACACATCAAGATCTATGACGCCGACGATCACATGTTCTTTCCCGGGACCGGCCCCTCCAGCCCCGCGGGCTATCAGGTTCCGAACCACCTCGACGCCGCCGTCGTCGCCGATATCGCCGACTGGCTCAACGGGGGCCGCTGCCCGGGCCCACTGGCTCGGCTGGCACGGAAATTCGGGCGCTGACGGACAGCCCGCCGGAGCCGCGGAGCATGATCGAATAGGAGCGTCGATCAAGGAGGAGCTTTGGCACATCCATCGATCCATACCGCTTCGCTGCTGCACGGCGAAGAGATCCATCGCAGTGACCTCGGGTCCATCACCAGGCTCACCGCGGATAACTTCCCCATTCTGTCCGGGCTGTCGATCAAACGGCTCACCCTCGCACCGGGTGCGATTCGCGAACCGCACTGGCATGCCAATGCCACCGAACTGACCTACTGCACCGCAGGGCAGGCGCTGGTGTCCGTGCTCGATAACGGCAGCGAATTCTCCTCGTTCCTGGTCGGGGCGGGCGAGATGTTCCATATCGAATCCGGGGCGCTGCACCACGTAGAGAACATCGGCGAGACCGAGGCGGAATTCATCGTCGCCTTCCGGCATGAACGGCCCGAGGATTTCGGCTTCAGCGCCGCCCTGGGTGCCATGACCGATTCGGTGCTGGGCAATACCTATGACCTGCCCGCCTCGGACTTCGCCCGGATTCGGCGGGACACCACGGCGAAACTGCTGGTCGCCCGCGAAGGCGATCCGGAGATTCCGGCCCGCGCGCATTTCGGGGATCCGCACCATTTCGCCGTCGAGGCCATGGCCGCGCCGGTGGATTCGCCGGTCGGATCCGCGCGCACCGCCCGGCAGCAATTCTGGCCCGCACTGCACGACATCTCCATGTACTCGCTGCGCATTCGCGAAGACGGTATGCGCGAACCACATTGGCATCCGGTCACCGCCGAAATGGGCTATGTGCATCGGGGGTCGGCGCGCATGACCATCATGGATCCGGACGGCCGCCTCGACACCTATGTGGTCGGTCCGGGCGAGGTGTACTTCGTGCCGCGCGCCTACCCGCATCACATCGAGGTCATGGAATCGCCCGATATCCAGCTGCTCATCTTCTTCGACCAGCCCACACCCGGGGATATCGGATATCGCGCCTCGATGAGCGCCTATTCGCGCAAGGTGCTGGCCGCCACCTTCGGGGTGGCATTGGCGGACCTGCCCGACTTCCCGTTCACCCCGGAAGATCCGCTCATCGTCACCAGGAACAATCCGCTCGCACCCTAGGATCGCCCATACGACACCCGGCGCGCCGGACCGCGCACGCTGCTACCGTCTGCGGCGTGAGCACAAGCCACGGTCCGCCGGATCCGAAATATGTTCGTTCTCAGCGCCTTTGGCGACTCATGCGCCGGGCCGCGTTCGCGGGTCTGGTGCTCGCGCTGCTCGCGGTGGTCGGATATTTCCTACAGGGAGCACCGCAGACCGCCTGTTCCTGCGCGATCGTCGATCCCAACGCGGCCGTCACCGCCGCGCCCGGGGTATTCATCGGCACCCCGACCAGCGTGCTGCACGGCCGCGATTCGGATCTGTACGAATTCCAGGTGACCGAGGTCTTCCACGGTGAGGTGGGTTCGACCACGACCGTGGCCACCAGTTCCGGCAATGACTGCGCCGCCGGATTCACCATCGGCCGCCCGAGCGTTCTGCTCGCCGCGACACCGCACGCCATGGGCGCGGACTGGCAGGCACACGGCTGCGGTCCCGATGTCAGCACCAACGAACTGCGGGCCGTCGCCCAGGCCACCTACGGTCAGGCACACGCGCCGAGCGCGCCGAGCAGCGAGATCACCGCGTGGACACGCTTCAACTACAAGGTGCCGCTCACCTTGCAACTGCTGATTCTGGCCGCACTCGCCTGTGTCGGCTTGGCCGCCTACGCCACCCGCGTGCTGCATCGGCCCGAACCGCTCGACCCGGCCCCCGGGATCGGGGATACCATCGCCGGGTGAGCACCTACTGGCATCGCGTCACTCCGCCGCCGCCGCGCTGAGCGGGCGCACCGGCTGACTTTCGCCGCACGCTCCGGCTGACCCCCTCGGGCAGCCCGGATTGTCGTGCGCCCGTTTTCGAATCCTTGCTCACCGCATTCGATGACGGAGTACACGACCATGTCAGAAGATTTGTCCACCCGCCTGTCCGCCTCGCGGCCGATACGGCGATCCAGCGGTTCCGGAACCGCGGCCATTCTGCTCGCGGCGGTGCTGTGGGGTAGCACCGGAACCGCCGCGTCCTTCGCGCCCGCCGGGGTGCCCGCGGGCGCGGTCGGAGCGGCGGGCCTGCTGTTCGGCGGGCTGCTGCTGTGGCTCACCTCGCGAGGTAATCGGTTACCGCACAACAGGTTCGACTGGGGATTGCTCGGCATCGGCGCGATCGCCGTCGCGGTCTATCCGGTCACCTTCTATCCCGCCGTCGCTCGCACCGGGGTGGCGGTGGCGACGGTGACCGCGCTCGGGAGCGCACCGGTATTCGCCGGACTGGCGTCCTGGATCATCGGCCGGGGCAGGCCCTCGGGCCGCTGGCTCATCGCCACCGTGCTCGCCGTAATCGGTTGTGCAGTACTGGTGCTGGGGCCGGAACTGACCGGTGCGGGTACGCCGATCGATCCGATCGGCATCGCGCTGGCGGCCTGCGCCGGGTTCACCTACACCGTCTACTCGCTGGCGGGCGCGAAACTCATTGCGCGCGGGCATCCTTCGAACGCGGTCATGGGGACCATGTTCGGCGTGGCCGCGGTGCTGGTCGCACCGGTGGTGCTGCACGCCGGAATCGATTGGCTGGCAACACCGCGCGGTGCGCTGGTCACGCTGCACCTCGCGGTGTTCACCTGTTTCCTCGCCTATCGACTGTTCGGCTACGGCCTGCGGCACACCGGGGTCGAGACCACGACCACGCTGACCCTGGCCGAACCGGCGGTGGCCGCGGTGCTCGGTGTCACCGTGGTCGGTGAGCGGCTGCCGCTGCCGTCCTGGTGCGGAATGGCCGTGCTGGCAGTGGGTTTGGCGGTCCTCACGCTGCCGTCACCGGTCCGGGCCGCTCCAGCTTGGAATGCTTTCGCGAATAGGCGAAATACACGATCAGGCCGACGACCAGCCAGATAGCGAAGCGCAGCCAGGTCTCCCACGGCAGCGACCAGATCAGATAGATCGAGAAGCCGATGCCGACCACCGGGACCACCGGCATGAGCGGCAGCCGGAATTCCCGGGGCTCCTCGGGGCGGGTGTAGCGCAGCACGATCACCGCGACGCTCACCACGATGAAGGCCATCAGAATGCCGATATTCGTCAGTTCCGCAACGGTATTGATCGGCAGCACACCCGCCAGGATCGCCGACCCGACACCCACGATCCAGGTGACCCGGGTCGGCACCTTGCGGGTGGGATGGGTTTTGGCGAACCAGCCGGGCAGCAGGCCGTCACGGCTCATGGCGTACCAGACGCGGGTGACGGCCAGCATGAACGCGAGCACCACCGTCGCGATGCCGACGATCGCGCCGACCGCGATGATATTCGCGATGCCCGGCAGCCCAACGGATTTGAAGGCGCTGGAGAATCCGCTGGTGGGGTTGATCTCGGTGTACTTCTGCATCCCGGTCAACACCAGCGTCGCCAGCACGTACAGCACCATGGCGATGGCCAAGGAATACAGAATCGCCTTGGGCAGATGCTTTTTCGCCTCGTGCGACTCCTCGGCGGCGGTGCTCATGGCGTCATAGCCGAAGACCGCGAAGAACACCGTCGCCGCGCCCGTCCACACCGCGGCATGACCGTACGGGAAGTACGGCGTGTAATTCGAACTGTCGATATGGAATACGCCCAGGCCGATGATCAACAGCACCACCGCGACCTTGACGCCGACGAAGAAAGTTTCGAAGCGCCCGACGCTCTTGATGCCACGCGTCAGCATGTATGCCGTGCCCAGGCAGAACAGCACCGCGAACACATCGATCACATGACCCTCACCGGTGCCCGCCGCGCCCAGCATCCAATCCGGCAGCGTTATCCCGATCTGATCGAGCAGGAAGTTGAAATATCCGGAGACGCCGATGGCGACCACCGCCGCCACGGCCGTGTACTCCAGCAGCAGATCCCAGCCGATGAACCAGCCGCCCAACTCCCCCAGCGCCACATAGCCGTAGGTGTACGCCGATCCCGCCTTGGGCACCATGCCCGCGAATTCGGCGTAACACAGCGCCGCACAGGCACTGGCCACACCCGCGATGAGGAATGAGATGAGCACCGCGGGTCCGGCCGTCTTATTCGCCACCGACCCGGCGAGGGAGAAGATCCCGGCCCCGATGATCCCGCCCACCCCGATGGCGGTCAGCTGCCACAAACCCAGATGCCGCGCCAACTGCTGATCATCGGCCGTCTCGCCCTCGACCTCACCGATCGGTTTGCGCCGCACGATCTGACTACGCAATTCCGCAATGGACATACCGCGTCCTTCCGTCCCGCCGCACCGACTTCGCGGCGCAGGCCCGACTCGTCCGAGATCAACCCATCCGATCACGGACCCCGGGCATTTGTCCGGATATCCGGCCGCTGTTATCGCCCGGTAACTACCCGCACCGCACCACCGGCCCATAACGGACCTGATTCAGGGCCGATGTACAGCGAGTTCGGCCGCCAACTTCGGGGTCGGCTGTTGACACCCCTGTCCCGCCCGAGCAGAGTCATTCGGGCACAAGCGCTTTGGATGGGGGAACACATGCCGAGCAAGTTCGGGAACGCGCTGGTCACGGTCGCCATGCGGATATCGGCTTTTCTGGGGCCGAACACCATGCGCAGAATCGCCCGCTTCAACAAGTACGTGACGAATCCGGTGCAGCGGCTATGGGCCCCGCACCTGCCCAATTACGCGATCGTCGAGCACACCGGGCGCAGCTCCGGCAAGACCTATCGCACACCGGTCGTGGCGCTCATCGAACACGGCGCGCTCGCGATAACGCTGAACTACGGCGCGAATTCGGACTGGGTGCGCAATATCCAGGCCGCGGGCTCGGCCGATGTCATCCACCGGGGCAGGCGCTACCGGATGACCGAACCGCGCATCGCCCCCGCCGACTCCCCGCAATTGCCGCCGACCCTGCACGGGGTGCTCTCCCCCGTCGGCTGACGCCGATCACACCAGATTGATCGAATCGAGGAATCGAGCGCCCAGCGCTGCGTCGCCGTCGACGCTCACCTCGCATTCGGTCCAGGGGCGGCGCGTGGTGCTCCACAGCGGGAACTCCAGCGCGGCGGCGTGAATGCGCGCGGCGGTCCCGGTCTCGTCACCGGGGGCGACCCGCAGCCGGTTCCGGGGCGCGGGCTCGATCCGCCAGGTTCCGCCGCCCGGACCCGAAAGGGTCAGCGCGACAGGCGCATCCAGCCATCGCAGCGGTGCGCGATGCGATTGTTCCAGGAGCGCGAGCAGCCAATCGAGAATGGCGGACATGCGGCGTGCGTCCGTCTCGGGCGCGGGACGTTCCAGCGCCGGTGCGATGTCATGCCGCAGATGGGTGTGCCAGTCGAAGACGTAGAGCGCCGGGAACAGCCGTAGCGGAAACCAGCCGAGTTCACCGACGCGCAGCGGGAGTCCGGCCACACCCGGCGCGGTCGCCGCCGTCAGGCCGGTGATGCCGCGCGCACTCCAGATCTCGAAGTCCGCGAGCGCCTGTTCCGGTGTGCCGGAGGCGTTTTCGGCGACCACCCGGTCGTTGACGCGCTCGATCTGCCCCGTGGTCATGGCACGCAGCGCCGCCGGGGTGATCGCCGCGCGCACCGCACCCGTCATGTGCACCAGCACATCTCGCACATTCCACCCGGCGGCCGCGCTGGGCGCGGCCCACTCCCCGGCATCGAGCGCACGATAGAACTCGAGCACGGCGGACCGCTCGGCGTGCAGCGCAGCCAGCGCATCGGCCCGGCTCAATCGCGAAGTAACCACGCCGCCAACACTGCCACGCCCAACTGTCAGTGAGCCAGCAGGGTGTTCAGTTCATCCTCGAAGAGCAGGGCCGGATCGAAGCCCATCCCGGCGAAATGACCGGCCAATTCCAGGGACAGCACCCCGTGCATGCGGGTCCAGAACGACACCGCGCGATGCAGGGTCGCGACCGGAACCTCATGTCCGGCCGCCCACTCGCGATGGTTCGCGAGGTGGGCGTCGAACGGGGTGGCCGCGGCATCGGACGGTTGCGCGGCGAATGCCTCGATCAGCACCGCCATGATCTCCGAGGAGATGGCGGTGGTGTCATCGGGCGCGTGATAGCCGGGCACCGGCGTCCCGTAGATCAGGAAGTAGCGCTGCGGATCCGCGAGCGCCCAGGCCCGGGTCGCGTGCGCGATCGCGGAAATGTCCGCGCCGGAATCGAATTCGGCGCGCAGGGTGTCGGCGAGACTGCGGTAGGCGTCGCGGATGAGTTCGGTGATGAGGTCGTCGCGACTGGCGAAATACCAGTACAGCGCCGGTCCGCTCATACCCACGCGTTTGGCGATCGCGTTCAGCGATAGCGCCGAGACGCCCGCGGTCGCGATCTGCTCGCGGGCGTGCTCCTTGATCTCCTCGCGCACCTGCGCCCGATAGCGCTCGCGGGAACCCGTCCGGTTCGGTGCCACGATCAGCCCTTTCGTCGCGGATCCCGCCATGCCGGGACCCGGTTAGAGCCTATCAGCATATTTACTCGCGCTCAGATTCCCGATTGACACTCGATGCGTTCAATTATAGCCTCTAAATAAATCAAGTAGCAGTAGACAACACGAGGGAGCATGACCATGTCTCACCGGAACCTGACCCTGATCCCCCTGGCGGCCGCCGTCGTCCTGGCGACCGTCACCGCATGCGGCACCGATGACAACGCCGCGAGCAGCACCTCGAGCCCTGCCACCTCCGCCGCGGCCCCGGCCGGATTGAGCTGCGGCGGTGCGGGAATCGATGAGCAGGCCCAGATCAAGTACCGCACCGAAGCCCTGATCAAGGCACCCCTGAGCACCATCTGGAAGCTGCAGACCGATGTCGAGAACTGGCCGGCGTGGCAGCAGCCGGTCGAGAGCAATAAGCGCCTCGATCAGGGCCAACTCCGGGACGGCTCGCAATTCCAGTGGCGCACACCGGTTCCCGCCTCCGCCACCACACCGGCCACCACCCTGGTCATCACCTCGACCGTGCACCAGATCCAGCCCGAGAGCTGCATTCGCTGGAGCGGTCCGGCGGTCGGCGACGGCCTGCGCATCGACAATGGCGTGCACGTCTGGAATTTCATCCAGCAGGGCGATAGCGTCCTGGTCCGCACCGAGGAGAATTGGAGCGGCTCCCAGGTCGAAGCCGACGTCGCCACCTCCACCGCCTTCCTCGGCGCGGGGCTGGAAGCCTGGCTGAAGGACCTCGAGGCCGCCGCCGAGGCGCACTCCTGAAACCCGCCCGGGCGCAGTTCGGCAGCTTCGGCGTGTCGATGCGGAGCGAATCTGAATTGTCCGATTTCATTGCGATTCATGACGCGAAGCGGCGGCGGGACCTGGCGGGCGGCCTTCGTCGCGGCGACGGCGTTGACCACGGTGATCGTCTGGCCCGGTATCGCGGCCGCACAGCGCGAACCGGCCTGTCTGAGCGGGAATCTCAGTTACACCCGGCCGGATGCCGAAGCCGGAACGGAATTGCCCGAGGTGACTTCCCCGGCTCGCAATGCCAATTGGGCGCTGTACGACACACCCCGGCCCGGACTGTTCGACCGGCCGCTGGCAGCCGATATGACCGACGGGAGCGGGAATTTCCACGCCTGCGCCGAACATGCGGCCGGGGCGGATCTGTATCTGATGTTCATCGCCGAGAGTTCGGGGCTGTGGCAGGTGCTGCCGCAGGCCGGGGATACCGAAGCGCCGTACACCTTCACCGTCGCGGCCCCCGCCGTCACCGGTTCTCGTGATCTCGGCGCGGTGGCCGTTCCGGACGAGATGGCCGGGGCGTGGAAGGTACTCGACTCCGTCAATCTGCTGTGGTGGCAGCGCCCTGCCGCTGCCGGCGACTGCTGGCTGCCCGAATCCCACTGCACACCAATGTCATTCGTCTGGCCCGCGCAGTCCGGCAGTTCCTACTTCACCACGGCCGGATTCGTGTATCTCACTCAGGACGATGCGAACACCAGGCATGTGACCCTGCACGAGGCGGGCCACAACCTGCAATGGCTGTGGCAGCACCGCAGGTGGGCCGATGTCACCAATTGCAGTCCGCACTACATCAATCTCGCGTCCTCACCCTCGTGCGCGTTCACCGAGGGGTTCGCCGACGCGGTCGCCATGCACGCCGTCGGCGATTACCGATTCGTCTGGGGCTCGGGCTTTTCCGCCGATCTCACCAATGACGCGAATACCCGCGGCTGGGATCTCGGCGATGCCGTCGAGGGCCGGGTGGCGACCTCCCTCGTCGACCTCTGGAACGGTCCCGATCACGGCTGGGAAGCCACCCTGCGCATCCTCGGCAAGACCGTCCCCGCCGATTTCCACGACTACTTCTACAACGACCGGCCCACCGAAAACCTCGGCACCACAGGCGAAGCCGCCGACATCATCCACAAACACACCGCCGATCAGGCCAGTCCCAACGCCGCTGGCGCACCGCAGCCGATCGACGACCTCCGCATACCCCTCGGACCGCCGGACAATGATCCGGGCGTCAAACAGGAACCCGAGCACCGGTGGAAGACCACGCACATCCGCTGGACCCTGCGGCCGCCCAATCCGCGCCCGGTCGACTGATCCCGATCACCGCTGACAGGTCGAGGTGAAGGACGCGCCGGCGAAGAGATCATCGATCCATCCCAGCCACCGCTCCGAGATCTGGTCCGGCGCATCGTGACCACCCGGGACCACCTCATCGTGCACCGGCGTCCCCAGCACGCACATCTTCGCGACAGCCGCGTTCGACCATTCGGTACTCACCAGCTTGTCCGCATCACCGCGAGCGATATAGGTGGGCACTGCGCTCGCCACCTTCGGCAGATTGGTGCGACCCTCCAGATCCACGACGGCCTGTGCGGCGGCGTCATCCACGAATCGGGCATCGGCGGGCGTCGCCGCGGCGGCCAGCGCGAGATCGGCCGGGGTCATATCGCCGGTGCACTGCGCCTCCAAACGCGGTGCGGCACCGAGTAGATCACCGTGAATCACCCGGTCGTAGTTGTAGTTCGGATAGTGGTACCGCACGGCCTCCACCAGATACGGCAGGATCAGATACTGATCGGGAACATTGAGCGTGCCCGCCCGGATCGCATCCGCGAATTTGATCTCCAGAGCCGGTGACAACAGCACCACGCCGCGGATATTCAGTTCCGGCGCATAGGATTTCGCCGTTTCCGACGCCGATTCAGCGGCACGTCCGCCCTGCGAGATCCCGACCAGCACGGTCTCGCCCGCCAACGGCGCACCGGTCGCCCGCGCCGCTCGCACCGAGTTCACGATGTCGTATCCGGATGACGGGGTGTCCACATACGGTGCGGCCCCCGGTCCGTCCAGCCCCTGATAGTTGGTCATCACCACCGCCCGATGCCCCGCCAGCATCGCCGCCACCGCGGGCGCGGAACCGAACAGGTTCGGTGAATTGGTCGGCGCGCACGAGCTGACCACCCCGGAGGTGCCGTGCCCGAGGGCGATCACCGGCCAGCCCCCGGCGGGCGCGTCACCCTTGGGCAGGAATACCGCACCCGACACCTCGATCGGCTTACCGGCCGGAGAGGTCGACTCATACCGGATATAGGTGGCCGTGGAAACGGCCGCCGACAATGCCGGGTCCAGATTGGTCAGCGGGCTCTGCGCCATCAGCGCACCGGGAGTATCCGCCGTCGTTTTCCCGGTATCGGAGGCCGTACCGCAGGCCGCCACGATCACGGCGGCCACGATCGGGAAGAGAATTCGCGTTCGCATACCACTCCTGCTTCCGAGATTGGCTACGATCAGACCATGCGGTCCATTTGGAAGGGCTCCATCGCGTTCGGGCTGGTCAACGTCCCCGTGAAGGTCTATACCGCCACGGAAGACCATGACATCAAATTCCATCAGGTACACGCCGCCGACGGGGGGCGGATCAAATACGAGCGGGTCTGCACGGTGGACGGGCAACCCGTGCAGTATGCCGATATCGACAAGGCGTACGAATCCCCCGAGGGGGATCGGGTGATCCTCACCGATGAGGATTTCGCCAAACTCCCCGCCGCCGAGAAGCATGAGATTCCGGTATTGCAATTCGTGCCGGCCGAGCAGATCGATCCCATGCTCTTCGATAAGAGCTACTTCCTGGAACCGGATTCGACCACGCCCAAAGCCTATGTGCTGCTGGCGAAAACACTCGAACACACCGATCGCGTGGCGCTGGTGCATTTCACCCTGCGGCAGAAGACGCGGCTCGGAGCGCTGCGCGTGCGCGACGGGGTGCTGGTGTTGCAGGCGCTGCTGTGGCCCGATGAGGTGCGGGCGGTGGCGTTCGACAAGCTCGACGGCGTGTCCGAGCCGCGACCGCAGGAATTGCAGATGGCCGAGACGCTGGTAGATACGCTCTCGGACGATTTCGATCCCTCGCAGTACGTGGACGAGTACCAGATCGAATTGAAGAAGATGCTGGACGAGGCCATCGCCAGCGGTAGCGGCAAGGTCACCCGCGCGCCCGAGAAAGCCGCGCCCGAGATGGACGCCGAGGTGGTGGATCTGGTCGCGGCGCTGCAACGCAGTCTGGAGGCATCCGGGCGCAGCACCGGGAAGGCCGCATCGGCCCCCGCCAAGGCCGCGAAGGCGACCAAGGCCACGACCGCCGCCAAGAAAACTCCCGCCAAGAAGACCGTGGCGAAGAAGGCTCCCGCCAAGCAAACCCGCAAGGGCGCGTGAGACCGGGCGGGTGAGAACCGCATCCACCTGGCAAACTGTCGGGTATGGAACCCGCCATAGCCATCGTCCCCATGGGACTCGGACATCTACGCCAGGTCCTGGATCTGGGTTACGAGGTCTTCGACACCTCCACCAAGCCCTACACCTCCTGGTCGCTCACCTCGGTGGCCGAGCATATGGACAGCCCCAGCCGCTCCTGCTGGGTGGCGGTGGATTCGGATCGGGTGGTGGGATTCGTACTGGGTTCCATGGAATTCGAATTGCGCGATGACTGGGGCTATCTGGAATGGATCGCGGTCGCGCCGGATATGCAGGGCCGCGGTATCGCCGGACGGCTCATGTCCGCCTGCTGCGACACCCTTTTCGAGGGCGGCGCGCGGCGGATCGTCACCGATGTGGAAATCCACAACACCGCCTCGGCGTCATTGATGAAGCGCAACGGCTTCACCGAGGGCACCACCGTCACGCTGTTCGTGCGGCCGAATCCGGTCCCGCTCGAGGAGGCCGTCGCGGCCGGTGACAGCGATCAGGTCACGCTGACCCCGGGCACCAAACGCGAACTCATTCGCAAGGGGCGCATCGCCGGTGAGGGCGGCCGCCCGCGCGTGGGCCGCTAGCTCCCCTAGGCATCGGCGGCGGCACGGGCCCGGCCCTCCCGGAAGAATTCCAGCAGGGCCTCCACCGTGCCGGCCTCGGCCCGGGAGCGTTTCGCGCCGAACGGTGCATTCCAGAATTCGCCGTGCCGCCGCGTCCACGGGCCGACATAGGCGTACGGCTGCGGATTCTCCCAATCCCCCGGCGACACACCGTAATTCACCTCGCCCACCGCGACCGACAGATCGAAGTGCTCCGGCCACAGCACCGGCTGTTCGGCCGCGAAACGCCGTAATGCGGTGTCCCCCACCGCGAACCAGTCGTGCACCGACACCGCCGCCTCGGTGTCCACCGCGAAGGGCTCGTCCGGGTCCATACCCGTACCTTCGCAATACAACCCGTCGGGCGGGCCGTCGGCCTCGAACCCGGCGGCGATGGCGAGTTCGGTATAGCTGCCGTGTAATCGGATTCGGCCCTGCGGCCAGACCAGATCGGGCCCGGTTACCGACACCGGCCACTTCACGCCGGTGAAACCACCCAGCACGATGCGCATGCGAATACTGCCGAACCGCCGATACTGCGGACCCGCGATGAGCAGTTCCGCCGCCGCGTGCATCGCGAACCGGGTGTCCTCATAGGTGATGTCGTCCACCTCGAAATCATCTCCGGCCGGACAGGTGGTTTGCTGGAAAACGGGCCCTGGCAAACAAAAGTGCGCCGCACCGGAAATCCGGTACGGCGCACGGGCGGCGAGTGCGCTAGCGCGTACTCGCCAGTGTCAACGCGCGTTATCGGTGCACGCCGACAGAATCACCTTGGCTCCGCGCGGCGATGCGGAACCGACGTCCGGGAACTTCGGCGCGCTGTTGCCCAGCACGTCGATGGCGCCCTTCTCGGCGTCTACCTTGGTGGCCGCCCACGCCCAGCCGAAGCGGGTGTCGGCGCCCTGTGCGACGGCGCCGCACGCGTTGGCGAAGTGCACGACGACCTCACAGTCGCCGCCACCGCACTTGCTGACGGCGGCGCCATCGGCACCGCCCCAGCTGCCATAGTTGACCGCGTATGCGACATTTCCGGTGCTCCGAGACAGCGCCAGGGCGCCGTACAGATCACCGGAAGCGGCCGTGAATCCCGGCGCGTCTTCCGCCGCGTTGGCGGGACCGGCGGCCATGATGCCCATCGCGGCCATCGAGGTGATGGCGAGGCCTATTCCGGCCTTGCGCAGCAACGACATTCGATACTCCCCGTGATGAATTATTGGAACGGGTCGAATCCTTGTCGAGGGACCCCATATTGTCCAATCCGGTCTTACCGGACGGAATCAAACGCGGCGCATTACCGAGACGACTTTGCCGAGCACAACTGCCTTGTCACCATCGATCACGTCGTAGGCGGGGTTGCGCGGCTCCAGATAGACATGGCCGTTACGCCGGCGATAGACCTTGACGGTGGCTTCACCGTCGATCATGGCCGCCACGATTTCCCCGGAGTGCGCCTCGCTCTCCTTGCGGATCACCACGATGTCGCCATCGCAGATGGCCGCGTCGATCATCGAATCACCGCGCACGCGCAGTCCGAACACGGTGCCGCGGCCGACCAATTCGCGCGGCAGCGACAGCACGTCATCGGTGTGCTCCTCGGCCAGGATCGGCGTGCCCGCCGCGATATCGCCGACCACCGGCACCGGAACCGAATCGCCGGAGGTCTGCTGCGGCGCGGCCGACTTGAGGAACAGCCGCACATCCATCGGACGGGTGACCGATTCGCTGCGGGTGAGGAATCCGCGATCCTCGAGCGCCTTCAAATGCTTCGATACCGACGAACCGGATTTGAGCCCGACCGAGTCACCGATCTCGCGGGTGCTGGGCGAATACCCGTGCCGCTGTACCCAATCGCGGATCGTGCAGAGAATCTGCTGCTGGCGCGGGTGCAGGCTGGAGGTGTCGAGGTGGGCGAACCCGTCGAAGTCGTCGTATCCGGTCACCCGCGCATCCTACGGTGCGGCGACGCGGTTGCTCGCCGACTGCGGCCAACGGTCCGCGTGTGTCGCCGCCGTGCACTAGTTTGGTGCGGTGAGTTGCGAATTCGTCGTACTACCGGCAGATTCCGTTGCTTCCGCCGATGAGGTCGAAGCGTATGCAGCCGCCAGCGGCGGCATTCCGGCGGTGAGTCTGGGCCCGGTACTGGCCGGGCTGTGGCGCTGGAATACCGAGATCCCGGTCTGGAACGGGCGCATCACGCTGGCCGCGGTGGGCGATTGCGTCCGGGTGACGGTGCCCGATCACGCGGCCTGGCGCGCGCTGCTATGGATCGAAGAACTCATCGCCGGAACCGAATTCGCGCTCTACGATCCGCGCGACGGCAGTCTGGCCGGACCGGAAATGCGGGACTTCCGCGTCAATGTCGGCGGCGCGCGGTATTTCAATGTGCTCACCCAGCGCCAATTGCACTCCTGGATACCGGAATTGACGACGGTCGCCCGCACACCCTTTCTGATTGTCCAGGAGCCGGATGATCCGGACACCTTCATCCAGACCTACCGGCAGCCGACCGGTGAATTCCTGCTGGAGTACCGCGACGGCGGGCATATGTTCAGCACCACCCTGGACAATCCGACGCGCATCGCCGACTACATGTGGGACTGGGCCGATGATCGCCGCAAGAACCTCGACAAACTGTTCTGGACCAAACGTCCCTGATTCCGGCGCGATTCAGTAGTAGAAGCACACCAGGCCGGTGCCCTCGGCCTGGCAGGTGCGCGCCCATTCGCGCATTTCCGCCACCGAGCCGCGGATGGAGTCATCGGTGAGCAGCTCCAGGTCGACGGCGTTCAACGTGTCCGCCATGGCATCGATGCGGTAGCCCTCCACGAAACCGATGCTCGGGAAGTCATCGATGGGCGGCAGGTCGATGGGCGCGCCGCCGAGCACCAGCTCCGCCGGATCGAACTCGACGCCGATATCGGCCAGCGCCTGCTCCACCATGGCGAAGTACCGGAATCGCATACCCGCCCAGTGCGCATTGCCGAGCAGCTTGCCGGAGTGATGGCACAGCACCTCGAGCGCATGCCCGTAGGTCGGCCCGAAATCCTGCTCCATCGGCTCGCCCAGCAGCAATTGCCGCATCACATCGCGCGGGGTGAGCCCGAGCTCCTCGGCCTCATCGAGCCGATCCAGCACATGCTGCGGCGTCGACCGCACCACGGCATCCGCGAACTCCTGGCCATAGGATCCGACCAACCGGATCCCTTCCAGGTCAACGGCATACGGGCTGACAATGTAGGACAAGGCTCCCCTTCCGGCGCGACGCGCACACCCTAACAGCACCCACCCGCCCGCCGCCGGGGTCGATATCACCCCGAGATCTGGAGGACGAACACCTCATTCCGATCCCGAGCCCGGAACGGCCCTGAGATGGGCGAATTCCTCGATCGGCACACCGCGGCGGCTACGATCGTGATGACGGGACCGGCGAGCTTTCTCAGCGGAGGCGGCATGCGGCATCGGATTCGAATCATCTTGGTAGCCGCGTGCTTTGCGATACCGGCGGCGGTCATACCGGTGGCGGCGCGGGCCGAACAGTCCGAGATCGTGAGCGTCCACATCGTCGACGATCGCAAACTGTCATTCCAGGTGTATTCGGCGGCCATGGGCAAGCCGATTCGAGTGGATGTGCTGCGGCCCGCGGATCGGACCCGGCCGCATCCGACGCTGTATCTGCTCAATGGCGCGTCCGGCGGATACGGCGGTAAGAGCTGGCAGGATCGCGCGCCCGAGGTCTTCGATTTCCTGGCGACCAAGGAGGTGAACGTCGTCCAGCCCATCGGCGGGATCGCCAGTTTCTACGGTGACTGGCGCGCACCCGATCCGGTGCTGGGCGTGAATAAATGGAAGACCTTCCTCACCGCCGAACTGCCACCGCTGATCGATAAAGCGTTGGGCGCCAATGGGATCAATGCGATCGCGGGCGTCTCCGGATCCGCCACCGCGGTATTGAACCTGGCCATCGCCGCACCCGGACTGTTCCGCGCGGTGGCGGCCTACAGCGGCTGCCCGCAGATCAGCGATCCGATCGGGCACGAATTCGTGCGCGTGGTGGTCGAATTCGTCGCGGGCGGCAATCTCGACAATATGTACGGTGCGCCGGACAATCCGCTGTGGGCCGAGAATGATCCCTACGTGCATGCCGAGAAGCTGCGCGGTGTGGGACTCTATCTCTATAGCGGCACCGGTGTTCCCGGTGGTTACGATGGGTTCAGCGACGAATTCCGCACCGGGGCGGATGTGGTGGACCATCTGATCGTGGACGGCGTGACCGAGGCCGCGACCGGCTACTGCACGCGCAATATGGTCGATCGGCTCCTCCAGCTCGGAATTCCGGTGACCTACGATCTGCCCCCGGACGGCGGACACGCCTGGCAGTACTGGCGGGATCAGCTGATCAAGAGCTGGCCGGTGCTGGCCGAGGGCCTCGGCATCGAGGCGTGAAACCCGGACGATAGTCCCACCGGTATCACTCCGGAGAGCTATTCCATGCCGTACCAACGGGTTACGGCGAACGAGAGATACGCCGATAGCTTCGGGGCATGACGACATCCGGCTTGGTTCCCGAGTCAGCTTCACGGACATCGCGACGCGGTGCCGACGGTGATTACGCCCGGCTACTGCGCCGGATTTCCGATGCGGGACTGATGGATCGGCGGCCCGCCTACTACGTTGCCCGCTTCGGACTCGTCGGGTTCGCGTTCATCGGCGGATGGGCGACGTTCCTGCTCGTCGGCGATTCGTGGTGGACGCTGCTGGTCGCCGGATTCATGGCGGTGGCGTTCGCACAGGTCGCGCTGGTCATGCATGATGTCGCGCACCGCCAGGTCTTCCGGCTGCGCAAACCGACCGAGCTGGTGGGACGGATTGTCGGCAATGCCGGAATCGGCCTGGGGTACGGGTGGTGGCAGGACAAGCACACCCGGCATCATGCCAATCCGAACCACGAGGATCTCGATCCCGATGTCGCACCGGACATTCTGGTCTGGTCGCAGCGGCAGGCGCGGTCCAGTCGCGGGATCGCCCGGATCGTCGGGCGGGCGCAGGCGTATCTGTTCTTCCCGCTGCTGCTGCTCGAAGGGCTGAACCTGCACCTGGCGGGCGTCCGCGCGCTCGGAAATCGATCGGTCAAACATCGCCGCATGGAGGGTGCCCTGCTGTTCACCCACTTCGCGCTCTATCTGATCGCGGTGTTCGCGGTGCTGCCCGCGGATAAGGGCCTCGCGTTCATCGCGGTGCATCAGGGCCTGTTCGGTCTCTATATGGGATGCATCTTCGCCCCCAACCACAAGGGCATGCCGACCCTGACCGGTGACGAGCGGCCCGACTACCTCCGCCGTCAGGTGCTCACCTCACGCAATGTGCGCGGTGGTGTACTGACCGATATCGCGCTGGGCGGACTCAACTATCAGATCGAGCACCACCTGTTCCCGAGCATGCCGACGCCGAATCTGCGGCATGCCCGGCTCATCGTGCGCGACTACTGCGCCGAAATCGGTGTGGCGTACCACGAGACCGGGCTGGTCTCGTCCTACCGCGAGGCGCTGCGGCACCTGCATCACGTCGGCGCACCGCTGCGACAGTCGGAAGTCAGCGCAGAAAGCTGACCAGGGCCGCCGCCACCGGGGCGGGATTCTCGACCTGGGGGTAGTGGCCGGTCGCCGGATCCTCGTCGAGGACGAGGACTCGCGCATCGGGGAGGCGTTCGCGCAACCGCGGCAGCACATGCGCACCGCTCACGGGATCGGCTGGGCCCCAGATGAATTGGATCGGACCCGGATAGCTCTCGAGGGCGGTGCGCCAGCGGTCGGAATGCGTGCGCCGCTCGTCGATATAGCGGAGCAGCCGGTGCTGTACTCGCTTACCGTTGTTCATCGTGGTGGACAGCCACATATCGTGCACGGCGTCATCGCTGACCGGTCGGCCGAACACCTCGTGCAGCGACCGGTGATACATCGGCTCGCTCGACAGATGTTGCAGCACCGCGCCCGCGGGTCCGTGGAGCAACCGTTGTATCCGGATCGGCCGGTGCAGGTCCGGATACAGACCGCCATTGAGGAATGCCGCCGCGGTAATGCGATTCGCGTTGCGGTGCAACAGTTCCTGAGCGACCGATACGCCGTAGTCGTGCGAGACCAGTGCGGTCTTGTCGATCTCGAACCGCTCCCACAGCTCCTCGATGATCGACGCCTGCTCGGTGAGCCGATAGTCGTATCGCGCGGGCTTGGCACTGGCCCCGAACCCGAGCAGGTCCAAAGTCGTTATCCGGCAACCGGATTCGACCAGCGCCGGGACGATCGGCGCCCAGTCGTGCGATGAGGTCGGAAATCCGTGCACCAGCGTCACGGGCCGCCCATCCACCGGACCGTCCTGCCGGTAGAAGATGTCATGCCCACCAAGCTGTATATGCCCGCCACCGGCGATCCACTCATCGAGCCGCATACGGTATGCCTACCACACGAAATCACCCCCACCGGATTCCGGCGGGGGTGATGACAGGCTGTCCGACTAGACGGTGAAGCCGAGCGCGCGCAGCTGCTCGCGGCCGTCGTCGGTGATCTTGTCCGGGCCCCACGGCGGCATCCAGACCCAGTTGATCTGCAGGTCCTCGACCAGACCGCTGCGCACCAGGGCATTGCGGGACTGGTCCTCGATCACATCGGTGAGCGGGCAGGCCGGGGAGGTCAGGGTCATATCCAGTTTGCAGATGCCGTCGGTGACGGTCATACCGTAGACCAGGCCCAGGTCGACCACATTGATGCCGAGCTCGGGGTCGACGACATCGCGCATGGCCTCTTCGAGGTCCTCGAGGAATGCGGCGTCCTCCGCGCTCAGTTCCTGCGGCGCAACGGTTTCGGTGGTCTCGACCACGGCGTCGGCGTCTTTCACCGAGCCGTCGGCCGGAGTTCCGGTGGTCTCACTCATCGTTCTTCTTCTCCCCGTTCGACATCGGCAGCTTGGTCTCCTCGGCGGAGGCGATCTGCACCACCGCGTCCTTGAACGCCATCCAGCCCAGCAGCGCGCACTTGACCCGCGCCGGGTACTTGGACACGCCCGCGAAGGCGATGCCGTCGCCGATCATGTCCTCATCACCCTCGAGGGTGCCGCGGCTGGAGATCATCTCGTTGAACGAGTCGACCACCTTGAGCGCCTGCTGCACCGGCAGGCCGATGACCTGATCGGTGAGCACTGAGGTGGACGCCTGGCTGATCGAGCAGCCCTGGCCGTCATAGGACACATCGGTGACATCGCCATTGTCGTCCAGCTGTACGCGCAGCGTGATCTCGTCACCGCAGGTCGGGTTGACGTGATGCACTTCCGCACCGAACGGCTCGCGTAGGCCGCGGTGGTGCGGGTGCTTGTAGTGGTCCAGGATCACTTCCTGGTACATCTGCTCCATGCGCATGATCTATGCAACTCCGAAGAAGCTCTGAGCCTTCCGCACCGCCGCCAGCAGCGCGTCCACCTCGTCGAGGGTGTTGTAGACGGCGAACGAGGCACGGGCGGTGGCCGGAACGCCGAGGCGGCGCATGAGCGGCCACGCGCAATGGTGCCCGACGCGGATCGCGACGCCCTCGTCATCGAGGATCTGGCCCACATCGTGGGCGTGAATACCGTCCACCACGAAAGATACTGCGCCACCGCGATTCAGGGTATCGGCCGGGCCGACAATGCGAACACCGTCAATCTTGGCGAGCCCCTCGAGCGTGGCGGCTACGAGCGAATGCTCGTGCGCCGCAACCGCATCCATACCGATGGCTTCGAGATACCGCACAGCGGCACCCAATCCGACGACCTGCGAGGTCATCGGCACGCCCGCCTCGAACCGCTGCGGCGGGGCCGCGTAGGTGGTGGCCTCCATGGTGACCGTCTCGATCATGGAGCCGCCGGTGATGAACGGCGGGGTCTCTTCCAGCAGCGCGTAGCGGCCGTACAGCACACCGACACCGGACGGGCCGAGCATCTTGTGACCGGAGAACGCGGCGAAGTCCACGCCGAGCTCCCGGAAGTTCACCGGCATATGCGGTACCGACTGGCAGGCGTCGAGCACCGTGAGCGCGCCGACTTCCTTTGCGCGACGCACCATTTCGGGCACATCGGCGATCGCGCCGGTCACATTGGACTGATGCGTGAACGCGACGACCTTGGTGGCGGGCGACAATTCGAGCGAATCGAGATCGATACGCCCGTCATCGGTGATGCCGTACCACTTGAGCGTCGCGCCCGTGCGGCGTGCGAGTTCCTGCCACGGAACGAGATTCGCGTGATGTTCGAGCTCGGTGACCACGATCTCGTCACCCGGTCCCACGTGGTACGGGAACCGGGAATCGGAGAACGCATAGGTCACCAGGTTCAGCGATTCGGTCGCGTTCTTGGTGAACACGATCTCGCGCGCGTCCACGCCGACGAAGCGGGCGATATCCGCACGCGCGTCTTCGTAAGCGTCCGTGGCCTCTTCGGCCAGCTGATGCGCACCACGATGCACCGCCGCATTGTGCTGGGTCAGGAAGGTGTGTTCCGCGTCCAGCACCGCCGTGGGCCGCTGCGAGGTGGCGCCCGAGTCCAAGTAGACCAGGGGTTTACCGTCTCGCACCGTGCGGCTCAGGATCGGGAAGTCGGCGCGGATGCGGGCGACGTCCAAAGCAGGCACCGTAGTGGTCATCAGCAGGGGCTCCTAAACAGCAGCAGCGGAGGTGAAGCGCACGTAACCGTTCGAGTCGAGTTCCTCGGCCAGCTCCTTGCCGCCCTCGGCGACAATGCGGCCGTTCACGAACACGTGCACGAAATCGGGCTCGATGTAGCGCAGGATGCGGGTGTAGTGGGTGATCAGCAGAATGCCGCCGTTCTCCCGCTCCTTGTACTTGTTGACGCCCTCGGAGACGATGCGCAGCGCGTCGACGTCCAGGCCGGAGTCGGTCTCGTCCAGGATGGCGATCTTCGGCTTGAGCAGACCCAGCTGCAGGATCTCCTGGCGCTTCTTCTCACCGCCGGAGAAGCCCTCGTTGACCGAGCGCTCGACGAAGCTGGGCTCGATCTCCAGCTCGGTCATGGACTCCTTGAGCTCCTTGACCCAGGTACGCAGCTTGGGGGCCTCACCGCGGACGGCGGTGGCGGCGGTGCGCAGGAAGTTCGAGACCGAGACACCCGGAACCTCGACCGGGTACTGCATGGCCAGGAACAGACCCGCGCGGGCACGCTCGTCGACGGTCATCTCCAGCACGTCTTCACCGTCGAGGGTGATCGAGCCGGAGGTCACCGTGTACTTGGGGTGACCGGCGATGGCGTACGACAGCGTCGACTTGCCCGAACCGTTGGGGCCCATGATCGCGTGCGTCTCACCCGAGCGCACGGTCAGGTTGACGCCCTTGAGGATCTTGATGGGCTCGCCGGACTCGTCGGGGTTGGCGACCTCGACGTGCAGGTCCTTGATTTCCAGGGTGGTCATCGAATTCGAATTCCTTTGCGGGATGGGAAGTATGGGTGATCAGACGCCGACGGCGGCGAGTTCGGCCTCGATGGCCGCCTCGAGCCGCTCGCGGACCTCGGGGACCGTGATCTTGGAGATGATCTCGAAGAAGAAGCCGCGCACGACAAGTCGCCGCGCCACCTCCTCCGGGATACCGCGCGAGCGCAGGTAGAACAGCTGCTCATCATCGAAACGCCCGGTGGCCGAGGCATGTCCGGCACCGACGATCTCGCCGGTCTCGATCTCCAGGTTCGGCACCGAATCGGCGCGTGCGCCATCGGTGAGCACCAGGTTGCGGTTGGCCTCGTAGGTCTCGGTGCCCTCGGCGGCCGCGCGAATGAGCACATCGCCCACCCACACCGTGCGCGCATCGGGCTTCTTCGAGGTCGGATCGCCCTGCAGCGCACCCTTGTACAGCACGTTCGACTTGCAGTTCGGCTCGGAGTGATCCATGAGCAGCCGCTGCTCGAAGTGCTGGCCGTCATCGGCGAAGTACACGCCGAGCATTTCGGCGTCGCCGCCCGGACCGGCGTAACGCACGGTCGCGGTCAGGCGCACCAGATCGCCACCGAGGGTGACATTGATATGCCGCAGGGTGGCGTCGCGACCCAGCTTGGCGTGATGCGCGACGGCGTGCACGACATCGTCGGCCCAGTCCTGGATGACGATGACATTCAGCTTGGCGCTGTCGCCGAGCACGAATTCCACGTTCTCCGCGTAGGTTCCGCTGCCGCGCTGGTCGATGACCACATTGGCGTGCGCGAAGTTGCCCAGGCGAATCTGGGTGTGACCGTAGGCGGTCTTGCCCTCGCCCGGACCGGTGACCGTGACGGTAACCGCCTCGGCCACTTCGGTTTCCGCGCCGACGGACACGATGGTCGCCTGCTCGAAGCCCGAGTACGCCTGTGCGGCAACACGATCGGTCGGGGTGCCGGCGACGCCGAGGCGCGCGTCGGTGCGATCGACGGTCTCGACGGTGACGCCCTCGACGGAGTTCACCTCGACGACGGCCTGCCCGTCACGAACGGCGGTGCCGTCGTGCAGTCCGCGCAGGCGGCGCAGCGGGGTGAACCGCCACGCCTCGTCGTGCGCCGAAGGCACCTCGAACGCGTTCACGTCGAACGAGGCGAAGACTTCGCCCTTGTTCAGCGCCGGAGGACGAGCCTCGGCAGCAACGGCTACATTCTCGACCGTCATCAGCCGACGGCTCCTTCCATTTGCAGTTCGATCAGGCGGTTGAGCTCGAGCGCGTATTCCATCGGCAGTTCCTTGGCGATCGGCTCCACGAAGCCGCGCACGACCATCGCCATGGCCTCGTCCTCGGTGAGGCCGCGGCTCATCAGGTAGAACAGCTGATCGGCCGACACCTTCGACACGGTCGCCTCATGACCCATGGTCACGTCGTCCTCGCGGATATCGACGTACGGGTAGGTGTCCGAGCGAGAGATGTTGTCCACCAGCAGCGCATCGCACTTCACGGTCGACTTCGAGCCGTACGCACCCTTGTTCACCTGCACCAGGCCGCGGTACGAGGCACGACCGCCGCCGCGCGCCACCGACTTGGAGATGATGTTCGAGGAGGTGTGCGGCGCCAGGTGCAGCATCTTGGCACCGGTGTCCTGGTGCTGACCCGCACCGGCGAACGCGATGGAGAGCACCTCACCCTTGGCGTGCTCACCGGTCATCCACACGGCCGGGTACTTCATGGTGACCTTGGAGCCGATATTGCCGTCGACCCATTCCATGGTCGCGCCCGCCTCGGCCTTGGCCCGCTTGGTGACCAGGTTGTAGACGTTGTTCGACCAGTTCTGAATGGTGGTGTACCGGCAGCGGCCACCCTTCTTCACGATGATCTCGACAACCGCGGAGTGCAGCGAATCCGAGCTGTAAATCGGTGCGGTACAACCCTCGACGTAATGCACGTAGGCGTCCTCGTCGACGATGATCAGCGTCCGCTCGAACTGACCCATGTTCTCGGTGTTGATGCGGAAGTACGCCTGCAGCGGGATATCCACGTGCACGCCCTTCGGCACGTAGATGAACGAACCGCCGGACCAGGTGGCCGAATTCAGCGCGGAGAACTTGTTGTCACCCGAGGGAATGACCGAGCCGAAGTACTGCTGGAACAGCTCCGGGTGCTCCTTGAGCGCGGTATCGGTGTCCAGGAAGATGACACCCTGCTTCTCGAGGTCCTCGCGGATCGAGTGGTAGACGACCTCGGACTCGTACTGCGCGGCGACACCGGACACCAGGCGCTGCTTCTCCGCCTCCGGGATGCCCAGCTTGTCGTAGGTGTTCTTGATGTCCTCGGGCAGGTCATCCCAGGTGGCGGCCTGCTTCTCGCTGGACCGCACGAAGTACTTGATGTTGTCGAAATCGATGCCGTCCAGGTCCGAACCCCAGTTCGGCATGGGCTTCTTCTCGAAGATGCGCAGCGCCTTCAGGCGGAAGTCGAGCATCCATTCGGGCTCGCTCTTCTTCGCCGAGATGTCGCGTACGACCTCCTCGGAGAGGCCGCGCTTGGCACTGGCACCGGCGACATCCTTGTCGGCCCAGCCGTACCCGTACGTACCAATGGAGGCAATGGTCTCCTCTTGGGACAGCGGCTGCACCTGGTCAGTCGTAGTCGTCATTCGGCACTCCTTCCGGAGTCGTGTGTAGAAGTCGTTGCGGGCTGGGCAACGTGGGGTTTTGCGTTTTTAGGGGTAAGCATCAGCGGCACATGCGTGGTGCACGCGCAATCGCCATTGGCGATGGTCGCCAGTCTTTGTACATGGGTACCCAGGATTTCCTTGAACGCCTCCAACTCGGCGGCGCACAATTCCGGAAACTCCTCGGCGACATGCGAAACCGGGCAGTGGTGCTGGCAGATCTGTACTCCCGCACCGACTTTCCGGGTGGAGGCGGCGAATCCGGCTTCGGAGAACGCGTCCGCGATCTCATCGGCCTTATCGGTGGTCGCCTCCGGCGTATGCCGCTCCAACTGTCCGATACCGGCGACAATCGCGGCGACCCGCTTGCGCGCGAATTCGACGATGGCCTTATCCCCGCCGATCTCGCGCAGCTGGCGCATCGCGGCGCCGGCCAGGTCATCGTAGGCATGGCCCAAACGGCCGCGACCGGTGGCCGTCAACTGGTATTGCTTGGCCGGACGACCACGCCCCTGCTGCTGCCAGGACGCCGATCGCGCGGCCCGCGCCTCACCCGATTCGATGAGTGCGTCCAGATGCCGCCGGACACCCGCCGGGCTGAGGCCGAGCCGTTTGCCGATGGCGGTCGCGGTGATCGGACCCTCCTCCAGCAGTAGCTTGATCACGGCCTCGCGGGTGTGGCCTTCACCGGCCGGTGCGGGCACAACAGCAGGCCGGGCGCCCAGCTGGCGCCCGGTTTCCGCCTTCGCGTTCCGCAAACCCACGGTTTTCACAACATCAGTGTGACGGAATTACTTCCCGCGTTCCAGTAAGGGTCACCTGACTTTGAGGGTGCCGGGGGTGTGAACCTTTGCACACCATCCACACGCGGTCCGACCGGCGCAAAGTTCGGCAATCTTCTGGCTACTCTCAAACCTGACCGATTGAGCAGACGGATCGACCCACAGGAGACACCCCATGGGACACGCGGTCGGCCAGTTCCTCAGCCATGCGGTGGGCGTAGCTATCAGCCCGCTCGCGCTGATAGCGGTGATTCTGCTGATCGCCACACCGCGCGGACGCTCGAACGCGGTGGCCTTCATGATCGGCTGGGTGCTCGCGATCAGCGGACTTTTCGTAGTGCTGCTGACGATCGGAATCGTGGCGGGAGCCGAACACAATGGGCAGCCCGGCACCTGGGTGGCGTGGTTCCGGCTCATTCTCGGCGTGCTGCTGGCGCTCATGACGCTGCGGCAATTGCGACTGGCCCGCGCGGAGAACGCGGGCATGCTGCCCGCGCGGCTGGCGCATCTCGAGCAGTTCCGGGGCGGGAACTGCCTGGCGCTGGGCGTGGTGCTGGCGCTGGCCAATCCCAAGAACGTCACGCAGATCGCCGCGGGCGCGGTGACCACGGCCGAATCCACCGCGCATATCGCCGGAAGAGTCGGCGCGGCACTGATTTTCATCGCCATCGCCTCGGCCGGGGTGCTGGTGCCGCTATCCCTGCACTTCGTGCGACGCGAGACCGCGACGGGCACCCTCGAACGCTGGAAGGAATGGACGGTGCGCAATCACTACGTGATCATGGCGGTGCTGTTCGCCCTGCTCAGCGCGAAATCACTGGGTGATGGCATCAGCGGGCTGGCGTAGCGGTTCAGGCGCGGACGGCGACCAGTTTGGTGGGTCCTTCCAGCAGGGCATCGATGGAATCGGACCACGGGACGACACTCGTGGTGACGATCGAGGGATCGAAACGGCCGGTCGCCACCAGATCGAGGATCTGCGGGATGGCCGGACGGACGTGGGCGCGGCCCGTATGGAAGGTGCAGCAGCGGGAGTACATGGCCAGCATGGGTAGTGCGACGTCCTTGGCCTGCACGCTGACACTAGTGCACCAGCCGTCGTTCGCGGTGGCGTTGACCGCGGCGATGAGCGCCTTGGCACCACCGGCGGCCTCCACCGTGATGGGGAAGCGGCCGACCCGGGTGTCGGGCTTACCCTCGATGACCTCCGCGCCGAATTTAGCTGCGATGGCGAGCCTTTCGGGGTCGGTGTCGAGGTAGACGGTGCGGGACGCGCCCAGCGCGACCGCGAGACCGGTGGCGTAGAGGCCGATGGAGGCGGCCGCGGGGCCGCCCAGAATCAGCACTTCCGCGCCCGGATCCACCGCCAATTGCGGTGCGACGGCGCGAAATCCGTCCGGAATATTGTCGCTGGCGCTTGCGACGGCGGCCGGGTCGACGCCCGCCGGGACGGGTACGAGCATGGCGTCCGCGTGCGGGATGAGCGCCAGATCCGCCCAGAGCCCGCCCCAGTTCAGGCCGCCCATGGGGCCCAGTCCGAAGGTGGACATGAGGGGGTGGGCGGTGCAGTTGCCGGTGCGGCCGCGCAGGCACGCGGGACATGCGCCACAGGAGATTTGGAAGGGGACGACCACGGTGTCGCCGGGACGCACGGTACGGACGTCATCGCCGACGGCGACCACCTCCGCGACGCCTTCATGACCGAAGGCGTACGGCCCCGGCAGTGGGAACCTGCCCTGTAGTACGGCGGGGTCGATGTCGCAGGTGGCCAGGGCGATCGGGCGGACGAGCGCCTGATCCGGGGAATCGAGGACGGGTTCGGGGCAGTCTTCCCAGCGCAGTGCGCCGGGGCCGTCGAGCATGAGTCGCTGCATGCTTCGATCATCCCTAGAACGATCGTTCTAGACAACCCCACCTAGGGTGAGTTCTGCTCCGCGACAGCGATTTCCGCCAGGCTCAATCGGATGAGCCGGGCCATGGCCGCCGACACCGTATGCAGCGGCTCCTGCGACCGCCGCACCCGCGCCAGCAGGGTCGCCCCCTCATAGGCAGCGACGACAGTGGTCGCCAGCTCATGCGATTCCGCCTCGGGCAGGCCCATTTCGGTGAGCAGCTCCGCGAAACCCGCTGCCATGGCATCGAATGCCGAAACGCACGCGGTGCGCACCGCCTCCACATCGCTGCCGCCGTCGAGCGCCGGAGTTCCGACCGGACAACCGTCGGTCCATTCCGAGACAGCGAGTTTCGCGGCCATGAAGTCGAACAGGCTTGCCGCCGTGCTGAACACATCAGCCGGGGCATCCTGAATCATGCGCCCCACCAGCAGTCCGGTCCCCGCGATGGCCGATACCGCGATCTCCTCCTTCCCACCCGGAAAGTGGTGGTAGATGGACCCGTACGGCAACCCGGCCGCCTCGCTCAGCTTCTTCAACCCGAACCCGTGATAGCCGTGCCGCGCCAAAAGCCCGGCCGCCGCCACCTCGATCCGCCGCTTCGACTCGGAAACCATGCGTCAAGCGTATGAGCGAGGTCCGACACCGGCAGCGCGAATCGATCCGAACCGGCACAGATCACTCAATTGTTTTGCACGATGCGCACTTTCGCAGACCGTGCGCCATCACCCGCCGTGCCGAACCACGCGGGGCCCGGCGGTGGGATACGCGGCCGCCATTCGGATCAAACGACAGGTCCGCCGCACGGGCATTCCGGTTCCGAGGGTTCGAAGGACAGCCTGGCGGTAGCCGCGGGACAATCGCCCTCGCCGCTCCGGGCGTGCACCGCGTCCCCGCGGGCGGGTTCACCACTCGGCACAGCCGGGCGATCAGAGTCCGGTGGTACCCGCCCTACTAGGCTTGACCACCGTGGCGGTAGCGGACGGCGCGGGGCGCAAGGTAATGGAGCTGGGTCGCCGGGTGCTGGGCCTGGACGTGCGGCCGTCCGACCATACGATCGCGGTGTTGCACACCAATGAGTCCGAGGTACCGGGGCTCGATCGGCGAGAAACGCTGCAGCTGATGCGGATCCGGTTGCTGGGGGCGACCGGGGTGGTCATCATGGCGATTTCGGCGCTGGGCGTGGGGGCGCAACCGGTACATCAGAATCCGACGTCCGGACTGCGGGTGCTGGGATTCTTCGCGCGGGCGCATACCTCGACGCTGGCCATGTGCATGATCGGCGCGACCCTGGTGGTGATGGCGTGGCTGCTGCTCGGGCGGTTCGCGGTGGGCGGCTGGGGCGGGAATCCGCGGCATCGGCTCACGCGATCGCAGATGGATCGGACATTGCTGCTGTGGATCATTCCACTCAGTGTCGCGCCACCCATGTTCAGCAATGACGTGTATTCGTATCTGGCACAGAGTGAAATCGCGGCGCGGGGATTGGATCCCTATCAGGTGGGGCCGGTCGACGGGCTCGGGCTCAGCAATGTGCTGACCAATAATGTGCCGAATATCTGGCGCGAGACGCCCGCGCCCTATGGGCCGCTGTTCCTGTGGATGGGTCGCGGTATCGCGGAATTGACCGGCAGCAATATCATCGCCGGGGTTTGGATGCACCGGCTGCTGGCGCTCGCGGGCGTGGCCTTGATCGTATGGGCGCTGCCCCGGCTGGCTCGGCGCTGTGGAGTCGCGCCGGTCAGCGCGCTGTGGCTGGGTGCGGCCAATCCGCTGGTGCTGTTCCACCTGGTCGGCGGCGTGCACAATGACGCGATCATGCTGGGACTCATGCTCGCCGGATTGGAATTCTGCCTGCGGGCCATTGAGGATTCGCCGGTATTCGACAGGAATGCCTGGGCCACGCTGATATTCGGTGCGGTCGTCATCACGCTGTCGTCATCGATCAAAATCACCTCGATCGTCGCGCTCGGTTTCGTCGGAATGGCGCTCGCCCGGCGCTGGGACAATGGCATTCGATCGGTGCTGCTGGCCGGTGCCATATTGGGCGCGCTCGCCATTGCCACAACGGCTTTCGTCAGTGGCTTCAGCGGGCTCGGATTCGGCTGGGTGTACACGCTGAATCAGGCCAGTACCGTGCGCAGCTATCTGTCGCTGCCGACCGCGGTCAGCATCATCACCGGATTCGGCGGCGTACTGCTCGGACTCGGCGATCACACCACCGCACTGCTCGATCTCATTCGCCCGATGGCCGAGATCGTGGCCGGGTTCGTGATCATCCGCATGCTCGTGGCCACCTGGACCGGCCGCCTCAATCCCATCGGCGCGCTCGGTGTCGGCCTCGGCGCGCTGGTGCTGCTGTTCCCGGTGGTGCAGCCCTGGTATCTGCTGTGGGCGATCGTTCCCCTCGCCGCCTGGGCGAACCGGCCCGCGTTCCGCGTGCCCGCCGTGGTGCTCTCGGTGGTGGTGAGCATGATCGTCATGCCGCGCGGTGCGGACTTCTATGTTTTCCAGATCGTCGAATCCGCCATCGCCACCGTGCTCGTGGGCGTGCTGTTCATTTTCCTGACCCGGAATGTGCTGCCGTGGCGCAATCAGCCGGGGGTGTCGGCTCCGTCACAGCGACCCACGGCTTACGGTGTCTCATCGTGACCGCAGCCTCCGAACCCGCCGTCAGAGTCGACGGCGTCGTCAAACGCTTCGGCGATACCACCGCGGTCGACGGCCTCAGCTTCGAACTGCAACGCGCGCAGGTGCTGGCGCTGCTCGGGCCCAATGGCGCGGGCAAGACCACCACGACGGAAATGTGCGAGGGTTTCGTCGCCCCCGATGCCGGAACCGTGCGCGTGCTCGGGCTCGATCCCATCGCCGATTCCGACAAACTGCGCCCGCGCATCGGTGTCATGTTGCAGGGCGGCGGAGCGTATCCGGGTTCGCGCGCCGGGGAGATGCTGGATCTGGTCGCCTCGTATTCGGCGAATCCGCTCGATCCGAACTGGCTGCTCAAGACACTCGGTTTGCAGGACGCGCGCCGCACGCCGTACCGCCGCTTATCGGGCGGTCAGCAGCAGCGGCTGGCCCTGGCCTGCGCCCTGGTCGGACGGCCCGAAATCGTCTTCCTCGATGAGCCGACCGCCGGATTGGACGCGCAGGCAAGGCATTTGGTGTGGGAGCTGATCGACGCGCTGCGCCGCGACGGGGTGAGCGTGCTGCTCACCACCCACCTCATGGATGAGGCCGAACAGCTCGCCGATCAGCTGGTCATCATCGATCATGGCCGCATCGTCGCCCAGGGCACGCCCACCGAGGTGACCTCGCACGGGGCCGAAGGCCGTCTGGCCTTCACCGCCCCTCCGAATCTGGACCTCGAACTGCTGGCCCAGGCGCTGCCGGAAGGCTTCACCCCCAAGGAATCCAGTCCGGGCTCCTATCAGCTGCACGGCGATATCACCCCGCAGGTGCTGGCCACCGTGACCGCCTGGTGCGCGCGAATCAATGTGCTGCCCACCGATATTCGCATCGACCAGCGTCGCCTGGAGGATGTCTTCCTGGAACTGACCGGACGGGAAATCCGCGGATGACCGAGACCACCAACCGCTTCGCACCCGGGACGTTCGCCCCCGCGCCGCAGCCCACCACGCGCGCCAAGATGCTCATGGCGCAGACGCGCATGGAGCTGATCCTGTTGCTGCGCAATGGCGAACAGCTGTTGCTCACCATGTTCATTCCGATCACGCTGTTGATCGGCCTGACGCTGCTGCCGATGAGCGGACTGGGCGAACATCGGGTCGATCGCGTCGTGCCCGCGGTGATGATGGTGGCGGTCATGTCCACCGCGTTCACCGGACAAGCCATCGCCGTGGGCTTCGATCGCCGCTATGGCGCGCTGAAACGCCTTGGGGCGACACCACTCCCCCGCTGGGGCATTGTGGCGGGCAAATGCTCGGCCGTGCTGATCGTGGTGGTGTTGCAGTCGATCCTGCTGGGGGCCATCGGATTCGCGCTCGGCTGGCGGCCGTCGCTGGCCGGTTTGGCGCTCGGCGCGGTCGTCATCGCCTTGGGCACAGTCGCTTTCGGGGCGCTGGGACTGCTGCTCGGCGGCACCCTCAAGGCCGAAATCGTACTGGCGCTTGCCAATATCCTGTGGTTCGTCATGCTCGGCACCGCCAGCCTGGTCTTCATGTCCGATGATCTGCCGAACGCGGTCAGCCTGATCGCCCGGATCATCCCGTCGGGCGCGCTGTCCGAATGCCTGGAACAGGCGCTGCGCACCAGCATCGACTGGTACGGGCTCGCCGTACTGGCCGCCTGGAGCGCGGTCAGCGGCTGGCTCGCCACCCGCTTCTTCCGCTTCGACTAGCGACGACGACACGCTGTAGTAGGCCGCGTGCGGGGAGCGAACGCGGCCCCGCTACCATCGACGGGTGCTAGCTCGCGCCTTCCAGCGATTCGCCGACCTGTTCCCGTTGCCGTCCCTGCGGGCGCAGCGCATCATCGCCTTCGCGGTGATCGTGTCCCAGGCCGGAATCGCGGTGACCGGAGCCATTGTTCGAGTCACCGCCTCCGGACTCGGCTGCCCGACGTGGCCGCAGTGCTTCCCCGGCAGCTTCGTGCCGACCGCGGTGGCCGAGGTGCCGGTGCTGCATCAGGCGGTCGAATTCGGCAATCGCATGCTGAGTTTCGTGGTGACGCTGTGCGCGGCGCTGGTGGTCATCGCGGTGACCCGGGCGCGGCGGCGGCGCGATGTGCAGATCTACGCCTGGCTGATGCCCGGTGGCACCGTATTGCAGGCGGTCGTCGGTGGTATCACCGTGCGCACCGGACTGCTGTGGTGGACGGTCTCGGTGCATCTGCTGGTGTCCATGTTGATCGTGTGGGTGTCGGTGCTGCTGTACGCCAAGGTGTGCGAACCCGATGACGGCATCGAGGTCGTACGGGTGCCCAGACCGCTGCGCCTGCTGACCGTGTTGAGCGCGATCGCGCTGTCCGGCACGCTGGTCGCGGGCACGCTGGTCACGGGTGCGGGTCCGCACGCCGGTGACAAGAGTCTGGAGCGGCCGGTGGAACGGCTGCAGGTCGAGGTGGTCACGCTGGTGCATCTGCACGCCGAACTCCTCGTCGCCTATCTGGCCCTGCTCGTCGGCCTCGCCTGCGGCCTCGCGGCGATCGGGATGAACAAGGCGATTCGCGATCGCATGATCGTGCTGCTGGTGCTGGTGTGCAGTCAGGCGCTGGTCGGCCTGGTGCAGTACTTCACCGATGTGCCCGCCGCGCTGGTGGCGATCCACGTCGGTGGCGCGGCCGCCTGCGTCGCCGCGACTGCCGCGCTGTGGGCCGCCATGCGCACCCGGGAATCGGTCACCGCCGAGGTCACCGAACCGGCGACACAGGCCGCCTGACAGCGCGATTCGATGCCTGCCCGCTGAACTTCGCCGGGTAGATCATGACCTCCGAAGCCGAGTCGGGCTGACACGGCCCAACTCGGGTCGGCGCGGCTCAGCGCGCGTCGGCCACGGCGATTCTGCCGCTGCCCAGGAAACGGGTGCGCTCGATCGGCATATCCAGGCCCTGCGCCGCGGTGAGCAGGTCGACGTCCATGGTGACGTCGAATCCGCTCTTACCCAACAGTTTTGCGAGGCTCTCCGGCCCCCAGGAGGATCGGAAGGGCTCATCGGCCATCGGGTTTTCGCGACCGGTCAGGGTCAGCAGCCGCTGAACCGCCCTGCGCCCGAACGCATTCAGGCGCGAATGCGTCGCATAGGTGACTATCAATCGACTGCCGGACGCACTGTGCTCGCCGACAATCGCGACGGTGGCCGCCACCTGATCCGGGGTGAGATAGGGAACGACACCCTCCCAGATCCAGGTGGTCGAAACGGCGGCATCATGGCCCGCGGTAGCGAGCGCAGCACCGAGCGAGTCCTTGGCGAAGTCCACGGCCACGAAGTGCACCGCACCCGCCAGCGCGGTCCGCTCCCCCAGCCTTTCTCGCTTCTCCTGTTGTGAGGCAGGCTGATCCACCTCGAACACCGTGGCGTCCGCGAGCTCCTTCATCCGCCAGGCGCGCGCGTCCAGGCCCGCGCCGAGAATCACCAGTTGCGGATTGCCGCGATCGCGCACCGCGTCATCGATGGTGACGGTCCGCGCGGCGAGGATTTCCGAAGTGCCAGCGACCAATTCGAACTCCATACGCGGCCCGAGCGCGCTCGGCATCTCCCCCGCACGCACGGTCGCAACGAGTTCCCGCTCACTCTCGCTGAGCAGTTCCAGCGCAATCGGATCGGAAAAGCGCCCCATCGCCAATCGCCCATCCGCCACCGCGCGGCCCTGGCATACCAATACCGCGGTCCGACTTGCCTTGCGCTCGGCCATGCGGGTCATTATTCAGCAGGTGTCGGGAAGGCGGCATGCCGGACGCGCGAGTCTTCCGACGCGCGGGTACGCGGTTTCGGCCCTAGCCTTCTCCCGGGCGGGAAAGATCGAAAGGGTTGACCACCATGAATGTTGCGCTGTGGATCGTCGCGATCGTCTTGGGGCTGGCGTTCACCGCCGCGGGCGTGGCCAAGAGTACGCAGTCCAAGGAGAAACTGAACGAGAAGATGCCGTGGGTGGAGGATGTCTCCCCGAATACCCTGCGGCTCATCGGGATTACCGAATTCCTGGGCGGGCTCGGGCTGATCCTGCCCGCGTGGACCGGCATCGCTCCGGTGCTCACCCCGATCGCGGCGAGCGGTATCGCCCTCATCATGGCCCTCGCGGTGGTCGTGCACGTGCGCCGCAGGGAGTACGTGGCGCTGCCGATCAACGCGGTGATGTTCGCGCTGGCGGTGTTCGTGGCGTGGGGGCGATTCGGCCCGTACGCGTACTGATCATCCATTCGACGGCGACCAGGATCCAGGCGGCGATCGCGAAGGCCAACAAGGCTTTTCCGAGCGCGTGCAGCCACGGGACCTCGAGTACCGCGCCGGTGGACAGCGTCGCCACAGCGGTCATGCCCAGTGGGAAGACGGTGGCCCAGCGGCGAACGTCGTAGCCCGGACGGTAGCGCATGATCTCGGCGACGCACAGCACCACGTAGGCGAGCAGGGTGACGGTGAGCAGTATCGCGGTCACCACACGTAATGTGTTGTGCGGGTTGCCGGTCCAGTGTGGCCAGGCGGCTAGTTTGGAGGCGGCCAGCGTCGAGATCGCCACGGCACCGGCCGCCACCCACTGATCCCCCGCGCCCTTCCAGATCTGGGTGAAGTCGAAGTGCGTGAATGCCGCCGCGTACAGGATCAGTCCGAGGATGAAGAACACCAGCGCGGCGGGCATGAGCCAATCGGCCACATGCGCCAGTGCGAGCGTCGAGCCGAGGACGGCGAGGCCCTGGGTGGATACGCACACCAGGAATGCCGCGCCCGGCATCCGCCGATTCCAGTGCCGGAGCACCGAAACCAGCAGTACCGGCCAGACGGCGGCCGCGAGTACGAGCAGCGCCACGGCCATCGCGTGCCAGCCCAGCAGGGCGATTCGGGTACCGAGGACCGTGGTGGCCGCGATCGCGGTCAACGCGGGCGGGGTATCGGATTCGGTCTCCCAGCGCGAGTGATCCCACAGCAGCCGGGTGGCGAAATCCACGGCCAGCAGCACCCAGACGACGCCCGCCACCGCGAGCGCTATTCGGGACAGCGTCTCGAAGTCGGTGAGATGCAGTCCGACCGACAGGATTCCGGTGGCGATGACGAACGCGCCCGCTGCCGGAGGCATCTCGGTCCAGGCGGGTCGCTGGGTCATGCGCTCATCACAACCGGAGCAGCAGCACTAGTCAAGCAAACGCGCGGCTATCCGATCAGCCGCATGCGGGCGAGCTCTCGCCAACCATCCGCACCACCAAGCAAGCCCACGACAGGCTGATCTTCCATTGGCCATCGTCCGCGACGAGCGGAAAGACCGATCGAGACTTTCCCAAGGGTGAGTCCGACGCAGTGGTGGCAGAAAGCGCCTGCCCGATCCTGGTTACCTTCTCGACCTGAAACCTGGTGAAGAACGATCCGACCCGAATGAGCAGATCCGGATCTTTCGCACCGCCCTGAACAGTCAGAGGGCGCTGCGCCGCCGGAACGTTCGGGTCGAAGCTCTGCCGCAATTGCGAGTTCAACTCATCGACAGAGGGAACAGCCGGCGTTGGTGCGGTCCAATAACCGGCACCCTCGCCCTGCAGCCCTGGATACAAGGCGGCCACGATATGCATCCAGACCTCATCGGCCGGAGCCCCGAACGTACTAGGCGGAATCGTGTACTGGTTCACCGCGACCGCAACGGTGAGCTTTCGTTCCGGCAGATAGCGAACCTTGGTCGTATAACCGGGCACCGCACCCTCGTGCCCTAGCCACCCGTTGGTCACTATCAGTCCGAGCCCGTACGGCAGTTCCGCGTCCGCTGCGGCGTCCTGGACCCGGGCGCGCTCGCGGAACGTCTCGGGTCGCAGCAGATCACCACGACCGAGCTTGCTGGCGTACTCAGCGAGATCCGAGATGGTCGATACCATGGATCCCGCCGCACCGAACAGCGCGGGCGTGGTGCGTGCGGTGACATCGGTCGGGTTCTCCTCGAAGTAGGAATAACCGTGGCTCACCGGATCGGGCATGACACCGTCTACCGGATAACGAGTTTCACGCAGTCCGTAGTCGGCTGCGAGACCGTTGAGCACGTCCCGGACGGGTCTACCCGACACCTTCTCCAGCACCAGACCGAGTAGGTAGTAGTTCGAATTCGAGTAGACGGTATGAGCGTTCGGTGGCATCGCGCGATCCGGGTTGTCGATGATCGCGCGCAGATAATCGCCTTCGCGCCATTCGGTGGCGGGTGTCTTCCGATAGAGCTGCTCGTTCTGCGCAGCAAGTCCATCGAGCCGCCAGACGCCGCCGCGCATATCGAGCAGATCCCGCAGCGTGATTACATCGCCATAGGGGATGTGATCGACGTACCGGTCCAGGCGATCATCGAGCGAGAGCTTGCCCTCGTCGACGAGCCGGAGCACGGCCGTGGCGGTGAACGTCTTGGTGACACTGCCGATTCGCACCGAGTCATGAACGCTCGCGGGGCGACCGGTGGCGAGATCCGATACCCCGTACGCGTGCACGTAGGAGCCCCGCTCCGGATCTATCACCGCCACCATCACCCCGGGAATGAGGGACGCCGCCATGCTCGAAGCGACGATCTCATCGATCTTGCTTACCAATTCCGTTGGTAAGTAATGGGTTTCGTCTCCATCACCGCGGCCGCATCCCACCACGACCGTCGTCAGCACCAGCGCCGCGACGCAGGCACGGCTGAATCTGCCGATCAGACTGCTATTCAAGATATCCCGCCCCCAGGTAGATCGAACGGGACGAGCTTACCGGGTATTCGCCTGTGCCCGAATCAGAAGCTCTGCCAGGCGGGCTTGTTCTCGACCGCGAAGCGGTAGTAGTCGACGGCTTTCAGGTTGGCGGCGGCGGCCGGGTCGACGATGACGGTGACGTGCGGGTGCATTTGCAGGATGGAGGCGGGGCAGAAGGCGGAGACGGGACCTTCGACGGCGGCGGCTACCGCGTCGGCTTTGCCTTCGCCGGTGGCGATCATGAGCAGATGGTCTGCGTCGCTGATGGTTCCGAGGCCCTGGGTGAGGACGTGGGTGGGGACCTGGGTGAGGTCGTCTTCGAAGAAGCGGGCGTTGTCCTCGCGGGTCTTCGGCGTGAGCGTCTTGACTCGGGTGCGGGAGCGCAGGGAGGAGCCGGGCTCGTTGAAACCGAGGTGGCCGTTCGCGCCGATGCCGAGGATCTGCACCGAGATGCGGCCGGTCTCGGCGATCGAGCGCTCGTAATCTGCTGCGGCGGCGGGGATATCGGCGGCATTGCCGTCGGGGCTGTGCACATTCGAGTCGGTGAAATCGACGTGCGCGGTGAACTCGTCGCGAATGAATTGCGCGTAGGACTGCGGATGTCCCGGCGGCAGGCCGATGTATTCGTCCAGCAGGAAGGCTTGCACGCCCGCGAAACTCACCTCACCGGCCCGATATTGGCGAATGAGTTCCTGATACGCGCCGAGTGGGGAGGAGCCGGTGGCCAGGCCGATGGCGCGGGCGCCGCGGCGTACGTGGTCGGCCATGATGCGGCCCGCCAGTACTCCGGCTTCGGCCGCGTTATCGGTGATCACGAGTTCCATTGGGTTCCGTCCTTGTACACGGTGAGTGGGGTCAGATGGGAGTCGGTGACGAGCAGGTCGGCTCGCATACCGGGGCGGAGCGCGCCGAGTTCACCGGCGCGTCCGAGCAGGCGGGCGGGGGTCGCGCAGGCCGCGGTCGCGGCGGCGGTGAGATCGACCCCGGCGTGGAATACGGTGCGGCGCAGCACATCCGCGGCGCAGGCGGTGCCGCCCGCGATCGCGCCTTCGCCGTGCGGATCGTACAGTCGCGATACGCCGTCCTTCACCACGACATCCAGGCTGCCGAGGTGATAGCGGCCGTCGGGTTCCCCGGCGGCGGCCATGGCATCGGTGATGAGGGCGAGATTGTCCGGGCCGATGGTGTCGAACACCATGCGCACGGTGCCGTCGGCCAAATGCACACCGTCGCCGATGACTTCGGCCACCACATCGCCGCGACCGGCGGCCGCCATGGCGGCGGTGAGGAAGTTCGCGTCGCGGTGCGCGAGTTCGGGCATGGCGTTGAACAGGTGGGTGATGGACACCCGCCTGCCACGCCGCATGGCATGCACGGAGTGCTCGTAGTCGGCGACCGTATGCCCCAGGGACAGAATCACGTTCGCATCCGCGAGCACATCGGCCAGCGCGTCGAAATGCGCGGTCTCCGGTGCGATGGTGACCGATACGATGCGCCCACCGGCATAGTCGATGAGCCGTGCCAGCATCGCCGGATCACCCTCGATGATCCGGTCGGGATTGTGTGCGCCCCTGCGATATTCGCTGATGAACGGGCCTTCGAGGTGAATGCCCGCGAGCAGTCCGTCATCGATGGCCTTGCCGAGCACGTCGATGCGCTCACGCAGTTCGGTCTCGGTGGCCGAGACCAGCGAGGCGATCAGCGTGGTGGTGCCGTGGCGGCGGTGGAAGTCCGCCGCCACCGCGACACCGTCGGAATCGGTTTCCGGAAAGCCGAATCCGCCGCCGCCATGACAGTGCACATCGATCAGCCCGGGCAGGATCACCGGCGACTCCCCCGCATTCTCGGGGAGCTCACCGGCGAATCCCGTTGCCGGGCCCACATAGTCGAGCAGCGGTCCGTCGAACGACACCACACCGTCGGCGAGTTCGCCCGCCTCGGTGAGGGTGACGACCCGGCCGCGCAGTGTCGTCCTCAACGCGCTATCGCCCTCGATCGCGGCGTCATGCGGAGCAATCCCGCGTTCATTTCGCCTGTCCCAGTGCGGATCGCGCGGCCTGGACCGCATCGTCGGCGGTGCGCGCGGCCAGCACCGCTGCCGCTGCGGCCCGGCACTGCTCCAGCGTGACCGCCGCGAGCTGTGCCCGCACACCGGCCAGCGAGCGCGGTGCCATGGACAGCGTATCGACGCCGAGACCGACCAGGACGCAGGCGAATTCGGGATTGGAGGCCGATTCGCCGCAGACGCCGACCTTCACATCGTTCTTGCCCGCCCCGGCGACGACCATCGCGATGGTCGCGGCGAGCGCGGGCTGCCACGGATTGTGCAGTGCGGCCAGGGTCGAGGACATGCGGTCCGCACCGAACAGGTACTGGGACAGGTCATTGGTGCCGATGGAGAAGAAATCCACTTCCGCGCCAAGGTGTTCCGAGCGAATGGCAGCGGCCGGGATCTCGATCATCACGCCGGGTGAGCGCACCCCGGCCTCGCGCGCGCGGGTGGCGAAGTAGTTCGCTTCCTCGACCGTGCCGACCATCGGTGCCATGACGTTCACGGTAGCCCCGGTGGCCGCGCGCGCGGCCTCGATCGCGGTGAGCTGATCGAGCAGCGTCCCCTCATCGACGCTGCTCAACCGCAGCCCGCGCACACCCAGCGCGGGGTTCTCCTCATCCGGCAGGTTGAGGAAGGGCAGCGGCTTGTCCGAGCCCGCGTCCAGGGTGCGCACGGTGATCGGCCGGTCGCCCAGGGCGCGGAAGATATCCGCGTATTGCTCGGTCTGCTCGACCACCGTCGGCGCGGATTGCCTGCCCAGGAACAGGAATTCGGTGCGGAACAGGCCCACGCCCTCCGCGCCGAGTTCCGCCGCCAGCTCGGCATCGGCCACGCTGCCCACATTCGCGAGCAGCGGAACCGCGTGCCCGTCGGCGGTGCGGCCGGGACCGGTGGGCGCGTCTGCCTGCCGTGCGCGCACGGCAGCCACTTCCTCGCGACGCGCCGCATCCGGTTCGAGCTCGACCACACCGGTCGTCCCGTCGACCACGACGACGGTGTTCTCGGCGATCTCGACCGCTCCGGGAGCGGCGACCACGGCCGGAATCCCCAGGGCCTTGGCCAGAATCGCGGTGTGCGAGGTGGGTCCGCCCGCGACGGTGAGCAATCCGACCACGACGGCCGGATCCAGCGTCGCGGTATCGGCGGGCGCGAGATCCTGCGCGGCAAGCACGAAAGGCGCTGTGCTGTCCGGGATTCCGGGCGGATCCACACCGAGCAATTCGGCGACCACGCGCTGGCCCACATCGCGCAGATCGGACGCGCGCTCGGCCATCATGCCGCCGAGCGCGGTCAGCTGATCGGCGAAATGCCGCACGGCCTCGGTGACCGAATGCGCGGTGGGACCGCCCGCGCGAATGCCCGCGCGCACCTGATCCAGCAGTGCCGGATCGGCCGCCAGCGCCGAGGTCATGAACAGGATGTCGGCGGCCGGGCCCTTGGCGTCCAGGGCCTGCGCCGAATACCGCGCCGCCACCGCCTCGAAAGCCGCTTCGGCACGGGAGATTTCGGCGTCGACATCACTGCCGGGCGCGTCGGAGGCGCTGGTGACCGGCGCGGACGCCAGCCACTTCACCGGTCCGACGGCGATTCCGGGAGCGGCGGCGACGCCGCGCACCTCATGCGTCAAGATCGGTCTCCAGCAGCTTGACCAGCTGGTCCAGGGTGTCCTCGTTACCTTCCTCGGTGTAGAGGATGACCTCGTCGCCCTGTTTGACGCCCAGGGTCATCACCTGGAGCAGGCTTCCGGCGGCGACCGGAGCCTTACCGTCGGCCGAAATGGTCACCGGGGCGGGCGATTTGGCGGCGGCCTGGGCGAACATGGCGGCCGGGCGGGCGTGCAGACCGGTCTTCGAGGCGACTACAGCTGTGCGATTGATCATTACGCGACGTTCTCCTTCTCGATCTCTTCTTCGTCGGGTTCGCGACCCGGGGTGGGCAGGTTCCAGCGTCGAATGATGAAGCTGAAGGTGACGTAGTACAGCACCGCGTAACCCAGGCCGATGGGGATCAGCAGCAGCGGATGCGTGGCCTTGCCGAAGTTCAGCAGATAGTCGATGGCGCCCGCGGAGAAGGTGAACCCGTCGTGGATGCCGAGCCAATTGGTCAGCGCCAGTGCGGAACCGGTGAAGATCGCGTGGATGAGCAGCAACGGCCAGGCCACGAAGATGAAGGCGAATTCGAGCGGTTCGGTGATACCGGTGACGAAGGCGGTCAGACCGGTGGACAGCATGATGCCGCCGATCATCTTGCGGTTCTCCGGCTTCGCGTTGCGCCAGATGGCGAGCGCGGCGGCGGGCAGGCCGAACATCATGATCGGGAAGAAGCCGGTCATGAAGGTGCCGGCGTTCGGGTCACCGGCCAGGAAGCGCGGGATATCGCCGTGCACGCCGTTGTAGTCGCCGATGACGAACCAGACGACCGAGTTCAGAATGTGGTGCAGGCCCAGCGGCAGCAGCAGGCGGTTGGCGAAGCCGAACACCCCGCCACCGGCGACGGCGTTGTCCGCCACGGTGTTTCCGAGCCAGGTCAGGCCGGAGTTGAAGGCCGGGTAGATGAACGCCATGATCACGCCGATGACGACGGCGGCGCACGCGGTCAGGATCGGGACCATGCGGCGGCCGGAGAAGAAGCCGAGGTAATCGGGCAGCTGGGTGCGATGGAAGCGCGTCCAGAGGATGGCCGCGGTGATGCCGATGACGATGCCCCCGAGGACACCGAAGTTGATCATCAGCTGTCCGCCCTTGGCGTCGACCTTGCCGTCGAGCACCACCGGGGACATGGCTTTGAAAACGCCACCCAGGGCCAGGTATCCGACGACCGCGGCCAAGGCCGTGGATCCGTCGGCCTTCTTGGCCCAGCCGATGGCGATGCCGACCGCGAACAGCAGCGGCAGATTGTCGATGAGCGCGCCGCCTGCTCCGGCGAGGACATTGGCGACGGTTTTGAGCGCCGACCACCGGCCGAGCATGTCGTCCTGTCCTAGTCGTAGCAACAGGCCAGCGGCAGGTAGCGTGGCAATCGGCAGCATCAAGCTGCGGCCGAGCTTCTGCAGTCCGGACAGGTCGATTTTCTTGCGCGCGCTCTGGGCGGCATCGGCCATAGCGGTGGTCCTCAGTCTGTGAATAGGGTCACCCGGAGGTATGGTGACTGGTTATAACCACAGTAAACTGGTTATAACCAGCTTTGTCCACTCGACACGCACGGAGGAAAGATGTCGAAAGTCGATCAAATCGTCGCCGGTCTCGGCGGTACCGGCAATATCGTCGAGGTCGAGGGGTGTATCACCCGGCTTCGCGTCGAGGTCAAGGACGCTTCACTGGTGAACGAGAAGGACCTCAAGGCCGCAGGCGCGCACGGCGTGGTCAAGGCGGGCGCGGCCGTGCAGGTCGTGGTCGGGCCGACCGCCGACGCCCTGGCCGAAGACATCAACGATCTGCTCTGATCGCCATGAGCACACAGATTCTCGCGCCCCTGCCGGGTGTCGCCATGGCGCTGTCCGACGTGCCCGATCCGGTGTTCTCGGCGGAGATGGTCGGCTCCGGCGTCGCCATCGAACCGCCCGATACCGATGAGCCGATCACGGTCGTCGCGCCCATCTCGGGCTCGATCGTGAAGCTGCATCCGCATGCCGCGGTCATCGTTTCCGATGACGGTCTCGGGGTGCTGCTGCACGTGGGCATCGATACCGTCGGCAAGCCCGATCTGTTCGAGGTCAAGGCCGTCGAGGGTGAGCGCATCGAGGTGGGCGAACCGCTGGTTATCTTCTCGCCGAATGCCGTTCGACGACTGGGGCTCAGCGCCGCGGTGCCGGTCGTGGTGATGGATACCGCGCCCGGATCGGCGCAGGACGCAGTCACCGGCGCGGTCGCCGTGGGCGATAAGCTTTTCGCCATCTGAACCAGCGGCGGAAATGAACTGAGCCCCGGCCTGAATCAGGCTGGGGCTCAGTCGCATTGGTGTATTAGTCGGCCGCGGAGACGGTCATGTAGACCTGATAGCGGTCCGCTCGATACCAGGAATGCGCGTGCTCGATACAGCGGTCCCGCGAGTAGGACATGCGATCGAACGCCAGCAGCGGTGAACCCACATCGGTGCCGAGCCAGCCCGCGCCGCGTTCATCGGCCGCGACCGCGCGCACCGTCTGATCGGCGCGATCGATCGGGCAGTCGTACTGCTTCTCCAGCAGCGAATACAGCGATTGCGTCAGATCGTGATCGAGCAGGCCGGGCAGCAGATCCGCCCGGTACCAGCCGTCATCGATGGAAATCGGCAGCCCGTCGGCCAATCGGAGCCGCACCAGGTGAAAAGCCTTCTCGCTGGCCCCGATCGCGAGCGCGTTGATCGAAGCCGGCGGTGGCACAGCGTATTCGGTGTGCAGCACCACGGTGCTCGGCGTGCGGCCGAGCCTGCGCATGTCGTCACTGAAGGACGCCATATGCAGGCGTGAGCGCGCCACCCGCTCGGCGACGAAGGTCCCCTTACCCGGGATACGGGTGATGACGCCCTCGGTTTCGAGCTGCCCCAGCACTTCTCGCACCGTCATGCGACTGACCCGGTAGTCATCGCAGAGCTGGCGTTCGCTGGGCAGCATCTCACCGGGACGCAACTGCGCGCACAGCGTCGTCAGCGCGGAGCGCAGCTGCGCCTGTTTCGTCACTCGGACCGACACATCGTCCTCTGGGTGCGTACGTCCCCCGCGGATTGCGGGCTCATTGACCTACTTCTCGTTGCGCGCCTTGGGGAATCGCTTCTGCTTGGCGACCCAGCCCGCCATCTTGGCCCAGTGGCCCTTGGCCGGGGTGACGATGGAAACCAGCTCGCGGTTCCACTCATCGGCCTCGGTGAGCCCGTCGACGGTGGCGACGAGGGTCTTGGCGGTCTCGAGATCGCCCACGACCCGATCGCCGAGCACGCCGTCGGCGCCGACCAGAGTGACGCGGACGCCGACGCGGCCGATGGGCTGCAGCACCGCGGTGGCGGAACCACCGTGCTCAGCCAGGAATCCCTTGACGGAATCCACGACGGACGGCGACAGCTTGGCGGGTGCCTCGGCAGTGGTAGCGCTCATGCCCAGGAGTTTACCCATCGGTAAAACGGAGTCGATGAGCCGCCGTACAGCTCACAGTGGCGCGGGTGTAGAAACGGTTCATGCGCGCCATTCAGGTTTCCGAAAACGGCGGTCCCGAAGTACTGCGGCTCACCGAGGTTCCGGACCCGCAGGCCGGGCCGGGACAGCTGCTGGTGGAGACCGAGGCGATCGGTGTGAACTTCATCGACACCTATATCCGGACCGGGTTCTATCCCACGCCGCTGCCCTACATTCCGGGGGCCGAGGGCACCGGTGTGGTGACCGCGCTCGGGGCGGGCGTGAGCGATTTCCAGGTCGGGGATCGGGTGGCGTGGGCGACCGCTCCGGGTAGCTATGCCGAAAAGGTGCTGGTGTCAGCCGAATTCGCGGTTCCGGTGCCCGCGGGGGTGTCCGCGCCGGTCGCGGCGTCGGCGCTGTTGCAGGGGATGACGGCGCACTATCTGATCGAGTCGATCTACAAGCCGGAGCCGGATGAGACCGTGCTCGTGCACGCCGGGGCGGGCGGTGTCGGGCTGATCCTGACGCAGTTGCTGGCCCATCGCGGGGTGCGGGTGATCACCACCGTGTCGACCGATGACAAGGAGAAGCTGTCCCGGGACGCGGGGGCGGCCGAGGTGCTGCGCTATGACGACGAGATCGCCGCGCGGGTAAGGGAACTCACAGCCGGGGTGGGCGTGGCGGCCGCCTATGACGGCGTCGGCAAGAGCACCTTCGAGGCCAGTCTGGCCTCGGTGCGGGTGCGCGGCATGCTGGCGCTGTACGGGGCGGCCAGCGGGCCGGTGCCGCCGTTCGATCTGCAACGGCTCAATCCGGCCGGATCACTGTTCGTGACGCGGCCGACGCTGGCGCACTACGTCCGCGATCGCGCCGAATTGCTGTGGCGCTCAGGCGATATCATGAACGCCATCGCCGACGGATCACTGAATGTGCGTGTCGGGGCGAGCTATCCGCTGGCCCATGCCGAGCAGGCGCATCGGGATCTGGAGGCACGCAAGACGACCGGATCGGTCGTGCTACTGCCCTGAGTCAGGGCATATCGCGGCCGGTGAGGCCGCGATAGATGAACAGGGTCAGCGAATCGACGGCCTGTTCATCGGTCAGTTCCAGGCCACCCTCCTCGATGGCCTGCAATACGCCCGTGGTCGCCATGAACATCATGGCGAGGCTGGCGTCGACGCTGCCGGGCAGTTTCAGCCCGGCGGCGGGGAACCCATCCAGGTGGTCGGCGATATCGGCGCGCTGTTCCGCGCCGTAACCGGCCACCATCTGCGCGAATTGCTCGTTGACCAGCGCCGCCTGATTCATGGCGCGCAGTACCGGCCAATTGCGCCGGGCGAAATTCCAGTACTGCTCGACGTGGTACCGGACCGCCTCGGGATCGGTGAAATCCGATTTGTGCCCGGGCGCCTCCGCCGAGGAATCCCCTTCCACCGCAAGGTCTTTCAGCAGGGACTGGAGTAGCTCTTCCTTGCTCGCGAAGTGGTTGTAGAAGGAGCCCGCCGCGCGACCGGCCGCCGCGGTGATGTCGGTGATCTTGGTGTTGAGGTATCCGCGTTCGGCGAATACGCGGCGCGCCGCCGCCTTGAGCGCCTGCTCGGTCTCGGTCGACCGTTCCTGACGTCGCCCTGCCATGTTCTTCGACCACCTCCTTGACAGCGGAAACTACCATCCACAATACTGAATCCACATTCAGTGAATCTAGATTCAGTAATTGGAGTTGCGATGTCAACGCAGGTACTCATCGCCGGAGCCGGTCCGACCGGCCTCACCCTCGCCATCGATCTGGCGCGCCGCGGGGTCGCGGTCCGCATCGTCGACCACGCCGAAACCTTCTTCGACGGATCGCGCGGGGACGGCATCCAGCCGCGCACGCTCGAGGTCTTCGACGATCTGGGCGTGCTGGACGCCGTGCTGGCGGCCGGAATGCCGCAGCCGCTGATGCGGGTGCACGTGGGCGGGGAATTCGTGATGGAGCGGCGCATGACGCCGATCCGGGAGGCCACTCCCGATGTGCCGCATCCGAATCCGTGGGTGCTGGGGCAGTCCGATACCGAGGGACTGCTGCGCGATCGGCTGGCCGAATTCGGGGTGCGGGTCGAACTCGGTACGGGCGTGGTCGATTTCGCGGCCGATGCCGACGGGGTGAGCGTGACACTGGCGCACGACGGCGTGACCGAGACCGTGCGGGCGGACTATCTGGTGGGCGCGGACGGCGGCAAGAGCACCGTGCGCAAGGCGCTCGGGATCGCGTTCGAGGGCACCACCGATGAGTCGATTCGCATGCTGCTCGGCGATGTGCGGGCCGACGCACTCGATCACGAGTTCGGGTACTGGTTCGCCGATGCGGCGAATCCGATGAACGGCATCGCCATGACGCCGCTGCCCGGCGGGCGCAAGTTCCAGTTCGGCGCGCCCCTGGAACAGGACTCGGATACCGATCTGGCGGCCTTGCAGAAGCTGCTGGAAGCGCGGTCCGGGCGCACGGATCTGGTGCTGTCCGAGCTGAGCTGGTCGACCGTGTGGCGGCCGAATATCCGCCTGGCCGAACGCTTCCGAATCGGCCGCGTGTTCATCGCGGGTGATGCCGCGCACGTGCACCCGCCGACCGGCGGGCAGGGACTGAACACCGGCGTCCAGGATGCGTTCAATCTGGGCTGGAAACTCGCTGCGGCACTGCACAATCCAGGGGCTGAAACCGAGGCGCTGCTGGATTCCTATGAGACCGAGCGGCGTTCGGTGGCGGCGCGGGTGCTGGGTTTGAGCGCGGCACTGCTGGAGAAGACCGTGCAGGGCGATCCCGATGCCATGGACCGCGAGGGCACACAGCAGCTCGATATCAGTTATCGGGATGTGGTCGCGGGCAATGAGTCCGGAGGTCTGGTCCGGGCCGATCTCGTCGCCGGGGATCGCGCGCCGGACGCGCCGCTGATCGATGCGGACGGGCGTGCGATCAGTCTGTTCGAGGTCTTCCGGGGACCACACGCGACGCTGCTGGTGTTCGGCAGTGGCGCGCACGGGGCGAACTCGGATGCGGCGGACGGGGGTGCGAGCACGGCCGAGACCGGCACGCTCGCGGCGTTCGGCATTCGGGCGCGGACCGTGGTCGTGACGCGGCCCGATCACGGCGAGGCCGCGCCGGACAAGCGGGCTATCGTCCCCGGAAATCGGTTCGGGCTTTCATCCGCGTGCGCCGATACCGGCGTGGAGCTGGTCGATCCGGATGGTCACGCCTACCGCGCATACGGCGTATCCGAGGGTGCGCGGGTGCTGATTCGGCCCGATGGTTATGTCGCGACGCTGAACCGGTGAGCCATACCGCGGACATCCCGGGCGGTTGGTCGGATTGGTCCGGAACCAGCCGGTAGGCCGCCCCGGGAGCGACAACATCGGGAACCGTGCAGAATGATCTTGCTGCCGCGCAAGACGATTCATCGCGACCCCCTGGCGGAACACCGTAAGGTAGTCGCGGCGACCGTTCGGGCGGCCGGCAGGTGAAGGCATCGGTCAGAGGTGGTCTTGGATGTTGGTGAAGGTCCGCAACGACGACCCGTCGCGGCTGTCGGGCACCGAACGCACCGTGGTGAACTGGCTCAAATCCTGGAGCGGTCCGCACGCGGTACCCGGAATCGCGATCGTGCAATGCCAGGACGCCGATATCGTGGTGTGGACGCCGCAGACCAGTGTGGTGCTGGGCGTACACGCCTTCGCCGAACGCGTCACCGGAACACTCACCTGCGCCGAGGGCGAACCCTGGACGATCGACGGCAAACCCGCGCCCATCGACGGTGACGCCGATCCGCTCGAACGGGTGCGGCGGCAGACGATGGATCTGGCCCGTCAGCTCCGTTCCGCGCCCGGACGGGAGAATGTTCCCGTCAGCGGGCTGGTGCTGCTGGTGCCGCAGTTGGGCAGCCGGGTGAAGCTCGAAAAGGGGACGCTCCCACCGGGTATCGACGTCCTCATCGGGGACGGGCCGTCGTCGCTGCGCAGCTACTTCACCACGATCGCCGAGGGCGCGACGCCGTCCTGGGATGCCGCACAGGTGGGCCAGGCGCTCGGGGCGCTCGGATTCGCCGCCGCCGCAACGTATTCCGATCTCGTATCGGAGGGGTTCCCGCCACCGGAATCGGCGCGCAGTTCGGCGCTGCCGATGTCGGCCGCGCCGACGGTCGTGGTGCCCTCGGTGCCGGTGCAGACCGAGGCTCCGGCGGCACTGCCGAAGCGTGTCGCCGGAGCGTCCGGCATCCAATCGGTCAGTGGCTCCGGCACTTCCGGATCAGGGTCCCGCGAAGGCGGTCCGGCCGACCAGCCGGGCGGGCGCGGTGCGGCGGCGGGTGCGGGCGCGGCGGCGGGTGCGAGCGCGGCGGCAGGTGCGGCGGCCGCCGGAACAGCCGGTGCGAGTGGCGAATCCGGTGCGCCGAGCGGTCCGGGAGCCGCCGAACCCGCGCAGCGGTCCTCGCGCGCGGGCAAGGTCGCCGCGGCTGGCGCGGGTGTCGCGGGAGCCGCTGCGGCGGCGGCCGCCTATCGTGCCGTCACGGGATCCTCCGAACCCCACGAACCGCGCCCCAATGTCCCGCAGGGCGCACCGCAGGGTCCGCCGCCGCAACAGCCCAGGCCGCCGCAGCCCGTCGGCCCGCAAGGCAATCCACCGCCGCGTCAGCAACAGGTTCAGCAGGGCCCGCCGCCGGTCGAATCCCATCCGCAGGCAAGCTATTCCGCCGCACCATCGCAACCGGCGGCCCCCGGCTTCCCGCTCTGGCCGAATCAGCAGAACCAGGGTCAGGTGGCGCAGCGTCCGCGCCGCCGCAAGGATCTTCCGGTATTGCTCGGGCTGATTCTGGTGGTGCTGGTGCTGGCGGTGGCCGCCATGTGCACCGGCCGCACCACCCACACCGATGAGAAACCCGCCCCCGGCCAGCAGACCTCCGCGGTGCATCGCCCGTCGAGCAGCAGCGGCGGCGCGACCACCACCACCGACCCGACCATCCCCAAGACCACCATCGCTCCCCCGTGCTTCCCGATGCAGCCGGGTTGCTGACAACCCTCCCGCCCTTCAATGTAGGTTAGGCTTGGCTTACATACATTGAAGGGAGTCTTTGCGTGCGCGTAGTCATTCTGTTCGGATCCGAAATGGGCACGGCCGAGAACGCCGCGGAAGCCATCGCGGACGAGCTGACCAGCCATGATGTCTCGGTCTACGATATGACCGATTTCGACCCGGCTGATCTCGACGTCGCCGACTTCCACATCATCGTCTGCTCCACCTACGGCGACGGTGAACTCCCCACCGGCGCCGAACCCTTCTTCAACACCCTCGACGCCACCGTCCCCGACCTGACCGGCCTGCGCTTCGCCGTCTTCGGCCTCGGCGACATCATCTACGGCGACACCTTCAACCGCGGTGGCGAGATAGCCGCCGAAAAGCTCACCGCCCTCGGCGCGATCCAGATCGGCGAGCACGCCCGCCACGACTCCTCAACCGATATCCGCCCCAAGGACATGGCCCGCGACTGGGCCAACACCCTCCCGATCCCCGCTCTGCTGAACACCTGAGCCCTACTGGGATCGCCCGGTTACGCTCTGCTCGAATCAGTCTGTCCAGCCGAGCAATTCATCCAACCGCCCCCACATCTCCCGCACCACCGGATCCTCCGCGAGCAGTCCATGCAACTGCTCCCGGAATCCGGCGTACTCACCCCTGTACATCTCCAACAACCGCGGCTCACTCGCGACCGACGCCCTCACATTAGAAATCCGATCAGCCAACTTCAGCTTCACCGCCTCGGGCGTAGCCCGAATCTTCCCGTAAGCGTTGACATTCCGCTCCTTACGCGTCTCCCCCACCCCCGTAACCGCCCACACCAACCCCGCCACCCGCACCCCGAATTCGGCTTCGACCTCCTCGATCCCGACCCCGGTATCCTCCACCACGTCATGCAGCCACGCCGCCGCCCCGAACTCCGGATCAGTGACCCCGAATTCACGCAGCACCGCCCCGACAGCAGCCAGGTGATAGGTATACGGCCGCACCCCATACAACTGCCCGCCATGCGCCTTCGCAGCGAACGCCTGAGCGTCAGATCTCGAATCATTCTCCATGGGCCCACCGTGCCACACCACGATCAACCCGGCACTGGCGACGAAAACAACTGGGGTGCACACGAACTCGCCCGTGCGCAGATCAGCGATTCCGGGCGTATCGGGCGCGGGCTCGGTCGTATGCCATTCGCAGCAGTTCGTCGATCACGGGTTCGGTTCGGGGGCCGGGGTTGAGGACCGCGAGCCAGCCCGCGCCCGCGTAGGTGGGGTGTGGGATGAGGGTGTCGAGGGCGCTCGGGTCGGTGGGGTGGGCGGATGACTCACGTGGTGGGTAGCCGAGGTGGGTGGTGAAGGCGTCCTTGCCCGCGTGGATGTTGAGGCGGAAGGTGTTGGGGCGGTTCAGGTTCGAGGAATTGTCGTCGGGGTAGTCCTTGGTGACGATGGTTGCGAAGGGTTGGGTTGCGGTGGGGATTTCGGCGTTGGGGGCGTAGTAGACGAAGGAGTCGCCCCAGGAGATTTCGGGGTAGGCGGGGTCGCCGGGGGTGGGTGACAGGCGCAGGGTGCCGGGTAGGGAATCCAGGAGGGTGATGAGTTGGTCGATGGTCATGGGTTATAGCGTTACATTCATGTGCTTGTGGAGGGTTTCGCCGAGAATGGGCAGGTGACTGCGTGACAGGTCTCCACTCGGGGGTGTTGCGCACTGCGGAGGTGGGGCGGCTGGCGGGGTATTCCGTACAGCAGGTGCGGAATCTCGAACGTGACGGTGTGTTGCCGCCTGCGGGGCGAACTGCGGCCGGGTATCGGGTTTATGACCGGTCGCATGTGCTGTCGGCGCGAGCGTATCGAGCGCTCGCGGCGGGGACGGGGCCGGTCGAGGCGAAACGGATCATGCGAGCGGCGCATGCGGATCCCGAGGTGACATTGCTGGAGTTGCTGGATGCGGCGCATGCCGGGCTCGATCGGGAGCGGCGGGATCTTGCCACTGCCAAGGCGGCCGTCCGGTTTATAAGCGCGGAGCCGGTCGCGCAGGTGCGCGACTCGGATGCGATGACGATCTCCGAGTTGGCCGATGCGCTGGGGATTCGGCCGTCGACGCTGCGGCATTGGGACGCAATGGGATTGGTGAGTCCGGGGCGGGGCAGCACCAGGGCGCGCATCTACTCCCCGGAGGACGTGCGGGCGGCCCGGATCGTGCATCAGCTGCGACTGGCCGGATACGGGATCACGCTGTTGCGGGGATTGATGCCGGAGCTACGCGGCGCACTCCGCCGCGATGATGTGCTCACAGGTCTGGATGCCCGGGAAGCGAATATCCGGGCACGGTCCAGAGCCTTGATGACGGGCGCGGCGGAACTCCACGCCCTGCTCACAGCCTCCTGATCAGGGTTCGACGGTGATCGTCAGGGTCGGATTGGGGTTGGGGCGGGAGCGGACCGTGGAGTCGGTGGCCACCTGCGAGGACGCGCACGCGCCCAGGCGGCCGTCCGCCTTGTAGACCACCGGCATACCGGCGAGGATGGCGTAGGCGCGGTCCCGTTCGACTAGGTATTCGCGCGCTCCCACGTTGAACACGTACATCTCATCGTTTTCGGTGATGGTCCGGTCGTCGAGACAGAATGTGCCCCAACGCCAATCGGACTCGAAGAACGCCCGAATGGTCTGCCGCGCCTGTTCGTACGTCACGCCCAAGGTTTCGGTTCCCAACCCTCATCGGTCACTGGTTTCGGTCACGCCGCTGGATAACGCATTGTCCCTCATGGTGTTTGCTACGGGTGTACTCCTGCTGCGGCGAGTCGGGTTCCGGCGGAAGGGAATCGCAGACCAGGTGGTTCCCAACTAAGCGTTCAACTGCCGTTGCCGGGTGGTCGCCGTAACTCCTCGTGATGCCCATATTTCTTGGGGCGCAGGATCTTTGGGCAGACCCGCCGGGGTCCTGCGGATAACAGGACAAGTAGCCGGTCCGATGACCAAGTAGTTCTCCCGATAATCGAGATCACGATCCGAATGCCACCGGCAGGGTTGGCATATGCGGCGAGGACGCTGTTCTCCGGATGATTGCCGGACCAACTTCGAGGGGATCACATGAAAACCACCACGGCCGTACTCGCCGCTGGACTGGCGTTGCTGCTGAGCGGATGCGGTTCCACCACAACGGACTCCGGCGGTGCGAGCTCCACCTCCCGTTCGGCCTCCACCTCCGCGGCGACCCAGCCCACCAAGGCGACCCAACCGGCCGACCAGTCCCAACAGCCCGGCACGCAACCCGGTCAGCAGACCCCCGTCAGCACCGAAACCGCGCCCGGCACCGCCATCACCGAAAGCCCCGCACCCAACAACCCGCCCGCGACCACCGTCGCCGCCCCGAACGGCAGCGGCCACGGCCTCTGCTTCGACGTCAACTCCGCACTCGCCAACACATCCCTGAACCGCCTCGCCGCAACCGCTTCCGGCCCCTGGCAGGTCGAATCGGGCAGCAACGACGCGATAGCGGACGGCTGCACCGGCGTCCTGTCCTACCTGGTAGCCACCTCAGGCAATATCCACCCCTACACCCACATCCTCTTCTTCACCAACGGCACCTACCTCGGCACCGCCACCTCCCAGCCCTACGGCTACACCAGCGTCACCGGCAAAACCCGCACCGCCGTCTCCGTCGACTACCGCTGGCTCAAGGGCAACGAAGCCCTCTGCTGCCCCGAAGGCGGCCCCAGCACGGTGACCTTCACCCTCAGCGGCACCACGGTCCAAGCCAACGGCCAGTTCCCGCCGAAGTAGCGCACCCGCATCGTTGGTCTCCGGTACCCGGCAGCCGTCGCTGTCGGGTTGAGAGGCAATCCGCATATATCTTCATTGGTGCAGGTTTTGGGGCTGGTGAGGAGAGAGCGGGTGCTATGCACTGGGATCAGATGAGAGATACGCCCGAGGATTTGCGCAGGCGGGCGACGCGGTTGCGCAGGGGGATCGGGCAGTTGGGGATTTTGGAGTCGATTATCGAGGCGGCGGAGGGGCCGTGGCTGGGGGCCATGGACGCCGATGGGCGGGGGGCCGCGGAGTTGCGGATGCATTTGGCGGGGAAGTATCGGCTTCTGGTGGTGGTGACCAGTGCGGGGAAAATCAGCCTGGTGCATGTGAATTCGCTGGTCAAGGGCGGGGACGGGGAGAAGATCCTGTCCACCAAGACCGCGCTGCGCAAGGGGTGGGATGAGGAGAAGATGCCCAAGCCGCAGGAGTGGGTGGAGTACGCGGTGCGGTGGGTGTCGGATGTCAGTGGCGAGGTCGATCGGCGCGATGTCGTGGAATGGCTGCTGGCGGGAGCCGACCGCAAGCTGAGCACGGTGAACGATGTGATCGAGAGCCTGCGGATCAGTCTGCGCGAGCAGGAGGAGGTCCGCGATGAGCGCGCCGCCGAGGTCGCCGAACTCAAAGCCGAACTGAAATACCTCACTTCGGTCGCCGAGCGCCAGGCCGTCGAATAACGAAAACCGCCGCCGGACACGGGGTCCGGCGGCGGTGATGTTTCGAAGTGTCGCGGGTCAGCCGAAGGCGATGTGGCCCAGGGTGTTCCAGCCCATGACCGAGTCGACCGCCAAGCCGCAGAAGACCACGGCGAGGTAGTTGTTCGACTGGAGGAACAGGCGCAGCGGCTTCACCGGCTCGCCGCGGCGCACGCCGGAGTAGAGCTGGTGCGCCATCAGCAGGAACCACGCGCCCGCCGCGATGGCCACGGCCGCGTAGATAGCTCCGGCCGCCGGAACCAGTGCCAGCGTCGCCAGCACCGTCAACCAGGTGTAGATGACGATCTGCTTGGTGACGACCTGCTCGGTGGCCACCACCGGCAGCATCGGCACGCCGGCCGCCTTGTAATCCTCCTTGTAGCGCATGGCGAGCGCCCAGGTGTGCGGCGGCGTCCAGAAGAAGATGATCAGGAACAGCACAATGGCGGGCCAGCCGATATTGCCGGTGACCGCGGACCAGCCCACGAGCGCGGGCATACATCCGGCCGCGCCGCCCCAGATCACATTCTGTGAGGTGCGCCGCTTGAGCCCCAGGGTGTAGACGAAGACGTAGAACAGAATCGTCGCCACCACCAGCACACCGCTGAGCAGGTTCGCCTGCCACCACAGCCACGCGAACGACCCGAGCCCGAGCACGATGCCGAAGACCGCGGCATTGCGCGTCGGCACGGCCTCGCGCGCCAGCGGACGCTTGGAGGTCCGCTTCATCACCTTGTCGATATCGGCGTCCGCCACGCAGTTCAGCGTGTTGGCCGAGGCCGCGCCCATCCACCCGCCGAACAGCGTGGCCAGGATGAGCCGCAGATCCGCGTGCCCGCGGTCGGCCAGCAGCATGGTGGGAATCGTTGCCACCAGCAACAACTCGATCACCCGGGGCTTGGTGAGCGCGATATACGCCAGCACCCGCCGGGTGCCCGCGGCGAGCGGTCCACTACCCGTGACGCGGTCGGCCAGCACCGTCCCGGAGGAGCCGTGAGCGCCACCCGGCTGTTGCCCAATCCGCACTGTTTCTCCTCGCACGCCGTGCACTTGATCCGGTCTGGAAAGCAGCGCGCTCTGCTATCCCCCTTGGAGACATGACTGTGCCGGCGCGGCTACTACTACAGAGCATGGTAGACCCACGCCGACCGTGCTCTCGCCCAGGTCCGGCCCGGACGCACCGAAACCGGTTCGAAATCGGGTCTACGGGGCATCACGAAAGGGTCCGCGCGAGGACACGAACGTCGACACGTCGGCCGGTGAACGCGGGTTCCCGCGTGGAGCGGAAACCGCCACCTCTAGGGTGGTGGCTAGTCCGGTGCGCTGTCGGATGATTGAGTCGGCGCATCGCGCACGCCCCCGCCAGCGAGCCCGCCGACAACCTCAGTGTTCACGAGAAGGTCAGGAGAACCTCGGTCGTGTCAGTCACAGACGACATCCGCGCCCTCACGCAGCCGCATCACCCCACCGACTGGTCCGAAGTGGACACCAGGGCCGTTGACACGGCCCGTGTCCTCGCCGCCGATGCGGTGCAGAACGCCGGAAACGGCCATCCCGGTACCGCAATGAGCCTGGCGCCGTTGGCGTACACGCTGTTTCAGCGTGTGATGCGCATCGATCCGAGTGATCCGGAGTGGGTGGGGCGCGACCGTTTCGTGCTGTCCTGCGGCCACTCCAGCCTCACCCAGTACGTCCAGCTGTACCTCGCCGGTTTCGGTCTCGAGCTCGATGACCTGGTGAACCTGCGCAAGTGGGGTTCGCTGACCCCGGGCCACCCCGAGTACCGGCACACCAACGGTGTGGAGATCACCACCGGTCCGCTGGGTCAGGGTCTGGCGTCGGCGGTCGGCATGTCGATGGCGTCGCGGCGTGAGCGCGGCCTGTTCGATCCGGCTGCGGCACAGGGCGAGAGCGCGTTCGATCACTTCATCTACGTCATCGCCTCCGACGGCGATCTGGAAGAGGGCGTCACCTCCGAGGCGTCCTCGCTCGCGGGCACCCAGCAGCTGGGCAATCTGATCGTCTTCTACGACGACAACCGCATCTCCATCGAGGATGACACCCGCATCGCGTTCACCGAGGATGTGGCCGCGCGCTACCGCGCCTACGACTGGCATGTGCAGGTCGTCGAGGGCGGCGAGAATGTGACCGGTATCGAAGAGGCAGTCACCGCCGCGCAGGCCGTGACCGATAAGCCGTCGATCATCGTGCTGCGCACCATCATCGGCTTCCCGGCTCCGACCAAGATGAACACCGGTGGCGCGCACGGCGCGGCGCTGGGCAAGGACGAGGTCGCCGCCACCAAGAAGGTGCTGGGTTTCGACCCGGAGCAGAACTTCGAGGTCGACGAGTCGGTCATAGCGCACACTCGCAGCCAGGTCGCCGATCGTGCCAAGGCCGCCAAGGCCGCTTGGCAGGATCAGTTCGACGCGTGGGCCGCGGCCAACCCGGAGAACAAGGCGCTCTTCGATCGCCTGCAGACCCGCGCGCTGCCGCAGGGCTGGGCCGAGACGCTGCCGTCGTGGCCCGCCGATCCGAAGGGTATGGCCACCCGTAAGGCGTCCGGTGCGGTGCTCGCCGCGCTCGCGCCGGTGCTGCCGGAACTGTGGGGCGGTTCGGCCGACCTCGCCGAGTCCAACAACACCACCATGCCGAACACCCCGAGCTTCGGCCCGGAGGACATCTCCACCGGTATGTGGAAGGCCAACCCGTACGGCCGCACGCTGCACTTCGGTGTCCGCGAGCACGCCATGGGCTCGATTCTCAATGGCATTGCGCTGCACGGTCCCACGCGTCCGTACGGCGGCACCTTCCTGGTGTTCTCCGATTACATGCGCCCCGCGGTGCGCCTGGGCGCGCTCATGCGCACCCCGGTCACCTACGTGTGGACGCACGATTCCATCGGCCTGGGCGAGGACGGTCCCACGCATCAGCCGATCGAGCATCTGGCCGCGCTGCGCGCCATCCCGGGCCTGAACGTGGTGCGCCCGGGTGACGCCAATGAGACCGCGTACGCCTGGCGCACCATCCTGGAACGTGACTCCGCCGAACGGCATTCGCATTTCGTGCCCGCCGATGCCCCGCATCAGGACGGTCCGTCCGCGCTGGCGCTGACCCGTCAGGATCTGCCGATCCAGGAGGGCACCTCGTACGAGGGTGTCGCCAAGGGCGGTTACGTGCTGGCCGAATCATCCACCGCCACACCGCAGGTGATCCTGATCGCCACCGGTTCGGAACTCCAGCTCGCGGTCGAAGCCCGCGCTACGCTCGAGGCGCAGGGTGTCGGCACCCGCGTGGTGTCCATGCCGTGTGTGGAGTGGTTCGACGCGCAGGATCAGGCCTACCGGGATCAGGTGCTGCCGCCGTCGGTGCGCGCACGGGTCACGGTCGAGGCCGGGATCGCGATGCCGTGGCACCGATTCACCGGTGACGCCGGTGAGAACGTGTCCATCGAGCACTTCGGCGCCTCCGCCGATTACAAGACGCTGTTCCGCGAGTTCGGCATCACCACCGAAGCTGTGGTCGACGCCGCCAACCGCTCGCTCACCAAGGTGAAGGGATAAGCCACCATGACTCAGAACACCAACCTCGCGGCCCTGTCGGCCGCCGGGGTCTCGGTGTGGCTCGACGATCTCTCGCGTGATCGCATCAAGTCCGGGAACCTCCAGGACCTGATCGATACCCGCAGTGTCGTCGGTGTCACCACGAACCCGACCATCTTCCAGGGCGCGCTGTCGCAGGGCCACGATTACGACGCTCAGGTGCGCGAGCTCGCCGCCCGCGGCGCCGATGTGGATTCCGCGATTCGCACCATCACCACCGATGACGTGCGCGCGGCCTGCGATATCTTCGCCGACGTGTTCGCGGCCTCGAACGGTAAGGACGGCCGCGTCTCCATCGAGGTCGATCCGCGCCTGGCGTTCGACACCGACGGCACGGTGGCGCAGGCCATCGAGCTGTGGAAGATCGTCGACCGGCCGAACCTGCTCATCAAGATTCCGGCGACCGAGGCCGGTATTCCGGCCATCACGCGGGTGATCTCCGAGGGCATCAGCGTGAATGTGACGCTGATCTTCTCGGTCGAGCGGTACCGCGCGGTCATGGGCGCGTACCTGGACGGTCTGACCAACGCGCTGACCGCCGGGCACGATCTGGCCAAGATCCATTCCGTCGCTTCGTTCTTCGTGTCCCGCGTGGACTCCGAGATCGACAAGCGCCTCGAGGCCATCGGCACCGAGGAGGCGCTGGCGCTGCGCGGTAAGGCCGGAATCGCCAACGCGCGCTTGGCCTATGCCGCCTACCAGGATGTCTTCGACGGTGGCGCACACACTTCGGTGTACGCGCGGCTGCGGGCCTCCGGTGGCGCGAACGCACAGCGGGCGCTGTGGGCCTCGACCGGTGTGAAGAACCCGGACTACCCGGACACCATGTACGTGACCGAGCTGGTGGGTCCGAACACGGTGAACACGCTGCCGGAGAAGACGCTGCAGGCCGCCGCCGATCATGCCGAGATCACCGGGGACACGCTGTCCGGCACCGGTCCGGCCGCACAGGAGATCTTCGATCAGGTCGCCGCCGCCGGCGTCAACCTGGACGAGGTATTCGGTGTGCTCGAGGTCGAGGGCGTCGACAAATTCGTGAAGTCCTGGGAGGAACTGCTGGTCGCCACGACCGAGCAGCTCCAGGTAGCCGGAGGAAACTGACGGTGACAGCCCGCGCGGCGACAACGGTCACGAAGGGGAACCCGCTCCGCGATGGGCGGGACAGCCGGGTTCCCCGCATCGCCGGACCGTGCAGCATGGTGATTTTCGGGGTGACCGGTGACCTGTCGCGGCGCAAACTGCTGCCGGCCATCTATGACCTGGCGAACCGGGGGCTGTTGCCCCCCGGTTTCGCCCTGGTCGGGTTCGCCCGGCGCGATTTCTCCGATGAGGAATTCGCGACCCTGGTGAAGGATTCGGTCAGCTCGTCGGCGCGCACACCCTTCCGCGAGGAAGTGTGGGAGCAGCTGCGCGAGGGATTGCGGTTCGTCCAAGGCACTTTCGAGGACGACGCCGCCTTCCATCGGCTGGCCACCACGCTCAAGGATCTCGATCGGGATCGCGGGACGGGCGGCAATCACGCCTTCTACCTGGCGATTCCGCCGACCGAGTTCCCGATTGTGCTGGATGGGCTCTCCAAGAACGGTCTGGCGCAACCGAATCCGGCGCAGACCGAACAGGCTCCGGCCTGGCGGCGCGTGGTGATCGAGAAGCCGTTCGGGCACGATCTGGAGAGTGCGCGCGATCTCAACGCGCTGGTCAATCGGGTGTTCCCGGAGTCGTCGGTCTTCCGCATCGACCACTACCTGGGCAAGGAGACGGTGCAGAATATTCTGGCGCTGCGCTTCGCGAACCAGCTGTGGGATCCGATCTGGAATGCCAATTACGTCGACCATGTGCAGATCACCATGGCCGAGGACATCGGATTGGGCGGGCGCGCAGGCTATTACGACGGTATCGGCGCGGCCCGCGATGTGATCCAGAACCATCTGCTGCAGCTGCTGGCGCTGACGGCGATGGAAGAGCCGGTGTCCTTCCAGCCCAAGCAATTGCAGATCGAGAAGATCAAGGTGCTCTCGGCGACGAAACTCGCTGAGCCGCTCGACGAGACGACCGCGCGCGGGCAGTACACCTCCGGGTGGCAGGGCAGTGAACCCGTGGTGGGGCTGTTGCAGGAGGAGGGTTTCGACCCGAATTCGCGCACCGAGACCTATGCGGCAATCACCCTGGCCGTGGAGACGCGGCGCTGGGCGGGGGTGCCGTTCTATCTGCGCACCGGAAAACGCCTGGGCCGCCGCGTCACCGAGATCGCGGTGGTGTTCAAGCGCGCACCGCATCTGCCGTTCGATCAGACCATGACCGAGGAGCTCGGGCAGAACGCCCTGGTGATTCGGGTGCAGCCGGATGAGGGCATCACCATGCGATTCGGGTCCAAGGTGCCCGGGTCCAGCATGGAGGTCCGTGATGTGAATATGGACTTCAGCTACGGCGAAGCCTTCACCGAGGACTCCCCCGAGGCGTACGAGCGGCTGATTCTCGATGTGCTGCTGGGTGTTCCGTCGCTCTTCCCGGTCAATGAGGAAGTCGAATTGTCCTGGAACATACTGGATCCCGTGCTCGACCATTGGGCGTCGACCGGGAAACCGGATCCGTACGAGGCCGGGACCTGGGGCCCGGAATCCGCTGACGAGATGCTCGCGCGCAGCGGGCGGGAATGGCGGCGACCGTGATCATCGATATGCCCGATACCGATACCCGCGAGGTGTCCAAGCGGCTGATTCAGCTGCGCGAGGCCAATGGCGTGGTCACCGTGGGGCGGGTGCTGACCCTGGTGGTGTGCACCCTGGACAGCTCCGAGGCCGAGGACGCGATCGATGCGGCCAATGACGCCTCGCGTGAACATCCTTGCCGGGTAATAGTTCTCGCACGCGGTGACCGCAATGCGGGCACGCGCTTGGACGCTCAGATCCGAGTCGGCGGGGATGCCGGTGCGGCCGAGGTGATCGTGCTGCGGTTGCAGGGTGATCTGGTGGCGCACGAGAGCAGTGTGGTGGTGCCGTTCCTGCTGCCCGACACCCCCGTGGTGGCGTGGTGGCCGCGCGGGGCCCCGGAGTTCCCGTCCAAGGATTCGGTGGGGCGCTTGGCGACTCGGCGCATCACCGATGCGACGTTCGCGGCGGATCCGCAGGAGACGATCAAGAAGCGTCGCGATTCGTACGCGACCGGCGATACCGATCTGGCGTGGAGCCGGATCACCTACTGGCGGGCGCTGCTGGCGGCGGCACTCGATGAAGCGCCGTTCGAAGCCGTTGAGTCCGTGACGATTTCGGGTCTGCGCGATGAGCCCGCGCTGGACATGCTCGCGGGTTGGCTGGCCGCCCGGCTGGATTGCCCGGTGGTGCGCAAGACCGGTGAGCTGAAGGTGGAGATGCGCCGATCCTCGGTGTCGATCTCCATCGCCCGCCCGCAACACGGGCGTACCGCCACCCTGACCCGCACCGGCGAACCCGATCAGCGATTCGCTTTGGCGCGCAGGGAAACTCGTGACTGCCTCGCCGAGGAACTGCGCCACCTCGACGCCGATGAGATCTACGCCGAGGCGCTGACCGGAATCGAGAAGGTGACCTATGAGTAAGCCCACCGTCGAAACCTTCAGCGGGCCCGACGAACTCGTTCAGGCTGCCGCCGCGCGTTTCGTGGTTCAGGTTGTCGAGGCGCAGCGCCTGCGCGGGTCCGCCTCGGTGATCCTCACCGGCGGCGGTACCGGTATCGGGCTGCTGGAATGGGTGCGCAAGGCTCCCGGTGACATCGACTGGTCGAAGCTCGACATCTTCTGGGGCGATGAGCGTTTCGTCCCCACCGGCGATCCCGAGCGCAATGACCTGCAGGCCCGCGAGGCGCTCCTGGACCATGTCCCCGTGGATCCGTCCCGCGTGCACCCCACCGAGACCTCGAGTGGCGACTACCCGGACATTCTCGAAGCCACCGGCGAGTACTCGGCCACCGTGCACGCGCACCTCGCCGAACACGGGGCCTTCGACCTCCACCTGCTCGGCATGGGCGGTGAGGGCCATATCAACTCGCTCTTCCCGCATACCGCCGCCACCCGCGAGGAGCACGATCTCGTTGTGGCGGAAACCCATTCGCCCAAGCCCCCGGCGGCCCGCATCACCCTGACGCTGCCTGCCATCCGCAAGTCCCGGCACGTCATGATCATCACCGCGGGTGAGGCCAAAGCCGCGGCGGTAGCCGCAGCCTTGAACGGCGCGTCCCCCCTGGACATCCCGGCGGCCGGTGCCATCGGCACCGAGTCCACCACCTGGCTGCTCGACGAAGCCGCCGCGGCGGATCTCCCCCGCTGACGGCAGCCGTCAACCGGTAGCCGGGTCGTCTTCGGACGAAGCGACTCCTGACAGTGGATGTCGATCGATAGCCCCGCGAAAGCCGAGTCCCCTTAGGGTGACTCGGCTTTCGCGTCGCGCCCCCTGTTCACACCCGAAATCCAGTACTCCAGGGTGATCCCTCAATGGGATATCGCCTGCCAGGGTGATGCCTGTGAGCCCCACCGGTATCAGCAACGCGAACCCCGGCCCCGCCCGCGTTCCGCGATCACCAACGGCCGCAAAGCTATGGTCCGCCCTGGGTATCTACATCCTCGCGACCCTCACCGCCTCAGTTGCTCTACTTGCGGCACAACCTCATTCGCGCATAGACCCCGCCGCCCTGTCCCTGGTCCAGTTCGCCCCCGCCCTGGGCGCACTGACAACCTGGCTCCTATTCAGAAAAACCATCACCGCCGCACTCCCCCCGGCGACCTCCTCCCGCCAACTGACCAAAAACCTACTGGCGGCAGTAACAGCCTGCACACTCTTCTACCTACTCATCACCGCAGCCGCCCTGCTCACGAACACCGCCCCGGTAGGCCCCGCCCCGGTAGGCGGCGTACCTTTCGCCATCTTCATCCCCCTCCAGCTGATCGGCGCATTCGGCGAGGAAACCGGCTGGCGCGGCCTCATGCAACCCCTCCTCGAATCCCGCCTGACCAAATTCGCGGCAATCCTGACCACCGGAACCACCTGGGCCCTATGGCACGTCCAAGCCTTCACCGCAGGCCCGCTAACCGCCCTCTGCTTCTTCACAGGCGTCCTCGCCTTCGCCACCATCCTCGGCTACCTCAGCACCGGCACCTTCAGCCAAAGAGTCCTGATCGCAGCAGTAGGCCACTGGCTCATCAACATCGCCTCCTGCCTCCTCGCGGGCGACAACACCCTCGACCACCCCCAAGTCATCTTCACCGCGGTCGCAGCCGCCATCACCGCCGCAGCCGTAACCACCTACCACTTCCACTCAACCCGCGCCCACCCCTAACCCACCCTCAGGACTCATACCCCAACGGATAGAACACCTTCCCAGCCTCAAACAACGCCGCCGCAGCCCGATACTCGCGATCATCTCCCCGCAACAACGGCAACACATCCTCCGCATGACACATCGGCAAATGCGCCGACCCCCGAAAATGAGCCTCCACCAACCGCACAATCAACTCCCCCGCCAACCGAGGCGGCTCCGCCCGCCCATCACCCACACCCATGCCACACAGCATCCCGCATAGGTCCGACACCAAACCTTGGCTGCCCGCAGTCTTCCCGCCCAAGCAAATGGGGGCGACCGAATGACAGTCATGTTCACTACCGTCGCAGTCCATGATGAAGAAGAGTTTGACCGTTCTTGCCTGTGCCGCAGCACTTTCCGCCGTCGGCGCGGGGTCGGCGTCCGCGCTGCCGTTGGGGTCCGCGGATGTTCCGGTGAATTTGGGTTCCGCGCAGGCGGTTACGGGGTCGGGAGGAGGGGCGCTGTCCGGGAGTGCACATTCGTTGGCTGGGCTGTTGGCCGGGAGTAGTGCGCCGTTCGTGAGCGGGAGTGCGCAGGATCTGGGGAATGCGCTGAACTGCTTGTTCCCGAGTCCGGTCACCCTTTGTGTGCGCGGCTGAAAGCTGGCAGCGTCGTCGGTTCACCGGATTCGTTTGTGTGCGTGCGAATCTCACCATCGAATAGCGGTGAGGTCGGGGCGACGTAGCCAGGGCACGGGCCATGGTGGGGCATCGGTAGATTCGGCAAGGCGCCGGCGTGTCGATTCGCGCGCGCACGCGCCACCCGCGTCTACAACGTCCAGCCAGCCGGCGGACCTACCCCGAGGATCGATCGCGGCGCATCTGGGCCGCGCATCGGTTCGGGACGCTGGATCTGCCACGCTCCTGATCCACTCGAAAGGAAACAGGTGCGCTGCGCACCCTAGATGGCTATAGTTTTATATAGTCAGATGGTTTCGAAGGGATGAGAGAGGCGAACATGACCGCGATTGAGGGTGCGAACGTATTGGTTACCGGCGGGCAGCGGGGGTTGGGGCGGGCGTTCGCGCGGGAGTTTTTGGAGCGGGGGGCGGCGAAGGTGTATGTGACCGCCAGGAAGCCGGAGGTTAGTGAGGATTCGCGGGTTGTGGCGGTGGAGTTGGAGGTTACCGATCCGGATTCGGTTGCGGCGGTGGCGGATCGGGCGGGGGATGTGGGGATTGTGGTGAATAATGCGGGGGTTTTGCGGTCGGGATCGCTGTTGCGCGGGGAGATGGGGGATGTGTTGGAGACGTTCGAGACGAACGTTTTCGGGCCGTTGCTGATTGCCAGGGCGTTCGCGCCGATACTCGCGGCGAACGGGGGTGGGGCGCTGGTGGATATTCATTCGGTGCTGTCGTGGAGTTCGGGGGCGGGAGCGTACGGGGCGTCGAAGGCGGCGCTGTGGTCGATCACCAATTCGCTGCGAATCGAGCTGGCGGGGCAGGGAACTCAGGTGCTGGGGGTGCATTTGGGGTTCGCCGATACCGACATGGTGAAGGCGATCAGTGCGCCGAAGATCAGTCCGGCGGAAGTGGCGGGGGCGGTGGCCGATGGGCTGGAGCAGGGTGCGGCGGAGGTGCTGGTGGATGAGTTCACCAGGAGCGTCAAGGCTTCGCTGACCGGGCCGGTCGAGGGCCTCGCATTGCCGTTCAGTCGCTGAAATTCCCCTTCGTTCAAAGGAATTCATCATGCCGCTGTGGCATATCCATCATCCCGCCGACACCTTCACGGCGGAAGACAAGCAGAGCTTCGCCAAGGACATCACCGACTATTACGCGCGGTTCGGGCTGCCGGAGTTCTACGCGGTGGTGCTGTTCCACGAGATCCCGGCCGACTCCTTCTACGTTGGCGGCCAAGCGATTCCGGCGGTGCGCATCACCATCGACCATCTGGCGCGCCAACTCGACGATCCCGAAATGCGCAAGCGAATGACCGAACGCCTGCACGCCCTGATCGCCCCGTACACCCAGGATCGCGGCCTGCACCTCGAATTCAACGTCACGGAAGTCCCGCGAGACACCTGGATGATCGCGGGCCAGTTCCCGCCGCTCCCCGGTACCGATATCGAGCGCGGCTGGGTCGAGGCGAATAAGCCACTTCCCTACTGAGCGGCGGGAGCCAGCAGCGCCAAGGCCAGGGTTTCCGCCACCCACCGTTCGGTATCGGTGGCAGACCAGCCGCGGTCGACCATGAGCGAGCGGTAGACGTCATAGGCGGTGAGCGCGTACATGATGTCCGCCGCACGCTCGGCGGTGAGATCGTGGCGCAGAGCGCCTTTGGCGGCCAGTTCGGGTGTGATGTGGGCGGGACCGTCATACCGGCCGCGTTCGGCGGTGGTCAGGAAGGCCCCCACCTCGGGATCCACCGCGGCGGTTACCCGCATGACATCGAGCAGCGACATGTACCGCTCGGAAACAGTCCGCATGTGCACGGCATAGAGGAACAACTGCCGGACCGGATCGGGCTCGGCGAAGAGCTCCCGAACCCATTTGCGCTCCGGCGGCGGCGTCGAGGACTCCTCATCGGGCCCGGCGACCAGCACCGCCGCAGTCTCGGCCAGCACCGCGACCTTCGTACCGAACGCCTGGTAAATGGTCTGCACGTGTACGCCCGCGGCATCGGCGATGGCTTGCAGCGTGGTTGCCGCGTACCCGCGCTCGGCGAACAGCGCGGCCGCGGCCTCGGCAATGCGACGACGCGTCTGAGCACGGCGACCGCCGCGAGCGGGAGCGGTTGACATGCCTACCATCCTATCTATAGTTCACTATATAGCGCACTATAGCTGAGGGAGGTTCGGCGATATGCGAGTGCTCTGTTCGACAACTCCGATGGAAGGCGTCTTCGCGCCCGTGGTCCCGCTGGCGCGAGCATTGCGCGCCCGCGGGCACAACATACTGGTGGCGACCGCACCGCAATTGATTCCCCGCGTCGAAGCGGCCGGATTACCGGCGGCGCAGGCGGGCCCGAACGCACCGGACGCCGCGGCGCAGGCGGTGACCCTGCCGGAGTTCAGCGCCGGGACGCAGCCGTGGCGCATCGGCGCGGTGATGTTCAGCCGCGTCATGGCACCGGCGAAACTGCCCGAATTACGCCAGATCGCACGGGGATTCGCCCCCGATCTGATCGTGCACGCACCGGTGGATCTGGCCGCACCGCTGTTGGCGGCCGAACTCGGCATCGCGTCGGTCACGTACGGCACCGGCCTGCTCCTCGAACCCGACTTGATCACCGCGATGGCGGAATGGGTTGCCCCGCTGTGGCATTCATCCGGTCTCGAACCCGATGAATACGCGGGCCTGTACCGGCACGGCTATATCGATCCGGTCCCCGCCAGCCTGCAATCCGATCTCGGCCCCGCACAGCGGATCGCAATGCCGATCCGCCCGGCGGTCCCGGGAAACGAAGATGACGAACTCCCGGACTGGGCAACCCGACTGGGCGATCGGCCGGTGGTCTACGTATCACTGGGCACCGTGCCGATCTTCAATCAGCCCGCGGCCTTCGGACCGCTACTGGAAGGACTCGCCCACCTCGACGCGGACATCATCGTGACTCTCGGCAGCGATACGGACCCCGCGGCGATCGGCCCGCAACCCGGCAATATTCATGTCGCGCAATGGTTGTCACTGTCCGCCCTGCTCCCCCGTTGCGACGCGGTGCTCTGCCACGCCGGCGCGGGCACCACCCTGGCCGCCCTCACGCACGGCATCCCCCTGCTGCTGTCCCCGCGCGGTGCGGACCAATTCCCCACGGCCGCCGCCGTCCGCCAGGCGGGCGCGGCGCGCGTGCTGCCGCCGGACCGCATCACCCCGGCCGCCGTTGCCGAGGGAGTTAGCCTGCTGCTTACCGGGGACGCGTATCGTAGTGCCGCCGAACGCATTCGCTCGGAGATTGCCCGTATGCCCGCACCGGCCGCGGCGGTCGATGAGCTACTGCACCGCTTCGCGCTCGACCCCCGAGCCGCGCCGTGAACGGAGATGCCCTGTGCCGTATACGAGCTACGTCGATGTCCTGCTCATTCTGACGCGCGGCAATGAGGTGCTGCTCGCGCGGCGGACGAATACCGGCTATTCGGACGGATTGTGGAATCTGCCGTCCGGCAAGCTGGAATCCGGTGAGGATCTGGAAGCCGGGATGATTCGCGAGGCGGCCGAGGAGATCGGTATAGGACTCCGCCGCAAGGACATTCGCATGGCGGCCACGGTGCACTATCTCCCGCCCGATGGGCAGGCCCGCGTCGGATTCTTCTTTCACGCCGATCGCTGGTCCGGTGAACCCTTCAATGCCGAACCGGACAAGTGCTCCGATCTGCGCTGGTTCGGGTTCGATGAGATTCCACCGGACACGGTCCCCTATACAAATGCCGGATTGGATCTGTTTCGGCGCGGTGAGCATTTCAGCGTGTCAGGCTGGACATCGACGGCCGATACAGCCGGGGACTCGAGTGAGATTGGCTGATATCGGCGTTCGAACAGCAGGGCGGTGGATCATGGCGGTATTCGTCGTTGGGCTCGGCGTTGCGCTTTTGCCGCGCGTCACTACGGACAAGCCGCCATTCGATCCGGATTCGATCCCCGGCACCCAGGTGGTGTGGGTGACCGCCCCTGCCGGTGAAGCGCGCGGAACCCTGGAGTTGTGGCAGCGAAATCGCCTGCGGGACTGGAAGCGCAGCTTTGCGACGCCCGCGTGGGTCGGGGCGGAGGGGATCTCCGAACTCGCCGCGGAGGGCCGGTCCTTCACTCCGAAGGGCACTTTCGCATTGACCGAGGGATTCGGCCGCATTCCGGATCCGGCGGCGCGGCTGCCCTACATCGCGATCGACCGATCCAATACCTGGTGGTGGGTCTCGGATGTGGAAAGTCCGCTGTACAACCGGAGCTTCCGCTGCGCCTCCCCGGACTGCCCGTTCGACACCTCGCTGAGTGAAAACCTGGGGCGCACGGAGCCGCAGTACAACCACGCGCTGGTCATCGATTACAACCGTTCTCCGGCGCTGCCCGGCGCGGGTTCGGCCTTCTTCGTACACGGTGACGTCGGCAGGCCGACGGCGGGTTGCGTGGCCGTCTCGGAGGATGTGGTGCGCACCCTGCTCGCCACCCTGCAACCGTCCCGGAAACCGGTGATCGGCCTGTACGCGAGTTGAAAAGCGCTCCGGCCCACAGTGACTCGGGCCGGAGCAACCGTCGTACGAATCAGACGCACATACCGTTCAGGTTCACGGCGTTGATGGTGGTCTGGCCGACCGCGGGACGCATATCCGACGAATCGTCGAAGTAGAACGCGCTCACCGTATGCGTGCCCTCGACACCCGGAACCCAGAAGATGCTGGCGGTGCCGTCGGTGACCGGCACCGTGCCCACCACATTGCCGCCCATATTCGGCAGGTGGCTGGTGAATTCGACGAACCCGTGCGATACCGGGGTGCCGTCCGCCATCTTCACCGAGGCCACCGCGGTCTGCCCGCAGCCGACCGAGGCCACCTTGACCGGCCCGATCGGCGCCCCCGACATGGAGACCGACAGGTTCGGCGTCGCCGCCGCGCCCGCCTGCGGTGCGATGACGGCCACCGTCACCGCCAGACATGCTGCCGCGACCGCCGTACCGGCTATGCCGCGCGAAACTTCCAATCCGCTCATCGTGCCCCGTCTTTCGGATTTCCGGACCAATCGTGGACAGATCATCGAACCGGAGGCAGGGTACCGGATTCGAGGGCGGTGACCCGGTAGGCGGGCCGATCAGACAAGGAAGGTCAGCGCGGATTCGGCCTCGTTCTCCAGCGCCTCGGTATGCGCGGCGATATTGAGGCAATCGCTCAGGGTCGCACCGGCGTCGAGTTTCGCGATGACACGGGATTCGGCCTGTTTCACCGCCGCCGCGGCGGCCAGCAGTCCGTCGAGCGCGGCCGGTTCGACCACCACGATGCCCTCCTGATCGGCGAGCACCATATCGCCGGGACTCACCGGCACGCCGCCGCAGGTGACCCGCACCTGGAGTTCACCGAGTTCGGTGGTGGAACCGGACATGGGCGTGATGAAGCGGCTGTAGATGGGCAGTTCGCATTCGCGGACATAGCCGATATCCCGGTACCCGCCGTCGACGATGATGCCGCCGAGCCCGCGCACCAGCGCACCGCGCGCGAAAAGCTCACCCGCGAGCGCGATTTCGCTACTGCCGCCGTCGACGATGACCACATCGCCGGGCGCGGCCGCCTCGATGGCACGCAATGCTCCGAAGAAGTCGTCCTGACAGCGAACGGTGAAGGCGGGTCCCAGGATTCCGATACCCGCCGAACGCGGTCGAATCGCACTGTCCATCACCCGTAATGACTTGTCGGCGTCACAGAGTGCGGTCGTATCGACGGATTGGAATGCGGCGGCATATCGGTCGGCGAGCATGAGCGACGCCTTTCGAGTCGAATGCTGGTGGATCCTTCGACCCTACCGACCAGCGCCCGGGCAATTAGGTGTGTCGCGGGAATCGGATGCGAGTGCGAGTGGGTTCGAGCTGTGCGCTACTCGCGTTTCGCACACTGACCAGTTCCAACGCCGTCGCGGAGATGATCGTGATCGGCGTGAGCACCTGTGCGGCGGATTATCCGAACGCGAACTACCGAGTGGTGTCGGCCCAGATATCGGGCGGCACGATATCGCGGGATCGGCCGTGCGAGTCCAGAATTCGGCCGAGCAGTTTCTCATGCCGCAGCGTCACAGTGCGTTCGGCGACGACCAGGCCGGGATGTGCGGTGGTGAGCTGGTTTTCGAAACGCGTCACCTCGGCGACCGAGTGCAATCCGGCCTGCAGAATGAGATTGTGGGTACCGCTCACGGCCGCGCAATTGCGGGTCTGCGGTAGCCGGATCAGGGCGTATCCGATCTCGGGCAGCGCGGCGGTGGGCGCGGTCGCCCGATAGGTGACCGCCACCGGCCAGCCGCCCAGCGGGCGCGCGAAATCGCAGCGGAACTTCAGCATGCCGAGCCGGGTGAGTTCATCGATGCGCCGCTTCACGGTGGCCCCGCTGGTGCCAAGGGCCGCGGCGACCGCGCGGTGCGAGGCCCGGCCGTCGAGCGAGAGCTGTCCCATCATGGCGCGGTCGACCTCGGTGATGCGGCGGTCGTGCGCGCGGGTGGCCGCGATGGCGGGTGTGCGCAGGCGCTGCCGCTGATCCGGGGCGAGGGCGTCGATGCGCCAGCTGCCGCCCTCGGCGAACCAGTGTGTGACGATCTGCGTGCGAATGGCGGCGATATGCGGGACGGCCGGGAGCAGGTCCAGGGTGTAGCGGGCCATCTGGTCGAAATCCCGGGTCGCGACGGTGGCGAAGATGCGATTGCTGCCACCGGCGCGCTCGAGGGTGAGCATATGCGGATGCCGGGCGAGCGCGGCCACCACGGTCGCGGTTTCCCCTGCGGCGCAATCGATATCGACGTACGCGGCGCAGACGTGATCGTAGAGCGACGGACCCGGTGACATGCACACCCAGGCTTCGCCGCGCTCGCCCAGCCGCTGCCAGCGCCGCGCCACGGTGACCGGATCGACGCCCAGCACTCCCCCGAGTTCGGTCCAGGAGGCACGCGGGCGCAGTTGCAGGGCGTGAATGAGCGCGAGGTCTTCCTCGCTCAAGCGTCTGGCATCATCCTGCATTCGAACCCGTCTTCCTGGCGACATCCTGCGAAATACCCGCCCGCATCGCTCAGTCTCGCACAATCGATACGACCCTCAATGCGGAGAGAGCTGGAGACTGCGGCATGGCATTCGGTGACTATCAGAACGAGATCTACTTCAACGGCCTGCGCGGCGTGGTGCCCGCGTTCCCGGTGAGCTTCGATGAGCTCGAGGCCCGCGCACAGGCCGCCATGCCGCCGTCGGTGTGGTCCTATGTCGCCGGCGGCGCGGGCAATGAGCGCACCCAGCGCGCCAATGTCACCGCCTTCGACCACTGGGGTCTTATCCCCCGCATGTTCGTCGGCGCGGCACAGCGCGATCTCTCGGTCGATCTGTTCGGAATGACGCTGCCCGCACCGGTTTTCATGGCTCCCATCGGTGTGATCGGCATCTGCGACCGGGACGGGCACGGCGATCTGGCCACCGCGCGCGCCGCCGCCCGCACCGGGGTGCCCATGGTGGCCTCCACGCTCATGGTCGATCCGCTCGAGGATGTCGCGGCCGAATTGGGTGACACCCCCGGGTTCTTCCAGCTCTACACCCCCACCGATCGCGATCTCGCGGCCAGCCTGGTGGAGCGCGCCGAACAGGCTGGTTACAAGGGCATCGTGGTCACCCTGGACACCTGGGTGACGGGCTGGCGGCCCCGCGACCTGGCCACCGGTAACTTCCCGCAGCTGCGCGGGCACTGCCTGGCGAACTACTTCAGCGATCCGGTCTTCCTGAAGAGTCTGGCGAAATCGCCCGCCGAGGATCCGCAGACGGCGATCCTGCGCTGGATCCAGGTCTTCGGGAATCCGCTCACCTGGGCCGATCTGCCGTGGCTGCGGTCGCTCACCAAACTGCCGCTGATCGTGAAGGGCATTTCGCATCCCGAGGACGCGCGGCGTGCCCGCGATGGCGGGGTGGACGGCATCTACTGCTCCAATCACGGTGGGCGGCAGGCCAATGGCGGTATTCCGGCCATCGATCTGCTGCCGGATGTGGTGGCGGCGGCCGAGGGCCTGCCGGTGCTGTTCGACTCCGGCATCCGATCGGGCGCGGACATCATCAAGGCGCTCGCGCTCGGGGCGACCGCGGTCGGCATCGGCCGCCCGTACGCCTACGGATTGGCGCTCGGCGGTGCGGACGGCATCGTGCATGTGCTGCGCACACTGCTCGCCGAGGCCGATCTCATCATGGCCGTGGACGGCTATCCGACCCTCGCGGATCTGACGCCGGAGGCGCTGCGCCGCGTGCTGTGAGGCGGGGGCGCGTCCTTGGTGGAGTGCACTAGGGAATGCGCGCGAGTGCGGCAATCGGCCGAAAAGTGTTGAAGCCGTGAGAATGCCGGTTGCGGGTGTCCTAAAGTCCGTGGCCACCACCACACGGTGGTGCTACTGCGAATCAGGAACACCTATGCAACTTCGCACTTTGCGCGCCTTCCTCTCCCTTTCCGCTGTCAGCTCGGCCATTGTTCTCGCACTACCGGGAACGGCCTTGGCGGCGGGCAGTATTCAATTCGCGGCGGCGGTCGACTCGCCCTCGGGTGGGTCGTTTCCATCCTGGGGGCCGGGGCCGTCGCCGATCGGAATGGTGGGGGCGGATTTCACCGGGGACGGGGTGCCCGATATCGTCGCCGCCGATTTCCAAGGGGACGGCCCGATTATCATGGCGGGCAAGGGCGATGGCACTTTCTCGCCCGGAAAACGTGTCGGTTCGGTGGGTATCGGATACGGCGCTATCGGGGCCGGCGATCTCAATGGCGATGGCAAGCCCGATGTGGTCGCACAGGCGTGGACACAGATCGTGGTTTTCCTCAATAATGGCGACGGCACCTTCAAGGTGGGCAAGAAGTACACCACCCTGGAGGGCGCACAGCAGGAGGTCATCGTCGCCGATGCCAACGGTGACGGGAAAGCCGATGTGCTGAGCCTGATTCCGACCGGCGTGCAGACCTGGCTGGGGCAGGGTGACGGGACCTTGAAGTCGGGTCCGTCCGCGATCATCGCCGGACCGGCGGCGGCGTTCACCACCGGAAAGTTCAACAGCGACAATAAGATCGACATTGCCGTGAACAATGATCTGCTGCAACAGGTGGAGGTGTTCACCGGTAATGGCGATGGCGGGTTCACCCGCCGCGGTGCCAGCACCAGCGGATTGATCACCGAGGATGTCCGGGCCGGTGATTTCAACGGTGACGGCATCGACGATGTGGTGACCGCGGATTCGTTCTCGTTCAGCACCACCGTGCTGATCTCCGATGGCCAGGGCGGTTTCAAGAAGACCAATCGGGTGAATCTGTCCGGCCTCGGCCCGACCAGTATCGCGGTCGCGGATTTCGATCACAATGGCACCCTCGACGCGGCGATGTCGGCGGTATTGAGTTCGAAGATCGTGGTATTCAACGGAAATGGTGACGGTACGCTCACCACCGCCAACAGCTATCCGGTGACCGGGCAGCCGCAGACGCCGGTGCTCGCCGATTTCAATCGCGACGGCAAACCCGATATCGCGGTCGCGGGTGCGGCCAACGCGGTGTCCTTCCTGGGCAATAACTCCTGATTCAGCCGAATGACCTCGCGGGTTCCTGGCGATCACGCCAGGCTCGCGGGGTCATTCCGTGTTCGCGGCGGAATCTGCGGGTGAAGTAGCCGGGATCGAAAACGCCTACCCGCCTGGCGATATCGTTGATGGGCAGATCTGATTCGGCGAGCAGTCGGCGCGCTTCGGTCATGCGGCGCTCGATGAGCCAGTCCTGCACCGTACGTCCGGTCCGGCGGCGCACCAGCGTGGTCAGGTAGGCGGGCGTCATACCCACCGATTTCGCCACATCGCGCAGTGAGATCTGTTCGGCGAAGCGCCGTTCGATCACATCGAACACCTCGGCCAGCAGGGTCTCATTGCTGCGGCGCAGATCGCCGACCACATCGACGGCCAGGCGGGCGACATCGACCAGCAGCAGGGTCAGGTGCGCCGCGGCGGCCTGCCGGAAACCCGTGCGGCGCGCGGCGAGTTCCTCCTCGATCGCGGCCAGCGTGTACTCCCACGACGGTTGTCGCTCCGGCGGCACCCGCAGCCGGAGCAGCCCGGTGGACATGCCGTGCAGGAACGGGAACAGCAGCGGATGCGCACGCCAGGCGGGCCAGGGCGCGCGGGTGTCGTCACCGAGCGCGGCGGGGTCGAAGAGGACGCCGACGGCGCTCTCCATCCGCATACCGGCCGCATCGATGACCGCGCCCGGTGCGACGACGTAGAGATCACCGGTTCGGAAGTCCGGATCGCCGTCGCCGGGTCCGGCGTCGATGTACATCAGTACCGGAAAGTCGTGAATGTGCGGGATGCCGTGCGCGGGTCGCATATCGCCGGTGAAGCGCATGACCGACAGCGGCGGGGCGTCCGGATCGGCGGCGTAGCGGTACACCGGCACACCCGCCTGATATCGGGTGGGGTGCATGCGCTGGGACATGAACCAAAGATAATCCTAGTTCTGCCGAGAATCACCCAATTACCGTGGCGTCCGGCCAGACAACATGGATGGCATGACGAAAAATACTCCTCTCTCGCAGGCCATGGGCAATCAGCACGACTACCTTCCCGCCGCGGGCCGGGACAGCATGCTGCCGTTCTACGACCTGCTGACCCGAGCGCTCGGCGCCGGCAGGGTGCACAGCGCACTACTGCGGCAGGCGAGTCTCACGCCCGGCGATCGCGTCCTCGAAATCGGCTGCGGCACCGGAAATCTCACCATCGCCGCCAAGAACGCCCAGCCCGGCGCGGAGATCGTCGGCACCGATCCGGATCCGCTGGCGCTGGCGCGCGCCGAGCGTAAAAGCAAAGGCCGCAATGGACTTCGCTATGAACGCGCCTACGGCCAGGCGCTCCCGTTCCCGGATGGCGGCTTCGACCATGTGCTGTCGGCCTTCATGCTGCATCACCTCGACCCCGAGGTGAAGGAGGCCACCGCCGCAGAGGTGTTCCGTGTACTGCGCCCGGGCGGGCAGCTGCATTTGGTCGATATCGGTGGAAACCTCACCGCCGCCGATGGATTCAGCGCCCGGCGCATGCTGAAGAACCCGCATGTGGCGGCCAACCTGGGCGACGGAATTCCCAGCCTGCTCCGCAAGGCCGGATTCGACTGCGAGGAGGTCGATTCCCGGGTCTACCCGCACGTCAGCCGCGTCACCTATTTCCGCGCGACTCGTCCGGCCTGATCCGCGACGTGGCGTCGTAGCGGCTCATCGGCGGTGAGTGGTTCACCACTTGAGCACGGGCAGCGGGGAAAACGGATGCGTGCGAAGGCGTTCCGCGCCGAGTTGCAGCAGGCGGCGATGGAATCCGGCATCCGGGAATTCCTCGGTCAGCGCGCGGTAGGCGGACCGGGAGACGCCGAAGCGGCCCAGCACCGCCATTTCCACATCGATGGCGTCGGCGCGGCGGAAGATCTCCACCGGATCATCGGCATCACCCGCGGAGCGGAGTTTGTGGTGCTGGTCGATCATCCGGGTGACCAGCGGTGTCAACTCGCTCTGGCCGTTGCCCTCGAGCCAGTGTCCGGCGAGTTCCTCCGAGGGCGCGAGGTAGTCGAAGGTGCCCGCGGTCCAGATACCGAGATCGTGGAATACGCCCGCCGCCAGGAACTCCGGGCGATCGCTCGGCGCGGGTCCCGGCCCCTTCGCGATCAGGTCGCTGAGCGAGATGACTCGCAGGACGTGGTTGGTGTAGGCGACTCGATCGGGACCCAGTTGTGCGGACCACGGTTCGAGGCGGCGATCGATTTCCTTGCGCAGCGCAGTGCTGTCCATACCTGGAGACGATAGAAGAATCGCCGGGCCGGGGGCCGATATCGGGGCGCGACGCGGCTGATTTCTCTTGGCACAGGACGGATTTCGCGGTCGATCGCGAACAGGTGGCCCGCCCGCGCACGGGCGGGCCACCTGCCGACGCTATGAGGTGACGGTCGCGGGCAGGCCGAGCGCCTGCAGGGTGTCGACCAGGAAAGCGTTCACCGCGTCCGGTCGCTCCAGCTGGACCAGATGGCCCGCGGCGGGCACCTCGATCACCGTGCGCAGATCGGGCACCCCCGCGCGCATGGTCGCCAGCGGATCGCGACCGCTGAAGCCCTCCATATCCGGATCCTTCTCGCCGTACAGGAAGAAGGCGGGCACCGAGACCTTGGCGTCCGCGAACGCCTCGGTGAGTTCCCAGTTGCGGTCCAGATTGCGGTACCAGTTCAGGCCGCCGGTGAATCCGGTGCGCTCGAAATCGGCTACGAGCGTGTCGAATTCCTCCTGCGAGAGCCACGACCAGGGCAGCGGCGGGGCCTCGGGCAGCACATCCAGATAGCCGAGGCCGGGCGGGTTCTTCCAGGTGTCCAGGTAGTGGTACTCGCCGCTGAGCGAGTAGTAGACCCGGGCCAGGAAGCCGCGCGTATCGGCCGCCAGTTCGGCATCGGCGATACCGGGGGTCTGGAAGTACGACAGGTGCAGGAAGTGCTTCTCGGCCGCCCGGGTCCAGAAGGCCGAGGGCGCGCGGTGCGGGCGCGGGCTGAACGGATTGTTCAGCACCGCCACCGCCGCGACCCGTTCGGGCGCGCGCAGCGACAGCTCCCACACCAGTTGCGCGCCGAAGTCCAGACCGACGAAGACGGCCTTGTCCGCGCCGATATCGTCGAGCAGGAAGAGCAGATCACCGATGACGGCCGCATTGGTGTACGACTCCAGCCCGGCGGGCGCGTCGGTGCGCCCGTACCCGCGCAGGTCCGGCGCGATCGCGCGATACCCGGCCGCGGCCACCGCTTCCAGCTGGTTGTGCCACATGAACCAGGTGTGCGGGAACCCGTGGCAGAAGATGACCGGATACCCCTGTCCCTGCTCCGCCACGTGCATACGGATCTCCCCGGTATCCACCGTCCGATGCGTCAGCTCCACTACCGCCTCCAATTTCTAGAACACGTTCTTATTTCAAGGTAGTGTCCAGAGGTCGTGAGCGAAATACCCAAGATTCTCGCCGGAACGGTCGCCGTGGTGACCGGAGCCAGCCGTGGCATCGGCAAGGGCATCGCCCTGGAGCTGGGCGCGGCCGGTGCGACCGTCTACGTCACCGGGCGCACCACCGTGCCCGGACATCTGCCCGGCACGGTGGCGGGCACCGCCGCCGAGATCGACGCGCTCGGCGGCGTCGGTGTGCCGGTGGTCTGCGATCACAAGGACGACGGGGCGGTGGAGAAGCTGTTCGCGCAGGTGCGCGATGAGCAGGGCCGCCTGGACGTGCTGGTGAACAATGTCTACAACTCCCCCGCCGCCGCGCGCTGGCTGGGCCGCAAATTCTGGGAGGTGCCCGCCAAGGCGTGGGATGAGACCTTCGATATCGGGGTGCGATCGCACTATGTGGCAAGCGTTTTCGCCGCACCGCTGCTGATCGAATCCGGCGGGTTGATCGTGAACGTGTCCTCGCCGGGCGCGGTGCGGTACATGCACAATGCCGTCTACGGCGCCGGCAAGACCGCGCTGGATCGGCTCACCGTCGATCTGGCGCACGATCTCGCCGATACCGGGGCGACGGCAGTCTCGCTGTGGCCGGGCATCGTGGATACCGAACTGCTGCAAATGGTTCCGGCCGATGCCGATGGCAATCGCATCGTCACGCTGCCCGGTGAGGGCAGCTTCGATCTCAATGACGCCGAATCGCCGCGCTTCCCAGGTCGCGCCGTCGCTGCATTGGCCGCGGATCCGAATCGCAAGGCGCGCGGCGGGAAAGCCTGGAAGGTCGCCGATCTCGCCGAGGCGTACGGCTTCACCGATATCGACGGCCGCGTACCGCGCGCGGACTAGTCACCCCCGAAAAACGTTCCCGGACAAGAGGAGTACAGCAAGTTATGCGTCGCGTTTTCGTCGTCGGTGTCAACATGACCCCGTTCGTCAAGATCGGGTCCCGCGAGTGGACCTACCCCGAAATGGTCGGTGAGGCCGTGCGCGGGGCACTCGGCGATGCGGGTGTCAGCTATGACCAGGTGCAGCGCGCCGCCGTCGGCTATGTGTTCCAGCCGTCCGCCGCCGGTCAGCGCGCGCTGTACGACGTGGGGCTGACCGGGATTCCGGTGGTGAACGTGAACAACAACTGCGCCACCGGATCCACCGCGCTGATGCTGGCGCGCGAATGGGTCGGCAGCGGGATCGTCGATGTTGCCCTGGCCGTCGGGTTCGAACAGATGACCAAGGAGGCCATGGCGGGTCCGGCGACCCGGCCCAAGGCCACCACCGTCGATCACCACCTGGGCGTGATGCGCGGGCAGTACGAATTCAGCCAGGCGCCGATCACCACGCAGTTCTTCGGCAATGCCGCCATCGAGCATATGAAGCAGTACGGCACCACGCCCGAGCAGTTGGCGGCGGTCGCGGTCAAGAATCATGAGCATTCGACGCGGAATCCGCTGGCGCAGTTCCAGGATGCGTACACCCTGGAGCAGGTGCTCACCGATAAGCCGGTGCACGGGCCGCTGACGCGTTCGCAGTGTTCGCCCATGTCCGATGGCGCGGCGGCCGCGGTGGTGGTCAGCGAGGAGTACGTGCGGGCGCACGGCCTCGAGGCGCAGGCCATCGAGATCCTGGCGCAGGAGCTCGCCACCGATGACGGGACCTCGTTCTCGACCGGGTCCATGATCGATGTGGTGGGTGCGCCCATGACCCGCGCGGCGGCCTCGAAGGTGTTCGCCACCGCGGGAATCGGCGTGAATGATGTCGATGTGATCGAGCTGCACGACTGCTTCACCATCAACGAGCTCATCACCTATGAGGCGCTCGGACTGTGCGGTGAGGGCGAGTCCGGCGCGTTGATCGAATCCGGCGCGACCACCTACGGCGGTACCTGGGTGGTGAATCCGTCGGGCGGGCTGATCTCCAAGGGGCATCCGCTCGGCGCGACCGGCCTGGCGCAGGCCACCGAATTGTCCTGGCATCTGCGCGGACTCGCGGGCGACCGGCAGGTGCCGGGTGCGCGCACCGCGCTCGCACACAACCTCGGCCTGGGCGGCGCGGTGGTTGTCACCCTGTACGCCGCCAACACCCTCTGATTCCCGGACGGAGTGAGATCCCTATGACTGCAATCGATCCCGACACCCTGCTGCGGCTGCCGGTGCACAATGGGCACGCCCTGGTGGCGGGGCTGCGGCGGCACAAGAACCGGCCGGTGCTCACGCTCGGTGACCATATCCTCACCGGCGGTGAGGTTCTGGACGCCGTGAGCCGGTATATCGCGGCGTTCGAGGAGTACGGCGTCGGCACCGGAACGCCCATCGGCGTGCTGGCATTGAACCGGCCCGAGGTGCTGTTCACCATCGGCGCGGGTCAGATCGTGGGACAGCGGCGCACCGCGCTGCATCCCATCGGCGGGCTCGACGATCACGCGTATGTGCTTGCCGACGCGGGGATTACGACGCTGATCCTGGATCCGGTGCCCGCGTTCGTGAAGCGTGCGCGGGAGCTGGTGGACCGCGTCGAGGGGCTGAATCGGGTGCTGACGCTCGGGCCCGTGCCCGAGGAGCTCGCCGATGTGGGCGTGGATCTGCTTGCGGCAGCGGACAAGTACGAGCCGCGGCCGGTCGAGGCCGTGGAACTGCTGCCCGATGATGTCATCTCCATCGCGTACACCGGTGGGACCACCGGTAAGCCCAAGGGTGTCATCGGCACCGCGCAGGCCATGGCCACCATGACGCAGATTCAGCTGTCGGAGTGGGAATGGCCGACGCGGCCGAAATTCCTTATCTGCACGCCTCTTTCGCATGCGGGTGCGGCGTTCTTCCTGCCCGTGGTGCTGCTCGGCGGGCAGTGCGTGGTCGTGCCGCGCTTCGAGCCCGGTGAGGTGCTCAAGGCCATCGAGGAGCACAAGATCAGCGCCACCATGCTGGTGCCGTCCATGCTCTACGCGCTGCTGGATCACCCCGATTCCAAGACCCGCGACCTGTCCTCGCTGGAGACGGTCTACTACGGCGCTGCCGCCATCGACCCGAATCGGTTGCAGGAAGCCATCGATCGCTTCGGCCCGATCTTCGCCCAGTACTTCGGCCAGTCCGAGGCCCCCATGGCGATCAGCTACCTCGGCAAGGAGGAGCACGACAAGGAACGCCTCACCTCCTGCGGCCGCCCCTCCACCGCCATCCGAGTCGCGTTGCTGGACAAGGAAGGCAACCAGGTCCCCCAGGGCGAAGTAGGCGAAATCTGCGTCTCCGGCCCACTGCTGGCCGGCGGCTACCTCAATCTCCCCGAGGTCACCGCCGAAACCTTCACCAACGGCTGGCTGCACACCGGCGACCTGGCCCGCCAAGACGAGGACGGCTTCCTCTTCATCGTCGGCCGCAGCAAGGACATGGTCGTCACCGGCGGCTTCAACGTCTTCCCCCGCGAAGTCGAAGACGTTGTCTCCGAACACCCCAAGGTCCTCAACGTGGCAGTCGTCGGCGTCCCCGACGCCTACTACGGCGAAGCCGTCACCGCCGTAATCGTCCTCGACCCGGCCACCGCCGCCGACCCCGCCGCGATCGAAACGGTCACCGCAGAAATCCAGGCCGCCGTGAAACAGCGCAAGGGCTCCGTCCAGGTCCCCAAGCACGTCATCATCATCGAGGAACTCCCCCTCACCGGCCTCGGCAAGCCCGACAAGAAAAACATCCGCATCCTCGCCGCCGAACGCCTCGGCCTGGCCTGATTCGCGCCATCCGCAATGCCCCGCCGGCCATCCAGGTATGGTCGGCGGGGCATTTTGTAATGCGCACTGTGCCAGCGGTTTTCAAGGAGTCGAAGATGAAGTCAGCAGGCGTCGCCGGATCTTTCGCGGCGGCGATGATCGTGGTTCTGTCCGGGTCAGGTATGGCGCAGGCGTATCCCAACCTATTCGAGGGGTTGCAAGACGGCGGCTGCGCATACCGGGAGAAGAACCCCGATACGGCGGGACCCGCCGCCTGCGATTCGACGGCAGCGCGATACAAGCTCATCGAACGGGTCGACCTGACACCGGATACCCAGGACCGAACCTGTGGTCCCGAGGCGACCCTTCAGTACCTGCATCGAACCGATGAGGGTTATCGGCTCACGCTGTACTGCTTCACCTACAACATGCCGGTGGACAGCTGCTGGGACTTCTCCGACAACCGCGACCCGCGCCGCGTCGATTGTGCCGCTCATCAACCCGGGAGCGAACGCATCACGCAGGTATTCGAAGGTGTCGTGGACGGGAAGCTGTGCGCCAGCCCCATCACGTACGACCGAATCCGGCGCACGATATGCGTCGTTCCCAACTGATCCGCGGCCAGGTATCGCAGTGGTCATCGACCCGGTAATCGAATTGCCCGCCGATCCGGTCGATCAGCGGGCAATGTAGCGAAAAGCGGTGTGGCGGTAGCTAGATCACGAGGCAGGAGCTGCCGCCGTTGAGGCCGGTGCCTACGGTGAGGGGGATGGATTTGGTGTCGCCGTTCTGGACGATCTGGAGGACGTGGGTGCCGGGGGTGGCGGGGGTCCAGTTGGCTACGTGGGTCTTCGGGGTGGGGCTGCCCTGGGTGGCGGCGAACCAGACGCCGTTGTCGTAGAAGTCCATGCCCGCGGTGGAGGTGCTGTTCGCGGTTACCGCGTAGGTGCAGCCGGTGCCGTAGCCGTTGCTGAGGCCACCGCCCGCGATGATGACCTGGGAACCGATCTCGGCTGACGCCTGTGGGGCGGCCAGGGCGAGGCCGGCGGCGGCCAGGGCGATGGTGACGGGCAGGGCGTTCCGAAGATTTCGCATCGAATACCGACTCCTCTAGTTGCGCTATTGGACCCGAACCATGTTGCCGGTCAAGCACTCCCGGCTGCATCGGTCATGTGCCCCAAATCTGGGAACCTACGCGATCGGACGGAAGTCGCGGTTTCCGATATGGGTCGGGCGGGGCGCGGGAGCCGCGAACGGTGCGGTGAGGGTGTTTTCGACGCTGTTGAAGACAATGAACAGGTTGGAGCGCGGGAATGGGGTGATGTTGTTGGAGGAGCCGTGCATGATGTTCGAATCGAACAGCAGGGCCGAACCCGCGCGGCCGGTGAACTGGGCGATGCCGTGTTTATTGGCCAGTTCGGTGATGTCGGCTTCCGATGGGACGCCGATCTCCTGCTCCCGCAAGGAGTTCCGGTAGTTGGCGTCGGGGGTCTCACCCTGGCAGGGCACGAACGTCCGGTGCGAGCCGGGCATTACCATCAGACTGCCGTTGAACGGATAATTGTCGGTGAGCGCGATGGACAGGCTCACCGCGCGGGGCGCGGGCATTCCGTCTTCGGCATGCCAGGTCTCGAAGTCGGAGTGCCAGTAGAACCCCGCACCGCGCAGGCCGGGCATGTAGTTGATGCGGCTCTGATGGATATAGACCTCCGAGCCGAGCACCTGCCGCGCCAAACCGGCGATTCGGCTCTCCCGCACCAGATTCGAGATAACGGCACTGAGCTTGTGCACCTCGAAAATGGAGCGGACCCGATTCGAACCCTTCTCGATGACGACACGCTCGTCGAGCATGAGTTCGGGATCGCGGGTCATGCGCCCGAGCTCGGCCGCCACATCGGCGACCTCCTCCCGCTCGAGCAGATCATCGAGGATCGCGAAGCCATCCGACTCGAAATTCGACAGCGCCGGAGTCCCGATCTCACCCCAGACGGTGGGATCGATGCGCTCCAGATGCGGTGCCGGTCCGGCGGTGCGGGTGGGGTATCGATCGATCAACGCGTGCGACGACATTCCTTGCGAACTCCCATCTTCGGCTAGTCGACGGCGACGAGCGGGTAGACACCATACTCGTCATGCACTTCCTTGCCGGTGACCGGCGGATTGAACACGCACAGCATGCGCATCCTGGTGCGGGTGCGCAGCCGATGCTTCTCATGGCCGTTGAGCAGGTACATCGAGCCCGGACCCAGGTCGTAGGTGACGCCGTTGTCGAGATCTTCCAGGGTTCCGTCGCCTTCGACGAGCCACACCGCCTCCACATGATTGCGGTAGTGGAATTCGTGCTCGGTCCCGGCTTCGATGGTGGTCTCGTGGAACGAGAAACCCACACCGTCACCGCCGAGCACGATGCGCTTGCTGCGCCAACCCGCTTCGGCCACATCACGATCGGTGCCGGTGATCTCCGAGGTGGTACGAACGATCATGTCAGTGCGCTCCTTCGCAGACCACGCCCACCGATTCGGCGAGAATGCCCAGACCGTGCTCCAGTTCCGCACTCGTGATCGTCAGCGGCGGAAGCAGTTTCACCACCTCATCGGACGCGCCGGAGGTCTCCGTGAGCAGTCCGCGCTCGAACGCCGCCTGGCATACCTTGCCCGCCTGGGACGGTTCATCGAAGACCAGGCCGTGCACCAGACCGCGCCCGCGGGTCGACAGGCCCTGGAACGATCCGGTCAGCTGGCTCAGATTGCGGTGCACCAGTTCGCCTTTGGCGAGCGTCCCGGTGCTGAGCAGGGTGTCGGACCAGTAGTGCTCCAGCGCCACCTGCGCGGTCACGAAGGCCGGATTGTTTCCTCGGAAGGTGCCATTGTGCTCGCCCGGAGCCCACTGATCGAGCTCGGGCTTCATGAGCACCAATGCCATCGGGAGTCCGTAGCCACCAATGGATTTCGACAGTGTGACGATATCGGGGGTGATGTCCGCGGCCTCGAAGGAGAAGAACGGCCCGGTGCGACCGCAACCCATCTGCACATCGTCGACGATGAGCAGAATCTCACGGTCGGCACACAATTGGGCCAGACTGCGCAGCCATTCCACGCTGGCGATATTCACGCCGCCCTCGCCCTGCACGGTTTCCACGATCACAGCGGCGGGCTTGTCCACGCCCGAGGACGCGTCATCGAGGATGGTCTCCATCCACACGAACGGATCATCCCCGCCCTCGGGCAGATAACCGTCGAACGGCATCGGGGTGGCGTGCAGCAGCGGCACACCCGCACCGGCCCGCTTGGCGGCGTTGCCCGTGACGGCCAGCGCGCCCAGCGTCATACCGTGAAAAGCGTTGGTGAAGTTCAGAATCGTGGTGCGCCCGGTGACCTTGCGCGCCAGTTTCAATGCGGCCTCGACCGCGTTCGCTCCGGTCGGCCCGGGGAACTGCACTTTGTAATCGAGGTCACGCGGTTCCAGCAGTGTGGTCTGAATCGTCTCCAGCAATCGCCGTTTGGCGACGGTCGACATATCCAGTCCGTGCGTAATGCCGTCGCGCATCACATAATCCACCAGCGCCTGCTTGAGCACCGGATTGTTGTGCCCGTAATTGAGCGCACCGGCACCGGCGAAGAAATCCAGGTAGTCCCGGCCGTCCTCATCACGCAGCCAGGAGCCCGACGCGGTGTCGAAAACCGTCGGCCAGGCACGGCAGTAACCACGCACATTCGATTCGATTTCGTCGAAAATGTTCATATCGAGGGTAGTCATCATCCAACCTCCTGGTGAGGGGTTATGCGGAACAGATGCTCGGGTTCGTGGCCGTCGGGGAAATGGCTGGGATCGAAGAGCGCGCGGTGGCTGAGCCGGCAGTCGCGCCGCACGGCGAGTGAGGCGAACATGGCCCGTGACGCGGTGTTATCGGGCGAGATGGTGGTTTCCAACTCCTCGACACCGTGCTGGGACAGGTTCTCCAGCAGGAAGTCGAGCATGGCCACACCGAGGCCGTGACCGCGGTGTTTGCGCTCCACCGCGACCTGCCAGACGAAGAAGGTGCCGGGTTGTTCCGGGCGGACATAGCCGATGACGAATCCGCCCACTTCACCGTCGATTTCGACGACCGCCGAAGTGGCCGCGAAATCACGGCACCACAGCAGATAGGCGTAACTCGAATTGGTGTCGAGCACTCCCGAATTCGCGGCGATCTGCCACAATCGGGCTCCGTCTTCCAGGGTAGGAGTTCGAAGGAGCGCCGCATTCTCGCCGCGTACCGAGTGCAGGGGAATCAGCGCGGTAGGGGGTTCCGGAGTGATTTGCTGAACTAGGGCGTCGAATTTCATGAATTGGGTTTGCATGACCCAATTCAGATTGCCGAACGAACTTTGAGGTCTTCTTGTCGCTTCGTTACGATCGTGTGACGATCCGGTGTCATCGAGTGGCACTCGGCAATCTGATGGTGAATCGCGCACCGCCACTGGGAGTTTCGTCACACTCCACCCGACCACGATGGGCCGCAACGGTTTCCGCGACGAGTGCCAAGCCGATGCCCGTGCCGCTGGCGGCGCGGCGGGCATTGCGCACGGTGGCGAAGCGTTCGAAGATACGTTCACGTTCGGCAACGGGGACACCGGGACCGGCGTCATCGACGGTGATCACCACCTCCGCGCCCGCGCGCACGGCGGTCACGGCAACCACACCACCGCCGTGCCGGTCGGCATTGTCGAGCAGATTGCCGATCGCGCGCTCCAACTCCAGTTTCCGGCCCGAGATGATGATCTCCTCGCGCGCGGTCAGCAGATCCGGGGCGTAGCCGCGGTCGGCCAGCATATGGGTGAGAAGTTCTGCGGCACACAGTGGTTCGGTATCGCCGCGATGCACTCCGGCCTCGACCCTGGCCAGTTCGAGCATATCGTCGAGAATGTGGCGCAGATGTTCGAGTTCGACGCTGACGAATTCGAGGGCGCGGCGCGATCGTTCGGGCAACTCGCCCGAATGTCGGTTCAGCACACCGACACTGGTGATCAACGTGGTCAGCGGAGTGCGTAGTTCATGGCTGACATCACCGACCAGTCGCCGTTCCCGATCGACGCGACGCTGTAGCGAATCGACCATGGTATTGAACTCTTCGACGGTGGTCGACAGCCGTCGCCGCGTCACCCAGACTCCCACCGCCACACCGAGAATGGCCGCGATCGCCCCAACCAGCAGGGTGAGCATCACCGCTGGGTGTCGAGCCGGTAGCCCAGACCGCGCACGGTGACCACGAGTTGCGGATCCGAGGGATCGTGCTCGATCTTGGTGCGTAGTCGGCGCACATGCACGTCGACAATGCGCTCATCGCCGAAAAAGCCACGGTCCCAGATGCGTTCGAGCAATGCCGTGCGACTGAGCACACGGCCGGGGCTGGCGGCCAGTTCACACAGCACTCGGAATTCGGTGATGGTCAGGTGCAATTCCTCATCGCCGCGTCGCACCGTGCCGCCGTCGGGCGAAAGCATCAGCGGGGCATCGGGATCCGCGTCCAGCACCAATTCCTCCGGCTGTTCCGGCGCGGGTTCGTCCTGGGCGTTCGCCAATCGCGCGCGGCGGCGCAGTGCCCGCATGCGGGCGGTGATCTCCTTGATCTCGAAGGGTTTGGTGACGAAATCGTCCGCGCCCGCCTCCAGTGCCGCCACCACATCGTGGGTGTCATCGCGGGCGCTCACCACGATGATCGGCACATCATGGTCCCGGCGCACCTCACGGATACAGGTGAAACCGTCCATCTCGCCGAGCATGAGGTCCACGATCATGACATCGGGCACGCCGTGATCGCGCAGATGCTCGAGCGCGGTCTCCGCAGCTTCGGCTTCGGCGACGTCGTAGCCCTCGTCCTCCATGGCGAGTCGCAGCGCCCCGCGAACCCGGTCGTCGTCCTCCACGATCATCAGGTTCGCACCCATACCCACATCCCTCACCTGCGCGCGAATGCGGCGAACCGCATCCTCTCCAACGCGCGCCCGAGCGGGCGCGCACGAACACCCCCGCGATTACCCGGATGTGCGGAACCCAAACAGGCGAGCGATTCAGACCTGGTCAGCGCTCGGAGGCGTCAGCCGGACCGCGCGCACCACCCGGACACCGCGGCGGGCGCTGGCCACGCTCGCCTCGACCACGGCGCGGGTGACGAAATGCCCCAGCGCGGTCGCCACGAAGACCGCGGCGATCAGGATGGGAGCCCACTCCCAGGTCAGCGCCAGCACCATGCGCTCGAACGCGCCCCGGGGCTCGACCATGGGTTCCCAGCTGTTCAGCCGCACCCAGCGGCCCAGGAAAACGCCTATGGCGCAAAGGAAATGGATGGTGAGAATGACGGGCACGCGCCAGAACGCCAGCCCGGAACGCTCCAGGAAAGCGCGTAGCTCGGCGAGAACCAGGTAGTACGCGACGAATCCGGAGACGATGAAAACGCCGTACACCGGCAGCACCGTACTCACCACCGGCCCATTGCCGATGGCCTTGATGTCATCGCGCAAATGCACCAGATCGGTCACCACGTAGGGCGCGTTGGGCAGGAACAGCATGAGCAGCACGACCCCCGCCCACCACACCGGCGATACCGGCAATCTCTTCCCCACCTGCGGGTTCGACCGAAACACCAGCAGCGCCAGCGCAACAGGCACCCAAGCCAATACCGAGTTCCACGTCATCCACAACAGATCCCGCCGCAACAGCCCCGCCAGACTCGGTGTGACCGCGTTCACCACGTCCATGGATCCATGATGCACGTAGACAGCACAAGTCGCCCGGGCGTCGCTGAAAGCGAGACCCGGGCGTTTTGCGCTGACCGAACTAGCTGAACTTGATCTCGAGCCCGATTCCCAGAATCGAGATCAACCAGATCACCCCGAGAAAGATGGTGATCCGATCAAGGTTCTTCTCCACAACCGTCGACCCGGAAAGGCTCGACTGCACGCCACCACCGAACAGGCTCGACAAACCTCCGCCCTTGGCGCGGTGCAACAGCACCAGCAGCACCAGCAGCACGCTGGTGATGATCAGGAGGATATCGAGGAACATCCGCATTTCAGCGAGTATAGGCGGTCGTCAGGGGGACGATTACCAACCCCCCGGGTGCGGGACACGCCGGTGCGGCGCGCCCTCGACACAGTGTTCCGAACACGATTGCCTGCCCGCATTTCGTGCCGATCGTCACACCGGCGTCGACTCCGGCGCTACGTCGCGCCCCGAGACACGCGATGACGCTCGACAGCGTCCAGAATCAGCCGACGAGCTTCGTCACCGGCAACCGCAAGAGCGCTCAACATATCGAAGGTCTGCCCGTACACGGATACCTCGCGCGGTTGTCTCACCGACAGCTCGGCCGTGACGGTTTCGACGGTCACGATGCGGTCATCGAACATCACGAAGTTCGTCGTCTGCTGAGGCAGCACCGCCATCGCCGGAATCACGCCGAGGGTCACGCGCGCGAGACCCATCGCCACGAGCAGACGATCCAACTGCCCGATCATCACATCGCTATCGCCGACTGTCGTGAGCAGCGTCTGCTCGGCGATCAGAATGTGGAACCGGCGCTCGCCACGGTAGAGGAACCGCTGTCGTTCGATCCGCTTCATCACACCGGCATCGAGGTCGTCCGGAATTCGGTGGCGCTCAATCGATCTCCACAGCACAGCGCGGGCGTAGTCGGGCGTCTGCAGTATCCCGGGAATCAGTATGTTCTGGTAGATGCGAGTCAGGAGGGTTCGTTCCGCAAGACGGACCAACTCATCCTGGCGACGACCGGTGCCGCTGCTGAGCAGTCGTCTCGTCTCCATGTAGGCGGCATCGATGTTGTGCAGGGTCGCGAGTAGATCGTCGCGCTCATCGGTCGCGCCGGAGAATTCACAGTAGGCGCGTACGTCCGCATCAGACGGGCGAAGCTTTCCGTACTCGAGCTTGGAAACCTTGGACTCATGCCAGCCCGCCAGTGCCGCCAGCCGACGTCCGGTCAGCCCCGCCCGCCGACGAACTTCCCTCAGACGCTGCCCCAATGCCTCCTGAGCGTCACGACTTGCCGGTGTCACGGGCGTGCGTGCGTGCCAGTGACGTAGTCGGCGAAGGGAATCGCCTGCTGCCACAGTCGATCTCTGACAGCTCGGCAATGGTCGACGATGGCCGGATCGCTGGTCAACGCCATCCCGTCCGGCTTGCCACCACCGTCGACGAGATTGAACGCCACCCGCGCATCGTCGTAGATCCACCAGTCGTCGGCCGGTACCTTATCGGCGAGATGTCTTGGCAGATAACGGATGTCCTCCCCCGCGTCGACATTTCCACCGGTGATCGACAGCAGCCAGCGTTGGTAGTCCGAGTGCGGTACAGACAGGACCCGCACCCGCCGCACCGTGACACCACGTGCGGTGGTGTCACGGATAGCCTCGACCCACGGACGCGACGAGTAGTCGACGGTCGGCGGCTCACCGTTCAGGAAGCGACGCAGTTCCTCCGATTCGGACGGAACCGCATATGTATCACGCACTTCGAGATGGAACGCGTCGAACTGGCAGTCGTGCAACAGCTCACCGGACTGTCCGTGGACTCGTTGCACCGTAGAAAGTCCTCTCCGACTTCGGAACCTCGATCGCGGCCTCATCAATGGCCAACGTCAGTTGCTCCAGTGTCTCAGCGTCGTCGACATCGTGGCGGTCGCCGGACCGGCACGGAATGTCAGATTTCTGCCCGTCAGACGGGTGACAAGAGCGGGATCGCGGTGAGACCGCACTCCGTCAAGTGCTCGGCGAAATGCTTCACCGGCGCTCCACGTTCGGCAGCAGGGATTCCGGCTTGAAGTTGACGATGTAGTGGTCGGGAGAGACGTTCGCGCTGTCGATCTGCTCGACCACGTATGTCACGTTGTCGCTGAGGCCGAGGTAGTGCTTCTTGTACTCGTCCGAGCCGACCTTGCAGGTCACTGTGATCTTGCGGTTGTCCGGGTTGATGGAGCAGAAGCCTTCGATCAGCAGCATGTACTTGTCGGTGATGCCGTTGTAGAAGACGATTCGGCGATTGATCTCGAAGTTGTCGGCCTTCTTCGAAATATTGTCCGCGGCGACATCGGCATCGGACGAGCACGCTGTCAGTGCGACTGCCAGGACAGCCGAACCGGCGGCAACTGCGATGATGAACTTTTTCATCGGGGCTTCTCTCACGGGTGATGAATTGCTTGCGCCTGTCGCAGATCCACGAAAGTTCCTGCGAGACAGTGCGGCAGATCCAATGGCAGCGCGTCCGCCCCGCAGCGTCAACCGATTTCGGAGGCTCTGCATAGCCGAGGGCGATCTCGCACGACCCGCTCGGCATCGCCATGGACTCCACGATTGTGACCCACGCCTGTTTTCGATCTTGTATGGTGGCCAACCGAGGATCACACCTACTCGGGGGAATTATCTTGGAACACAAGGGTTTACGGCGGCGTATCCTGGCCGTCGCGGCGATTTCGATGGCCGCTGCAGCTGCTGGCGGTGTTGCGGATGCGAGCCCGGGCGCGCCCGTCGTCACGATCAGCTTGCCTGCTCCGACCGGGGCGAATGCGGTGGGTGTCGCCGATTGGCATCTCGTTGATGGCACGCGGGCCGATCCTTGGGATGCGGGGCGGCGGCGGGAATTGATGGTGCAGATCTGGTATCCGGCCGATGGTGGCGGTGGTGCGCCCTTGGCTCCGTGGATGCCGCCGGGTGGGGTGCAGGAGCAGCAGTTCGGGCTCGGGCAGTTCGGGGTTGCCGCCGATAGTTGGCGGCTGGGGCCGAGTCACAGTCGCGGTGGCGAACCGGCGCGGGCCGGTGGTGGGCGGTTTCCGATTCTGCTGAATTCGCCGGGGATGGGTGACACCACCGGGTTCAGCACCGCGCAGGCCGAGGATCTCGCGAGTCACGGGTACGTCGTGGTCGCGATCAATCACACCCATGAGTCGTTCGCGGTGCAGTTCCCGGACGGGCGCACCGAACGCGGTGTGGTGCCGATGGATTCGCCGCCGAACGTGCTGCCCGATCTGCTGCTTCCCACCCGGGTGGCCGATGCGCGATTCGTGCTCGATCAGCTCGCGGCCGCGGCGGCGCGTCCCGGCGATGCCGCGCTGCCGCAACAGCTCGCCGAGGATCTGGACCTGACGAAGGTCGGGATGTTCGGCCACTCCCTCGGCGGATCGACCGCCGCTCAAACGATGCATGACGATCCGAGAGTCGCGGCGGGCGTCAACCTGGACGGTCCGATAATCGGATCGGTTGCCACCGAGGGCCTCGATCGCCCACTGCTGATGCTCGCCAGCGACACCTCCCCCTGGTTCGGAAACTCCGGCTGGGAACCGTACTGGGCGAACAACACCGGCGTGAAGCTGCCGCTGCGCATCGCGGGCACCCGGCACATGTCCCTCTGTGATGAACAGGTGATCGCGGCACAGCTGACCACCGCCGGTCTGATCGGTCCGGAATTGCGGGACACCGCGATCGGCTCGATCGACGCGACCCGCTCGGTCGACCTGCAACGGGCCTATCTGCTCGCCTATTTCGATGCCGTCTTCGGGCGCGGCGACGCCAACCCGGCTGACACCATCAGGCGGCTCGCACAGCCCGAGATGCTCCCGCATTCGTAGCTCCGCGTTCGATGCGATCAAAGTGGGGAGGCATATCCCCATTCTCGATCCCTTAGCCTGGAAAACTATGCGGATCTTTCTGGCGGGCGCCAGTGGCGTCCTCGGTATACGACTCATCCCGCTGCTCATCGCGGCGGGCCACGAGGTGGCGGGCATGACCCGCTCTCTGGAGAAGGCGGACCTGCTTGCCGCGGCGGGAGCCGAACCGGTTGTCTGCGATGCCTTCGACCCGGACGGGCTCATCAAGGCCGTCACCGCGTATGCCCCCGACCTGGTCATGCATCAGCTCACCGATCTGCCCGACGATCCGGCTCGGCTCGCCGAAGGCCGGGCGGCCAATGCCCGCATTCGCCGCGAGGGCACGGCGAATCTGCTGGCGGCCGCCGATGCCGCGGGCGCGAAACGGTTCATCGCTCAGAGCGTGGCCTGGGAGATGACCGGAGAAGGCTTGGTAGCCAAGGATTTCCTCGAACAGTCTGTGCTCGCCGCGAATGGCGTGGTGCTTCGATACGGGCAGTTGTACGGTCCCGGAACGTACTACCCGGACAACCTTCCGCCAGCGCCCCGTATCGCCGTCGATGAAGCAGCGGCGCGCACCGCTCAGGCCCTCGATCTCGCATCGGGTATCTACGAAGTCACCGACGGATCAACCTCTGCGGTGAGCCCGGCCGAATAAGGCAGCGACCGGGCGAACAGTTGTGGCGGTGGTCGGATTCGAACCGACGACCTACGGCTTATGAGTCCGTTGCGCTGCCAGGCTGCGCTACACCGCCGCGGAGGACAGAGAAATCGAATCCCAAGGCAGCGCCTCGATCTCGCTAGCAACGAGTCCCGGCCCCTGGCCGGTTTATCCTCCATGCCCCGAACGGGCTTGTGGTAGAAGAACACTCGCAAATCCGAGTGGCGGGCGCAACCGATTATTCGGTGGGCACTCAGGTGCGCCACCAGGAGCGGGCCGGATCGGGCGGGGTTACGGCGATGAGGTGCAGGGTGCGGCCTTCGCCGATGGTGAATTCGGCTACCCGGGCCTCGGCGGCCGCGTCGGTGGCGGTGAGGCGGAGTTGGTGCTGGCGCATGTGTTCGGACCAGGAGCGGACGGTGAAGGCTTCGATGAAGCGGTCGGCGTGGCCGACGTCGCGGTAGAGGCGCCATTCGGTGGCGCCGGTGCGCTGGCGGGAACGGCCGACGCGGGTCATGGCGGCGGTGAAGTCGGCGGTCAGTTCCTCGGGGACGTGATAGGTCTCGAGGACCAGGACGGGGCCGTCGGCGGGGGCCGGTTCGAAATCGAGGACGGGGTCCTGCCAGTGGGTCGACGGGGTGGTGTCGAGCGAGGAGATGCGGACCGGCCACCAGCGAGTGCTGATGGCGCACACCACGAGTAGGACGGTCGCGGCGACGAGCGCGGTGACGGTGCCGTGGCGTTCGGCCACCAGACCCCAGGCCAGCGAGCCGATGGCCTGGCCACCCATGAAGACGAGTTGGTAGACCGACAAGCCGCGCGCTCGCACCCAGCCGGGGAGCAACAGCTGCATCGTCGAGTTCATGGTGGACATGGCGATCATCCAGCCGAAACCGCCGACCACCAGGAGAGCCAGCACCACCGGCATATTCGGCACCAGGGCCGCGCCCAAGGTGGCGGCGGCGAAGGCCAGGGCGGCGACCGCCAGCATGCCGGTCGGGGCAAGAAACCGGCGCACCCGGCTGAGTTGGGTCGCGCCGAACACCGCACCCGCACCGAGAGCCGCCAGCAGCAGACCGTAGCCCGAGGACGAGAGCTGGAGTCGGCCATGCGCGACCAAGGGCAGCAGCGCCCACAACGCACTGCCGGGGGCGAGAAAGAGCAGGCAGCGCAACAGCACTCGACGCACGGCAGGAGCGGCGCGGATGAAGCGCAGGCCCGCCAGCAGGGCGGCAATGGGCCGTTCGACGGGAAGATCGTCATCCAATCGCGGACGCTTCCAGCGCAACAGCACGATCAGAATCCCGGTGAAGGACACCGCGTTCAACGCGAACACCAGCGTCGGACCCGAAAGCGATACCAGCACACCGGCAATCGCGGGACCGACCGCGCGGCCGATATTGTTGCTCATACTGCCCAGCGCGGCGGCGGCGGGAATCTGACTGCGCGGCACCAGATCCGGTTGCACCGCCTGCCAGGCGGGTGCGGTCAGCGCCTGTCCGCAGCCGAGCAGGAACAACAGCGTGAGCAGCAGCACCGGGGTGGTGTGGCCGGTCGCGGTGAACACCGTCAGCAGCGTCGCCAGGATCGCCATGGCGGTCTGCGCCACGATCAGCAGCCGGCGGCGATCCACCAGATCGGCGAGCACCCCGGACGGTATGGACAGCAGCATGACCGGCAGCGTGGTCGCGGTCTGCACCAGCGAGACCAGGGTCGCGGCATTCGGCTGATCGACCAGAATCCATTGCGCGCCAACGGTTTGCATCCAGGTGCCGAGATTGGACACCAGCTGCGCGATCCACAGCGCGCGGAAGACCTTGGACGCCAGCGGTGCCCACGGCGATCCGGGCGTCTCGGTGCGTACGGCTGTCACCGGATCAGCTTAGTCTCAGCAACCAACCGGTCGGTCTACGCGGGCCGCCTCCCCACCGCATGTCGCCAACCACCCGAAACGCCCGTCACGATTCCGCCGCGGTCCGCACCCGCGCCGCATACGTGGCGAGCATGTCCTCGACCAACCCGAGGATCGCCACATCAAGATCGGGCCGCGGATACACCCCCCGCACCACCGCCTCGCCCGAGAACAGGTGCAGCATCATGAAGAAGATGGGTTCACGCAGCTCAGCGGGAAAATCATCGAGCAGCCCGGTCCGATTGAGCGTGGCGACGATATCGCCGTAGTACCCCTCCGCGATGGGCGCGATGCGCTCGCGGAGCTCGGTGTCCGATCGCGCCGCGAGGAAGATCTCGCGCAGCGCGTGGATCAGATTCGACGATTGCGCCGCCCGCAGGAACCGTAGCGCGGCATCGAGCGCATTCTCCTGCGCCCCAAGGTGTTCCATGGTCGCGCGATAGGCCGCGAGCTGCCGGGAGAACGCCTCCTGCGCCGTGCGCACGATCAGATCCAGGCGCGTGTCGAACTGCCGGAACATGGCACCGGCGGACAATCCCGCCCGACCGCAGATCTCCTGCACGGTGGCCCGCTGATAGCCGACCTCACCGATCGCGGCGATGGTCGCGTCGACCAGCTTGGCCACCGTCGTGGCCCGGCGCTCCTGTTGGGTGCGGCGCGGGCGCGAAACTTCACTCACGTCGCACCATCCTGCCGTGCCGGTGACCGCGGGCGAAGCAGTGCCCCGGGGTGACCGTTGACACATTCCATTTCCGCATCATATGGTCTGCATCGCAACTTAGAAACTAAGCACTCTCTATCTTTGGTGAGCGCTCTGCCGTCAGGGGCGGCATGAAGGAGTTCGAAATGACAGCGGGGACTCGAACCACGATCGCCCGGGCCACCCTGGCCCTGGCGGCGGGACTGACCGTGACCATCTGCCCGGTGGTAACCAATACGGCTGCGGCGGAACCGGTTACGGTGGAACCCGCACTGCCGTTCCCGGTGCCGCCCGCACCGCCGTATCTGGATCCGGGCTTCTACCAACCCGATCCGGCCCGGGTGGCGGCGGCGCAGCCGGGCGAGATCCTCGCCGCGCGGCAGGTGAACCTGGCCAATTTCTGGCTGCTGCCGCTCAATACCAATGCCTGGCAGCTGTCCTACCGCAGCACCAATACCCGCGGCGAGGCGATCGCGGCCGTCGCCACCGTCATCGTGCCGCACCGGCCCGCACCCAGCGGTGAGCGGGGACTGCTCTCCTTCCAGTTCGCCGAGGATTCGCTGTCCCAGAACTGCGCACCCTCGTACACCCTCCAGATGGGTTCACTGCCCAATCCGCTGAACCCGGTCATCTCGGCCGAATTCATCGAAGTGCAGGCCATGCTGCAGCGCGGCCACGCGGTGGTGATCCCGGATCATCAGGGCCCGAACGCGGCGTACGCGGTCGGTCCGCTCGGCGGGCGCATCACCCTGGACGGCATTCGCGCGGCGGAGAATTTCGAACCCGCCGGACTGCCCGGCACCGCGACTCGCGTTGCGCTGTGGGGCTATTCGGGCGGCGCGATTCCCACCGCGCACGCGGCCGAACTCCAGCCCGAGTACGCGCCGGAATTGAACCTCACCGGTTCGGCCGCGGGCGGCCTGATGGCCGATATCCGCATGGCCGTCGACTACAACAACGGCACCTCCACCTTCGGCGGCGCGGTGCTGGGCGGGCTGTTCGGCGTCGCCCGCGAGTATCCGCAGGTCGCCCAGTTCATCGACCAGCATATGAACCCGCTCGGCAAGGCCGTGCGCCTGGTGCACGAAGGCCAGTGCGTCGCACTGCAATTCGCCGGATTCCCGTTCATCAACATCAAGGGCCTGTTCGACTATCCGGGCGATCCCATGCGCTCGCCCGAAATGCAGCCCGTGCTGGACGAACTCAGTCTCGGCCGACGCGGCACGCCCACCGCGCCCATCTATATCTACGAGGCGCCGCTCGATGAGGTCATGCCGATCAACGCCGTCAACAATCTCTACGACACCTACTGCCAGGATCCCAACGCCCGCGTCGCCTACACCCGGGACCTGCTCAGCGAGCACGGCATAGCGGCCGTCGCCGGAACGGCCAGCGCGGTGCTGTGGCTCGACGACCGTTTGAACGGCGTACCGGTCTCCACCGGATGCCATCAGCGCGATGTCCCGACCGAGATCACCGATCCGGGCGCGTTCGCGGCGTTCGCCAACGCGATCGGCGGCACGCTCGCGGCCGCACTCGGTATGCCCGTCTGAATCCGTACGATCGGCTACATGTCAGCAACTCGCAGGTGGTGTGCGCTGCTCGTCTTGACGGCGGGCGCGATGGCCGGATGCACGAATTCCCAGCAGGCCAGTGATCAGCCGACGGTGACGCCGATGGGACGAGCGTTCGTATCGACCGAGGTCAAAGGCACCGCCATTCCCGGCGGCGGGCCTTTGACCCTGCGCTTCCAGGACGGGCGGGTGACCGCGAACGCGGGCTGCAATACCGCCACCGGACCGGTCACCCTGGACGGGAACACCCTGAAGGTCGGCGAACTCGCGACCACCATGATGGGCTGCCCGGGCGATGTCGCCGGGGCGGACGGCTGGGTGGCCGGGCTGCTGCACTCCTCCCCCACCTGGAAACTCGACGGATCGGATCTCACCCTCACCGGAAACGGCAATACGGTGACCATGCTCGACCGCAAGGTCGCGCATCCGGATAAATCGCTCACCGGCACCCCGTGGATCGTCGACGCGCTCGTGCGCAATAACGGCGTGGAACGCTCCCAGACCCTCGACGAGGTGCGCCCGACCCTGACCATCGCACCCGATGGCAACGTCTCCGGCAGCGCGGGCTGCAACAGCATGACCGGCCGTGCCGAGATCACCGGTTCCGATATCAGCTTCCATATCGCCACCACCAAGATGATGTGCGATCCGCAGGTGATGGACGTGGAACGGGCAGTACTCCAGGCACTGGACGGAAACGTCACCGCCACAGTCGATTCCAACACCCTGACGCTGCGCAACGCGGGTAACGGCACCGGCGTGAACCTGCGCGCGGAGTAGGCGTACGCGCCGAAATTCGTTGTCGCCGGACGGTATCGGAGCGGTACCGTCCGGCGCTATGCATACGAGATACCTCAATGTGGTGGATGTGGAGGCCACCTGCTGGCAGGGCCCGAATCCACCCGGACAGCCGATGGAGATCATCGAGATCGGCCTGTGCGTGCTGGACCTCGAGGCCCGGGAGCGAGTGTCCAAGCACAGCATTCTGGTGCGCCCGGATCGGTCCACCGTGAGCGAGTTCTGCACCCAACTGACCACCCTCACGCCCGAAATGGTGGCGACCGGCGTGTCCTTCGCCGAAGCCTGCGAGCTGCTGCGTACCGAATTCCATTCCGATTCCCGCCCGTGGGCCAGCTGGGGCGCGTACGACCGGCAGCAGTTCGAACGCCAGTGCGCCGCAACCCAAGTGCGCTATCCGTTCGGATCGAAGCACACCAACGCCAAGATCGCGTTCTCCGAGTCCCGCGATACCGGGCACCGCTTCGGCATGGCGGGTGCACTGAAGGCCGCCGATATCCCGCTGGAGGGCACCCACCATCGAGGCGGCGATGACGCCTGGAATATCGCCGCGCTGATCCTCGACATGATGCGCCGCGACCGCTGGCCCGAATAGCCCGCCGGAAGTTCGCCGACGCGGCACAATCGAGGGAGGTTCGCGACCAGCCGAGGCCACCGGAATTGCGCCGGACCTGCGCATTCCACCTCTACTCTGATGACCCGGCGTACGCGACATATCGGACATACGGGAGAGGGTGGGTCGCATCAACGAGCGGGAGGCCGAACTCGACGGCTGGTTCCGGGCGGAAGTCGCGGCGACGCGACCGGGACCCACACGGCCACAACAGGAATCGCTCGAACCGGGCAACGAGCTCACCGGTGCGCGGGCGCTCGAACTATTCGAGGCGCAGGCCACCTCGCGACATCTGGACCTGGCGGCGCGACAGCTCGCCCGCGACGGGGTCGGGTACTACAGCATCGGATCCTCCGGGCATGAGGGCAATGCGGCGGTAGCCGCGGCATTGCGTGTGAACGATCCCGCACTGCTGCACTATCGCTCCGGCGGGTTCTTCGTCCAGCGCACCCGGCAGGTGGGCGGCATCGATCCGATACGCGATGTGCTGCTGGGCATCACCTCGGCGATCGCGGATCCGATTTCCGGTGGGCGGCACAAGGTTTTCGGCAGTAAGGCCGCGCACATCATTCCGCAGACCTCCACCATCGCCTCGCATCTGCCGCGCGCGGTCGGGCTGGCGTTCGCGCTCGAGCGCGCCGCGCAAATGAAGGTGGCCTGCCCGTGGCCGTCGGACGCGGTGGTGGTGTGCAGTTTCGGTGACGCGTCGGCCAATCACTCCACCGCCACCGGGGCGATCAATACCGCCGTGCACACCGCGCAATTGGGCGTCCCCGCGCCCATCCTGTTCGTCTGCGAGGACAACGGGATCGGCATCAGCGTGCCCACCTCGCGCACCTGGATCGAACAGGCCTACGGCACGCGCCCGGGACTGCGGTATTTCGAGGCGGACGGGGCCGAACTGACCGATGCGTTCGCCACCGCCCGGGAGGCCGCGAATTGGGTTCGCGCGCACCGTAAACCGGCATTCCTGCGCTTGCGTACCGTGCGCTTGCTCGGACACGCGGGCTCCGATGTCGAATCGGCGTACCGGCGGCCCGCCGACATCGCGGCCGATCTGCGCGGCGATCCGGTGACGCGCACCGCGCGACTGATCATCGGCGCGGGTTTCGCCACGCCGGGAGAAATGCTGCGCAGGTACTCCGATATCGGTCTGCGGGTGACGGCGACCGCCGAAAGCATCAGGGGCGAAGCACAACTCACCTCCGCCGCCGCGATCGTGGCCCCGCTCGCGCCCGCGCGGCCGACGGTGGTCCGCACCGACGCCCTGCGCGGCAGCGCGGGTCCGGCGGCCCCGTCGACCGCGGAAACCGACGCCGGTACCCCGATGACATTGGCGCAGGCCGTGAATCACACCCTCGGACAACTGCTCACCCGCGATTCCGATGTGCTGGTCTTCGGCGAGGACGTCGGCCGCAAGGGCGGGGTGTACGGCGTCACCAAGGGTTTGCAGCAGACCTTCGGCGTGCGAAGGGTTTTCGACACCCTGCTCGATGAGCAGAGCGTGCTCGGCACGGCCCTGGGCGCGGGGCTGGCGGGCTTCGTGCCGATTCCGGAGATCCAGTATCTGGCGTACGTGCACAACGCCCTGGATCAACTACGCGGTGAGGCGTCGACGCTGTCGTTCTTCTCCAATGGGCAGTACCGCAATCCGCTGGTGGTGCGCATCGCCGGATTGGCCTATCAGAAGGGCTTCGGCGGCCACTTCCACAATGACAATTCCATTGCGGCACTGCGGGATATCCCCGGCGTGGTGATCGCCGCGCCGGCTCGCGCCGATGACGCGGCGGCCATGCTGCGCACCTGTGTGTCGGCGGCGCGGGTGGACGGTCGGGTCTGCGTGTATCTGGAACCGATCGCGCTCTATCACACCCGTGATCTGCATCGCAGCGGTGACGGCGGCTGGCTCGCTCCCGCCGCGGCGGTGCGTCACGCCGAGATCGGCCGGGCGCGGGTGCACGGCACCGGGACGCATCTCACGATTGTGAGCTTCGCCAATGGCGTGCCCATGAGCCTGCGGGTCGCGCGGCGGCTGGCCGAGCGCGGCGTGCACGCGCGGGTGCTGGATCTGCGCTGGCTCTCGCCGCTGCCGGTCGAGGATCTGCTCGATAATGCCCGCGCCACCGGGCGAGTATTGGTCGCCGATGAAACCAGGCGCGGCGGAGGCGTTTCCGAGGCGGTGTGCACGGCGTTGCTGGATGCGGGATTCGACGGTCGTATCGCGCGGGTCACCAGCGAGGACAGTTTCATTCCATTGGGTCCCGCGGCGAATGTCGTACTGCTCGATGAGGACCGTATCGAGGCGGCGGCGGACAAACTGCTCGCGGCGCTCTGACGGCCGGAATTCCTCGGATACGGAGGGTGGCAACGAGCGGAGCGAGCCCGATGAGGGGTGGTCCCCCGTCCGCTCGTTGCCGGCGCCGGTCCGGTCGGCGCCCCTGTGCCGATGAGGGGGCGGCACAAGCTTTATCTACTATCTCCGTACGTAGATAGTATTACCGTACGAGGGTCCTACATGGCAATACCCGGGTGTGACAGTAAGGGTTCCCTCAGGTTTCGTCCGTACACTCGGGCCGACCAACGGGAGGAGTTCGATGCGGGCGGATGGACGGTGGTCGGTCCGGTGAGCGTCGCCGCGTGCCTGGCGCTCTACGGATTCGCCGTCGCGGTGCTCGCGCCGCGACTACTGCGCCTGGTGGAACACGGGGGTGCCACACCCCGGGTGGCCCTGGCCGCCTGGCTGTCCGCGATGGCGTCGACCGTCCTGGCATGGACGGTCGCGCTCGCGATTCTCATTCTCGACCTTGCCACACACCGGGTTTCGAGTGCGCCACACCGCTTCATGGACAGCTGCCTGGTGCACCTGCACGATGCGGTGCTCGGCGATTACGGCCTGCCGGTACAGACCGGACTGCTGCTGCTCTCCGGATTCGCCGCCCTGGCCGCCGGGCTGGTGGCGGCAAGACTGGTGCGGACGCTGTTGAAGGCACGGCGCACCACGCATGAGCACGCGCGGATGGCGCGCCTGGCGGGCCGGCACCACGCCGGACTGGACGCGGTCATCCTCGAGGTCGACCAGCCCGCCGCGTATTGCGTTGCGGGCAAACCACATACGGTCGTGGTCAGTCGCGGCGTGCTCAGCGCGCTCGAGGACGATCATCTCGAAGCGGTGCTCACTCATGAGCGCGCACACCTGGAGGGCAGACATCACCTGGTGCTGGCGCTCACCCGGGGCCTGGCCACCGTCATGCCGCGCATCGAATTGTTCACCCACGGTGCGGCCGAGGTGGCGCGTCTGCTGGAGATGATCGCCGATGATGCCGCGGCGCGAATTCACGGCCGCGGCACCGTACTTCAGGCGCTACTCACCCTCTCCGGCATCGCCGACGGACCGGCGGGCGCGCTCGGCGTCGCCGAGGTCGGGCTGGCGGTGCGGGTGGAACGGCTGGCCGAGCCAGCCGCTCCGGCCCAGCGCACCCGGGCGCGGGTGACGCTCACCGCCGCGGCGGGAGCGGCGGTGCTGATTCCGCTCGCAGCGGTGGGTGTGGGGGTAATCGGTCTGGTGATCTGCCCGCCGGTGGGGTGATGCTCCGGTCGAGCCGATACAGCGCCGTCGCGGCGATACCGCCGATGACGATCAGGCCGATCCACACCGCGCGATCCATACCCGCGGCCCGGGCCGCGCCCACGATGACGCCGGTGGCCAGATTGCCGATCAGGATGCCGACGCCCACGATGGTGTTGTAGAAGCCGTAGTGGGTGGCCACCAGGCGGTCTCCGGACAGCGAGACCACGGTATCCATCTCGAAGGGGAAGACCGCCGCCGTGCCGACCGCCAGCAGCGCCGCCGCGACCAGCAACGCGACAATGGCGGCCACCGGACCGAAAGGCTGTGTGCCGGGCACGATTACGAGCGGCACGAAGGCCACCGACAGCATTGCCATACCGGCCACCAGACTGCGGCCCGAACCCCAGCGGGCACGCAACCAGGCGGTGATACGCAACTGCCCCGCGACGGCGACCACGCCGGAGATGACGAACAGTGCCGAGGTCACCGTCTGCGCACTCGCACCGGCGATATAGCCCGCCTGCAACGGGAGCGCCAGATACACCTGGAACGACAGCACATACGAGCCGATCATGGCCACGGAGAAAGCCAGGAAGCGGCGATTGCCGACGATGGTGCGCCAATCCTGGAGTACCGACGCACCGGTCGGAGCCGCCGCCTCGCGCGTGGGCAGGGCGAAGAGCTGCGCGACCGTCAGTGCCGCGAAGACCACCGCCGCCGCGGCCGCCGTGACGCGAAAATCGAAGGCCAGCAGCGCGAGTCCCACCAGCGGTCCCGCGAGTATGCCCGCCTGGTAGAAGACGTTGAAGACCGCGAACGCCTCCACGCGCCGCTCCCCCGCCTCCGCGGCCAGATACGCGCGCACCGCCGGATTGAACAGCGCACCGGCGAATCCCGTCGCGGCCGAGGCGATCAGCAGACCGGGCAGCGATGAGGCGAAGGCCAGCAGTGCGAAACCACCTGTGCGCAGCAGACATCCGGCCACGATGAGGGGTTTGTAACCGAGCCGGTCCGCGAGCGTACCGCCCAGCAGGAACATGCCCTGCTGGGAGAAATTGCGCACCCCGAGCACCAGCCCGACCGCCCACGCCGCCAGACCCAGCGGCCCGGCGAGGTATCCGGCCAGGTACGGCATCAGCATGTAGAAGCCGAGGTTGATGCCGAACTGGTTGACCATGAGCAGCTGTGCCGCGCGATCGAAACCGCGGAACTTGGCGAGCACGCTCACCGGACGCGCTCCACGGTGAACGCGCTCGGGTCCAGCACGGTGTCGCAGCGGGTCCAGGACTCGACCTGACGTTGCGCCGGATGGGTCAGGACATCGGGCTCGGTGGGCGGGGTGACATCCAGCAGGCCGTGTTCGGCGCAGTAGTCGTCGTTGTAGACGGTGTCGAAATATCGGTGCGGGCCATCGGGGAACACCGCCGCGACCGTGGCGTCCGGACCGTACGTGCGGGCCGCCCAGCCTGCCACCAGCGCGACCGCACCGACGCTCCAGCCGCCGCTGGCGAGGTGGGTGGCGGCGAGGGTGCGGCAGGCCCAGACCGCCTCGGCCGGTGCGACCCAATGGATTTCGGCGAAGGCGGCGTAATCCACATTGCGCGGATAGATGCTCGAACCGAGTCCGCGCATGAGCCGGGTCCCGGCGCGCTGCCCGAAGATGGTGGAGGACACCGTATCCACGCCGATGAGCTTCAGTGCGGGATTGCTCCGGCGCAGTACTCGCGCCACACCGGCCGAATGCCCGCCGGTGCCGACCGCGCACACCAGCACATCGACGGTGCCGAGCTGTTCGATGAGCTCCAGAGCCAAGGATTCGTAGCCGTCGACATTGTCGGGATTGCTGTACTGATCCGGGCACCACGAATCCCGTTCGGCCGCCAGCAGTTCGGCGACGCGATCGCGGCGCGCCTGCTGCCAGCCGCCGTCCGGATGCGGGGCGGCAACCACTTCCACCCGCGCGCCGTAGGCGGTGAGCATGCGCGCGACGATCGGTTCCAGTCCCGGGTCGGTCACCAGGGTCACCGGGTGCCGGTACACCAGTCCGGCCAGTGCCAGTCCGAGACCCAAAGTCCCACTGGTGGATTCGATGATCCGCGCACCGGGCGCGAGATCACCGCGCAATTCGGCGCGCCGCACCATGTGCAGGGCCGGGCGGTCCTTCATACCGCCGGGATTGAAGCCCTCGAGTTTCGCCCAGAAGCCGAGGCCGCCGGGCGCGAACGGTTCCCCCACCCACAGCACCGGGGTATTGCCGACCAGGCCGCGCGGGCGGCGCGCCGCACCGGGTGCGGCGATCACCTGCTCATCGACCAGGGCGGCGATCTTGCCGAGCATGATCTTGTCCATTGCGTATCGCTTTCGGTATCGAGCCGCCGGGGGCGGCCGAAGGACGCGGGCAGCGGACACCGGCCGATGGCGAACACACACCGGCCTGACGCTGACCGATCAGCGCCGGGCGATACACAGGCGCGTCAACAGCATTCGGCCGCTGACGACGGAGAAGACCGGATTCGGCGGGCCGCGCCCGGAATCCGCGCCGGAGGAACGCGCCGCGCCGAGCACCGCCAGCGCGGCCGCGATGAGCAGCATCAGCTGCGAATGCGAGATCTCCGGTGTGGCGGGCAGCGAGACCTTGAGACAGTGCTCCTGATGCGGTCCGCAATCCACGACTTGCGCGGCGGGACTCCGGAATTCGCCCGGGAGGTGAACGAAGGCCGCCGATGCGATCGCTTCCTCAGCGAGCGGCGTGCTGCCGTGGTGGTGTCCGTCGCGGTGCGAGAGCGTGCAGTCGGCGGCCACCGCCACCAGCAGCAGTACGGCGGCCAGCAGTGCCGTCAGCACCACCGAGGGCCGCAACCGGGCTCGCCGCACACCACCTCCCGACTCGAATCCGGTTGACCGGATGCTGGTTCCGAGGGATCACGTACGCCGTGGCGACATGATCGATACCGTCCGGAAACAATCTACTATCTCCGTACGTACTTAGTCGGAACGGTGTGAGCTAGTCGACGGTGGCGGCGGCGTGCCGGGGATCGGCGTGGCGGGTCTAGCGCTTACCGCGGGTCAGTTTGCGCAGCGCGGCGCGCAGGCCCTCGGACTCCTCCGCACTCATCTGCTCGACGAAATGGGCGAGTACCAAATCGGATCGGCCGCCGCTGCCCAGCGCCTCGCGCATGAGCCGGGCGCTGTATTCCTCGCGGCTCAGGGTCGGCCAGTAGCGGTAGGCCTTACCGGCGCGTTCGCGCTCCAGCCAGCCTTTGCGATGCAGGTTGTCCATGGTCGACATGACGGTCGTATAGGCGATATCTCGTTCGGCAGCCAAGCCGTCGAACACCTCACGGACGGTTGTCTTCTCATTGCGATCCCAGATCCGTTCGATCACGACCGCTTCCAGGTCGCCGAAACCTCGCGCACCCATGCGTGTCACTCCTCATCTCACGACGCCTCATACGCCGTGCCTGGGCTCGAAGTCCTGGTGCGTGGTACTTGGAATAGGGGGGACGCCCGTACCTGCTCGAGCCGGTGTCCACTGGTCCGCAGCGTATGCCCTCACATACGTTCTACGTACGTAGACAGTAGTATCGTGCACCCGTGCGGGATTCCACGCAACTGGGCGGGAAATGTACACCCGCGGTTCACCTACTGGACAGCGAACACCCCGGCGGGAGTGTCTAGTCGGCTATGCGGTGCCCGGCCTCGCGCAGCACTTCGGACGCCTCCACCAGCCGATGATCCGGGACCAGCACCAGATCCGCGTGATAGGTCGAGACCACGAACACCGGGATGGCGGCATCGGCCAGCGGGCCGACGAGCGCGGCCAGCATGCCGGGTTTGTCCAGGGCGTGCGGGCCGTCGCCGTAGAAGCCCTTCCAGCGCTCACCCTCGACCCAGCCCGGCGCCTCGCGAATCGCGGTGAGGCCCTCCGGCGCTCGCACCAGCGCGATCCAGTCGTCATCCTCGGGGAAGGTCGAATTCGGCAGATGTTCGACCACGAACTGGGACGGGACTATGCGCAGACGCTGGCGGGCTGACATAGCTGCATCGTAGAGGCGACCACCGACTGAATACCGGGCGGTCGCGGACCGACCGGCCGCCGGTTGGCGTGTCGCCCGGGCAGCCCATGACGGCGGGCGAGCTCAGCGGGCAAGACCGGCGCGGTGCGCGTAGGCGATGGCCTGTCCGCGATCTCTCACCCCGAGCTTGCCGAAGAGCGAATTGATATGGCTCTTGACGGTGCTCACGCCGATGAACAGTTCACGGGCGATCTCGGTGTTGTTGCGGCCCTTCGCCATCAGGCGCAGCACATCGAGTTCGCGATCGGTGAGATCGGCGGCTGGAGCCGAGGGTGTTTCGAGGGCCGCGACCAGGCGCGCGCCCACATCGGCGGCGAGGGTGGTGTGACCGCTGGCCACCGAGCGAATCGCGGCGGCGATCTCGGCGCGGCCCGCGTCCTTGGTGAGATAGCCGCGCGCGCCGGCGCGCAGTGCGCCCGCGATGGAGGCGTCATCGGCGTAGGTGGTCAGCACCAGCACCGCGGTCTCGGGATGGGTGGCGGTAATGGTCGCGGTCGCGGATACGCCGTCGATGCCGGGCATGCGCAGATCCATCAGCACCACGCGGGGTGACAGGCGGCGCACCAGCTCGACGGCTTCCGCGCCGTCGCGGGCCTCGCCGACCACCTCGACATCCGGGAGCAGTGACAGCACCGTACTGAGACCGTCGCGCACGGTGGTCTGATCATCGGCGACCACCACCGTGATCACCTGCGCGGCACCAGGATTCGCACCGTCCATCGACCGTCCTCCTTCCCCGCCGTCACCGTGCCGCCCACCGCGGCGATGCGTTCGCGCATACCGAGCAGACCGGCACCCGAACCGGATCGGGCCAGTGCGCCGAACTGCGTGGTGATCGGATTCGACACCGTCAATTCGAGCTCCGCCGGACCGTCGCGTCGAATGAGCGTAACCGGCTGTCCCGGAGCGTGTTTGCGGGCATTCGTCAGCGCTTCCTGCACCGCCCGCGCGAGCGCCACCGCCACCTGTTCGCTCACGGCATCGGTACCGACCGCGGGTTGCTCACCCACACCGGGCATCTCGACCGCCCCGCCCGCGGCGCGATGCTCGGCCGCCAGCCGGTGCAGTTCGGCACCCAGGTCGATATCCTCCGATCGGAGCGTGCCCACGACCCGGCGGGCATCGGCCAGGCCCGAAACCGCCAGTGCGTGTGAGGCTTTCACCCGTTCTGCGGCCTGATCCGCCTGTCCCGCCTCGAGCAGGGCGTCGGCGGCGTCGAGCTGTAATACCAAGCCGCCCAAGGTATGCGCGAGGACATCGTGGATATCGCGAGCGATGCGACCACGCTCGGCCAGGGCGGCGGCGCGATCGCGTTCGGCGCGAATCACCCGGCTCTGCTCCAGCAGCAGTCGATTCTGCTCATTGGTGATGCGGGTCTGCCGCCGGTTCCAGCCCATCAGGGTCAGGACGACGACGGATATGGCGATACCCAGGAAACCGGTCGCGGTGGATCCGGCCAGCACCGCGGACACGCACATGGCGGTCACGGTCACCGCCGCCATGGTGATACCGAACCACAGGGGGTCGGTCAGCACCGCCACCGACAGGACCACCAGTACCAGGGCCGTGATCATCGATCCGGTCAGCTGCACGGCGGTCAATCCGCCGCCGATGGCCATGGCGCACAGGAAGATTCGCTCCGTGCGCCGGGCATCGAACGGGGTGAGCAGCCAACCCGTCCAGCCGATCCAGGACACGATCGCGGCTACCGCGACCCACGGTTGGTGCAGGCTCGCATCATGCCAGGAGGTCGCGATCACCGCGACCAGCCCGATCAGGCGGAAGAGCCTGGTCAGGCGAGTCGGGGGCGTTCCGAGCAGCATTCGGTCAGTCTGCCGTAACCAGGTGCGGCTGTGCGGCGCGACGGGCCAGCACGACGCCGCGGCCCGCTCGATTCAGGGCGAGCATGATCAGGATCGCGCCCACCGAGGCCACGACATCTGCGCCGAGGTGCTTGGCACCGATATCGACGCCGATCCGGACCGCGAGCAGTACCAGCCACAGGGCCGAGCCGAGCCAGCCGGTGCGCGCCTGCCATCCATCACCTGTTCGGCGGACCTGGGACAGCGCGCCCATGGCGAGTCCGACCGCGATGCTCAGTACGGCCGACACCGCCAGCAGGACGACCGCGACAGCGCTGATGCCCGCCGCCGGGATCGCGGATTTCAGTTGAACGAATCCGACTACGCCCAGGATGATGGGGCCGCGCCACATGCGCATCGGGTCCAGGTCCTGCCAGCGGGTCTGGCGGAGCATGATCCAGCCGACCACCAGCACGATGATCGCGCCTTCGACTACCGCGTTCTGCAAGTTCATGATTCGAGCGTCGGTCAGAAGCGGGTCGCGTCCCACCACCCCGGGGTGGAGTGCGGGTGGAAATCCAGGGATTTAGTAGTGGTGACCAAAATTCGAGTGACGGGGTGCGGCGCGCGCCGTACGGTCTTGGGTCATGAGTAGTAGTCCCAGGGAAATGGCGGTGCGGAACGAGGAGATCGCGGACGCGGGCGGTTATCGGACGGCAGATGGCGTCGAGGTCGATATTCGCGCGACGCTGGCGGCGGCGCGGGCCGGAACCGTTTCGTACGCACCGGAAGACGCCGTCGCCGGGGGCGAACGCGGAAGTTTCGCCGGGCGGCCCGAAGTCACCGATGAGGGCAGTATCGATGCGGCCCGGCGGTTGTTCGAGAGTGGCGGGCGATCGGTCGGGGTGCTGAATTTCGCATCGGCACGGAATCCGGGCGGTGGGTATCTGCGTGGGGCGCGGGCACAGGAGGAGGATCTGTGCCGCAGTGCGCTGCTGTACCGATGCCTGCTGGAGGCACCGGATTATTATGCGGCGCATCGTGATTCGACGGATCTGCGATACAGCGATCGGGTGATCTTCTCGCCCGGTGTGCCGGTTATTCGCGATCGGCGCGGTGAGTTGCGCACGGATCCGTACCCAGTTTCGTTCCTGACCTCGCCCGCACCGAATGCCGGTCAGCTGAATCTGCGTTCGGAACAATCCGTTTCGGTGCGCGAGGTGCTGAATACGCGTGCGGACAAGGTCCTTGCCGTCGCGGCGCGGCATGGCATCCGTGATCTGGTGCTCGGCGCGTGGGGTTGCGGGGTCTTCCGCAATGATCCCGCGGAGGTCGCCGCCGCATTCGCCCATGCGCTCGATATCCACGGCGCGGCCTTCGACCGGGTGGTGTTCGCCGTCTGGGATCGGGCCGCCGTCTCCGCCAATCGCACCGCGTTCGAGGACAGATTCCTCTCCCCCACAAGACAATCGGGCTAGAAAGACAATGGCTGACAACTTCGAGATCAGGGCCGATTACGACCGCGACAGCATCGTCGTCTATCAGGCATTCCGGGAACAGATCGCCGCGCCCGCTGTAGCGGCGCAGCGGTTCGTGCCGCCGTTCTCCACCAATCGCATGACCTGGATCAAACCGTCGTTCCGATGGCTGATGCATCGGAGCAACTGGGCGCGCAAGCCCGGGCAGGAATGCATTCTCGCGGTGCGGATTTCGCGGGCCGGTTGGGAGGAGGCATTGGGACAGGCGGTGCTCACGGGTCATGACCGGCGGGTGTACGCCGACTCGACGGCTTGGCGAAAAGCGTTCTCGCACGCGGTGGTTCACGTGCAGTGGGATCCGGAGTACTCCTTGCGGGCCGCCAAGCTCGACCATCGCAGTATTCAGGTCGGACTGTCGCGGCACATTATCGATCGCTATGTCGACGAGTGGACCGTGGAGATCCGCGATCTGACGCCGCTGGTGCACAAGATGTCGGCCCATTTGCGCGCGGGTCACGTCGATCGTGCCAAGGCGCTACTGCCGCCGGAACGGCCGTATCCGCTGGACGCCGAGCTGGCACACCGAATCGGAGTGCACTGACCGCCGCGTGAGATCCGGCGAAAGCGCCACCGTGCGGGCGTGCGCCGATTACCCTGCGAAACGCTTTCATTTCAGTTTCGACGTGGGTCGCGACAGTCGTCAGGTTTCGTGCTGGCGGATCCGCCGGAAGGACCCTGCTGTATGCGTAAATCCCTGTGGGTCAATGGCATTGCCCTCACCGCCGCCGCGCTCATGAGCGCCGCCGGACCCGCCTCGGCCACCGTGTCCGACACCATGGGCTACGACTCCACCTTCAAGGTCGGCGTCGATATCAAGCCCGGCGTCTACACCACGACCACCGCCGCCACCATCTGCGCCTGGGCGCGGCTCTCGGCCATCACCGACGATCTCAGCGCGGTGCTGGAGAGCGGCGGCGCGATCAACGGCAAGGTCACCGTCGAGATCAAGTCCGGCGATATCGCGTTCTTCACCACCGGTTGCGGTACCTGGAAGTTGCAGACCACCACCAATATCTCCACCGGGTCCGGCGGCAGCGGATCCGGCACCGGCTCGTCCTAGGCTGCCCGCCGTGTCCACCCCCGGGTGGACACGGTCCGGCCCCGAGGTGGTGGTCGCGACGGCGGTCCGGGAGCACGCTGAAACGCATGGTCATCATTCATCTACTGCCGAATTTCGCGGGCTGGAGCCTGCAGGCGGTCGGGATCGTCTGGCTCGTCACCGCCGTCTGGTTCGCGGCGCAACGCCGGGACACGGTACGCGGCAAACTCTGGCATTTCGCCCGCACCCTGCTCCCCGAACCCTGGATGATCATCGGCCTGGCCGCCCTGATCATCATCCTGAACCTGCTCCCCACCTCGATCTGGCACCCGATCAGCTGGCACAACCCCGCCCTGGTCGAATTCGGATCGATCCTGGTGATCGCCTCGTCCGCCCTCATGATCTGGGCACGACTGGCCCTGGGCAATATGTGGGCCGGACGCCCGATGATCCAGCAGGAACACGAATTACGCACCGGCGGCCCCTACCAGCTCGTACGACACCCGATCTACACCGGCATCCTCGGCGTCATGTTCGGCCTCACCCTCATGGCCGGATTCGGCCCCTCCACAGTGACTTTCGCCTTCGTCCTGGCCTGGCTGATCCACCGAGTCCACGAGGAAGACCGCATCCTGATCAACACCTTCGGCAACGACTACCGCACCTACCAACAACAGGTCAACGCCCTGATCCCCCTGCCCCACCGCATGATTCACCAGTGAGGCTGACGAACGACGTGAAAATGCCGACGGGGCCGGACATCTGGTGATGTCCGGCCCCATCGGGGGGTGTAGCGACCGTTACGGGAGGGGGCCGCCGGCGGCGATGGCTGAGAGGGTGGCGAATTCGTCGCCCTTCAGGGAGGCGCCGCCTACGAGGGCTCCGTCGATATCGGTTTGGCTGATCAGTTCGCCTACGTTCTTGGCGTTGACCGAGCCGCCGTAGAGGACTCGGACTCCGGCTGCCACTTCGGGATTCGCCAGGTCGGCGAGTTCCTTGCGGATGGCGCCGCAGACCTCTTGGGCGTCGGCGGGGGTGGCCACCTTGCCGGTGCCGATGGCCCAGACGGGCTCGTAGGCGATGACGACCTTGGAGATTTCCTCGGCGGTCAGGCCCTTGAGAGAACCGCGGAGCTGTTCGAGGTTGTACTCGACGTGGGTCTTGGATTCGCGGACGCCCAGGCCCTCACCGATGCAGACGATCGGGGTGATGCCGTATTTGAGCGCCTGCTTGGCCTTGGCCAGCACCGTCGCGTCATCTTCCAGGTGGTACTGGCGACGCTCGGAGTGACCGACGACCACGTAGGTGCAACCCAGTTTGGCCAGCATGGAACCGCTGATCTCGCCGGTGTAGGCACCCTCGTCATGGGTCGAAACATCCTGCGCGCCATAGGTGAGCAGGAGGCGATCGCCCTCGATGAGGGTTTGCACGCTGCGCAGATCGGTGAACGGCGGGATCACCGTGACATCGACCTTCGCGAAGTACTTCTCGGGCAGGGCGAAAGCGATCTTCTGCACCAGAGCGATGGACTCCAGGTGGTTCAGATTCATCTTCCAGTTGCCCGCGATAAGAGGCTTACGTGCCATTGCTCAGTCCTCCAGTACCGCGATGCCGGGGAGTTCCTTGCCCTCCAGGTACTCCAGCGACGCGCCGCCACCGGTGGAGATATGCGAGAAACCCTCATCGGGCAGGCCGAGGGTGCGCACGGCCGCGGCCGAATCGCCGCCACCGACCACGGTGAACGCGCCCTTACCGGTGGCGACCACGATCGCCTCGGCAACGCCGCGGGTACCGGCCGCGAACTTCTCGAACTCGAACACGCCCATGGGCCCGTTCCAGAACACCGTCTTGGCCTCGGTCAGCAGTGCGCCGAACCGATCGGTGGACTCCGGACCGATGTCCAGACCCATCCAGCCTTCGGGAATCTCGTTGGCGGGCACCACCTTCGACTCCGCGTCGGCGGCGAACTTATCCGCAACCACGATATCGCGCGGCAGGTGGATCACATCGGCGTACTTGTCGAGCAGACCCTTGCAGGTGTCGATCATCTCTTCCTGCAGCAGCGAACCGCCGACCGGAAGTCCTTGCGCCGCAAGGAAGGTGAAGCACATGCCGCCACCGATGACCAGCGTGTCGACCTTCGGCGCGAGCGCCTCGATGACAGCCAGCTTGTCGGACACCTTGGAACCGCCGAGCACGACCGCGTACGGGCGCTCCGCGTTCTCGGTGAGCTTCTTCAGTACTTCGGTCTCAGCCGCGACCAACCCGCCCGCGTAATGCGGAAGCAGCTTGGCCACATCGAAAACCGACGCCTGCTTGCGGTGCACGACACCGAAACCGTCGGAGACGAACGCGCCGTCATCGCCGACCAGCTCGACCAGCGCCGCGGCCAGCTTGGCCCGCTGCGCATCGTCCTTGCTGGTCTCACGCGCGTCGAAGCGAATGTTCTCCAGCAGCAACACATCACCGTCGGTGAGGCCCTCGGACCGCGCGAGCGCGTCCTGCCCCACCACATCACCGGCGAGCTGCACATTGCGGCCCAGCTCTTCGGCCAGACGCGCCGCCACGGGAGCGAGCGAGAGCTTCGGATCCGGCTCACCCTTCGGGCGGCCCAGATGCGCGGTCACAACCACTTTCGCGCCCGCCTCGGCGAGCGCCTTGATGGTCGGAGCCGACGCGATGATGCGGCCCGGATCGGTGATTACACCGTTGTCGTCGAGGGGAACGTTCAGGTCGGAGCGCACGAGCACGCCCCGACCCTCGACACCCTCGCTCAGCAGATCCTGGAGTGTCTTGATCGCCATCGCGCTTACAGGGACTTGCCGACGAGACCGATGAGGTCGGCCAGGCGGTTGGAGTAGCCCCACTCGTTGTCGTACCACGAGGCGACCTTGACCTGGTTGTCGATGACCTGGGTCAGCGGCGCGTCGTAGATGGAGGAGTGCGGATCGGTCACGATGTCGGTGGAGACGATCGGATCGGTGTTGTACTTCAGGATGCCCTTGAGCGGCCCGTCGGCGGCGGCCTTCATGGCGGCGTTGATCTCATCGACGGTCGCGGCCTTCTTCAGCACGACGGTCAGGTCGGTGAGCGAACCGGTCGGAACCGGCACGCGCAGCGCGTAACCGTTGAGCTTGCCCTGCAGTTCGGGGAGCACGAGGCCGATGGCCTTGGCGGCGCCGGTGCCGGTGGGCACGATGTTCAGCGCGGCGGCGCGGGCGCGACGCAGATCCTTGTGCGGGGCGTCCTGCAGGTTCTGGTCCTGGGTGTACGCGTGCACGGTGGTCATGAGGCCGTGCTCGATACCGAAGGAATCGTTGAGCACCTTGGCAATCGGACCCAGGCAGTTGGTGGTGCACGACGCGTTGGAGATGATGTTCTGCGAACCGTCGTACTTGTCATCGTTCACGCCCATCACGATGGTGATGTCCTCACCCGAGGCGGGGGCGGAGATGATGACCTTCTTGGCGCCGGCGGACAGGTGACCCTTCGCCTTGGCGGAGTCGGTGAAGATACCGGTGGACTCGACGACCACGTCGACACCCAGTTCGGCCCACGGCAGGGCGGACGGGCCCTCCTTGATGGCGAGCGCCTTGATGCGCTGCTCACCGACGACGATGAAGTCACCGTCGACCGAGACGTCCTGCGGCAGGCGACCCAGGATGGAGTCGTACTTCAGCAGCGTCGCCAGGGTCTGGATGTCGGTCAGGTCGTTCACCGCGACAATCTCGATGTCGGTGGTGCCGAGGGCCTTCAGCGCCTCTACGGCCCGGAAGAAGTTACGTCCGATGCGGCCGAAGCCGTTGATACCTACCCGGACAGTCACGTTATCGCTCCTCAGTTGTGTCGCGGAACTTATTCTGTTGCACCCCTCACCCTAGACCGTCACGAGGATGTAACGGACAGGCCCCTCTCACGGCCGTAGGGCCCGGTGTGAGCAGGTGGCACAGTCCATACGGAACGGTCTGCGAGGGTGCACTGAAACACCGATGGCACCGCACCCTTTTCGAGGTGCAGCGCCATCGGATCATTATGTCCGATTTCAGGACATGATCACGCCTCTTCCAACAACTCCGCGGTAACAGCGGATTCGGTGTCCGGTATGCCAAGTTCCTTGGCGCGCCGGTCAGCCATCGACAGCAAGCGTCGAATACGGCCTGCCACAGCGTCTTTCGTCATCGGCGGATCGGCCAGCTGGCCGAGCTCCTCCAGCGACGCCTGCCGGTGCAGCACACGCAGTTTGCCCGCGGCGGCCAAATGATCCGGCACATCGTCGGCCAATATCTCCAGCGCGCGTTCCACGCGGGCGGCGGCGGCAACCGCGGCCCGGGCCGAACGACGCAGGTTCGCGTCGTCGAAGTTCGCGAGCCGGTTGGCCGTTGCCCGGACCTCGCGGCGCATGCGCCGTTCCTCCCAGGTGAGCCGGGTGTCCTGCGCGCCCATCCGGGTGAGCAGGGCGCCGATGGCCTCGCCGTCGCGTACCACGACGCGATCGGTGCCGCGCACTTCGCGTGCTTTGGCCGAAATGCCCATGCGGCGAGCCGCACCGACCAGGGCCAGCGCGGCCTCCGGTCCGGGGCAGCTGACCTCCAGCGCGGAGGAGCGGCCCGGTTCGGTGAGCGAACCGTGCGCGAGAAACGCTCCGCGCCAGGCGGCTTCGGCATCACCGATGCTGCCGCCGACCACCTGGGCGGGTAGACCCCGCACCGGGCGACCGCGCACATCGAGTAGGCCGGTCTGACGCGCCAGCGCCTCGCCTTCCTTGGAAACCCGTACCACGTACCGGGAGGTTTTCCGGAGTCCGCCCGCACCCAGGACGTGCACATCGGAGCCGTATCCATACAGCTCGAAGATCTCGCGTCGCAGTCGGCGTGCGATGGAACCCATGTCCACCTCAGCCTCAACGATCACGCGACCACCGACGATGTGCAATCCACCGGCGAACCGCAGTAGCGCGGACAGTTCCGCCTTGCGCGAGCTCACCTGAGAAATGGTGAGCCGGCTCAGCTCGTCCTTCACTTCCGCTGTCATCGCCACGAGACGCGCTCCTTTCCACCCAACCCGGTGCGCACATGTTGGCCCATATGCCGTCCTTCGACTCGAAGCCCTGCTGATTCCGGCCGAGGTTGCCGGATCACCTGATCCAGTGCGGCGGCAAGCTTTCCGGGGTGGTGCCGGTCTGTCCCGGCCTCGGCGACATCAGCGAAGGTTACTCGTGCTCGCAGCTGTTCGGCAGCTCTTGCCACATGTTCGCGCTCCCTACCCTCGGGTACGGATCCGGAATCCACCAAAACATGGTCGACCGTGAAATCCGGTGCGTGCTGGGACAATACATGGAGATGCCGTTCTGCGGAGAATCCGGCCGTTTCGCCCGGTTCCGCAGCTAGGTTGAGCACCAACACTTTCCGCGCCCGAGTGTGCAGTAGAGCTTCGTGCAAATCGGGCACGAGTACGTGTGGAATCACGCTCGTGAACCAGCTGCCGGGGCCCAGCACCACCACGTCCGCATGCTCGATTGCCGAGGTAGCCTCGGTGCACGCGGGCGGATCCGACGGAATCAGCCGCACCCGCCGCACCTTGCCCGGCGTGGTCGCCACGGCCACCTGACCTCGAATGCAACGGCTCACCCGGGGGTCGCCCTCCAGGCCCGCGACATCGGCTTCGATGGTCAGCGCGATCGGCGACATGGGTAGCACGCGACCGGTGATCCGCAGGATCCTGCCCGCTTCGTCAAGGGCCGCAACGGGATCCCCGAGCTCCTCGGTGAGGCCCGCCAGGATCAGGTTGCCGACCGAATGCCCGGCCAGCGCGCCGGAGCCGCCGAAGCGATGCTGGAGCGTCCGCGCCCATACCCCGTCGGACTCTTCGGCCAAGGCCGCCAACGCCATTCGCAGATCACCCGGCGGTAGCATGCCGAGTTCCGCCCGTAGCCGCCCGGAGGACCCGCCGTCATCGGCGACCGTCACCACCGCCGTGATCTTGCGGGTCAGCCGCCGCACCGCCGTCAGCGTCGCGTACAGACCGTGTCCGCCACCCAGCGCGACGATCGCGGGGTTGGCGCCCCGGCTCGCCGCGGTGTCGGTGTCGCGCGCACTCATTCCCGCCCCAAATCCCGATGAACCACGCGAACAACGTCCCCCGATCCGTTGTTCGCGCCGGCGCCGAGTAGTTCACCCAGGGCCTCCGCTATTGCCACACTGCGGTGCTTACCGCCGGTGCAGCCCACTGCCACGGTCATGTATCGCTTCCCCTCTTGGCGGTAGCCCTCGGTGGTGAGATCGATGAGGTGGCGGCCGGTACCCAGATAATCCTGGGCACCCGGACGTGACAGCACGTACTCACTGACCGGGGCATCCTGTCCGGTCTGTTCGCGGAGTTCCGGGACCCAATGCGGATTGGGCAGGAAACGCAAATCCAACACCATATCGGCGTCCAGTGGTACTCCGTACTTGAAACCGAACGATTGGATTGTTAATTGGAGGGCGGTGGGGGTGGCCCCGCCGTAGGCCTCTTCCAGCTTTCGGTGCAGCTGATGAATCGATAGCGCGGTGGTGTCGATAACCAGGTCGGCCGCGGTCTTCACCGAGGAAAGCCGCGCCCGCTCGGCCGCGATGCCCGCGGTCAGCGTGCCGTCGGCGCTCTCGCTCTGCAGCGGATGGCGCCGCCGGGCGAACCCGTAACGACGGATCAGGACATCGTCGGAGGCCTCCAGGAAGAGAATGCGGGTGGGCACGCCCGCGGCGCGCAATTGTTCGGTGACCGCCGAGAGATTTCCGGTGAAGAACCTGCTGCGCACATCCATGACCATGGCGAGCTTGCGAATCGGCGGATCGGCGCTCTCGCCGAGTTCGACCAGGCGGCCGATCAACTCGGGCGGCAGATTATCGGCCACGTAGTAGCCCAAATCCTCGAGCACCTTCGCAGCGGTACCACGCCCCGCTCCGGATAAACCGGTGACGATGACCACCTCCACCGGTTGCTCACCGATCTCGGTCGTACTGCTGGATTCTGCGACCGCATTGCTGCTGGCTTCGACGCGCGTCATGTCCTACCGGGTTCGTCTCTGAGGGTCCCTCGATCATCCTGCACCGATACCCGATTGCCGCGCAGGCGCACGCTCGAGGAGAGACACAGATGTAATTCTCCCTCCCGACCTGCACAGTCGGCGTGTCGCGCGACTCGCTCTCGGCGTGTCGCGCCACTGACCGGGGATGAACTAGTCGGTATGCAAAGCAGCGAGCACTGCCTTGGCCGTAGCCATCCCGATGCCCGGGACCTCGGTGATCTGCTCCACCGTAGCCTCCTTCAGCTTCGCGACCGATCCGAAGTGCGTCACCAGCGCCGTTTTCCGGGTTTCCCCCAGGCCCGGCACGGTATCGAGCACCGAGGCGGTCATCCGGCGCGAACGTTTGCTGCGATGGAAGGTGATGGCGAAACGGTGTGCCTCATCGCGCACGCGCTGCAGCAGATAGAGCGCCTCACTGGTGCGCGGCATGATGACCGGATCGGGTTCGTTCGGCACCCAGACCTCTTCCAGGCGCTTGGCCAGGCCGATGACCGCGACATCGGTGATGCCCAGTTCGTCCAGGATCTCGGCGGCGGCGTTCACCTGCGGCGCACCGCCGTCGACCACGTACAGGTTGGGTGGATAGGCGAATCGGCGCGGTTTACCGGTCTTCGGGTCGATGCCGGGCAGGCCGGGTTCCATTGCGTCCGAATCGGATTCGGCGAGCTCGGCGGCTTCGGCGGCATCCAGATCGCGGCGCAGTTTGGCGAAGCGGCGGCGCGTGACCTCGGCGATGCTGGCCACATCGTCGGAGCGGCCGTCACCGGCGGCCTCCTTGATGGCGTAGTGCCGATACTCGGACTTGCGGGCCAGGCCGTCCTCGAAGACGACCAGTGAGGCCACCACATCGGTGCCCTGCACGTGGCTGATATCGACACATTCGATGCGCAGCGGTGCGCTGTCCAGATCCAGGGCGTCCTGGATCTCCTGGAGCGCGGCCGAGCGGGCGGTGAGATCGCCTGCGCGCCTTAGCTTGTGCTGTTGCAGCGCCTCCTGCGCGTTGCGCTGCACGGTCTCGGCGAGAGCCTTCTTATCGCCGCGCTGCGGGATGCGCAGCTGTACGGCCGAACCGCGCAGGGTGGAGAGCCACTGCTGCACCTGTTCCGCGTCCCGGGGCAGGGCGGGGACCAGGACTTCGCGCGGCACCACATTGCCGGGCTGTTCCTCACCCGTCTGCTCGGCGAGGGTGGACTGCTCACCGTAGAACTGGGTGAGGAACTGTTCGACCAGGGCGGGCAGTTCACCGCCCGATTCGACCTCGTCGATGGCATCGCCGGATTTGTCGACCACCCAGCCGCGCTGACCGCGCACGCGGCCGTTGCGGACGTGGAAGATCTGCACGGCGACTTCCAATTCGTCTATGGCGAAGTCGATTACGTCCGCATCGGTGCCGGTGCCGAGCACCACGGCCTGCTTCTCCAACGCGCGGCGCAGCGCCTGGACGTCATCGCGCAGGCGTGCGGCGGTCTCGAAATCGAGCTCCTCGGAGGCGGCGTGCATCCGCTTCTCCAGCTCCTTGACCAATCGGTCGGTCTTACCGGAGAGGAAGTCGCAGAAGTCCTCGACGATCTGCCGATGCTCATCGGCGCTCACCCGGCCGACGCACGGCGCGGAGCATTTGTCGATATAGCCGAGCAGGCAGGGACGGCCGATCTGGTTGTGCCGCTTGAAGACTCCGGCCGAACAGGTGCGCACCGGGAAGACCCGCAGCAGCAGATCGAGGGTTTCGCGGATCGCCCACGCGTGCGCGTACGGGCCGAAGTACCGCACGCCCTTCTTGCGCGCGCCGCGATAGACGAATACCCGCGGATACTCCTCGTTGAGGCTGACCGCGAGCACCGGATACGACTTGTCGTCCCGGTAGCGGACATTGAAGCGCGGATCGAATTCCTTGATCCAGTTGTATTCCAGCTGTAGCGCTTCGACCTCGGTGGAGACGACGGTCCACTCCACGCTGGCGGCGGTGGTGACCATCTGGCGGGTGCGCGGATGCAATCCGGAGATATCGGCGAAGTACGAGTTCAGCCTGCTGCGCAGGCTTTTCGCCTTACCGACGTAGATGACCCGCTTGTGGACATCCCGGAACTTGTAGACGCCGGGCTCAACAGGAATGGTCCCCGGCGCGGGCCGGTACGTCGCGGGATCTGGCACGCACCCAGATTAACGAGCCCCTCCGACAGCTCCCCCGCGCCCATCACACGACCAATCCGGCGAACGCGACACGACACTCATGTAGGACGCGCCACGCCGGAAGACTCATCCGCGGGCACGACGGCTCCGAAGGTACGGGCAAGATCACCGAACTGCCTGATCAGCGAACCCAGAGGAGAGCAGAACCATGATTCGCCTTCGCCGCCGGCGCCGGTCGCTCGCGATAGGGGCCGCACTGACCCTGGCCGCCGCCGCGCTGGTCGGGGTCTCCGTACCGGCGGCCGCCGAGTCCGCGGACGGCACCATATTCGTGTACGGCGACTACCTGATTCACGAATCGACCGTCGTGATCTGCGGCGGTCCGGTGCTCACCGCGCCCGCGCCCCTGCTCGTCGCATAACCGCGCCACGCCGACTGCTCGCGCGCGTACTCCCACGTACCGCCGCCGACTGAGGCCAGTATGGGTGCGCACTGTCATCGGACCAGCTGTCCACGCAACAACGGGAGAGTATTGAAGATGAACCGTCCCCATCTCCGTTCGCTCGCCACCGGCTCGGCCCTGAGCCTGGGCGCGGCGGCCCTGGTCACCCTGGGCGCACCGGCCACGCAGGCCGACGCGCCCTGCCGGATCGACCGCACCCTCGACACCGCGACCTACACCTGCCCGGAGGGCATGTGGTACGCCGCCGTCGTCGAATGCCTCGGCACCCGCCAGGTCGGCCACGGGTTCCAGTCCCCGACGTACATCGTCGGCGACTCACCGCGCCCCATGATTCCCATGACCATCGAATGCAATGGCGAGGGCAAGCAGGGCATCGTGTTGAACGCCTATACGGACGGGCCGTTCTGACGCTCGGTTAGCCGTCGCACCCCTCTGCGCCGAAACATGTTGCGGCGCAGAGGGTGTGGATCCCGGCCAAAAACGTGCCGGGATGACGAGCGGCGTCACGCCGGCAAGCCCTCACCCTGCCATACCGACTTACCAGCTTGCCGTCATCCCGGCGTGCTTGTGGCCGGGATCCACACTCATTACGTGCTCACGCGGACTCGACCGGCCTTGGACAGGGCGGTGGCGAGGTCGCCTCGGGTGCCGATTTCCAGGGTGTCGAGTTCGAGCCAGTCGGCCATTTCGCGAAGTGCCGCAGCGAGTTCCACCGCTACGCGGGTACGGTCGTGGCCCGGTTCGAGGAATGCGCCTGGGACGCGAAGGATTCCGGTGGTGCGGTCGGCGCGCAGGTCCACGCGGGCGACTATTTCGCCGTCCAGCAGGAATGGGAAGACGTAGTAGCCGTGCACGCGTTTGTGCTCGGGGGTGTAGATCTCGATGCGGTAGTGGAAGTCGAAGAGGCGTTCGGTGCGGGCGCGGAAGAAGATCAGCGGGTCGAAGGGGCACAGTAGGGCCGGGCCGGTGATCCGGCGCGGGATGCGGGCCGCGGTGTGCAGGTACGCGGGCTTGTCCCAGCCTTCGACGGCGACCTGTTCGAGTTCACCCGCGTCGATGAGGTCGGCGATGGCGGGCTCGGTCTGGGTGCGCTTGAGGCGGTAGTAGTCCCGCAGGTCGGTTTCGGTGGCGATGCCGTGCGCGGCGGCCGAGCGGCGGACGAGTTCGCGGACGGCGTCGGGCTCGTCGATCTCGCGGGCGCAGACCTCGGCGGGCAGGACGCGTTCGGTCAGGTCGTAATGACGTTGGAAGGCAACGCGTTTGGGGACCGAGAGCTCACCGGAGGCGAAGAGCTGTTCGCATACCACCTTGGTCTCGCTGTAGTTCCAGCCCCAATTGTCCTTGGCGCGTGGCCGATCCAGCTCCAGATGCTTCTCGATCTCACCGGCGGTGCTGGGACCGAATTCGCGCAGCACGCTCTGTACCTCGTCGGCCAGCTTCTCATCGCGGTGGCGACCCAGGCCCGCCCAGCGGCCGTGCCGGTATTTGATCATGCGCCAGCGCATGAGCGGCCAATCCTCGACCGGGAGCAGCGCGGCCTCGTGCGCCCAGTATTCGACCAGTTTGCGCGGCCGCCGCGCGGTATCGCTCCAGGCCATCTCATCCAATAGCGCCCGGTCATACGCGCCGATGCGACTGAACACCGGTGCGTAGTGCGCGCGCACCACCGCCGAGACCGAATCGATCTGTAGCAGTTTGGTGGTGTCCAGCACCTTGGCCAGCGTGCGGCGGGTGGGCGGACCGCTCGGGCGGGCGGCGGCGAAGCCCTGTGCGCCCAGGGCAATGCGACGCGCCGCAGCGACGGTCAGAGCAGCAGATCCATTGGAGGAAATCGGCACAGTAGAACAATGCCACGCCGCACCGACAGATCAGTTCGATACACTCGTGTATCGAACTTCTACAACCCTAGGAATTGGGCATGATCGAGAACCCGGATGTCATCGTCGTCGGCGCCGGTCTGGCCGGTCTCGTCGCGACCCACGAACTGGTCAAGGCGGGACGCCGGGTGCTGGTGGTGGATCAGGAGAACCGCGCCAACCTGGGCGGGCAGGCGTTCTGGTCGCTGGGCGGCCTGTTCTTCGTGGACAGTCCGGAGCAGCGCCGCCTGGGCGTGAAGGACTCCCTGGAGCTGGCCATGCAGGACTGGCTGGGCTCGGCGGGCTTCGACCGCGAGGACGAGGACCACTGGGGCCGCCAGTGGGCACGCGCCTACGTGGAATTCGCGGCCGGTGAGAAGCGGCAGTACCTGCACGATCTCGGACTCCGGGTGACGCCGCTGGTCGGCTGGGCCGAACGCGGCGGCGAATTCGCCGACGGACACGGCAATTCGGTACCGCGCTTCCATCTCACCTGGGGTACCGGGCCGGAGGTGGTGCGGGTGTTCCTGGAGCCGGTGCTGGCCGCCGAACAGCGCGGGCAGGTCGGCTTCGCCTTCCGCCATCGCGTGGACGAATTGGTGGTCGCCGATGACGCGGTCACCGGTATTCGCGGCAGCGTGCTGGAGCCCTCGGACGAAGCGCGCGGTGTGGCATCCTCACGAAATGTGGTGGGCGACTTCGAACTCGCCGCCAAGGCCGTAATCGTCACCTCCGGCGGTATCGGCCACAATCACGACCTGATTCGCGCCAATTGGCCGGTGGATCGCCTGGGCCCCTGCCCCGAGCACATGATCTCGGGTGTGCCCGCGCACGTGGACGGGCGCATGCTCGGCATCACCGAGGCCGCGGGCGGGCGCATCGTGAACCGGGATCGCATGTGGCACTACACCGAAGGCATTCACAACTGGGATCCGATCTGGCCCGATCACGCCATTCGCATCATTCCGGGTCCGTCGTCGCTGTGGTTCGACGCCAATGGAAAGCGTATGCCCGCACCGTGTTTCCCGGGTTTCGACACCAATGCCACCATGAAGCAGATCCTCTCGACCGGCTACGACTACTCCTGGTTCATCCTGGATCAGTCGATCATCGAGAAGGAGTTCGCGCTCTCGGGTTCGGAGCAGAATCCCGATATCACCGGTAAGGATCTCAAGCTCACGCTCAAGAGCCGGGTGGCCAAGGGCGCGCCCGGACCGGTGGAAGCCTTCAAGCAGCACGGCGTGGACTTCGTTGTCGCCGATACCCTTTCGGAGCTCGTCGCTGGCATGAACAAGATCGCCCGCGGACCCCATCTGGACGCGGCCGATATCGAACGCCAGATCGTGGCCCGTGATCGCGACGCCGAGCACAAGTTCAGCAAGGACGGCCAGCTCATGGCCATCGGCAATGCCCGCCGCTACCTCGGCGACAAACTGGGCCGCGTCGCCACCCCGCACAAGATCCTCGATCCCGCACACGGCCCGCTCATCGCGGTGCGATTGAACATCCTGACCCGAAAGACGCTGGGCGGCTTGCAGACCAACCTCGACTCCCAGGTCATGCGGCCGGACGGCACCGCCTTCCCGGGGCTCTACGCCGCGGGTGAGGTCGCCGGTTTCGGTGGCGGTGGCGTGCACGGTTACAACGCCCTGGAAGGCACCTTCCTGGGCGGCTGCATCTTCTCCGGCCGCGCCGCCGGGCGAGCCCTGGGCCGCAGCCTGAAATAGCGCACCGATCGGAAGTTCTTGCCGCCCAGGCCGATGCGTGGGCGGCAATTCCGTCTCAGGCCGCCACGAACCACCGATAGCAGTCCCGGCGCAGCAGCAGCGCGAGCACCACACCGGACGCCATCACGCCGAACAGCACGGTGAAAGGCCCGACCCCCGTGGGCATTTCGGCCGATACCAGCGTGAAGACCCCGAAGAACGCCTGCAGGCTGGCCACTCCCAGCGCCGCGATCCAGACCCACTGCGAGCGCAGGCCGAAAAACAGTGCCACACCACCGGTTATCCAGGCGGCGCAGAAGTGCCCGGCGCTGCCGAGCATCTCGCCGAATCCGTCGGTCGCCGCCAGCAGCACGTGCAGAAACGCGAATCCCGCAGCGAACAAAGCCGCGTTCCGAGTTTCCCGCACCTGTGCGGGCAACTCGATCTCGGAACTATTACGGCGAATAATTCGTAGAACCTGTGTCAATCGCTCGAAAATCGTGGCAGGAACACTGTTCCCGGCACCCGTCGACGAGATGTCCACCTCGTCGACCACAGCCGAAGTCGAACTCACAGCACTCCTCATCGAGTAACCCCTGGTTGCGCGCCCCCTGCGAACGCGCAGAACCTGACGCTAACCAAATGTTTTGCTGCGAGACAATCGAGTTCGGGAAGTTATGACCATGGCCACAGCGCATAGCACGCACGGCAAACAGTGATATCGAACACATAACGGCCGCACACGAATTGCGTGTGCGGCCGTTGTAAGCGCAGGTCCCCCCGCGATTTTCCAGTATAGCGCCGGAAGCCGGAAACTACTTGTCGTCCATCGGGATCGGCGGAATCACCGGGAATTCCCCGGTGTATCCGGCCCGCTCCTGTGCGATGGCCAGCACCCGCGGCGCGGCGAACTTCCACCCGATCATCAAGGCGGGCACGATGATCACCAGGCTGGCGACGGTCCAAGTGCCCACCGGCCGGTCGAAGGCCATCAGCACCAGCACCGCGAACAGGAACACCAGCGTGGCGATACCGGTGTAGGGCGCGCCGATCATGCGGAAGGCGGGTCGCTCGGCGCGGCCGTCGCGCGACCAGTACCAGAGCTTGAGCTGGCACAGCACGATGGTGGCCCAGGAGGCCAGAATGCCCAGCGAGGCCACATTCAGCACGATCTCGAAGGCATCCTCGGGGACGATGTAGTTCAGCCAGATGCCGAACAGCGCGATGGTGCTGGTGAGCAGGATGCCGCCGTAGGGCACACCGGCACTGGACATGCGCGCGGTGAACTTGGGCGCGCTGCCGTTCATGGCCATCGATCGCAGAATGCGCCCGGTCGAGTAGAGACCGGCGTTCAGCGAGGACAGCGCCGCGGTGAGCACCACGAAGTTCATGATCGAACCCATGTGCGCCACACCGACTTTGCTGAAGAAGGTGACGAACGGGCTCTCACCGGCCTTGTAGGCGGTGTACGGCAGCAGCAGCGCCAGCAGGATGACCGAACCGCAGTAGAACACCGCGATACGCACGATCACCGAGTTGATGGCGCGCGGCATGATCTTGGCCGGATTCTCCGTCTCACCCGCCGCGATGCCGACCATTTCGACCGCGGCGTAAGCGAATACGACACCCGAGGTGACGGTGATGAGCGGCAGCACACCGGTCGGGAACCAGCCGCCCGCATCGCTGACCATCCGGAATCCGGTGGCCGCGCCGTCGACATCGAAGCGCCCGGCCAGGAAGACGGTGCCCACCACCAGGAAGGTGACCAGAGCCAGCACCTTGATCATGGCGGCCCAGAACTCCATCTCGCCGAACCACTTCACCGAGGCGAGGTTGATGCCGAGCACGATGATCAGTGCGCCCAGGGCCAGAATCCATTGCGCCACAGGCTCGAACGGGCCCCAGTAGTGCAGATAGGTGGCCACCGCGGTGGTGTCGACGATGCCGGTCATGGACCAGTTCAGGAAGTACATCCAGCCCGCGACGAACGCGGCTCGCTCACCGAAGAATTCGCGAGCGTAGGAGACGAATGATCCCGAGGAGGGGCGATGCAGTACCAGCTCGCCCAGGGCGCGCAGGATGAAGAAGACGAAAACTCCGCAGACCAGGTACACCACGAACAGCGACGGGCCCGCGCTGTGCAGGCGACCGCCCGCACCGAGGAACAGGCCGGTGCCGATGGCGCCGCCGATGGCGATCATCTGCAACTGACGAGGTTTGAGCGCCTTGTGATAGCCGCTGTCCTCGGCAGTCAGATTTGTGGCCTGTGTCCGGATCTCGGTCATATGCCGGTTAACCCTCCGCAATCGTGTGTTGAGGCGGTCCGACAGTACCTTGCAAATAACTGAGAACCACATCGCCGCTCCGAGCTGGGTGAGTTACTCATGGTCAGGGCACTTCAGCCGATATGACCGGCTTCCCAGTGCTGATAACCAGCGCGACGCCGGTAGTCGGCATATCGCCCGAGCAACGCAAAATCCTGTCGGCATCGCGCCCCGGCGCTAGAGTCCGACCATGAGGCGCATGCGACGGCATACCTGGAGCGGCGCCGCGGCCGCCCTGCTGCTGCTACTCGGAGTGGCCACGGCCTGTTCGTCCGATTCGGACGCGAAACTGGGCGTGTGCGAGACCTCCCCCAACGGCACCCCCATCAGTGCCAGTGCGGGTAGCGGCCCCACCAGCACGAATCTGAGCCTGCACCCGGAGATCGCCACCGGGTACCGGACCGGTATGAAACCGGTGCACACCAAGACCTTCGCGGTCTCCACCGCCAATCCCATCGCCACCGCGGCGGCCTGCAAGGTGCTGCACGACGGCGGAACGGCCGCGGACGCGCTCATCGTGGCGCAGACCGTGCTCGGCCTGGTGGAACCGCAGGCGTCCGGACTCGGCGGTGGCGCGTTCCTGCTCTACTACGACGCCGCGAGTAAGCAGATAGATGCCTACGACGGCCGGGAAACCGCGCCTGCGGGCGCGACGCAGGACTATCTGCGCTGGATAAGCGATACCGACCGCACCACACCGCAACCCAACGCGCGGGCCAGCGGCCGCTCCATCGGCACCCCGGGCGCACTGCGCATGCTGGAGCTGGCGCAGCGCGAACACGGTAAGCAAACCTGGCGTGATCTGTTCGCCCCGGCGATCGCCCTGGCGGATCAGGGTTTCCAGATCAGTCCGCGCATGGCGGGCCAAATCGCCGACAGCGCAGCGGATCTCAAGCGCGACGAGAACGCGAGCGCGTACTTCCTGCAGTCCGACGGCAGCCCGAAGACCGCCGGGACGACACTCACCAATCCCGCGATGTCCAAGACGCTCAACACGATTGCCACCGACGGCGCGGACGCGCTGTACACCGGGGCCATCGCCAAGGACATCGTCGACGCCATCAACACCACCTCCGGCGGGCGCACGCCGGGTCTGACCACCCTCGCCGATCTGGCCGCGTACCAGCCGAAGAAGCGCACCGTGGTGTGCGCGCCGTATCGCACGCACGAGGTCTGCGGTATGCCCAATCCGTCCTCGGGCGGGATCACCGTCGAGGCGACGCTGGGCATTCTGTCGAACTTCGATCTGGCGTCCATGAAGCCGACGGACACCACCGGCGACAATGACACCGCCCGCAATGGCGGTAAGCCAACCGCGGAGGCGGTGCACATCATCTCCGAGGCGGAGCGGCTCGCCTACGCCGATCGCGACAAGTACATCGCGGACTCGGATTTCATTCCGATGCCGGGCAATTCACCGCAGGCGCTGTTGAATCCGGACTATCTCAAGCAGCGTGCCGGGCTGATCGATCGCAATCACAGCATGGGCACCGCACAGCCCGGCGACTTCGGGCCGGTGCCGCTGGGCACCGCCGCACCGCAGCCCGAGCACGGCACCAGCCATATCTCCATCGTGGACGAGTACGGCAATGCCGCGTCCATGACCACGACAGTGGAATCGGCGTTCGGCTCCTTCCATATCGTGGACGGGTTCGTGCTGAACAACCAGCTCACCGACTTCGCCGCCGAACCGCTCGGCAAAGATGGCCTGCCCGTGGCGAATCGGATCGACGCGGGGAAGCGGCCGCGCAGCTCCATGGCCCCGACCCTGGTCTTCGACCGCGCCGCCGACGGTTCCCGTGGACAGCTGACATACGTGACCGGATCACCCGGCGGCGCGGTGATCATTCAGTTCGTGGTGAAAACCCTAGTGGCCATGCTGGATTGGGGCCTGAACCCGCAGCAGGCGGTGTCCATGGTGGCATTCGGCGCGGCCAACTCCCCCACCACCAACGTGGGTGGGGAGCATCCGGCGATCAATGCCGCCGACAACGGCGATCACGACGCACTCGTCCAGCAGCTACGCCAACTAGGGCACCAGGTATCAGTGCTGCCGCAATCCAGCGGCCTGTCCGCATTGGTGCGCGACGGGAACGGCTGGGTGGGCGGAGCGGATCCACGCCGCGAAGGCGCGGTGCTGGGCGACCCCAACTGATCCACGCCCCGCGTCGACACTCGACCGCCACCCCGGCACAACGCCACGGCACGGCGGCTGGCGATCAGTGTGCCTGGGCCACAACGCCGCTGAGTTCGTTGGGCGCGTGGTCCAGGGTTACCGAGGCGGCGATGGTGCCCGCCGCCAGGTCGATGCGGTGAATCTGTTTGGTGGCGGGATCGCTGACGAAGACATTCGCGCCGCGCACGAAGATCGACGGGCGGGCCTGCTGCCATTCGAGGGGCTCCTCCCAGGCCCGCAGGACCGGGAAGCTGCGGGTTTCGGTGCCTGCCACAGGATCCACGACGTGGATGCGGCCGTCGGTGCCGAGGATCAGGGCCTCGCCCTGTGCGCCCCGGGCCAGTGAGCGGAAGGTGTAGCTGGTGCCGAGCGGCACCAGGCGGATGCTGCCGTTACGCGAGTCGATCAGGGAAACCTGTTGCGGGCGTTCCAGTTCGGCGTTCTTGTCCTGCTTGTAGTCGCCGAGGGCGATCGGTGAGGCGTCGCTGCCCGCCTGATTGCCGATGCGGCCGTACGGCGTCGGGCTGGTGACCTTGGTGATGACGCCATCGCGGTAGACCAGTGCGCCGGTCTGGCAGCCGATGACGACCGCTTCGCCCGCGACGGTGGATTCGCCGTGCACACCGGGGCAGTCCTCATTGCGCGCGATCTCACGGCGGTCCCTGTCGAGAACCACTATGCCGGTGCGCTTTTCCTCGGTGCCGAGGGTGGTGACCAATTGCCCGTTCGCGAGTTCGACGGCGACGCCGTGATGCGCGGCGGCGGATTTGTAGACCTCGGCTTTGGGCTGACCGTGGTCGAGCTCGCGCGGATCGAAGATGGTGGCCTCGCCGGTGCCGTCGGTGAACAGCACGGTGCGATCGGCGTGCCGCACCACGTGGCCGGGTTTGGCCCCGGGGAACTTGATATCGGTGAACTCGCCGCGCACCGCATCGAGTGCCTGGAAGCCCTCCTTGGTGGACACCATGATGTGGGTGTCGTTACCGGCCGGATTGACACGGTTGAACCCCGTCAGCGGGAGATCCTTTGCCACCGTGAGGGTTCGGCCGTTCAGCAGGTAGATACCGCCGTCATACGTCACCGCGAGGGGTTCGGCGATCACGAGCCGATCGTCCTTGCTGTCGGCGCTACAGCCGCTCAGGGCGACCACCGATGCCAAGAGGCCGGTGAGCGCCGTCGCGGAGGCGACTCTGGTGCGGGTCGACATTATTGCTCCTCATCATCTTCGGTTGTTGCGCAACGCATATGGGTCACGGCGCGGTCAGGCCGGTGACAATGGCTTCGGTGTTGGCGCGCATCATTTCCAGGTAGGTCGCCGCTCCCCCGCCCGGCGCAGTCAGCGATTCGGTGTGCAGGGCGGCGACTTTCACGTGCACGCCCGACTGTTCGGCCAGGACCCGGGCCAGACGGTCCGGCTGGGAGGAGTCGGCGAAAATCGTGGGTACCCCGGACTCCCGTACCGCGGTGGCCAGCTCGGCCAGGTCCGAGGCGCTCGGAGAGGCGAGCGCGGTACCGCTGGGGACGATCGCGCCGATCACCCGGAAGTCGAAACGCTGTGCCAGATAGCCGAATACGTGGTGATTGGTGACCAGTCGGCGCTGCTCCGGGGCAAGGGTGGCGAAGCGCTGGGTCATCCAGGTGTCGAGTGCCGAGAGCTCGGTCAGGTAGCGGGCGCTGTTACCGCGCACCGCCTCGGCGTCGATGCCGGGAATCTCGAGCATGCGGGCGCTGATCACTTCGGCGGCGCGGCGGGCCCGGGCCGGATCGGTCCAGAAGTGCGGATCGGGCCGGTCGCTGTTGCGGTAGGTGATCGGATCGACCCGTTCACCCACGGAAAGCGTTGGGACGCCGGAGTCTTGGGCCGCGATCACCTGACGCTGGACGCCGGTCTCCAACCCGAGCCCGTTGTGGACCAGGAGTGTGGCCCGCTCGATTCGAGCCGCCTGCTGGGCGGAGATGGCGAACTGGTGGGGATCCGCACCGGCGGGCATGAGCACCAGGACATCGGCGGCGGCACCGGCGATGGCCTTCGTCATATCGCCGAGAATGTTCGTGGTGACGACGATTTGAACCTTGGCGGTATCGGAGGACGAGCAACCGGACACCGGCAGCAGCGCCGCGAGGGCGGCCAGGCTGACGGCGCAGAGGCGGAATAGGGATCTCATCGGCCGGTCTCCACCATGTGCGCGGGGGCGATATCGAGGGGGAAGGTGCGGGCGCGACGCAGATTGTCGCGGTAGTCGATCTCATGGATCGCGCGTCCGGTCGCATCGTTGAGGTAGGCGCGGTTGGTATCGATCTCGATCACGGGGCGGACAGCACCGGAGACAGGTTCGGTGAGTACCTGCGCCCGTGCGGTTTCCGCACCCGTCGCGATGTCGTGAGCGTGCAGGACACCGTCACGAGTCAGTGCGAGCAGTGAACTGCCCGACCCTGCCGTGTTGACCGCGAGCACCGGACCTGTCTCGACGAATCGCCAAGCGCGGGCATCGATATCGAGCACCCAGGCACCGCGATCACCGGCCCGCGCGGCGAGTGTGGTGCTGGTCGCGCGATGGGTGAATTCGGTGGCGCGTTCGGCCGCGGGCACCGGAGTCGGATAGGCAATCTTGGTCGCGGAGAAACTGCCGTCGTCCGCCGCGATCAGCAAAGCCCCATCCGCACAACCGAATACGACGCCGCGACGGGTCACGACCGGTGAGCGCGGTTCGAGGCACTGTTCGGTGAGCGGAGTGACAACGACGCCGTCGCGTGCGCGGACTTCCGGACTCCCGGAACCGGTTACGGCGACGAGGTGCTCCGCGTATGGAACCGCTATGCCGTCGACGATTCCACGCTGGGTGACGGTACCGGTATCCAATGCCGCACGGTCCAGTAGCAGCGTCCGCACCGCCGCCCCCGAGCCAAAGACCATGGCGGTGACCATCTTGTCGCTGTTCACGTCGGTCACGCCGCCGCGTGCCACGCCGTCGATATCGCGAATCGTGGTGCGGTAGTAGTGCATATGGTCGCCGTGATCGACGGTCCAGCCGCCGCCGTCCACCACCCGGGTGGCATCGGCCGTGACCGGATATCCGAAGCGATCGTCACCGGCCAGCCGCACCGTGCCGGGTACACGCCCTGCCTCGGAGATCTGCCCGGTGATCAGATCGACCACCCGAATCGCACCCTCGGCATCGGCCACCACCAATCGCGACTGAGGCGAATCGGTTTCCTCGGCTCCCGCCACATACCCGTGCGGCGGCGGCTCGGCAGGCGCAGGTTCCTCGGCATCCGCACCACATCCGGCCAAAGGCAGCACCGCGGCCAGAACCGTAAGCAGCACAACGCCATTCGCACTCGGTACGGGCACCCTCCCCCGAATTCGCGCCATCCGTGCGACGACCTGCGCACGCAATCGCGCGGCGACCGCCGAGAGGAAGAACAGCGCGACCGCGAGCGCGGAGATGGTCGCCCCGGCCGCGGTCCCCGCATGCCAGGAGACCAATAGTCCGGCGACGGTGGCGAATCCGCCGAAGAGAGCGGCCAGCGCCATGATCACCGGAATGCGATGCGACCAATACGTGGCCGCCGCGGGCGGTGCGATGAGCAGCCCGAAAACCAGCAGCGTTCCCACGACGTGAAAGGACGCGACGATCGCGAGCGTCAGCAGTCCGAGCAGCGCCGCCTGCGCCCAGCGGGGTCGCAGCCCGAGCGTATGCGCGGTGCGTGGATCGAAGGCCAGGGCCACGAACGCGCGGTGACCGAGCACCGCAACGGTGAGCGAAACAACAAGCGCGACAGCCAGATACGCGATATCGCGCTCCCGGATGGCCAGCACGTCACCGAACAGCAGTCCGGTCACATCCACGGCGAAGGACTGCGACCGCGAGACGATGAGCACGCCGATCGAGAGCATGCCCGCGAACAGCAGTCCGATCGCGGTATCGGCGGCGAACCGCGGACTGCGGCCCAGGGCCGTCACCCCCGCCGCCATGGCTCCGGCACTGAATGCCGCGCCCAGCACCAGATTTCCGCCGAGCAGCGAGGCGATCGCCACCCCGGGCAGCAGCCCGTGCGCGATCGCCTCACCCAGAAAAGCCATACCGCGCACCACAACCCACGTTCCGGCCAGCGCGCACACGGCCGAGACGAGCAATCCACCCCACAGCGCGCGCTGCACGAATGAAACCTCCAACGGGGCGATCAGCCACTCCATGGGACGGCACGCTATTATGAAAACGATTTTCAATACAAGTTAGGTGACGCAGTGCACAGTTCATCCACCCCGGCCGTGCGGCTGGACGCTCTGACCGCCGGATACCGATCGCGCACGGTACTGCGCGAGATCACCGCCGAGATTCCGGCGGGGCGGGTGACGGCACTGGTGGGGCCGAACGGGTCCGGCAAGTCCACCCTGCTCGGCGTGCTGGCGGGCGTAATCAGCCCGGCCGCAGGCACTATCGCGCGCACCGGCGCACGGCGGCCCGCACTGGTCGTCCAGCACAGCGGCGTCCCCGCGACGCTGCCGATCACCGTGCGCGACACGGTCGCCATGGGCCGCTGGGCGCATCGGGGTCCGTGGCGGCGACTCACGCGCGATGATCGGGCGGTGGTGCGCGACTGTATGGACCGCATGGGGATCGCCGGTCTCGCGGATCGCCGCCTGACCGATCTCTCCGGCGGGCAGCGGCAGCGCGCGCTGCTCGCCCGGGCCCTGGCTCAGGAGTCGGACCTGCTGCTGCTCGACGAACCCACGACGGGATTGGATATCGAAGCGCAGCAGGAGATCTCGCGGACGCTACGGGAGACCGCCGCCGCCGGCGTCACCGTCGTGCACGCCACGCACGACCGAGCCGAGGCACTCGACGCCGATCACTGCGTACTGCTTCGCGACGGCACGGTGGCCGATATCGGCCTGCCGCACGATGTCATGAATGCCCGCGCCACCGGGCGGAATTAGTCAGTTGGTGTTCGCGGCAGTGTATTTCGCACCCAGTTCACGGAAACGATCCATCGCACCGGCCGCGCGCAGTTTGTCATTGGTGCGAATGGCCATCATGGGCACGTATTCGTCGTGCACCAATTCCAGCCGGGCCCAGGACTTCTTATCCGCGAAGGAGATGCCGCGAATATCCTGCCAGCGGAACTCATTGTCGCCCAGGATATTCCGGACCGAGACGCCGCGCTTACCGACTCGCACCCGGGGCCTGGTGAGCAGCAGGACCGCACCGCCCAGCAGCAGGCCGAAGACCGCGAGGCCCAATTGATCGGCGAGACGGAAATTCACGCCCGTCGATCCCCGGCGCAGCAGAATGCCCGCGACGATGAAGATGAGCGCCAGCACCGCCGCGACGATGCGCGCGGTCATGATGGCGTGCTGCGGGCGCACCTCGAGATCCCATTCGCCGCCCGATGGCGCGGGGTTCTCGGTCTCCTCGGCGGCGTCCGCGGTCGATTTCGACTGCGCGCCAGCGGTTTCGGTGCCAGACACTTCGGTTTCACCGGCCTTCGATTCGGGTGCCGACGGTGGAGTCGCCGGTGTCGCGGACGGTTCGGTGCGGCGGGGCGGTTCTTCCGCTCCGCCGTCCCGCTTCCAGATCCGGACGACTGGCATGACTCAGACTGTCTGCGAGAGTTCGCGCAGGGTGAGCGCGGCATCCAGGGCGGCGGCGGACGCCTGCTCACCCTTGTTCTCGAACGAACCGGGCAGCCCGGCGCGATCCAGGGCCTGCTGTTCGGTGTTCACCGTCAGCACGCCATTGGTGACCGGGACGCTCTCATCGAGCGAGACCCGGGTCAGCCCGGCGGTGACCGAATCGCATACGTACTCGAAATGCGGTGTCTCGCCGCGGATTACGACGCCCACAGCGACCACCGCATCATGGCTGCGGGCCAGCGCCTGCGCCACCACCGGCAGTTCCATGGCGCCCGCGACGCGGACCACGGTGATATCGGAGACCCCCGCGTCCCGCGCGGTCTGCTCCGCGTTGGCGACCAGCGCATCGCAGATGGTGGTGTGCCAGCGCGACGCCACGATGCCAAGTTTGAGATCCTTGGCATCGGCGAGCTCGAACGTGGGTACGCCCGTGCCGCTCATCGGTTTTCCGCCCTTCTCAGTGCTCGGGAACAGTCGGTCAGTTCGCGGTTTCGCCCAGGTCGAGATCGTCCAGGCCGACCAGGTCGTGGCCCATGCGATCCCGCTTGGTGCGCAGGTAGTGCAGATTGTGCGAATTGGCGCGCACCGGCATCTGCACGCGCTCGGTGATGCTCAGGCCGTAGCCCTCGATCCCGGCACGCTTATCCGGATTATTGGTGAGCAGCCGCATCGAGGTGATGCCCAGATCCACCAGAATCTGTGCGCCCGTACCGTAATCGCGGGCGTCGGCGGGCTGGCCGATGGCGATATTGGCGTCGTAGGTGTCCAGCTGCTGCTCATCCTGCACCTGGTACGCCTGCAACTTGTGCATGAGGCCGATACCGCGGCCCTCGTGCCCGCGCATGTACAGCACCACGCCGCGGCCCTCATCGGCCACCAGCTGCAGTGCCGCGTTCAACTGCGGACCGCAGTCGCAGCGCAGCGAACCGAAGACATCGCCGGTGAGGCATTCGGAGTGCACGCGCACCAGCACGTCCTCACCCTTGCCGTCCGCGCCCGCGATATCGCCCATGACCAGGGCGACATGCTCGGACTCGTCGTATTCGCTCTCGTAGCCGATGGCCTTGAAGTCACCGAACGAGGTCGGGATGCGGGCCTCGGCGACACGCCGGACGTGCTTCTCGTTCTTGCGCCGCCAGGCGATCATGTCGGCGATGCAGATGAGCGCCAGATCGTGTTCGTCGGCGAAGACGCGCAGCTCCTCGGTGCGCGCCATATCGCCTTCGTTCTTCTGGCTGACGATCTCGCAGATGACGCCGGCGGGGCTGAGCCCGGCCATCCGGGATAGGTCGACCGCGGCCTCGGTGTGCCCGGCGCGGCGCAGTACGCCACCGTCCTTGGCGCGCAACGGAACCACGTGGCCCGGGCGGGTCAGATCATCGGACTTGGCCAGCGGATCGGCCAGCACCCGCATGGTGGCGGCGCGATCGGCGGCGGAGATACCGGTGCTGATGCCCTCGCGGGCATCCACGGACACGGTGTACGCGGTGCCGTGCTTGTCCTGATTGACCGCGTACATGGGCGGCAGGCCCAGGCGGTCGCAGTCTTCACCCGTGAGAGGTACACAGATGTAACCGGAGGTGTAGCGGATCATGAAGGCCACGAGCTCGGGTGTCGCCTTCTCCGCCGCGAAGATGAGGTCGCCCTCGTTCTCCCGGCCCTCGTCGTCGACGACGACAACGGCCTTACCGGCTGCGATGTCGGCGACTGCGCGCTCGATGGTGTCGAACCTGGTCACGTCTGTTGTGCTCCATCTCGAATTAGGTGCCGCTACCTACAGTAGGCCAGCGTCCGTTTTGCGCCGCCTCCGGCTTCGCCTTGCGCTAGCCGCGCTGAACGAGCCTCTCCACGTACTTAGCGATGATGTCCACCTCCAGGTTCACCGTGGCGCCCACCGGAGCGGTGCCGAGCGTGGTGAGTTCGCGGGTGGTCGGGATGAGCGAGACCTCGAACCAGTCCTTGCTGCCGTCCGCGGCGACCTCATCGGCCAGGCCGAGGCCCGACACGGTGAGCGAGATGCCGTCGACGGTGATGGAGCCCTTCTCCACGACATAGCGGGCGATGCTGTCGGGCAACGAGATTCGCACCACCTCCCAGTTCTCGGACGGGGTGCGGGAGAGCACGGTGCCGGTGCCGTCGACATGGCCCTGCACGATATGTCCGCCGAGGCGGCTGTTCACCGCGGCGGCGCGTTCCAGATTGACCCGTGCGCCGTTGGCGAGGCCGCCGATGCTGGAGCGATTGAGGGTCTCGGCCATCACGTCGACGGTGAAGGTGTCGCCCTCGACCTGCTGATCCACCACCGTGAGGCAGACGCCGTTGACCGCGATCGAATCACCGTGTCCGGCATCGGAGGTCACCAGCGGGCCCCGAATGGTGAGCCGGGCCGCATCGGCCAGCTGCTCGGTGGCGACGATCTCGCCCAGCTCCTCAACGATGCCTGTGAACATGCCCAACCTCTCCCAGTCGCCTCGGACCGTGCATCCGGCCCTTCGCTTGCGCCAACAGCCCGGACCATCGGTGATATTCCCCGATGAGCGGGCGTTCGACACCAGCCTAACGACAGGCGGTCGTAGGAGGCAGAGCGCCTCACTCGCCCGAACATCACACTCCAGACAGCTGTGTGCCGAGATCGTCGGCGCGTCGTACCCAATTCCGACTCGCTTACACCAGAATCTTGCGCATCTGACGAAATGGTCGCAAGATTGTTATGCAGCTGATTCCTACAGTTCAACTTCGCTCAGTTTTACATCTCGCGAGCAGTTCAGCGCAGAACAGTCCCGCATCCGCCGCCGTGTCCGGCGCGGGTGAATCTTCGCCACGTCGAACCGAAGGAAGGTTGGACCCCGCGCGGGTCGGATCCAGGTGGACTACAACACAATTGGGAGTGCAGCGTGACCACGCTTCTCGATACCACCCTCGAAGTTCGTTGCGTGCAGTACCGGCGCGAATTTCATCTCCCGGCATCGATAGATCCCACGTCACGACACATTCTTCTGGAGATAGGCAGCCGTTACGGCGCCGTCACCATGCCCGCCGAACTAGGCGAACGCGTGCTCGCACGGCTCACCCAGGCCGAACTGGCCGGGCCCGTCGTACATCATCCCCGCGCGCGGCGCTGGACCTTCATCACCGGTCCCGCCCGGCCGGAGACGCTGAGCACCCCGGTCGGCGCGGCACTGTTCCGGATGTACGCCACCGTCGCGTGCGCCGGGGCCCAGGTGGTGCTGCCGTCCGCCGATGACGAGCGGACGGGCTACCGCACCTGGATTCAGCCGCCCGAGACGGTCAGCTCGGTGCCGCCGCTGGAAGCGGTGGTCGAGGCCCTACTGGGCCGCTGACGCCTCCACCGCAATCACCTTCTGCCGCAAGGCTTCCACCGTCGCGGCCGGATCGGCGGTGTTGTAGACGGCGGAACCCGCTACGAAACAGTCGATTCCGGCTTCGGCGGCCTGCTCGATGGTGTCCATATTGATGCCGCCGTCGATCTCCACCACCAGGCGCAGCTCACCGGAATCGACCAGGCGGCGCACGATGCGGGCCTTCTCCAGCACCTCGGCGATGAACGACTGACCGCCGAAGCCGGGTTCGACGCTCATCACCAGCAGGGTGTCGAAATCGCGCAGGATCTCCAGGTACGGCTCGATCGGGGTGCCGGGTTTCACCGACAGCCCGGCCTTCGCACCGGCCGCGCGGATATCGCGGGCAACGGCGATCGGATTATCGGTCGCCTCGGCGTGGAAGGTGACGTTGTACGCGCCCGCCTCCGCATAGCCCGGCGCCCAGCGCTCGGGATCCTCGATCATCAGATGGCAGTCCAGCGGAATGTCCGTGGCCTTCAACAGACTCTGCACCACCGGCAGGCCCAGCGTCAGGTTCGGCACGAAGTGGTTGTCCATCACATCCACGTGCACCCAATCGGCTCCCGCGATGGCCTTCACCTCATCCCCGAGGCGCGCGAAATCGGCGGACAGGATGGACGGCGCGATCATGGGCGCGGGCCGCGTGAAAGGAGAGGATGGGGTGCACACACGCGGCAGTCTAACGGTCGCCGCACCCCCGAACCCCGGATAGTCGCGTGGCAGCCCGCCGGCGAACTCGATCGAGCGGGGTGAGCACGGATCCGGGTGGTGGATCGCGGCCATTGCGCTGATTGCGGGGCGCGGAAATGGGTAGCCTAGTGCAGGTGATCAACATTTCGGCGGAAAAAGGGGTCCGCGCCACACCGGTCGAGATCGGTGTCGCCGCGTCCGTCTCCCAGTTGCCCATCGTGCGCGGACTCGCCGAAACCCTGGTGCTACTCAGTGAATTCACCCTGGACGAGGTAGCCGACATCCGGCTCGCCGTGGACGAGGCCGCCTCCACGGTCATCGCGCTGGCCGTACCCGGGTCGACACTGCAGTGCGTGTTCACCGTGGGTGACAGCGATTTGGTGATTCGGGTCAGCGGAATCGCGGGCTCGGAAGGGTTGCCGAACCAGCACAGCTTCGGCTGGCACGTACTGCGCACCCTGGCCGATGAGGTGACGGCCAACCAGGGCGCATACGATCCGGCAATCTCCGGATACCCGACGACGGTGGAGTTCCGGCGGGTCCGGGGGAAGGCGTAGTGACCGACGAGGACATGGTGTTCGCCTCGCCAGACGCGTCGCAGCCCGATTCGCCCGATTCCGGGCATAGCGCCCCCGATTCCAGACCGAAGCGCGGGGTGACCGTCTCGAGCGGAACGGCCGCGCCGGACAGTGCGGCCACCCCCGAAACCGCTGCCGCCGAAGCGAAAACACCGCAGGACGCCACCTCGCCCGAGGCTACGCCGGCCGACGGTGAGGACGACGCCGAGAACAACGAAGCGGCCGAGAACGATGACACGGTCGACGCCGAGGAAATCGAAGAGGTCGCCGAGGAAGTCGCGCGCAGCGGCTCCGGATACGACGATGTGGCAGCGCTGTTCGAGCAATTGGCCGCCACCGAGCCGGATTCCGCGCGCCGCGCCGCACTACGCGGCCAGCTGATCAACCGGTGCATACCGCTCGCCGATCACATCGCCCGCAAATTCAGCGGGCGCGGTGAACCCTTCGACGATCTCACCCAGGTCGCCCGGGTCGGCCTGGTGCACGCGGTGGACCGATTCGATATCGGGCGCGGCTCCAACTTCCTGTCCTTCGCGGTGCCCACCATCATGGGCGAGGTCCGCAGATACTTCCGCGACAACACCTGGGCCATGCGAGTTCCGCGGCGGGTCAAGGAAACTCACCTGCGCATCGGCGCGGCCATCGACGCGCTCTCCCAGCAGCTCGGCCGCTCCCCCACCGCCAAGGAGATCGCGGCCCAACTCGGCATCGATCCGGATGAGGTGACCCAGGCCGTCATCGCCGGAAACGCCTACCAGCCCAGCTCCATCGACGCGGTCTCGGTCGGCCGCGATACCGAAGCCTCACTGCTGGACACCCTCGGCGAGGAGGAATCCCAATTCGATCGGGTCGAGGAGTACGTGGCCATCCGGCCGCTGCTCGCCGGACTGCCCGAACGCGAGCGGCGCATCCTCACCATGCGGTTCTTCGAATCCATGACCCAGACCCAGATCGCCCAGCAGATGGGGATCTCACAAATGCATGTGTCCCGAATCCTCGCGAAAACCCTTGCGCGCCTGCGGGAGCAGTCCGCCCGCGAATGAGTGCCGGGCAAGCAATGGGCTTGCCTGCGCCCGCCGCCGGTGGAACGATCGAGGCCACTCGGCACGCACCGCAACCTGGCGGGACCATGACGCAGTACCGCGATCAGCACATCGTGAATCAGATCGACCAGCTCGTGAACGAACAGCTGGCCGACGGAGAACCACGCACCGGCTACGACTACGGCGATCCGGATTTCCCGCGCTGCCCGCACCCCTGGTGCGATGAGGAATGGCATGGGCTGCCGATCACCACGCGCATGGCCGAAATGCGGTGGCGCGGTGAGGTGGATCCCGGATACCGATATCCCGATGATCAGTCGCCGGTGCTGTGCCCCGGATCCGATGATCCGGGCGATTTCACACCCGCCGATCGATTCCGGGCGCTGGCCGAGCTGCGGCATACGGTGTCGGCGGCGCGCACCATCACCCGGCGCACCCGGACCCAGCCGCAATGGTGGTGCTGCTTCCATATCGCGGATCTGACCATCAACTCGGTGGTTCGCTACGGCAGCGGGCGGCCGCAGCGATTCCTCGAGGTGAATGGCGAAACCATCGAGCTGATACCGGATTCCGATGGCAGCTGCATGCTCGGGCGCACCGATCTCGGACCGGATGACACCGAGCGGCCGCAGTGGATGGCGATCCGCTGCCGCCGCGCGCCACGGGCGGGCGTATGGGTGTCATGGCGGCCGAATCCGCCCGCGCGGCAATGAGGAAGGCGTAGGACTGAAAATGCGGCCCGCGATTCACGGGCCACATTCCTCGATTACATCCGATTCATTCGAGCGGTTTGCGCAGGGCCGCGACGAACATGGCGTCGGTGCCGTGGCGGTGCGGCCAGAGCTGTGCGCCCGGGCCGTCGCCGAGATCCGGTACGCCCGGGAGCAATTCGCGGGTGTCCAGCTGTTCGGCGCCGGTGCGGCGCACCATATCGGAGACCACCGAAACCGTCTCCGGGAGGTGCGGGGAACAGGTCGAGTAGACGACCACGCCGCCGGGGCGGACCAGATCCCATGCGGCGCTGAGCAATTCGCGCTGCAATTTGACCAGGTCCTTGACGTCCGAGGGCTGCCTGCGCCAGCGTGCCTCCGGGCGACGGCGCAGCGCGCCCAGTCCGGTGCACGGGGCGTCGACCAGGATGCGGTCGTAGCCCGGGGTGAGTCCGCTCTCGCGGCCGTCGGCGATATGGATATCGACCGGCAGCCCACAAGCCGCCTGCCGCACCAGGTCGGCGCGATGTTCGGCGGGTTCGACGGCGTCGATGTGGAAGCCGTCGATATCGGCGATCGCGCCCAGCAGTGCGGTCTTACCGCCCGGTCCGGCGCACAGATCCAGCCAGCGGCCGCCATCGGGGCCCTCCAGGGGTGCGCGCGTAACCGCAAGCGCGACAAGCTGACTGCCCTCGTCCTGAACGGCGGCCATACCCTCGCGCACCGGCTCCAGCTTGCCCGGATCGCCACTCTCGAGATAGACGGCGTACGGCGACCACTTACCTTCCTCGCCACCGCTGACCAGCGCCAACTCCTCGGCACTGATCTCACCCGGCCGGGCGACGAGATGCACGGTGGGCCGGGCGTCATCGGCCGCGAGCACCTCCTGCAACTCCCCTGCCCGCGCGCCGAGCGCATCGGCGAACGCCTGCGCGATCCACACCGGATGTGCGTATTCGAAAGCCAAGTGCCCCAGCGTGTCCTGTGGCGCGAGCTGCTCGACCCATTCCTCGGCCGTCTTCTCCGCCACCCGCCGCAGCACCGCGTTCACGAAACCCGCACGCCCCGCGCCATATTCGGCCCGAGCCAACGCGACCGAGGTATCCACCGCCGCATGCGCCCCGATCCGGGTCCGCAACAGCTGATAGGTCCCCAACCGCAAAGCATCCAGCAGCGGCCCATCGATCTCCTCGACCGACCGCCCCGCGCCGGCCTCGATCACCGCATCCAGCAACCCCAGCGACCGCGCCGCCCCATAGGTCAACTCTGTAGCCAGCGCAGCATCCCGCCCACTGATCTTCCGCTCCCGCAACAACCCCGGCAGCACCAGATTCGCGTAAGCATCCCGCTCCCGCACCGCCCGCAACACATCCCGGGCGACAACCCGCACCGGATCCACCCCATGCACGGCCGCAGCGGCCTTCCCGCCCGCAGCACCGGACTTGGACCCACCGGACTTGCCAGCGGCCGCACGCGGTTTCGCACCCGACCCAGCGGAATCACGCCCACTGGAAACGGCCTTGCCGCGCTGCTGATCACGCTGCGCCGCAACAGATTCCCGCTTACCACGAGGACGTCCGGCATCGTCGCGCTTACCGCTCGGGGCAGTGAATCCGGCACCTGCACCACCGGACTTTCCGCCGGTTGCGCGGGAGTCCTGGCGGCCGGACTGAGCCGTACGCTCGCCGGACGCACGGCCAGAGCCGGAGCGTTCGGAGGTGCCGCGCGGAGAATCGGGCTTGCCCGCGGTGTAGGAGCGCTTGGTGTCGCTGTCTGGGCGCGCCGACTTGTATTGGCGTGAGCCGCCGGTGTTGTCGCTGCGGTTCGGCTCGCCGGGCGCCGTGGCGGGCTTGCCGTATGGCGCGTTGGCCGCGCGTGGACGCCAGTCGCGGCGCACGGGCTTGGCGGGGCGGTCGTCGCGACCGGCGCGAGCGCCGCTATCGCGACGGTCGGTACCAGCGGAACGAGGTGTGCCCGTATCGCGGGCGGTGCCGCTGTCTCGGCGGTCGGTGCCGCCGGTGCGGGGAGTGCCGTTGTCGCGGCGCCGGCTGTTTCCGTCGGCGCGGCTTGCGCTTTGGCGGAGGCTGCGTTTACCGGTGGAATCGTCCCGCTCGGGGCGGGTCATTCGGTGACCGCGCCGGGCTGGAGGCGGGCGCCGCGCGCCCAGTCGAGGGCAGGCATCATGCGCTTTCCTTGGGGTTGGACCTCGGTGAGGCGGACGGCTGTGGTGGCGGTGCCGATGAAGACGCCCGACTTGCGGACCTCGATCTCGCGTACGGGGAGGGTTTCCTCCACCATTTCGACGGGGCCGAGCTTGATGCGCTTACCGTCGACCTCCGTCCAGGCTCCGGGGTTGGGGGTGACCGCGCGAATGCGGCGGTTGATGGCGAGGGCGGGCTCGTCCCAGCGCACGCGGCCCGCTTCGACTTCCACCTTGGGGGCGTAGGAAACGCCATCGGCGGATTGCGGAACCGAGTGCAGCGCACCGGCTTCCACCCCGTCGAGGGTGGATTCCAAAAGGTGCGCGCCACTTTCGGCGAGGCGCTCGAGCAGAATGCCCGAAGTATCGGTGACCCGGACCTTTTCGGTGACGGTGCCGAACACCGGCCCGGTATCGAGGCCCTTCTCGATCAGGAAGGTGGACGCGCCGGTGATCTCGTCACCGGCCAGGATCGCCGCCTGCACCGGGGCCGCACCACGCCAGGCGGGCAGCAGCGAGAAATGCAGGTTGATCCACCCGTGCCGCGGAATCGCCAGCACCCGCTCGGGCAGCAGCGCACCGTATGCCACCACCGGGCAGCAATCCGGCGCGAGCTCGGTCAATTGCTCGATGAATTCGGGTTCGGACGGCTTACGCGGCGTGAACACCGGGATCCCGTACTCATCGGCGAGCAGTCCGATGGGCGAACGCGTCACCTTGCGCCCGCGCCCGGCCACCGCGTCCGGCCGGGTCACCACCCCGACCACTTCGTGCCGCTCCGATTCGATGAGCCGCCGCAGCGACGGCACCGCCGGTTCGGGCGTGCCAGCGAAGACCAAGCGCATCAACGACTCCGTTCCCTGGTGCGACGGCCACCGCCGATCTCGGACGCGGCCAGCACCGTGATTCCCTGTGTGAACCAAGACGATTCACGCAGGGTGCGCATCGCCTCCTTACGCACGGCCGGATCCAGCCGCTGCAGGAACAGCACACCGTCGAGATGATCGGTCTCATGCTGTACGCATCGGGCCAGCAGCCCTTCCGCCCGGAACTCGACCGCCGCGCCGTCCATATCGACGCCGCGCGCGATCACCGTATTCGCTCGCGAAACATCCTCGCGCACACCGGGAATCGACAGGCAGCCCTCGGGCCCGATCTGTGTCTCATCGCCGATCACCTCGAAGACCGGATTGATCAGATGCCCCTGCGCGTCCCCGGTGTCGTACACGAACACCCGCAACCCCACCCCGATCTGCGGCGCGGCCATGCCGACCCCACCGCTCTCGTACATGGTGTCGAGCAGATCGGTCACCAACTGACGCACCTGCGGATCGAAGGTCTCGACCTCCGCCGCGCGAGCGCGCAGGATCGGATCGCCGAACAGGCGGACGGGCTGGATGGTCACGGACTACTCCCGGTGCGAACGAATACGGTCGTCTCATTTTACGGATAAGAACGAACCGCCACGCCGCGCACCGGGCCGCGACCACCTCAGGAATGTGCCGCCAGCACCACTTCACTGATACCGGTGCCCAGCGCGACCGGCACGCAGGCCGGTGTCACCGCGTGATCCGGATCGAGCGCGTTGCGCACCAACTGCTGCACGTATGGGTCGTAGACCTCGTGGAAGTGTCCGGTCTTGTTCACCGCGCACAGGTCCTGCAACACCACATTGGTCGCGTCGGCACCGCGCAGGGCGATGTTCTCGAAGGGCTGGATCATCTCATCGACCCGACTGCCGATTGTGGTGTAGCGCACGCCGGGCACGGTGTCGCCACCCGCGTTCAGCTCACTGATGAATGCCGAACCGGCCGCCTGCTGGACCGCCGCGACGGAACTGAACAGTTCGGCGACGGTGTAGAGCGCGGGCACCTGCTGGGCCACGGGCACCAGGCCGTACATGACACCGCCGTAGCTGGGTGAGGCCACGCCGACCCACTGGCCGACCTTCGCCGCGCCGTCGAGTTTGTTGATGAAATAGCGAGTTACGCTGGCGCCCTGGGAGAATCCGACCATATCGACCTTGGCGGCCCCGGTCGCGGCGAGCACCTGATCGACGAACGCGCCGATCTGCGCCGAGCTGGCCCACACATCCTCGGTGCCGTAGCTCTTACCGCCCGGCTTACCGCCGTAATTCACCGCGAAAACGCAGAATCCGGCCTGTACGAGTTGCGGGCCGATGACCGAGAAGTCGGAATAGGCCGAGGAATCTGTGCCGTGTGCCAGAACGACCGGACGCGGATGGTCAGCGTTCGGCTTGCACGCGAAGTTGTTCGTCCCCTCCGGCGTGGCGTTCGGATGCAGCTTCAAATAGTTGGCCGCGGCGAGCGGACCGTCCTGCGGCGGGCCGGGTTCGGTCGGCACCACCGGCGGCAGAAAGAAGATCGTCCCTGCCACCGGCTGCCCCGAGGGCTGTGCCGCCGATTCGACCGGCATCGCCGTCATACCCGCAATAACCCCGAGCACCATCACCCCGACCGGTGCGACGCTGCGCAACAGCGACTTTCGCGACCGGCTCCTCCGAATTCCCATATAGGAATGATCGCTTGTGAGGGGTCACAATGCCTACCTGGTTGCGGTGTTGTGACCCCACTACTTTTCGGGTGTGTCGTCTTCGGCGAGGATCCGGTAGAGCGACCGGCGCGCCTCGGTGAGTACCTCCGCGGCCTTGGCGGCCTGATCCGGTGTGCCCGCCGCGGCGACCTGTGCGGCCGCGCCCATGAGCTGACCGATCAGCGCGCGCAGATCGAGCGCCTGATCGCCGACGCCGTCCTTGACGTCCTGCCAGGGATCGCCCAGTTCAGCGCGGTTCTCCTCCAGGTACGCGGTGCCTGCCTCGGTGAGCTTGGCGGTCTTGCGACCGGCCACCTTCTCGATGATGACCAAACCCTCGTCCTCGAGCTGCGACAGCGCGGGGTAGATGGAACCCGGGCTCGGACGCCATACGTCCTGGCTCTTCTCGCGGATCTGCTGGATCAGCTCGTAGCCGTGCATGGGCCGCTCCTGCAGCAGCAGCAGGATGGCGGCGCGGACATCACCGCGACGACCACGTCCACCGCGACCGCGTCCACGACCGAAGTGCGGGCCGCCACCGGGACCGAAACCGCCCGGGCCGAAACCGCCGGGACCGAATTCCGGGCCGAAACCACGGCCGTGACCGTGGCGATGCGGACCGTTCTCACGCGGGCCGAATTCGCCGCGTCCACCGCGTCGCATCCGCGGGTGTTCGGGGCCCTGCTGCTCATCGCTACGCAGTCGCCGCCAGGGCCCGCGGCCCCTGTTGTCAAAGTTCTCCATGCGTTCCATGGTGTGCCTCCTAAAGGCTTCGTCGTTGTTCTTGACGCTATCAACGATATATCGGCAATCTGTCGACAGCAAGTGTGTCCTGGGACACGAACCTGCCGGTTTGGTTCTTTAGGCGGGACGGGCGATCAAACCGCGCGAGGCGACGATATCGCGCAGGGCGCTCGGGCGATCCAGCACCGACACCGGATCCACCAGCGCGAACTCGCAGCCGAGAGCCGTTGCGCCGCCGTCGGCTTCGGCGCTGTCACCGATCATCAGGGCTTTCTCGGGGGCAACGCCCAGGCTGGTGAGAGCGGATTCGAAGATACGCGGGTCCGGCTTCACCGCACCCACTTCGAAGGACAGGGTGAACTCGTCGATATAGCCGTCCCAGCCCCGGCTGCTGAACGCCGGGCGGATATCCCAGGCGATATTGCTGACGATGGCCACCGGCACTCCGCGCTCATGCAGTGCGCGCAGGACCTCATCGGTATCGGGATAGGGGGTCCACATCACCGCGTCGAGCATGCGCTCGTAGATCTGCGTGGCCGGCACCTCCGGCACACCCTTGCGGGTGAGGGTCTGCATATAGGCGATGCGGTGCAGGGCGGGATCGAGATCCCTTCGCTCCCAGGCATATTGGCCCTCCTCGTCGAGTTCGACGAATTGGCCGACCGGCGCGGTCATCGCGCGCATGATCGCGGCGACCTCGTGGGTATCGAGGGGACGACCGTCGCCGTCGGTCAGATCGGCGTTCTGGTATTCCGATTCCTCGAATCGGAATACGGTGCCGGAGAAGTCGAAGAGAACCGCCTCGATCGCCATATCGCCACCCTACACAGCGGGTTTCCGGCGCACTGTGGCGTTGCTCGCACTCCTCAACTTGTCTGAGGAGTTTGCTACGGTGGAGGGATGACGGACTCCCCGGTGCTCCAGGTCGACGCGGTCGATGTCGTGCGGGACGGAAACGCTATCCTGCAGGCGGTTTCATTGACCGTGCGCGCGGGCGAGCACTGGGCGCTACTGGGGCCGAACGGGGCGGGTAAGACCACATTGCTGCGCATGCTGGGCGCGTTCGAGCATCCCACGCGCGGGACCGTCGAAGTGCTCGGCAAACGGCTCGGGCGGGTGGATATGCGCGAATTGCGCACGGCCATCGGGCATGTCGACCCGCGGCATGCGCCGCGCAGTCCATTGACAGTGCACGAGGTCGTGCTGACGGGCATCACCAATACCGCGGAGCTGGTGCCGCGCTGGCAGCCCAGCGCCGAACAGCTCGCCGAAGCCGATCGGCTGATCGACATGCTCGGTCTCGCGCACCGGCATGACGCGCCCTGGCCGATTCTGTCGCAGGGGCAGCGCGGACGGGCGCTCATCGCTCGCGCGCTCATGCCGAGACCGCGACTGCTGCTGTTGGACGAGCCCGCCACCGGGCTCGATCTCGCTGGGCGCGAACAACTTCTGGAGCGGATCGACGTGCTTCAGCATGCGCACCCCGAGCTCGCGTCGGTGCTGGTCACTCACCATCTCGAGGAACTCCCGCCGGGGACCACGCATGCCATGCTGCTGCGCGATGGTCGTGCGCTGGTGAGCGGACACGTTGATGAGGTGGTCACGACCGAGCACATCAGCGACGCCTTCGATCACCCCGTGCGGATCATTCGCTCGGACGGCCGCTGGAGTGTGCGCCCGGCGCAACCCGCGCTGAGCTGAGCCGACTCTCCCACAACCCATTCCAGGGCTCGGAGGATTGCGGGCGCTCAAGCCAGGGAATCGATCCAGCGCTCCAGGCGACGCCCCTCCCCCGCCATCATCTCCGGGTCACGGAAGGTGTTGGTGAGCAGTGAGATTCCCTGATACGACGCGAAGAGCGCGACCGCGAGTTCACGGGCGTCCTCGCGACCCATTGCCGCGAACTGGGATTCGATCCAGTCCAGCAGGGCGCGCATGACATCGGCCAGCTCCTGATCCAGGCCGTCGGCGCGCTTATCCAGTTCGGTGGCGAGACTGCCGGAGGGGCAACCGAATTGGACGGCGGTATCGCGCTGGTCGACCCAGCCGCGCACCAGTGCCTTGAGTCGCTCGACCGGACTGTCGAACTGTTCCAGCGCGGCGATGATCTCCTTCGCGGTGCGGTCGTGCGCACCGATCGCCGCCTGGACCAGCTGATCCTTGGTCTTGAAGTAGTAGTAGACGTTTCCCACCGGTACCTCGGCGGCGCGCGCGATATCGGCGATGGTGGTCTTCTCCACGCCCTGTTCGTGGAAGACCTTGGCGGCCGCATCGGCCAGCCGCTCGCGCTTACCCGCGCCGCGACCCACTGAGTTAGTCATACAACTCACTATAGACAACCGCCGATCGAATGCTCTACGGTCTTGTTAGTCAGTCAACTAACTCAGGAGCGAAAATGATCGTGGTAACCGGGGCAACGGGCAATGTCGGCAGCACCGTGGTGCGGATCCTCGCCGATGCGGGCGAGAAGGTGGTCGCGGTATCGCGCGGCACCAAGCCGGTGGAACTGCCCGCGGGCGTCGAGCACCGCACCGGCGATGTGGGCGATCTCGCCAGCCTGGCCGAGGTCGCGGCCGGAGCGGACGCACTGTTCCTGCTCATCACCGGTGAGCAGCTGGTGTCCGGGCCCGAACCGGAGGAGATTCTCGAAACCCTTGCCGCGCAGGGCGTTCGGCGGGTGGTGTTCCTGTCCTCGCAGGGTGCGGTGACACGGGCCGAGAGCGCGGGCTATGCCCGCACCATCGCGTTCGAAAAGGCTTTGGCGGCATCGGATCTGGAGTGGACCTCGGTGCGGCCGGGTGCGTTCGCCAGCAATACCTTCGCGTGGATCGAACCCGTGCGAACCCAGCGCATGGTGCCCGCACCGTTCGGGGATGTCGGGCTGCCGGTGGTCGATCCGGGCGATATCGCGGCGGTGGCAGCGGCCGCGCTGCGCGAGGACGGGCATCACGGGCAGGCGTACACGGTGACGGGCCCGGCGGTGATCACGCCGCGGGAACAGGCGGAGGCGCTGGCGGCCGCGCTCGGGGAGCCGCTGCGGTTCGTCGAGTTGACCCGCGACGAGGCCAAGGTCAACATGCTGCGCTTCATGCCGGAATCCGTTGCGGATCACACGCTTTCGATTCTCGGCGAGCCGACCGCGGCGGAGCAGAAGGTCAGCTCGGACGTGCAGCGCGTATTGGGCCGCCCGGCGACCAGCTATGCCGAATGGGCTCGGCGCGTCGCGCCCGCGTACCGCTGAAGCCGACACAACCCCTTGCCGATTTAGTACGCACACGCTTATCGTCTACACATGCATACTAAATCTGACCTCTTCTCCGACGGCACCGTGCTGATGCCGTGGAATCCCGGACCCCGCCAAGACCTCTCCGGTGACGTTTTCGTCAGCGTGACCGACTTCCTGGCGGGGTCGGACGAGGAGGTTCGAACCATCTACGAGATCGGGCTGGAACTGGGCCGGACCTGGCCGGTCATGCAGGGCGCGGTCGGGCTGTGGCTGTGGGGCAGGCCCGCCGAACGGCGCGGCGGATCCATCACGGTGTGGGAATCCGAACGCGATATGCGGCGATTCGTGCGCTGGCCGGTGCACACCGCGATCGTCAAGGCGTGGCGGGGCAGGGTCGGTATCGGAACCGACTCGTGGCCGGCCGAGCGGTTCGACGCGGAGCAGATTCTGACCCGCGCCGCGGACACGATCGAACGGCCGCACCGCACCGCCGCATAATCTTGTCCGCATGAGGACAACCCGCCCGGATCTGGCAGCGATGATCGTTCCCCTCGGCCGCGCGCTGATGGCGGCCGAGCAGCCGATCCTGGCGGCACACGGGGTGAGCATGTGGGCATACGTCGTACTGCTCGCCCTGGGCGAGGGACCCGCACGCGGACAGGGGGTGCTCGCCCAGGAGATCGGCGCGGACAAGACCCGCATCATCGCCGTACTCGACGACCTGCAAGCCCGCGGCCTCATCGAACGCACCCCCGACCCGGCCGACCGCCGCGCCCGCCTGCTCGCCCTCACCCCGGCCGGACGCCGACTACGCGATGCGGCGCAAGCCGATATCCAGGCTCGCGAAGACCGTCTGCTCGACCGCATCCCGGCCGCCGACCGCCGTGGCTTCCTCAACGCGCTGACCGCGCTGGCCGCGCTTCCACGTCACGAGGTCACCGGCGAGTAGCGCCGAACGCGGCAGCGGCCGTATTCCACTGTCCGGCACGGGCTCTCAGCCGATATCGACCGGATCGATCTGCACGCGCAACGGGTCGTCGGACTTGTGGGTGCTGCGCACGGCCTGGGCGATGCTCAATGCTTTGGACAGCGAAGATCCGGCCGAGCGGTCCACGCGCAGAATCATCCGCTCCACTTCGGCGGGAGAATCGCCGGAGGAGAACGGCTTTCGCGCACCGGGCGGCAGTGGGACCGGGCCGAGTACCTCGACCACGTCGGGAAGCTTTGCCTCGGCGAGCAATTCGGCGATCGAATCGGCGGTGCCGTCGATGGCGGCGAGCCGAACGGCGGGCGGGAACCGCACATCGATCCGCTCCCCCAGCTCGAACTGGGCGTGCCCCACCGGATCCCAGCGCAAGAATGCCTGCACGGTCGCCAACGCCGGATCCGCCATGACGATCACCTGCCCACCGGAACGCACCAATGCCGCGGCCGACATCCACCGTCGCATCGCATCCTCCGCCGCCCGCAAATCCTCACGCCCGAGCAGCGCCCACCCGTCCAGCAGCATCGCCACCGAATACCCGCCCGGCACAGACGGTTCCGCCCCGATAGTGGACACCACCACCTGTGGCCCCTCCGGCACCGAACTCAATACGGTCGACCCACCCGACCCCCGCACCGGCACACCCGGAAAGGCCCGTCCCAGTTCTTCAGCGGTTCGCGCGGCACCGATGACAACCGCCCGCAATGCCCTCGAACCGCAAGCCCCGCACCGGAATGCCGCCTCGGTGATCCCACACCACCGGCACGCCGGACTGTGCGCCACTTCCGAACCGCCACGCGGTGTTCCAACTCCCACCGCCACGCCCAGATCAACCCGATCCCGCGCACCCCGGGCCTGCGCTCCCGTGCCGTAACCGCGCCCGCCACCATCGCGTCCGGGATTCCCCCAGCCGCCCGCGGCCGCACGGTCACCCGCGTCGGTCCGGCCGCCGGAAGATCCGCGGTCCCCCGGGTCGCCCCATCCGCTTGCGGCAGCCCGGCCGCCGGAAACCCCGCGGTCACCCGGGTCGCTCCACGCGCCGGAGGCCCCGCGATCATCCGTCTGCGCCCACGCGGTGGTATTTCCGCGCCCACCGGAACCGCGCGTGCGCGCTCCGCCGTCGCGTCCTTGCGCGCCGGGACCGGGCGCACCCCAATCGTTCTCGAAATTCAGCCCCTGCTGCTCGTACTCGCCGCTCTGCTGGGGTCCCCGGCCCTGCGCGCCCGAGGGTCCCTGCGAGGCGGCGCGGCCCCGACCGGCCGGACTCGCGCCGCGCTGATCAGAGGTCGTCCCGCGACCGGCACCTCGGCCCGCATCCGATGCGGCGGCGGTACCGCGCGCCGTCGTGGCTTTGCCCGCGGTCGAAGCGCGGATGTTGTTGTCCGGCAAGGCCAATGGGCCGTTGCAGTGGCGACATCGGGCCGGGGTGCGGCATTTCGAGCAGGACAGGGCGGGGATGTAGCCGCGGCGGGGGACCTGGACCAACACGGGTTCGCCCGCTGCGAGTGCGCGGCGGGCGGCCATGAACGCGGCCGCCGGGATGCGGATCGCCCGTGCCATCGGGTCGCGTTCCAGGGCGGCGTCGGTATCTCCGGGGGCGATGAGACGGGGCATCACCTGCCGCAGCAGACTGCGTTCGGCGAGCAGGTCATGGGCCCAACCGGATTCGACGATCGCCTGGACCTCGGCCGTGCGCGCGAAACCGGCCGCGACGAATGCCGCCCCGGTCTCGTGCGCGCGCAACATCGCCACTTCCCGCGCATGCGGATAGGGCGACCGAGGCTCCGCGTAGGTGTCATCCCCGTCATCCCAAATAGCGATGAGCCCAAGGTCTTTCACCGGCGCGAACACCGAGCTGCGGGTCCCGACCACCACCCGAGCCGTCCCACGCAAAGCGGCCAGCCATCGCCGATACCGCGCCGAAGGCCCCAACCCGGCCGCCAACCCCACCGCCGACTCCCCCACCAGCGCAACACATTCCGTCAGCACGCGATCCAGATCCCGCTGATCCGGCACCATCAGAATCGCACTGCGCCCACTCCCCACGGTCGTGGCCGCCAACTCCGCCAACCGCCGCGCCCAATCCTCCCCCGGCAACGCCTGCCACGCCGCCCGCGGCCCCCGCCCAGCCGCCACCGCACCGAGGAACGAATGCCCATGCGCATACCGACCCCAGTCGGGGTACAACTCCGAAACTTCCTGCCCCGCCACAGCTTCAGCAAGACCGGGGGCCGGTTCCGCGTCGCCCTCCACCACGTCCGGCGCGGACGCGGCCGGTGAAAGTTCCTCCAGCGCAACAGCAGTCGTGGGCTGTTCGGTGATGCCCGTGTCCGGTGATGATTCGACTGCTGCCGGAGCGGTTTCCGGGAGAGCGTCGTGTTGATCGGGCGCGCTGTCCGGGATCGGGTCGGCCGGGTCGTCGAGGTCGATCGGGGCGGGTTCGGCGGCAACGGCTTTCGCGGCGGCGGCCTTACCGCGGCGCTTCTTCGGAGTGGCGGGTTTGGGGGTCGCGCCTTCCGCTTCGACTTTGGCGTGGCGGGGTGGGATGGCCAGGCGCAGGACATCGGCTCGGGTGCCCGCGTAGCGGGCGGCGACGGCGGTGACGAGGCGCAGGATCTCCGGGGTGAGGACCTTTTCGGGGGAGACCACTCGGTCGAGGCGGACGAGTTTGCCTGTGTGGGAGGTCTTTTCGAGGCGTTCGAGAACGTAGCCGTCGATGAGGCGGCCGGAGAAGCGGACTCGGACTCGGACACCGGGTTGGGCGTCGGCGTCGAACTCGGGGGGAACGAGGTAGTCGAAATCCCGGTCCAGGTGCGCCGGTTCGAGCAGGGGCAGGACCCGCGCGATGGGGCGGGGGGCGGCTACGACGGCGGGAGCGCCGGGCTCGGAGATGGTCTCCGTGCTCGGCGCTCCCGTCGATGCCTGTCCCGTGTCGGCCAATTACAGACCGGCGGCGGCGCGCAACTTCTCCGCGCGGTCGGTGCGCTCCCAGGGCAGGTCCACATCGGTGCGGCCGAAGTGGCCGTACGCGGCGGTGGGCGCGTAGATGGGGCGCAGCAGGTCCAGATCGCGGATGATCGCGCCGGGACGCAGGTCGAAGACCTCGCCGATGGCGGCCGAGATCTTGGCCGGATCGACCAGTTCGGTGCCGAAGGTCTCCACGAACAGGCCGACGGGGGCGGCCTTGCCGATGGCGTAGGCGACCTGAACCTCGACGCGCTCGGACAAACCGGCGGCGACGACATTCTTGGCGACCCAGCGCATGGCGTAGGCGGCCGAACGGTCCACCTTCGACGGATCCTTACCGGAGAACGCACCGCCACCGTGGCGAGCCATGCCGCCGTAGGTGTCGACGATGATCTTGCGACCGGTCAGGCCGGCGTCACCCATCGGACCGCCGAGCACGAACTTGCCGGTCGGGTTCACCAGCAGCCGAATGTTGGAGGTGTCCAACGGATTCGGCAGCGACAGCTCGGCGAGCACCGAGTCGACGACCTTCTCGCGGATGTCCGGGGTGAGCAGGTTGTCCAGGTCGATATCGGCCGCGTGCTGGGTCGAGATGACGACCGTGTCCAGGCGCTTGGGGATATCGCCCTCGTATTCGATGGTGACCTGGGTCTTGCCGTCGGGACGCAGGTACGGCAGCACACCGGACTTGCGGACCTCGGTCAGGCGACGGGAAAGCTTGTGCGCCAGCGAGATCGGCAGCGGCATGAGCTCGGGGGTCTCGATGGTGGCGTAACCGAACATCAGACCCTGATCGCCCGCACCCTGGCGCGCGATGTCATCGTCCTCGCCGCCGACGCGGGCCTCGTGCGAGGTGTCCACGCCCTGTGCGATATCGGGCGACTGCGCGCCGATGGCGATGTTCACACCGCAGGACGCGCCGTCGAAACCCTTTGCGGAGGAGTCGTATCCGATCTCCAGCACCTTTTCGCGGACGATCGTCGGGATATCGACGTAGGCCGAAGTGGTGACCTCACCGGCCACGTGCACCTGGCCGGTGGTCACCAGGGTTTCCACCGCGACACGGCTGCGCGGATCGGCCGCGAGCAACGCGTCGAGGATGGAATCGCTGATGGCATCACAGATCTTGTCCGGATGACCTTCGGTCACGGACTCACTGGTGAATAGGCGGCTGCCAGTCGTGCGCACAGTTGTTCCCTCTCCCTCAACGGGTTTCTCGTATCGGGCTGCCACGGTAGCGCTTCTCCACCACCGCACAACCCTTTGTCTCAGGTTATGCCAATAAATTCGTCACAAGGCGCGAGGACGCTCCGGTGACGAACATATCGTGACTCAGACAGCTGCCGTCATGTGGCAGCCGTCCGAACCCTGCGGTGCCGAGGCTTCAGCGGAGCAAGGGGCCGAGCGCATCCAGCACTCGACTGGCCAGCAGTGCCTTGGATCCGTGGTCCAAGGCGATCTCGGTGCCATCGGCACCGAGCAGCCAACCATCATTATGGTCTACTTCGAAGGCTTTGCCTTCACCAACTGCGTTGACCACCAAAAGATCACAGCCCTTACGGGCGAGTTTGGCGCGCGCGTGGGTGAGCACATCGGCGTGTTCATCACCGGTTTCGGCGGCGAAGCCCACGATCGCGGTGCCCGGTAGCTGACCGTCCCGGCGCGACTGCACCAGACCCGCGAGAATATCCGGGGTCTTGGTCAGTTCGATCGAATTCGGTTCGTCCGCACCCTTTTTGATCTTCGCGGCGGCCACGTTCACCGGCCGGAAGTCGGCGACGGCCGCGGCCATGATGACCGCGTCCGCACCGATGGAATGCTTGTCGACCGCCACCTTCAACTGCTCGGCGGTATTGATGTGCACGACTTCGACCGCGGCGGGCGGAGGCATACCGATGGTGTTGCCCGCGATGAGCGTCACCTGGGCACCGCGCTGCGCGGCCACCCGGGCGATCGCATACCCCTGCTTACCGGAGCTGCGATTGCCGAGGAACCGCACCGGGTCCAGGGGTTCACGAGTGCCGCCGGCGGATACGACGACGCGACGGCCCTCGAGATCACGCGGGATCGCGTCCTTGCGCTCGAGCAGCAGTGCCGCGAGCGCGTAGATCTCCTCCGGTTCGGGCAAACGCCCTGCGCCGGAATCGGATCCGGTGAGCCGCCCGTGCGCGGGCTCCATCACGGTGGCGCCGTGCGCGCGCAAGGCGGCCACGTTCGCGATCGTCGCGGGATGCTCCCACATTTCGGTGTGCATCGCGGGCGCGAACAAGATGGGACATCGGGCGGTGAGAAGTGTGGCGGTGAGCAGATCGTCCGCGCGGCCGGAAGCGGCACGCGCCATGAGATCCGCCGTCGCGGGGGCGATGACCACCAATTCGGCTTCCTGACCGAGTCGCACATGCGGCACCTCGGGCACATCGGAGAAGACTCCGGTGTGCACGGGATGGCCGGACAGCGCCTCGAAGGTGGCCTTGCCGACGAAATTCAACGCCGCCTCGGTGGGGATGACGCGCACCTCGTGGCCGGTTTCGGTGAACCGGCGCACGAGGGCGCAACTCTTGTATGCGGCGATACCGCCGCCGACACCGACGATGACCCGGGTCACCGCATGCCCCGGGTGGATTCTGTCGTCACTACGCCTCCAGCGCCGTAGAGAGTTGCCTGGCTCTTACTCTCTCGGGGGCTTATTCGCCCTCGGAGTGCTCCAGCAGATCGGCGTGGATCTCACGCATGGCCACCGACAGCGGCTTCTCCTGCAGACCCGGCTCGACCAGCGGGCCGACGTATTCGAGAATGCCGTCGCCGAGCTGGTTGTAGTAGTCGTTGATCTGCCGGGCCCGCTTGGCTGCGTAGATGACCAGCGCGTACTTGGACGAGGTCCGTTCCAGCAGTTCGTCGATCGGCGGGTTGGTGAGGCCGACCGGAGTGTCGTAGGCGGGGACGGTCTTCATGTCCGTACTCACTAGGAAGGCTCCTGCGGGTTGGTTTGAAAGGGTGAAACCGGCTCACTTCGAAGATGAGCCGGTTGTTCTTTCGAGAACTACCTCGAAATTGTGCTAACGAACAAGGATACCAACTGCTCACAGGCAGTCGTCACCTCGTCGTTCACTATGACGATGTCGAACTCGTCACAGGCCGCCAATTCGGTCTTGGCGGTGAGCAGCCTTCGCTCTATGACCTCGGGCGATTCAGTGCCTCGCGAGGTGAGCCGGGAGACCAATTCCTCCCAGCTGGGCGGGGCCAGGAAGACCAGGGTGGCTTCCGGCATCGCCTTGCGGATCGAGCGCGCTCCCTCGAGGTCTACCTCGATCAGGACCGGGTGTCCGGTCGCGAGCGCTGCACGCACAGGTGCGGCCGGGGTACCCGACCGCTGTAGTCCACCGTGGATATCGGCCCATTCGAGGAGCTCGTCCGCCGTGATCATGGCGTCGAAGTCTTCGCGGGACACGAACCGGTAGTCGCGACCGTCGACCTCCCCGGGCCGGGGGGCCCGGGTGGTGGCCGAAACACTGAAAACCAGTTCGGGCAGTCGTTCGCGCACGCAGCGCACGACAGTGGACTTGCCGACGGCCGAGGGGCCGACCAGTACTACCAGTCGTCCCTTCCGAGTGTGTTCGACCACCCTCGGATTAATCTGCCGTGAAGTCGAACCGGGCCAGCAGCGCCTTACGCTGCCGGTCACCCAGTCCGCGCAGGCGGCGAGTGGGAGCGATTTCGAGCTCGCTCATGATTTCGGCAGCCTTGACCTTGCCCACCTTCGGCAGAGCCTCGAGCAGTGCCGACACCTTCATCTTGCCGAGAACTTCGTCCTTCTCGGCATCAGCAAGGACCGTCTTCAGATCGGTACCGCCACGCTTCAGGCGCTCCTTGAGCTCCGCCCGAGCACGGCGAGCGGCAGCCGCCTTCTCCAAAGCAGCGGCGCGCTGCTCGTCAGTCAGCTGGGGAAGGGCCACGGTTCCTCCGTCTCATCGTTCATTGCATGTACTCCCGCCGTTCTAACCCGGCGGTCTCAGCGACCGTACCCACGACGCCTCCCGATTGCGAACCCGCCCCCCAGGTCAGCGCGTGATTCCGAGCACGACCGGGCGGAATGCGGCCATCCGGGTGGCCGGTCGGACCGGGTCCGCCGACTCCTTGCGAGGGTGCACGAATCCCCTTGTGGCCAGGGGTTTTTCGGCTTTCGGCGGGCGCGCGGAACAGCGTTACCGATGTCCGATTCAGACCGTGACCCACCTGTAATCATCCGACCTGGAACTTCTTCGAATTTACCGGCGTGTCGCGCGAAACTGCACCGCGTGTCGCGGATCACCCGACCCATTCGAACACCGTTCGAACACACGATCCCGCCGCAGGTCCAGCCCCCTAATGCCACCCCGATCGGGCGCGCTGACCCCTGACGCCGTCACAGACGGGTGAAACCCGAAGGATGCGACTTCCCGGGCGTTTCGCCCACAGCGCAGCGTCAGGGGACGATCAGGACAAGCGATCGATCAATCGTCGTACTGGCAGAGCTCGATCAGGGTGCCCTCCGGGGCGCGCAGATGGGCCACGCGCATACCCCACGCGTCCTGGTCGACCGGTCCCGCGGCGAGTACGACACCGCGCGCTTCCAGGGTCTTCGCGGCGGCATCGACATCGGCGACGCGGAGCACGACAACGACGGCGTCCACGCCATCACGCGGGCGGTGTTCGGCCCCCACCGCGGCCTCCATGAACGCGCGGGTGAACAGCGCCAGATCGGCGTCACCGGCGACGAAGCAGGCGTAGGGACCGTCGGCGGGTTCCGCGCCGCTCTCATCGGGATGTTTGAGCGGCAGGCCCAGGACATCGCGGTAGAAGCGATAGCTCGTCGTGAAATCGTCTACCAGGACACGTGTTTGGGCGTAGGACAGCAGGCCCAGGTTGTTGTTCGACACAGCGCAAACCTAATCAGTTGGACTGCACGGCGATGCGCAGGCCCAGCGCGACCATGACCGAACCCATGACCGCGTCCAGGGCGCGCCGGACCCGGCGGCGGGTGAAGGCGTGCCGGAGCGCGCCGACGCCGATCGCCAGGGCCGCGAACCAGGACAGATTGGCCACGGTGCAGACGATGCCCAGCTCCAGGGTGCTCAGCACGGTGGGATCGGCCGGGAGGAACTGCGGGACCAGCGCGATGAAGAAGACGGCGCATTTGGGGTTGAACAGATTGGTCAGCAGGCCCTGGCGGAAAGCCAGGCCCATCCCGCGCTCCCGGCCGGAATCGGCCGTGGCGGGCGCGTATTCGCCGCGCCGGGCCGCGAGCAGTGCGCGAATTCCCAGGTAGCCCAGGTAGATCGCGCCTGCGAGCTTGACGACCGTATAGGCCATCGCCGAGGCGGCCAGCAGCCCCGCTATGCCCACGGCGGTCACGATGGACCAGGTGAACACACCCACGGCTACGCCTGCGGCACAGGCGATTCCGGCGCGACGGCCGGTGACGGCGGCATTGCGGATGACGATCATCCAGTCCGGTCCCGGTGACATGGAACCGAGCAGGATCACACCGGCCAATGCGAGCACCTCTGCGGTCGACATCATGCCGACAGCGTACGAGCGCGGCCGCAACGCCGCGCCGGGTTCACCGATTGCCGTCAGCGCGTGGGCCACACCGCTTTCAGGCGTGGCGCGGCATCGGCGGCCTGGCGATAGCCCGCCTCGTACGAGGGGTGCAGCGCGGCCGGATTGAACAGGTCGACGCCGAAGACGGCGATCGTCTCCGCATCCGGAACGATGGACAGCGTTGTCGCGCCACCCAATTCACTATCCGACGGCGCGTGCGGAAACATATGCGCCAGCGGTTCGATGATCAGCATGAAGTCCGCCCCCGCCGCCAGATCGGCATTGATGGGCGACCGCATCCCACCGTCGATGTAATAGCGTCCATCGATCGGAATCGGCGGGAACACACCGGGAACCGACGTACTCGACGCCAGCGCCTGCGGCAGCGTGGCCACACCGTCACGGGTCCAGGCTTGCAGTTCACCGGTGGTGATATCGACGGCGGTCACAATGAAATCCGCCTCCGACCACTCGGAAACCCCTGCGACACCGGCTATCCGCGCGATATGCGCATCCGGATCACCGACCCCCATCTCCAGCGCCCGAGCCCCGGCCCGCCGCCTCGCCTCGTTCCCGCTGATGCCCGGCGTGGCGAGAATGCCCATGATCTCACCGAAGCCCGCCGGATCGATCTGCGGCGCATCGCCATCCGGCGCAGGCATCGCCACCAGCTGCTGCAAATCGCCATGCCCGGTAATCACCGAACCCACCACCGCACCCGCGGAGGTCCCGACAACCCGATCAGCCAGAGACAGATCGATCCCGGCCTCCCGTAACCCGACGGCCAGCCCGGTCATCCAGCAGATGCCCAGCGCCCCGCCTCCACCGAGAATCAGAGCGTGCTGAATAGCGTTGGGCGGCACCGCGTCAGACATGGGTACCACTGTACCGAAACGGCCCGCTGCGAGATTTCACAACGGGCCGTTCAGAAGTCCATCACCGCTGCAGGAAAGCGAACTCCTCGGCCAGCTCGGCGACGCGGTCCTGCAGGGCGGCGACCGAGGGGCCGGATTTGAGGACCTCGCGGGAGACGTTCGGCAGGACGGCGCCGAGATCGCTTGCGGGGACCAGGGTGCGGATGGAGTCGGCTCCGCCGCCCTGCGCGCCGACACCCGGCATGAGGATGGGGCCGTTGAGGGCGGACAGGTCGGGGGACTCGGTGAGGGTTGCGCCGATGACCACGCCGACCGAACCGAATTCCTCGCCCCTGTTGAGCGCTGCCGCGTCGTCGACCATGCGCTGGGCGATGGTGCGGCCGTCCGTGCCGGTGATGCGCTGCAGTTCGGCGGCTTCCGGGTTGGAGGTGGCCGCGAGGACGAAGACGCCGCGGTTGTTCGCGCGGGCCAGGTCCAGAGCCGGTGTGAGCGAACCGAATCCGAGGTACGGCGAGACGGTGACGGCATCGCTGGCCAGCGGGCCGTCACCGAGCCAGGCGTGCGCGTAGGCGTCCATGGTGGAGCCGATATCGCCGCGCTTGGCGTCGGCGAGCACCAGGGTGCCCGCCTCACGCAGTGCGCGAATCGTCTCCTCCAGCACGATGATTCCGGCCGAACCGTAGGTTTCGAAGAACGCCACCTGCGGTTTGACCAGGGCTACCCGACCGGCGAACGCCTCGACGCAGGCATTGGCGAACTTCGCCACGCCCGCGGCGTCCTCGGTCAGGCCCCAGGCCCGCAGCAGCGGCGGATGCGGGTCGATGCCAACACAGACGGGTCCGTGCTTACGCATCGCATCCCGCAGCCGCACACCGAAACTCGTCATCGCGTCAGCCCCGCAGGGTGGCGTGGAGTTCCTGCAGGGACCGCACGCCGATGCCGCCGTTGATGGTGGCCTCGATGCCCTGCACGGCCGCGGCCGCACCCTGCACGGTGGTGATGCACGGGATGTTCGCGCTCACCGCGGCGGTGCGGATCTCGTAACCGTCCACGCGCGGACCGTTATTGCCGTACGGGGTGTTGAAGACGATATCGACTTCGCCGTCCTTGATCATGTCCACGATGCTGGGCTGATCGGTGGCCTCATCCGAATGCTTGCGGACCTGCTCACACGGAATACCGTTGCGGCGCAGCATTTCCGCGGTGCCCTCGGTGGCCAGGATGCGGAAGCCGAGATCGTGCAGGCGCTTGACCGGGAACACCATGGCGCGCTTATCGCGGTTGGCGATCGAGACGAAGGCGGCGCCCTCGGTCGGCAGCGAACCGTAGGAAGCGGTCTGGGACTTGGCGAATGCCGTACCGAAGTCGGCGTCGATGCCCATGACCTCACCGGTGGACTTCATCTCCGGCGAGAGCAGCGAATCGATACCGCTGCCGTCGGGCCGCTTGAAGCGGTGGAAGGGCAGTACGGCTTCCTTCACCGCGACCGGCGCGTCGATCGGGGTGTACCCGCCGTCGCCCTCGGCCGGGAGCAGGCCCTCCTTGCGAAGTTCGGCGATGGTGGCGCCCAGCGCGATTCGCGCCGCGGCCTTGGCCAGCGGGACCGCGGTGGCCTTGGACACGAACGGCACGGTGCGGCTGGCACGCGGGTTCGCCTCGAGGACGTAGAGCACATCGTCCTTGAGCGCGTACTGCACGTTCAGCAGGCCCTTGACGCCGATGCCCTTGGCCAGCGCCACGGTGGAGCGGCGCACGGCCTCGATATCGCTGCGGCCCAGGGTGATCGGGGGCAGAGCGCACGCGGAGTCACCGGAGTGGATACCGGCTTCCTCGATGTGCTCCATGACCCCGCCCAGGTAGACCTCGTCGCCGTCGCACAGGGCGTCGACGTCGATTTCGATGGCGTCTTCCAGGAACCGGTCGATCAGCACCGGGCGATCCGGGCTGATATCGGTGGCGCGGGAGATGTAGCCCTCGAGGGTCTGCTCGTCGTAGACGATCTCCATACCGCGACCGCCCAGCACATAGGACGGGCGCACCAGCACCGGGTAGCCGATCTCGGCGGCGATCTTCTTCGCGGCCGGGAAGGTGGTGGCGGTGCCGTACTTGGGAGCCGGAAGTCCCGCTCCGACAAGGACATCGCCGAATTCGGCGCGGTCCTCGGCCAGATCGATGGCGGCGGCGGAGGTGCCGACCACCGGAACGCCCGCGTCCGTGAGCTTTTGGGCCAGACCCAGCGGGGTCTGACCGCCCAGCTGGCAGATAACGCCCGCGACGGTGCCGGATTCGGTTTCCGCGTGGTAGACCTCGAGGACATCCTCGAAGGTCAGCGGCTCGAAGTAGAGCCGGTCCGCGGTGTCGTAGTCGGTGGAGACGGTCTCGGGATTGCAGTTGACCATGACGGTCTCGTAACCGGCTTCCGAAAGCGTCAGTGCCGCATGCACACACGAGTAGTCGAACTCGATGCCCTGACCGATGCGGTTCGGACCCGATCCCAGGATCAGGACCTTCTCGCGCTCCTTCTGCGGCGCCACTTCGGATTCCGCGGCGGGATCGAGCTCGTACGCCGAGTAGTGGTACGGGGTCTTGGCCTCGAATTCGGCGGCGCAGGTGTCGACGGTCTTGAACACCGGGCGGATGTGCAGGCGGTGCCGCAGTGCGCGCACGCCGTCCTCACCCGCGAGTTCCGGTCGGAGAGCGGCGATCTGGCGATCGGACAGGCCGTAATGCTTGGCGGTGCGCAGCAGCGGCTCGTCCAGTACGGCGGCGTCCAGGATCTCCTGGCGCAGTTCGACCAGCGCGGCGACCTCGGCCACGAACCACGGGTCGATGCCCGAGGCCTTGGCGGTGTCCTCGATGCTCGCGCCCAGGCGCAGCGCCCGCTCCACCTGGTAGATGCGGCCCTCGGTGGGGGTGCGCAGATCCTCGAGGATGGCCTCGACATCGGTCCAGTCGCCATCGGGCTGGGTCCAGAAGCCGGTGGCCTTGGTCTCCAGCGAGCGCAGCACCTTACCCAGCGCCTCGGAGAAGTTGCGGCCCATGGACATTGCCTCGCCGACCGACTTCATGGTGGTGGTCAGCGTCGGGTCGGCGCCCGGGAACTTCTCGAACGCGAAGCGCGGAGCCTTGACCACGACGTAGTCGAGCGTGGGCTCGAAGCAGGCCGGGGTCTCCTTGGTGATGTCGTTGACGATCTCGTCCAGGGTGTAGCCGATGGCCAGCTTGGCGGCGATCTTGGCGATCGGGAATCCCGTTGCCTTGGAAGCCAATGCGGACGAGCGCGAGACGCGCGGGTTCATCTCGATGACGATGAGGCGGCCGTCGGCCGGATCCACCGCGAACTGGATATTGCAGCCGCCGGTGTCGACGCCGACCTCGCGCAGGATGTCGATGCCGAGATCGCGCATCTTCTGATATTCGCGGTCGGTGAGGGTCATGGCCGGGGCGACGGTGACCGAGTCACCGGTGTGCACGCCCATCGGGTCGACATTCTCGATCGAGCAGACGATGACCACATTGTCATTGCGGTCGCGCATGAGCTCGAGCTCGAATTCCTTCCAGCCCAGGATGGATTCCTCGATGAGCACATTCGCGGTCGGCGAGGCCGCGAGGCCGCCACCGGCGATGCGATCGAGATCCTCATCGTTGTAGGCCATACCGGAACCGAGGCCGCCCATGGTGAAGGACGGGCGCACCACGACCGGGAAACCCAAGTCGCGCACGGTCTCCCGGACCTCGTCCATGGTGTAGCAGACCTTGGAGCGGGCGCTCTCGCCGCCGACCTTGGCGACGATGTCCTTGAACTTCTGCCGATCCTCACCGCGCTGGATGGCCTCGAAGTCCGCGCCGATGAGCTCGACGTTGTACTTCTCCAGAATGCCGTTGTCGTGCAGGTCGACCGCGCAGTTCAGCGCGGTCTGACCGCCCAGGGTCGCCAGGATCGCGTCCGGGCGCTCCTTGGCGATGACCTTCTCGACGTACTCCCAGGTGATCGGCTCGACGTAGGTGGCGTCGGCGAACTCCGGGTCGGTCATGATGGTGGCCGGGTTGGAGTTGACCAGCGAGACGCGCAGGCCCTCGGACCGCAGCACGCGGCACGCCTGGGTTCCGGAATAGTCGAACTCACAGGCCTGGCCGATGACGATCGGACCCGAGCCGATCACCAGGATGTGATTGAGGTCGGTACGGCGTGGCATCAGGCACCTTCCATCAGGCCGGCGAAACGATCGAACAGGTAGGCGGCGTCGTGCGGTCCGGCGGCGGCCTCGGGGTGGTACTGCACCGAGAAGGCGCGGCCGCTGACCAGCTGAACACCTTCGACGACACCGTCATTGGCGCAGATATGGCTGACCTCGGCCTTGCCGAACGGGGTGTCGAAGACCTCGCCGCGCTCGCCTTCGAGGGCGAAGCCGTGGTTCTGGGCGGTGATCGAGATGCGCCCGGTGTGGTGTTCGATGACCGGGACATTGATGCCGCGGTGGCCGAACTTCATCTTGTAGGTATTGCGCCCGAAGGCCCGGCCCAGGATCTGGTTGCCGAAGCAGATGCCGAACAGCGGGATATCGGCCTGCAGCACCTGCTGGGTGAGCGTGACCGCGCCGTCGGCGGTGGCCGGGTCACCGGGACCGTTGGACAGGAACACCCCGTTCGGGTTCAGTTCCTTGATCTGGTCGAAGGTGACGTTCGAGGGCACCACGTGCACCCGCATCCCGCGCTCGGCGAACATGCGCGGGGTGTTGGACTTGATGCCGAGGTCGACCGCGACGACGGTGAAGCGGTGCTCGCCGACCGGCTCGATGGTGTACATCTCATCGGTGGAGACCTCACCGGCCAGGTCCGCGCCCAGCATGGAGGGCTGCCCGTTGACCCGCGCGACGAGTTCCTCGTACTCGGCCAGCGCGGTGCCGGAGAAGACGCCCGCCTTCATGGAACCGCGAGTGCGCAAGTGCCGCACCAGGGCTCGGGTGTCGATGCCCGCGATGCCGACGATGTTCTGGTTCTCCAGCTCGTCCTGCAGGGTGCGCTTGGAACGCCAGTTGGAGGCGCGGCGCGCGGGATCGCGCACGGCGTAACCGGCGACCCAGATCTTGCTCGACTCGTCGTCCTCGTCGTTCCAGCCGGTGTTGCCGATCTGGGGCGCGGTGGCCACCACGATCTGGCGGTCGTAGCTGGGGTCGGTGAGGGTCTCCTGGTATCCGGTCATCGCGGTGCAGAACACCGCCTCACCCAAAGTCTGTCCCTGTGCGCCGAAGGTCGTCCCGCGGAATACGCGGCCGTCCTCGAGCACCATCACTGCGACGTTGTCGCTGCTCATGCCTCGTCTCCCGTCTTCGTCGTCTCTGTCTGCGGTGCGCCGGTCCAGGCCGGGTACACCGTCTTGTCGTCGCCCCGGAATCCGGTATCCACCTCGGTTCCGGTCGGCAGCTTCCAGCGAATCACCAGCACACCGCCTTCGGTCATCACTTTGCCCGCATGCCCGCGCTCGGTGCGCACCGCGGTCACCGACTCCTGCGGAATCCAGATGGTGCCCGCGCCGTCGCGCTCGAGCAGGATGCCGCGCTCGAATCGGGTCAGTTCCGCGGTGGCGCGGAAACCCAAGTCGCCCACGGTGACTCGCTGAATCCAGCTCGGGGCCAGGGTGCTGCCGAGGTAGAGGCCCGTGGTGGGCTCCAGCAGCTGTGCGCCGCAATCGGCGGGCACGGCCGGCAGGTCACCGATCGACGCCGCCTGCTTCTTCGCGCGGCCGGTCCAGGCCCGGTACATGCCCCACAGGCACAGCGCGAAAAGTGCGAGCAGCACGACGATCGTCAGTGTTCGCTCCATTACGGTCCTCCTCGGTTCCCCACCCGCCGGTCGCCACCGGCGAAGACCTCATCGCCACCGCGCGGGGCGCTGGCGACTCCGTTGCGCGAGGTGACGCGGCCGCGCAGGAAGGTGGCGGTCACCTTCGCGGGCAGGGTCATCTCGTCGAACGGGGTGTTGTGGGCGATGCTGGCGAGTTCCTTCGCGCGCACCGTCCACTCGGTGTTCGGATCGATCAGCGCCAGGTTGGCCGGTTCGCCGACGGCGAGCGGGCGGCCCTGATCGTCCAGGCCCACGATGCGGGCCGGGTTCTCGCTCATGACGCGGGCCACGCCGCGCCAGTCGAGCAGGCCGGGCTGGACCATCGTCTGCACGATGATCGACAGGGCGGTCTCCAGGCCGAGCATGCCGGGGCGGGCGGCCGCGAATTCGCAGCACTTGTCCTGTTCGGCGTGCGGGGCGTGATCGGTTGCGACACAGTCGATGACACCGTCGGCCAGGGCCTGGCGCAGCGCGGTCACATCGGAGGATTCGCGCAGCGGCGGGTTGACGCGGTTGACCGCGTCGTAGGTCTCCAGGCGCGAATCATCGAGCAGCAGGTGATGCGGGGTGACCTCGGCGGTGATCGAAATGCCCTGGGACTTGGCCCATTTGAGCAGTTCGACGGTGCCCGCGGTGGAGGCGTGGCAGATGTGCACGCGCGCACCGGCATCGCGAGCCAGCAGGGCGTCGCGGGCCACGATGGATTCCTCGGCGGCGCGCGGCCAGCCGGCCAAGCCCAGGCGGGCGGCGTTCGGACCCTCGTGCGCCACCGCGCCCTTGGTCAGGCGCGGCTCCTCCGCGTGCTGGGCGATGAGCACGCCGAGGGAGTTCGCGTATTCCAGCGCGCGGCGCATGATCAGCGGGTCGTAGACGCAGTGGCCGTCATCGGAGAACATGCGCACCGCGCCGACTCCGGCTGCCATGGTTCCCATTTCGGCGAGCTGCTTGCCCTCCAGGCCCACGGTGACCGCGCCGACCGGATGCACATCGACCAGGCCGACCTGCTGTCCGCGCCGCCACACATGGTCGGTGATGACCTGCGAGTCCGCGACCGGGCTGGTGTTGGCCATGGCGAAGACCGCCGTATAACCGCCCAGAGCCGCTGCGGCGGAACCGGTTTCGATGGTTTCGGTGTCCTCGCGGCCCGGCTCGCGCAGATGCGTGTGCAGGTCGATGAAGCCGGGGAGCAGGAATTGCCCGGTGCCGTCGATGATTTCGGCGTCCTCGGCCTTCAGACCGGCACCGATCTCACGGATCTCACCGTCGGCCAACAGCACGTCGACGGGGTCGCCTTCGCCGTACAGACGGACGTTCTGGATCAGGACGTTGTTCATGCCACCACCTCGTCGGTTCCTACCAGCAGGCGGAAGAGCACCGCCATGCGCATATGGACTCCGTTGTTGACCTGTTGCAGCACAGCCGCTTTGGGGGAATCGGCGACGGCCGACGCGATTTCCATGCCGCGCAGCATGGGACCCGGATGCAGTACCACCGCATGCTCGTCGAGCATGCCGAGGCGACGCTCGCTCAGGCCGTAGTTGATCGAGTACTCGCGCGCCGACGGGAAGAAGCCGCCGTTCATGCGCTCGGCCTGCACGCGCAGCATCATGACCGCGTCCGCGCCGGGGAGTTCGGCATCGAGAGAGTGCGAGATCCGCACCGGCCAGGCCTGCACGCCCACCGGCAGCAGCGTCTGCGGCGCGACCAGCACCACATCCGCACCGAGGGTGCTGAGCAGGAAGGCATTCGAGCGCGCCACCCGGCTGTGCAGGATGTCGCCGACCAGCACGATCCGCTTACCCTCCAGATCGCCGAGCCGCTGACGCAGGGTCAGCGCGTCCAGCAGCGCCTGGGTGGGGTGCTCATGGGTGCCGTCTCCGGCATTGATGATGGCCGGGCCGGGACCGGTGAAACCGCCGCTGCGCTCCTGGATCTGGGAGAACCAGTGCGCGATCTGATGCGCCGCGCCCGAGGCCGGATGCCGCACGATGAGCGCGTCCGCGCCCGCCGCGTGCAGGGTCAGCGCGGTATCGCGCAGCGATTCACCCTTGGAGTTCGAGGAGCTCGACGAGCTGACGTTGATCACGTCCGCGCTCATCCATTTGCCCGCGACCTCGAAGGAAACCCTTGTACGCGTGGAGTTCTCGAAGAACACCGTCATGACCGTGCGCCCGCGCAGGGTCGGCAGCTTCTTCACCTCGCGCCCGAGCAGGGCCTGTTCGAAGCGTTCGGCGTCATCGAGCAGTTCGGTGGCGGCGGCGCGATCCAGATCGGTCACCGAGAGCAGATGCTTCACTTGTCACCCTCCTGACGCAGGTACACACCGTCGCGGCCGTCGTGCTCGCGCAGTAGTACCGAGATGTCCTCGCTGCGGGAGGTGGGCACGTTCTTGCCGACGTAGTCGGCGCGGATGGGAAGTTCGCGATGGCCGCGGTCGATGAGCACGGCCAGCTGCACCGCGCGCGGGCGGCCCAGATCGCGCAGTCCGTCCAGGGCCGAGCGCACGGTGCGCCCGGAGAACAGCACATCGTCGACCAGCACCACCAGCACATCCTCGATTCCGCCTTCGGGCACCGAAGTGCGCTCGAGCGGACGGTGCGGTTTGCTGCGCAGGTCGTCGCGGTAGAGGGTGATGTCCAGGGAGCCGACGGCGGGGCGGACCCCGGCGAACTCCTCGATGCGATTCGCCAGTCGAGCGGCGAGAGTCGTTCCGCGCGTGGGGATTCCGATCAGCACCACGCGGGGGGCGGCGGGATCGCCGGAATCCAGCGCGGTCTTCTCGATGATCTGGTGCGCCATGCGCGCGATGGTGCGGCCGACATCGGAATCCGAGAGCAGCTCGCGCCCCGCGTCCACCTGCGCGGGATCGTGTCGCTGCGAGTGGTCAGCAGCGCTCGACTTGGCAGCCCGGTCTTCGGGCACAGCCATGCCGACCTCCTTCCCCGCCTCACCGGACGGTCCGTTAAAGGATGTCTTTTCGGGTTGCGAGCCTAGCAGCGCCGCCGACCCGGGCCGTCACCGCACCCCTGTGGCAACCAGCGGTTCGCGGCGGGTCGGCGAGTTGTGTCCGACACACCCGCGGACAAGGTGCGGGTTCGGCGCGATCGGGCCGCATAGGCCCCGCACCAGGGAGTTTTCGACTACGAATCCCGACAACCCGGACATGGCTCAGGCAACCGCGCAGCTATGAATTGGACCGATCGGTCTTCTACTGACGCTCGGCCTTTCCCCATCGCTGGGAGGAAGCTCACAGTGTGCGAGCTGCCGATCCGCCCGTCGAGTCCCGCTTGGCGGCAGGTCTTCATACACCGTAAACCGGTCTGTGCGATGCTCGGAGAGTGAGCAACGAAGCCGACTTCACCGAACCTGCCCGCGTCACCTTCCGCGGCCACGGCGGTATCACCCTCGCCGGTGACTCCTGGGGACCCCAGGACGGACCACTGGTGGTGTTCCTGCACGGCGGTGGCCAGACCCGCCATTCCTGGAAGGATTCCGGGCTCGCGCTGGCCAAGGCCGGAATGCACGCGGTGCTATTGGACGCGCGCGGGCACGGGGACAGTGAATGGGCTCCCGGCGGCGATTACACCCGCGCGGCCATGGTCGAGGACCTCATGACGGTGCTCGAGCAGCTCGGCAAGCCCGGATTCGTGGTCGGGGCCAGCATGGGCGGGCTCACCGGGCTCATCGCCAGCGCGCATCCGCAGCATGAGCGCATCACCGGACTGGTGCTCGTCGACGTCGTTCCCCGCCCCGAGGTCGCGGGCGTACAGCGCGTGATCAGCTTCCTGGGCAGCAATCCCGAGGGTTTCGCCAGCCTCGAGGAGGCCGCCGACGCAGTGGCCGCGTACCTGCCGCATCGCCGTCGTCCGCGCAATCCCGAAGGGCTGCAACGCAATCTGCGTCAGCGCGAGGACGGACGCTGGTACTGGCACTGGGACCCGGCCATGCTGGGCGGTGATCGCGGCGAACAGATCGACGTGCACACCAAGGCGCTGGAGGATGCCGCCCGGCAGCTGACCATGCCGGTGCTGCTGGTGCGCGGCGCGCTCTCAGATGTGGTGAGCGAGGAGGGCGTGCAGTCCTTCCGCGCACTGGTGCCGCATGCCGAATACGCCGAGATCGGCGCGGCCGCGCATACCGCGGCCAGCGATGCCAATGACGAATTCACCGATGCCGTGGTCGATTTCGTGCGCGCGCACGTGAGCGTGGCCTGAGGACTAACAGTCCCCCAGCATTCGATCGAGCAGGTGGCGGATCAATTCGACCACCTGCTCGCGGGTGTGAGAGCCGATCAGCACGCCCTGGGTGATGCTGCCCAGACTGAAGACGATCAGCTGGGCGTCCAATTGCGCGGTGTCGAAAGCCTTGCCGGGCTTGCGATTGCGGCGCAGCTGCTCGGTGAAGAGATTGACCAGGTACAGCGGCGCGCCATGGGTGTCCTCGGGTTTGATGAACTCCGAATTGCTCAGCGCCGCCGCGTGATAGGCCGCCAGCACCAGCGCGTCCGCATGACTCGCGTCATCGAGCGGAAGCAGCGCCAGCGATACCGCCTCGATCACCTCGCGCGGTGGCGCGTCCGCACCCAGCACCCCGACCCGGGCGGCGAACCGCTCCCCCGAATCCACCACCACCGCGAGGTGGGTGGCGAGCAGTAGCTCCCGCTTCGCGCCGAAGTAGTACTGGATCAGGCGTACCGAGATCCCGGCCTCGGCCGCCACCGATTGAAATGTCGCCGCCTCCAGGCCCCCGGCGGCAATGACGCGCCGGGCGGCCGTGGTGATCTCCCGGCGGCGCTGCTCGTGATCGACCAAACGTGGCATGGGGAGTCATGGTACGCCCATACCACGCCACCGATTACACAATTAAGATTGAACAATCTGAATTGAACAATCCAGGTTGTCGATCTACCGTGGAGTCATGACCGATGCCACCGTGACCGTTTCCCGGTCCGCCGCGCGCGCCGCCCGTGACCTCCGGATTCTGGTCGGGCGACTGCGCAGGCGATTCCTGGAGCAATCGGACAGCCGCGAGCTCACCCCGTCACAGCAATCGCTGGTCAGCCGGTTGAGCAAGGCGGACAGTTCGGCCAGCGACCTCGCCACCGCCGAACGGGTGCGCCCGCAGGCGGTCGCGGCCACCCTGAACATTCTCGAGGAACGCGGGCTGATCGAGCGGCGGCCGGATCCGGCGGACCGGCGGCGGCAACTGGTGTCACTGAGCGATGCCGGGCGCGAATTCCACGAAGGCAGGCGGCGCGCGGGCGACGAGTGGCTGGCCACCGTCATGCAGGAGAAGTTCAGCGAGGACGAGCGGCGCATCGTGCTCGAGGCGCTCACGCTGCTGGAAAGACTCGGGCAGGAATGACTTCGGTTCTCACACGGCGCGGACGGGCGGCGTCCGGGGACGGCTTCGATCGCTCCCTGCTCACCCCGATGTTGCTCGGGACGATTCTCAATCCGATCAATTCGTCGATCATCGCGGTATCGCTGGTGCCGATCGGGGTGGCGCTCGGCGCGCCCGCCACCGAGACGGCCTGGCTGGTGTCGGCGCTGTATCTGGCCACCGCCATCGGACAGCCCGTGGTCGGGCGGCTCATCGATCTGTTCGGACCGCGGCGGCTGTTCCTCGCCGGGGCGACGCTCACCGGAATCGCCGGTGTGCTGGGCGCTTTCGCACCCGCGCTGTGGGTGCTGGTGGTAGCGCGGATCGTGCTCGGATTCGGTACGTGCGCGGGATATCCCGCGGCGATGTACCTGATTCGCGGTGAAGCGGACCGCACCGGCAAGGACAGCCCGGCGGGCGTGCTGACCGCGCTCGCGGTGGCGGCACAGACCATCGTCGTGATCGGACCGCCCCTGGGCGGCCTGCTGATTCACGTCGGCGGCTGGCGCGCGACCTTCGCGATCAATATCCCGCTGGCGGTGGCCTGCCTGGTCGCGGGACTGCTGTGGCTGCCGAAAACCGCTATGCCGCAGCGGGACCGGAGCTCCGGACTCGACTTCCCCGGTATCGTCCTGTTCACCGCGCTACTGCTGACCGCACTGCTGTTCCTGATGAATCCGCAAGCCGCGCACTGGTATCTGCCGGTCCTGGCCGTCGCGGCCGGAGCCGCGCTAGTGATGCGCGAACTTCACACGCCCGCACCATTTCTCGACGTACGCGTACTGGGCGGCAATTTCCCACTGCTGGCCACCTACGGCCGGGTAATGCTGACCAGCACAGTCGGCTACTGCTTCCTCTACGGGTTCACCCAGTGGCTCGAATCCGGCCGCGGCCTGAATCCCGGTGCGGCCGGGCTCATCCTGCTACCCCTCTCCCTCACCGGTATCGCGGTCTCGGCCATCACCGGCCGCCGCGCGGTGATTCGCGGCAAGCTGATCGTCGGCGCGACGGCCCAAATCGTCGGCTGCACAGTCCTTCTGCTCATGCCCGGCCACGCCCCCATCTGGCTCCTGCTCACGGCCGCCTGCGTCATGGGCATCCCGCAGGGCCTCAACAGCCTGGCCAATCAGAACGCCGTCTACTACCAATCCACCCCGGACCGCATCGGATCCTCGGCCGGACTGCTCCGCACCTTCAACTACATCGGCGCGATGATCGCCGCAGCAGCGGGCGGCGCATTCCTCAACACCGGCGGCAGCCCGGCCGGATTACACCACCTCGCGATGTTCATGCTCGCCGCCGCGACCCTATTCCTCGCATTGACCCTGGCCGACCGTTCCCTACGCTCGGTGGGGCGAGCCGCCCGACAACCCTGAATCACCGCGAAGCAGCGGACGGACCCGCGAAGGTGCGACGGTAGTCGCGGGGTGGAATGCCGCGGCGCAGGGCGAACTGTTCGCGGAAGACCGCCGCGGTACGGTAGCCGACCCGATGGGCGATGCGTTCGATCGGGAGGTCGGTCGTTTCCAGGAGTTCCTCGGCGAGATCGAGGCGCTGGGCCAGCAGCCAGGCATGCGGGGTCGCGCCGGTGGCGGCTTTGAAGCGGCGGGCGAAGGTGCGCGGGCTCATGACAGCACGAGCCGCCAGTTGCTCGATGGTGAGGGAGGCGTGCAGGTGCGCCCGCGCCCAGGTGATGGTCTCGGCGAGCCGATGGTCATCGCCGTCGGCGGGCACCGGGGCCGAAATGTATTGGCCCTGACCGCCTTCCCGGTGCGGCGGGGTGACCAGGCCGCGCGCGATCTCATTGGCGAGCGCAGCGCCGTGCTCTCGCCTGATCAGGTGCAGGTACAGGTCCAGACCGGCGGTCGCGCCCGCGCCGGTGACAATGGAGCCCTGGTCGAGATAGAGGGCTTCGGGGCGAATGCGCACCGCCGGATAGGCTTTCGCGAATTCGTCCGCGTACTGCCAGTGCGTGGTGGCTTCCAGACCGTCGAGCACACCGGCCGCGGCCAGCAGGAACACCCCGGTGCAGTTGGCGGCGAGGGTGATTCCGCGCAGATGGGCCGCGCGCAATGCCGTCAGGACTTCCGGTGCGGGCACCGTGCGGTAGTCCGCGCTCGGCAGGATCAGCACCAGGTCGGCGGTGTCTATGAGCTCCAGACCATTACCCACCTCGACGGTGAGCCCGAGATCGGCCGTGACCAGACCCGGCCGATCCGTGCAGAGCGCGATATCGAAATCAACTGCGCCAGAAGTTCTTCCGAAGACAGCGGCGAAGGTGCCCAGACCGAGGGTCGTCACCCCGGCCGGAGCGTAGGCGACGATCCGGCGCATGCTCACGATCCCATGGTGGCAGAAAACCCGCGATAGGTGTCGTTCTGGACAGTGTCCCCGCGACCGACGCCACGACAGGGTCGGAATATGCACTCGGACAACGGGAGAGATGCCATGGCGGAACAGCGGGAAGAGGTCATCCTGGTCACCGGGGCCACCGGAAACCAGGGCGGGGCAGCGGCGACGCGGCTACTCCGGGCGGGATGGCGGGTGCGGGCGCTGACCCGCGATCCGATGAGCACCCGAGCGAAGGCGCTGGTAAGCGCCGGATGCGAGATAGTGGCGGGCGAGCAGTCCGATCGCACGGCCTTGGATATCGCAATGCGTGGCGTCCATGGGGTTTTCAGCGTGCAGCCGGGCGCGCTGGCCGCATCGCCGGTGCCCTATGACGAGGAAATCGCCTGGGGCCGGAAGGTGGCGGACGCGGCATCGAATGCGGGTGTGGCCCATCTCGTCTACGCCTCGGTCGCGGGCGCACAGGACAGCGCGGGAATCGCTGTGTTCGAACCCAAACTGCGAATCGAGCGGTACATCAAGGAGATCGGGGTGCCCGCGACGATTCTGCGCCCGGTGTCGTTCATGGAGAACTACGCCGATGCGTGGACGGACTCGCAGGCGCTCGCGACACCGCTCGATCCCGCGGTGCCCGAGCAGCTCATCGCGCTCGCCGATATCGGCGCTTTCGTCGCCTTCGCGTTCGGCGATCCCGGCCGGTACCTCGGGCGCACCGTCACCATCGCCGGTGATCAGCTCACACCACCGGAGATCGCCCGGGCGCTGAGCGCGGCGGCGGGCCGGACCGTCGATTTCGTGCAGATCCCGATCGACGCGGTCCGAGCCGGGCACGGGGACTTCGCCGATGTCGTCGAATTCCTCAATCGGCGCGGTGGGTATCGGGCGAGTATCGCCGAAACCCGGGAACTCCATCCGGCGGCGCTGACCTTCGAGCGATGGCTCACCGCGCGTCACAGCGCGGACGCTTGAACATCATCTCGATAGAACGTATGTTCGATCTCATGTCGACGCCATTGCAGGGATCACTGCTCGATGGGTTCGGGGAGCTCGAAGTCGGGGCGCTGGGCGGACTCCGACGCACCGTGCTGAGCGCCGGGGCCTGGGTGGATGTGCTCCCCGGGTGGTTGAGCGGAGCCGACACACTGTTCGAGCGGCTTGCGGCCGATGTGCCGTGGCGGGCGGATCGGCGTGCCATGTACGACCGGGTGGTGGATGTGCCTCGGTTGCTGGCGTTCTACGAGCAGGGGCAGGGGTTGCCGGATCCTGTTCTGGACGAGGCTCGCGATGCTCTGAGCGAGCACTATCGGGGTGAGCTCGGAGAGCCGTTCACCACGGCGGGACTTTGCTACTACCGGGACGGGAATGACAGTGTCGCCTGGCATGGCGATACCTCGGGGCGTGGGGCCACGCACGACACCATGGTGGCGATCGTGTCGGTGGGCGCTGCACGAGCGTTGCTGCTGCGGCCGCGCGGAGGCGGGGAGAGTCTGCGGTATCCGCTCGGGCATGGGGATCTCATCGTGATGGGTGGATCCTGCCAGCGGACTTGGGAGCATGCGATTCCCAAGACGCGGCGGCCGGTGGGGCCGCGCATCAGCATTCAATTCCGGACGCGCGGCGTGCGCTGAACTCCGGATCGCGAACCGCGCGGAATGGAAACCGATCGGTTCGGGTTCATTCGCTGCGCAAGCAGACAGTGCGCGAGGAGTGATGCGATATGGCGAGTTTCGAACTCGGTGGCAGCCTTCCGGTGAACCGGATCGGTTACGGCACCATGCGATTGGCCGCCGCGCCGGAACCCGGTTACGACGCGGGGATGGGGCATATCTGGCGGGCGCCCGCCGATCGGGAGGCGGCGATCGCGGTGCTGCGGCGTGCGGTGGAACTCGGGGTGAACCTCATCGATACCGCCGATTCGTACGCGCTGGGCGAGAACGAGGAGCTGGTCGCGGAGGCGCTGCACCCCTATCGGGATGATGTGGTGATCGCGACCAAGGTGGGCGTGGTGCGCCCGTCACCGACCGAATGGGTACCGCTCGGGCATCCCGCCTATCTGCGTCAGCAGGCCGAATTGGGTTTGCGGCGACTGAAACTCGACCAGATCGACCTGTTGCAACTCCATCGCGTCGATCCGGACGTACCGCTCGAAGATCAGATCGGCGCGCTGCGGCAACTGGTGGACGAGGGCAAGGCGCGCCATATCGGGCTCTCCGAGGTAGGCGTCGAGGAATTGCGCGCGGCCCAGCAGATCACGCCCATCGCGAGCGTGCAGAACTTGTACAACCTCGGGGCCCGGCAGCACGAGGATGTGGTGGATTACACCGCGGCACAAGGGATCGCGTTCATTCCGTTCTTCCCCGTCGCGATGGGCGCGCACGCGGCGGCGGACGGCCCGCTCGCCGCCGTGGCCGCCGAACTCGGCGCGACAACCGCACAGACATCGCTGGCGTGGCTGCTGCGCCGTGCGGACAATATCCTGCCGATTCCGGGCACCACCTCCATCGCGCACCTGGAGGAGAACACCGCGGCGGCCGCCGTGCGGCTCTCCGATGCGCAGTTCGAACGGCTCTCCGCCATCGCACCGGTGGGTGTGGACGCGTAATAGCGCAGTGCCGCAGGCCGTTTCAGGGTCGGCGAGCGAATTCCGGAGCGTGTTCGGCGAGCAATCCGCGCGCCACCAGGTAGGGCGGGAGACTGCGCAGGACGGGCAGGCGGCGGAAAACGCGAAGAGCCAGTGGGGTATTCGCGGAATTCGAGATATTGAGCTTGCCCGCCACCGCGGGTGCGATGGCCCGGGCGTGCGCTATGCGCTGCATGCCCTGGATGACCCGGGTCGGAACGGCGCGGCGGCGCTGCACCCGGGCCAGATCGGAGGTGCCGACCGTGCCCGAGATCAGTTTCGGGGCAAGGATTCTCGCCGCCGCCACACCGTCCTGAATGGCCAGGTTGATACCCACTCCCCCGACCGGTGACATGGCGTGCGCGGCGTCACCGATGCAGAGCAGGCCCGGGGTGTACCAGCGATCGAGCCGATCGAGTTTGACATCGAGCAGTTTGACCTCGTCCCAGCTCCGGACCGCGTCCACGCGATCGAGCAGCCAGGGTGCGGCGGCGGCCATATCCCGCAGGATCCCGGTCACCGGATGCTGTTGCCGCACAGCCGAATCGCTGCCCTTGGCCAGCAGAATCGCGCACTGCCAGTAATCGCCGCGGTCGAGCATGATGGCGAACCGGTCGGCGGTGAGCACCGGGACCGCGCCCGCCGGGTCGATATCGTGCCGCGGAACCCGCATCCACCACACATCGAACGGGGTCTGCCAGGAACGCACCGGCAGCCCCGCCGCGGCGCGCAGGGTCGAGCTCCGGCCGTCGCACGCGACGGTGAGGTCGGCGCGAAGTTCGCCCGCGGCACCGTCTTCGGTGCGATAGCGCACCCCGGCGACCCGGCCGTTCTCGCGCAGCAGTTCGGTCGCCTCGGTGTTCATGCGCAGCCGGAAGGTGGGTTCGGCATCGGCCGCGTGCGCGAGCAGATCCAGCAGATCCCACTGCGGCACCATGGCGATGTACTTGTACCGGCCCGGTATGTGCTCGAACGTGGCCAGGGTCCGCATGCCCCCGGCGATCGGGATCTGCACCGAATTCAACCGGCGCTGCGGCAGTTTCGCGAACTCCTCGTGCAGGCCGAGTTCATCGAGTAGTTCCAGGGTGGTGGGGTGCACGGTGTCACCGCGGAAATCGCGCAGGAAGTCCGCGTGTTTCTCCAGCACCGTCACCTCGACGCCCGCGCGCGCCAGTAGCAGCCCCAAGATCATGCCCGCCGGGCCACCACCGGCGATGAGACAGGTCGTATCTTTCATCGGGCACCCCTCCCGAGCGATAACAATCGGTCAGGTCAAGGGTAGGCCGAAAAAGCCTGGTGGTCGGGCTGATCTACCGATCCCGGTAGAGGATGAAGAAGTACGGATCGCGCAGACCGCGCTTGTCCATGACCCCGAGCAGGGTGTCCTCGTCCACCCGCCGGAAGATATCGATGATCGGCAGATCGTCGTAGATCATTGCGGCGCTGGACTTTCCGCGGAATTCCAGATTGCGCAGCCGGGCGCGCGGGGTCTTGGTGCGCAGCGCCAGGCGCAGCACACCGAGCGAACGGCGCACCGGCCCCAGCGTGGCGACCGGCACCTTGCCCGCGAGGAAGAGCGGGACACGGCGCGGGTCCACCGGGAAGATCTGCCCGTCGGGGGCGCTGAAGAGCAGCGGCTGCACCGCATCGGCGCTGTCGAACTGCTTTCCGTACCAACCGGATTCGACCAGCATGCCCTTCCAGGGATGGTCGGTGTCCAGTTCGGCCCCGCGCCAGCGGCCGACGGTCACCTCCTCCACGCGCGCGGCGGGCAGCCCGTCGAAGAACTGCCAGGCCTGTTCGGGGGTGCATCCGGCGGATCGCAGTTCCGCCAAACGCGCCGTGGCACTCGATACCGATTCACCGATGGCCATCCGCGGCCTCCTTGCCCGAGTGGATGAAAGATTCTGACTCACAATATCTCAGGGCCTCGGCGGGCTTCCCGCCCCTAGGCTGACCGCATGCCGACACAGCTCGCCGCCCACGTACACGCCGCCAATCGACTCACCGCGCGCTGGTGCGAGCGGGCGGGCACGGACGATTTCGTGCTGTCCGGATGCGGTGTCTGGCCGCTGCTGGCACTGCTGGCGGCGACCGCCGATGAGCCCGTGCGATCGGAACTCGCTGCGGCGGCCGGAGTTTCGCCCGAGACCGCACATGCGCAGGCGCTGGCCATGCTGAAGACGCTCACACACGCGGATTCGATCTCGGCGGCGCTGGGGGTCTGGGTGCGCCACGATGTCCGACTGCGGGACGAATGGTTGCGCGCGCTGCCACCCGGTACCGCCGATGTGCTCGGCGGCCAGGCTCAACTGGACGAGTGGGCGAGCAAGTACACCGATGGATTGATCGAGCGATTTCCCCTGCGGATCGACGCGAACACCCTGCTGGTGCTGGCCACCGCGCTGGTGGCGCGCACGCGGTGGCACTCGGCTTTCACCGAGATCCGCATGGAGATCACCGAGGGACCGTGGCGCGGATACGCCGCGACCGGGCTCGATCGCTCGACGCGCGGCGGCAGGGATGCGAGTGTGCTGGAAACGCCACGGCCGGTCACCCGGGTCGTCGTGGAAGGCACCGGCGATCTGGATGTCCATCTACTGCTCGGCGACGACACCCCGGGCGAGGTGCTGCGCGCCGGACTCGCCGCCATCGACGGCACGGTGCCCGCGCGCACCGGATTGCCGGCGGGAACCGACGCCCCCGGGTTGACCGTACGCGAGATCGAGAGCACCAGCCGGTCCGATATCGAACGAATTCTGCTGCCCCCGTTCACCGTTCGCTCCCTACACGATCTGTGCGAGCAGCCCGGGCTGTTCGGTTTGACCACGGCGCTCAACGATGGCCGCGGGCACTTCTCCGGTATGTCCGACACCCCGCTGGCCATTCAGGCCGGAGCGCAGGACGTGTACGCGAAATTCAGCGCGACCGGTTTCGAAGCGGCGGCGGTCACCGCGTTCAGCATTCAGCCCGGCGGGATGCCCCCGCGCGATCGGTTCACCATTCGGTACACCGAGGTGACCTTCGATCGGCCGTTCGGATTCCTGGCGGTGCACCGGCCGACGGGTGCGGCCGTGGTTGCGGGCTGGGTGGCGCGACCACCCGTCTAGCGTTTTAGTCCCATTGACAAAATACTTCCCGAAAAGGGTGGCGCTCCACGTTTTAGTCTCCTAGGCTAAAACACATGACGACGGTACGAGACACAGCGGAGGCGATCCGGGCGGCCAACCGGCCCGAAGACCTGTTCGGTACCGCCACAGCCGATTCCGCCACCCGCGCCGAGGGACGGCGGCGCTATCACCGGCTCGCCGCACAGGTGCATCCGGACCGCGCCACACCCGGTGAGATCAACCTGGCGCGCCGGGCATTCGAGCGCCTCACCGAGCTGTACCGGCAGTGGTCGCAGGCCGATGACAGCGCATCGCGAGTGACCGGGGCGCGCGGAACGTATCCGATCGGCGCACTGCACGCCCGCGGCTCGGTCGCGGACCTCTACCGCAGCGGCCGGGACCGGATCGTCAAGATCCCGCGGCACGGCGCGGCCAACAAACTGCTCGCGGCCGAACGAAACGCGCTGCGAGACATCGCGATCGTCACCGCCGAACACGAATGGCTGCGGCCGTACTTCCCGGTCCTGGCCGACACCGTCGATCACCTGGACACCGATACCGGCGAACAGCGGACGGTGAACGTGCTCGACGCGCTCACCGACGGCTTCGTCACCCTCGCGGATGTGCACGCCGAATATCCGGACGGCCTGGACCCGCGCGATTACGCGTGGATGCACCGGCGGCTGCTGCGCTGCCTGTCCGGTGCGGCGCTGGCCGGATGGGTGCACACCGCCATCTGCCCGGCCAATGTGCTCATCCATCCGGCCCAGCACGGGGTCGTCCTGGTCGGCTGGTCCTTCGCCACCCGCCCGGGCGCGGCCGCCACCGCGACCCTGGGCTCGCTCGACTATCCACCGGAGATCCGCGATGCGGTCTCCCCCGCCACCGATGTCCACCTCGCACACCGGCTGATGCTCACCATGCTCGGCCGCCACGCTCCCCCGGCGATGCGCTCCTTCGCCGCGGGGTCCATGCAGTCCGATCCGCGGCTGCGCCCCGACGCCGCCGACCTGCTCGGCGAATTCGACGATCTGCTCGACCGGCTTTACGGACAGCGCCGCTTCCGGCCCTTCGAGCTCACGAAAGGACAGTGATCACCATGGGTTACGGAAACTGGGACGACAGCGCCTACGACGCCGCCCGCACCTTCCGCGCCGCCCGCGGCCTCGACGATTTCGGCTACACCGCGGATATGCGGTCGCAGCCGTGGGACGACTGGAAGGCACACCCCTCGCTCGACCCCAAGGGCGTGAAGTTCCGCGAATCCCGCGATTCGGATGATCACGGGAACTCGCTGCCCATCGCGGTGCTCTTCGATGTCACCGGATCCATGGGCGCGGTGCCGCGCATCATGCAGGAGAAGCTCGGCAAACTGCACGGACTGTTGCAGCGCAAGGGATATGCCGAGGATCCGCAGATCATGTTCGGCGGTATCGGCGACGCGGACTCGGACCGAGTTCCCTTGCAGGTCGGACAGTTCGAATCCGACAACCGCATGGACGAGCAGCTGCGGCTCATCTTCCTGGAGGGCAACGGCGGCGGGCAGAAGTCCGAAAGCTATGAACTGGCCGCGTATTTCATGGCCCGGCACACCGCCACCGATGCCTGGGACAAGCGCGGGCAGAAGGGCTATCTGTTCATCGTCGGCGATGAATTGAACAAGCCGCGCTTGGCTTCTCGGCACATTCGCCGCGTCATCGGCGACAAGGTGGACCGCGATATCACCGTCGAATCGGTGTTCCGCGAGGTCGCCGACCGCTGGCACGTGCACTACATCCTGCCCAATCAGTCCAGCTACTACAACGATCCGGAGATCTCGGACTACTGGCGCGGACTGCTCGGCGAGCGATTCCTGCGGCTGGACGATCCGGCGGCGGTGTGCGAGCTCATCGCGCTGACCATCGGCATCGGTGAGGATCGCATCGATCTCGGTGCGGGACTGGCGGATCTGCGCGATATCGGTTCGGTCGACGAGGCCGACGCGGTCGGCAAGGCGCTCGCCCCCATCGGGGCCGCACGGCGCACCCGCAGCGCCGGGGCGCTGCCCGCCGCCACCGGCGACGATGACGTCGACTTCGGAAACTAGAAGGGAGACAACCATGTTCGGCGATCGCCACCTGATAGTGGTCGACCTCGGGTTCGGCGATGCCGGCAAGGGGGCGACGGTGGATTGGCTCTGCGCGCCCTCGACCGGGCTCGATGTGGCGGCGGTGGTGCGCTTCAACGGCGGCGCGCAGGCCGCGCACAATGTGATCGCCGGCGGGCGGCATCACACCTTCAGGCAGTTCGGGTCCGGCACCCTGTCCCGGGTGCCGACCCTGCTGTCGCGCTACATGCTGGTCGAGCCCATCGCGCTGGCCGCCGAGGCGCGAGCGCTGGAACTGCTCGGGATCGCCGATCCGCTGTCACTGGTGTCCGTCGATGAACGAGCACTGCTCACCACCCCGATCCACGGGGCCGCCAACCGCTGCCGGGAAGACACGAGGGGTGCTGCCCGGCACGGTTCGTGCGGAATCGGGATCGGGGAGACCGCGAGCTACGCGCTCGAACACGACGCGCCGCGGGTGGCGGACTGCCTGCGGCCGGATGTGCTGCGGCGCAAGCTGATCGCGCTGGAGCAGCATTACGCGCCGCTCCTCGCGGACAGTGCGCACGGATACGACGCCATCGACGATCTCGTCGACGTGTACACCGAATTTGCCCGCGCCGTGGCGATTCTGCCGGGCGATCAGCTGGCCGCGATCGCCGCACAGGGGCGATTGGTATTCGAGGGCGCGCAGGGGGCGCTGCTGGACGAATGGCGCGGGCTACACCCGTACACCACCTGGTCGACGGTGGAACCGCGCAATGCCCGAGCCATGCTCGCCCGCATCGACGCGCCCGGATACGTCCTCGGCGTCACCCGCAGCTATTTCACCCGGCACGGTGCGGGACCGTTCCCCACCGAGGACGCCGAACTGTCGATTGCCGAGCGGCACAATGGAACCGGGGCCTACCAGGGCGAATTCCGGCGCGGGCATCTGGATCCGATCCTGCTTCGCTATGCCGTGGAGGCCTGCGGCGGTGTGGACGGACTGGTGGTCAACCACCTCGACGCGATCGGCGATATCCGCACGGCCACGGGCTATCTCACGCCCGAGAGCTATGTGGACCGGCTCGATCTCGGGGCCTGGCAGGATCTGGTCCACCAGCGCCGGTTGACCGATCTGCTGAATCGCGCCACACCGGTGCTGGCCGACCTGCCCGCCGATGTGCCCGGATACCTCGAGGCCGAACTCGGCGTGCCGGTGGTGCTCACCGCGAACGGTCCGGATCGCGCCGATCGCACCCCGGCAACAAATCGGTCATTTCGCCCAACTCGGGCCGAACACGCGAATCCTCCCCCGGCTACGGCATGATTGACCACTTGTGGAGCAACAATCCGCGGTATCCATCGATGTGATCGCCCTGCGCTACGGGCGCGATGACGCCACCGTCACGGTGGGCGTCGCGCCCCGGCGCTGGGAACCCTTCTCCGGCGAACTCGCTCTGCCCGGCGTGCTGCTCGGCCGAGGTGAACGCCTGGAAGCGGCCGCCCGGCGCGCCGTGCACACCAAACTCGGTGTGCCCGAAGACGCCATCCGCGCCGTCGGCCAGCTGGTCACCTTCGACGAGCCCAACCGCGACCCGCGCGGACCCACCCTGTCCATCGCCATGTGGGCGGTCATCGGCGACCACGACGGCGATACCGCCGAATGGGCCAACTTCGAGCGAATGCCACACCTCGCCTTCGACCACAATCGCATCGTCGACACCGCCCGCGGGCTCTTCGCCGAAATGCTGTGGAAGCACCTCGAATTCACCCGGCCCCTGATCGGCGAACAATTTCCGGCCACCCGCGCCGTCGAACTGACCGCCGCGCTGGAAGGTGCCCGGCCCGATCCGGGGAACCTCAACCGCACGCTCGCCGCGCTACCGGGCCTGACGCGCACCGGCGACCGCATGCGCGTCAAAGCCACCGGGCGACCGGCCGCGGTCTGGGCGTTCGAAGCCGAGTAGACATCCCGCCCTGTTCAAGGCATTTCATGAGGTGAGCACCGAATTTCGGTGCGGGTGGGCCGCTTTCGTGAGTCCCGGCGTATCTGACACGCGAGCCTCACATATTTAGATGCGCATATCTACGTCTAGGTATGTTCATGGCAGAACCTCCCGGATGCCAGCCCGGCAATCCGGGATCAGGCCGAGGGCGTGCTCGTCAGCACCGACTTCACCAGTGCGCGAATGGCATTGCGCAGGCGCTCGGTCTCCCCCGCTCGGACCATGGCACGCGCTACTTCCGAGCCGACCGAGCTGAAAAGCAGGCGGCCCGCCGCCTCCGCGTCCAGATCGGGGCGAGCTTCGCCGAGCAGATCGGTGATGTGACGGTCCCAGGTGCCGTGGAATTCGGCGGTGCGGGGGTGCGGCGGAATGGGCGCGCCCGTATACGCGGCCATGAGCTCGACATTCTCGGCCATCATGACGGTCATCGCATCGAAGAAGGCGAGCAGGCGATCACCGGCGGACGCGCCCGGCCCCAGCGGCGGCGGGCCGGTGCTGATCCCGGCCAGCAGCGCCTCGGCGGGCTCGGCGACCAGCGCGTGCAGCAGCCCCGCGCGACTGCCGAAGCGATGAAAGATGGTGCCTTTACCCACCCCGGCCGCCGCCGCGACCCGGTCCATGGTGATGGCGTCCGCGCCGAATTCGGCCAGCAGCGCGCGGGTGGCGTCCAGAATCGCGCGCCGATTGCGCGCGGCATCCGCGCGTTCCTTCGGCACGACACGCTCTTTCGCCGCGACGCGTTCCGTCGATGCGGCGTGTTCGTTCGACGCGTCGGACCGATTCGGCGCAGCGCTCTCCCCCATCGACGCAGGCTGCTCAGCTGGCATTTCCTCGGCTTTCATTGACAACTTGACCGACGGTCCATATCGTAGCGACGCATAACTGGACCGTCAGTCAATTTATGAGGTTTCGATGCAGGCAATCCTATTGACCACCACCGGTGCACCCGACGTCCTGGTGCCGGATGAGGTCCCCACACCGCGGCCCGGAGCGGGACAGGTACTCGTGCGCAACGAGGCGATTCCGGTGCTGTATCCGGAGACCATGCTGCGGTCGGGGGCCTTCCCCATTCCGCTGGAGAAGCCGTTCGTATTCGGCACCCAGGCCGCTGGCGTGATCGTGGAACTCGGTGACGGCGTCGACCCCGCACTGCTCGGACAGCGGGTGATCGTGGCGAGCGACAGCTTCGGCACCTACGCCGAATTCGTGTGCGTCCAGGCCGAATCCGCGGTGCGCATTCCGGACGCGCTCTCCTCGGTCGACGCCGCCGCGCTGACCATGAGCGGATCGGTGACCGTTCCGCTGCTGGCGGCCGCCAAACTCACCGGCACCGAGACCGTGCTGATCGAGGCCGCCGCAACGGGAATCGGCGGCTATCTCACCCAGCTCGCCAAGGAGGCCGGGGCCGCGCGCGTCATCGCCACCGCGGGCGGGCCCGAAAAGGCCGAGCGCGCTCGCGAATTCGGCGCGGATCTGGTGATCGACCACCTCGATCCGGAATGGCCCGCGCGCCTGCGCGAAGCACTCGGCGATGCGACCATCGACGTGGTGTTCGATTCCATCGGCGGCGAATCCGCCACTGCGCTACTGGATCTCATGACCCCGCTGACCGGTCGCATGCTCAGCTACGGTTTCCTGTCCGGCGCACCCGCGCAGGTCACCGCGATGGACCTGATCATGCGCGGTCTCACCCTGATCGGCTGCTCCGGTCCGGCCTGGCTCGCCGGTGTCGCGAACTCGCGCGCCGCCGCCCTGGAGCTCGCGGCGACGGGATCGATCACCCCGCTGGTGGATCGCGTACTGCCGCTCGACCAGGCCGCACTGGCCCACCAGCTGCTCGATCAGCGCGCCGCCAAGGGAACGATTGTGCTGCAACCTCGTTAGCCCGATCGCCCGCCCCGCCCGGCGGCCTCGGAATCGCGGGACGGATCGACACGCTGTGCTGTCCGGCGACCCGGCGCGCAGACCGGCCAAACCTTCCGATTCGGGCGCGGCGTCCGCATAGAGTGCGTAGACGACAGCGGCGCGGCATCCCACCGGAAGCGAGACTCCATGAGCTCCTCGAATACCGTCCTGATCACCGGCACCTCCACGGGTATCGGCCTGGCCACCGCCATAGGGGCGGCGCGCGCGGGCTGGCAAACCGTGGCCACGATGCGCGATGTGGGGCGCGCGGGGGCGCTCATGGACGCGGCCAATGAAGCGGGCGTGGCCGGGCTGATCCGTGTGGAGGCCCTGGATGTCACCGATTCCGGCTCGGTCACCAACTGCGTGCAGAAGGTGATCTCCGATTACGGGCGACTGGACGCGGTGATCAATAACGCCGGGGCCGGATTCGTCGGGACCATCGAGCAGACCGGCCTCGAGCCGGTGCGAAATGTCATGGAGGTCAACTATTTCGGCGTGGTCGCGGTGACGCACGCCGCCATGCCGCATCTGCGCGCGGCGGGCGGGCGGTTGATCACCGTGACCAGCGTCGGCGGGGTGATCGGGCAGCCGTTCAACGAGGCGTACTGTGCGGCCAAATTCGCCGTCGAGGGTTTCATGGAGGCGCTCGCACCGGTCGCGGCGACCGTAGGGGTGCGGGTCCATGTGATCGAACCCGGTGCGGTGGCAAGCGAATTCGTGGCCAGCCAGGGCATCGACGTCCCGGCCCTGCTCGCCGCCGCCGGACCGTACGCGCCGGCGCTGAAGTTCTATGTCGAGCGCACCCAGCAGGCGTTCCGCAGCGCCCAGACCCCGGAGCAGGCGGCGGTCCCGATCATCGCGGCGCTGACCGACGACGAGGCGCCGTTCCGGGCGCAAACCTCCTCGTGGGCACGGGGATTCACCTCCACCAAACTCGCCGATCTGGATGGCGCGGCGGTTCAGATGGTCACCTCGAGCTGGGTCGAGAAGCACGATCACGTCGGCGCGGATCACTAGCGTCGAGAAACACCCGGTAGAACGGCAATGAGCGCCATCCGGATTCCGGAGGCGCTCATTCGCTGTGGCATAGCGGCTCTCAGCCGGTGATCTCCCATTCGTACACGGTGAGTTCGGACGCTCCGGTCGTATGAATGGGGTCGGTGAAGACCAGATCCCGTGCGGCGTCCAGGCTTTCGGCGAGAATCACGTACGCCCCGCCGCTGTCATCGGTGAACTTGCCGGTCTCGACCAGCTGCCCGCGCGAGCGGACGCGATCGAGCCAGTCCCGATGCGGCTGTGCCACAGCCGGATCGAAGCGCGGGGTGCGCATCGCCAGCACCAAGTACTTGCGCACCCTGCGCCTCTCCCTTACCTACTTGTCGTCGTCGCGCGGTGCGCGAGTCGCCGCCGCGGCCGCCCGGACCTGCGGTGCGACCTGCACCACCTGGCCGAGCACACCGTTGATGAACGAGGGGGAATCATCGGTGGAGAGCTCCTTGGCGAGCTCGACCGCCTCATCCACCGCCACCACGGGCGGAACATCATTGGCGTGGAACAGTTCCCACACCGCGACCCGCAGAATCGCGCGGTCCACGGCGGGCAGCCGGGACAGCGCCCAATCCTGCAGATAGGACTCGATGGTGCCGTCCACCCGATCCAGATCGTCGGCGACGCCTTCGACCAGGACCCGGGTGTAGGGGTTCACCGGGGCCACCGAATCGTCCCGCACGGAGAGCGAGACGCGTTCGGACAGCAGATCGGCCGGGTCGATATCGCGGGCCTCGGCTTCGAAAAGCAGATCCACCGCACGTCGGCGCGCCTTGTGTCGCGCACCCAGCTTCTTGAAACCGGCGGACTTCTTGTCCGGGGGTTGGTTGGCCACGGTCACCATTATCCGCGCGTCAGGAGTTGACGCGGCTGATGTAGGAACCGTCGCGGGTATCCACGCGCAGCTTGTCACCCTGGTTGATGAACAGCGGCACCTGGATCTCGGCGCCGGTCTCCACGGTGGCGGGCTTGGTGCCCGCGCTGGAGCGGTCGCCCTGCAGGCCCGGCTCGGTGTGGGTGACGATGACGTCGATGGCGACGGGGAGCTCGACGAACAGCGCCTCGCCCTCGTGCATCGCGATCTGGACCTGCATGTTCTCCAGCAGGAAGCCGGCGTTCTTGCCGATGGTGCCTTCCTGCAGGTGAATCTGGTCGTAGGTCTCGCCATCCATGAAGATGAAGTCCGAGCCGTCGTGGTACAGGTAGGTCATATCGCGACGGTCGACGGTCGCGGTCTCCACCTTGACGCCCGCGTTGAAGGTCTTGTCGACGACCTTGCCGGAGACGACGTTCTTCAGCTTGGTACGCACGAAGGCGGGACCCTTACCCGGCTTGACATGCTGGAATTCGACGATCTGCTGCAGCTGATTGTCGATCTTCAGCACGAGGCCGTTCTTGAAGTCACTGGTGTCCGCCACTGTCCTGCGATCTCCTGTTTGTCGGTCAACCGGCGTCAGTCGACGACGGTCAGGTCTTTGCTGGTGCGGGTGAGCAGCTCCGGGCCCCCCTGGCGAACCACGAGCGTATCCTCGATCCGGACTCCGCCGCGGCCGGGGAAATACACACCTGGCTCGACGGTCACCGCCACGCCATCGAGAAGTGTACCCGTGCCGGTTTTGGCGATTCCGGGCGCTTCATGAATCTGCAGGCCGACCCCGTGCCCGAGACCGTGCACGAAGAGTTCGCCGTGGCCCGCCGCCTCGATGACCGAGCGAGCGGCCGCGTCCACCGCGCGGGTGGAGATACCGGGGGCGAGCGCTTCGCGGCCCGCTTTCTGCGCGGCGTAGACCAGGTCGTAGATCTCCCGCTGCCAGTCCGAGGGCTGGCCGAGCACATAGGTTCGGGTCATATCCGAGTGATAGCCGTCGACCATCGCGCCGAAATCCAGCTTCACGAAATCGCCCCGAGCCAGCACCGCATCGGTCGGACGATGGTGCGGGACGGCCGAATTCGCGCCCGCCGCCACGATGGTCTCGAAGGCCACCGCGTCCGCGCCGTGCTCGAACATGAGCCATTCCAACTCGCGCGCCACCTGGCGTTCGGTGCGGCCGGGACGCAGGCCACCGCGCTCGAGCAGGGTCGCCAGGGCCACATCGGCGGCATCGCAGGCGGCTTGCAGGCGGCCGACCTCGAAGGCGTCCTTCACCATGCGCAGCTGTTCGACCAGCCCCGAGACCGGGACCAGATCCAGGCCGGTGGCCTGGGAGACGAAACCGCGATGCTGTTCGAAGGTGACGATATGGCTTTCGAAGCCGACGCGGCCGGTCTGCCACTCCCCCGCTATCTCGACCACGCGGCGCGCGCTGGCGCGATTGATCTCGGCGCGCAGATCGGGCACCTGTTCGCCGACCTGGGTGGTGTAGCGGCCGTCGGTGCAGATGACGGTGCGGTCGGCATCACTGCTCCAGGCGTAGACCAGTAGCGCGGCATTCGATCCGGTGAAGCCGGTGAGGTAGCGGATATTGATCAGATCCGTGACCAGTAGGGCATCGACGCGGTTCTCGACGAGCAGGTTGCGCAGGTTGGCCCGGCGCTGCGCGTAATTGGGGCGCGCGCCCGGATCGGGAGCAGCAGACATGCGTCCAAGCTACCGCCGACACGCCGCAACACCGACACGCAACACGTTGATCGGCGGGTGTAGGAGAAAGCCCGGTTGTTCACATGTCAAGTGGTTCTCCACATTTCGTGATTCCGCGGCCCGCGGCGGCATCTCGGAGAGCAGGCTCGAAAGTATGGAATCGCCGCCGCTGTTCATCCTCGCGATCTGGTGCGCACTGCTCAGCTACTTCGATCTGCGGGCGCATCGGCTGCCGAATCTGCTCACCCTGCCCGGGGCCGTCGCGGTGCTCGGATACGGATTCGTCACCGGGCGCGGCACACTCGCGGTGCTCGGGGCGCTGCTCCTGGCGGTTCCCTATCTACTGGTACATCTCTGCGCACCCGGGGCGCTCGGGGCCGGGGATGTGAAACTCGCCCTAGGACTGGGTGCGGCCACCGCACTCGGCGGCGCGCAGTGCTGGGTCTGGGCGGCGCTGGCCGCACCGGTGCTCACCGCCCTCGCCGGGGTCGGCTCGATCACCTCGGCAGCGGTCCGACCGGGCACTATGCCCGGACCGAAGCTACCGGCCGGAACGTTTTCCGGCGGTGCGATCGGTACCGTCGCACACGGCCCGGCCATGTGCGCGGCGAGTGTGGTTGCGCTGCTTGCCACACGGTGACGAGCGTCATGCTCGGACCACGTGTCCGGGCAGGCGCATTGACATGGAAGGATGTAACCCGTGTTGCGCTGGATAACTGCCGGAGAATCCCATGGCCCCGCTCTCGTCACGATCCTCGAGGGGATGGTGGCCGGTGTCGAGGTGAGCTCTGCCGATGTCGCGGCGCAATTGGCGCGCCGGCGCCTGGGCTACGGGCGCGGCGCTCGAATGAAGTTCGAGGCCGATGTGGTCACCCTGGTCGGCGGCGTGCGCCACGGCCGCAGCATGGGCGGGCCGATCGCCATCGAGGTCGCCAATTCCGAATGGCCCAAGTGGACCCAGGTCATGTCCGCCGATCCGGTGGACGAGGCCGAACTCGCCGAACTGGCGCGCAACGCGCCGCTCACCCGGCCGCGGCCCGGGCACGCCGATTACTCCGGCATGCTCAAGTACGGCTTCGACGACGCCCGCAATGTGCTCGAACGCGCCAGCGCGCGGGAGACCGCAGCGCGCGTCGCGGCGGGCACCGTGGCCAAGAACTTCCTGCGGCAGGCGCTCGGGGTCGAGGTGATCTCGCATGTGGTGTCCATCGGAACCGCCGCGAACACCACCGGTTTCGTGCCGACCGCCGCCGATCTGGACGCCATCGACGAGAGCCCGGTGCGCTCGTTCGACAAGGACGCCGAGGCCGCCATGATCGCCGAGATCGAAGCCGCCAAGAAGGACGGCGACACCCTGGGCGGTGTGGTCGAGGTCGTGATCGAGGGGCTGCCCGTCGGCCTGGGCTCGTTCACCAGCGGTGAGGCGCGCCTGGATTCGCGACTCGCGGGCGCGCTCATGGGAATTCAGGCCATCAAGGGTGTCGAGGTGGGCGACGGTTTCGAGACCGCGCGCCGGCGCGGCAGCCAGGCGCACGATGAGATGAAGCCCGGTCCGGATGGCGTGCTGCGCTCGACCAATCGCGCGGGCGGTCTCGAAGGCGGTATGACCAATGGCGAGGCGCTGCGCGTGCGCGCGGCCATGAAGCCGATTTCGACCGTGCCCCGGGCACTTTCGACCGTGGACATGACCACCGGCGACGAGGCCGTCGCCATTCACCAGCGTTCGGATGTGTGCGCGGTGCCCGCCGCCGGTGTGGTCGCCGAGGCCATGGTGGCGCTCGTGGTGGCGCAGGCCGTACTGGAGAAGTTCGGCGGAGACTCGCTCAACGAGACCGTCGACAACATCACCAGCTATGTGAAGCGAATCAACGCGCGCCCGCACGTGCCCTCGGGCAACGCGCCACAGTGACCGGGGAAACCGGCCAGCCGCTGAGTGTGGTGCTGGTCGGTCCGCCCGGTGCGGGTAAGTCGACGATCGGCCGCAAGCTCGCTCGTGAACTCGGGCTGGACCTGTATGACACCGATGCCGGGATCGAGGAACAGACCGGCCGCACCATTCCGGAGATCTTCGCCGAGGATGGCGAACCGGAGTTCCGCCGCATCGAGGAACAGGTGGTGCGCGAGGCGGTACTGGCCGGGCACGGCATCATCTCGCTCGGCGGCGGTTCGGTGCTGTCCGCCGCCACCCGCGAGATTCTGCGGGGCCGCACCGTGGTCTACCTGGAAATCAGTGTGGGCGAGGGCCTTCGCCGCACCGGCGCCAGCACCAATCGCCCGCTGCTGAACGGCGATGATCCGGCCGCCAAATACCGCGAACTCATGAAGATCCGCCGCCCCCTCTACCGCGAGGTGGCCTCGGTCCGCGTCCGCACCGACGGCCGCAGCCCGGGCCGCGTGGTCCGCATGATCCTGGCCAAGCTCGGCCTGGAATCGGTACTGCCGCAGGAGGAAACCACCCCCGGCACCCCGCCCCCGATCGTAGAACCCGGCGATTCGACCCGCACCCGATCCCGCCGACGCCGCCGTCGCGGCCGCGGACGCGGCGACAAATCCCCCGACCCCCAGCCGAATACCCCCGCGTCCGAAGCGAATTCGGACCCGCGCGACAACAACATCACCACCATCGACTCCCCGGCGACCACACCGGACGCACCCGCCGCCACCGAGGACTCGAAACCCGCCCGCCGCAACCGCCGTTCGCGCCGCCGCAGCCGCCGCCCCGCCGGCCCCGCCGCCGCGAGCGGCACAGATTCATCCACCGTGTCGGGCACCGGGCCGGTCGAATCGGCGAGCAATGTCCTCGACTCCGGTGCCAGTGCGCCGGAGGGCGGCACCTCACTGACTGAGAGTGTCACTGCCGCAGGTGAACTCACTGGGTCGGGTCCGGTCGCCAGCTCGAGTAGGGGCCGTCGGCGCGGGCGTGGGTCACGCAAGCGAGGGAACGGCTCGGTGGAATCCGGACGTGACACCGCGGCCGGGTCCGCGATTGCCACCGAGAGCGCCCCAAGCGTTTCCGAGGCCGAATCCGCTGGTGGACAGCAGGGTTCGACGGCCGGGCAGCAGGGGTCGGTGGCTGGGGAGCCGGGGGCGGGGCGGTCGCGGCGGGCCAGGGCGCGGCGGGCTCGGGCCCGGGCGCGCGGGGAGCAAGCAGAACTATCCGTACGAGAAGAATCGGAGCAGCATCCATGAGCGAGCCGACCCGTATCGAGGTCCGCACCGCCGATCCGTATCCGGTGATCATCGGGCGCGGCCTGCTGGGTGATCTGGTGGAGCAGGTGACCGGGCGCAATGGTGTGCGCACGGTCGCCATCTTCCATCAGCCGCCGCTCGCCGAGACCGCCGAGGTGGTGCGCAAGGCACTGGCGGACAAGGGCATCGACGCGCATCGCATCGAGATCCCGGACGCCGAGGACGGTAAGGATCTGGCCGTGGCCGGATTCTGCTGGGAGGTGCTGGGCCGGATCGGGCTGACCCGCAAGGATGTCATCATCAGCCTCGGCGGTGGCGCGGCCACCGATCTCGCGGGCTTCGTCGCCGCCACCTGGATGCGCGGGGTGAGCATCGTGCACGTGCCCACCACGCTGCTGGCCATGGTCGACGCGGCCGTGGGCGGTAAGACCGGCATCAATACCGAGGCGGGCAAGAATCTGGTCGGCTCGTTCCACGAACCGCACGCGGTCATGGTCGATCTCGCCACGCTGGAAACGGTGCCGCGCAATGAGATCGTCGCGGGCATGGCCGAGATCATCAAGGCCGGTTTCATCGCCGACCCGGTCATTCTCGAACTCATCGAACGCGATCCCGAAGCCGCGCTCGACCCGACCGGTGAGGTGCTGCCCGAACTGATTCGGCGCGCGGTGCAGGTCAAGGCCGATGTGGTCGCCGCCGATCTCAAGGAATCGGATCTGCGCGAGATCCTGAACTACGGCCATACCCTCGGCCACGCCATCGAGCGCCGCGAGCGCTACCGCTGGCGTCACGGCGCGGCCGTATCGGTCGGCTTGGTCTTCGCCGCCGAACTCGGCCGCCTGGCCGGTCGCCTCGACGATGCCACCGCCGAACGCCACCGCACCGTGCTGGCGAGCGTCGGACTGCCCACCACCTACGACGCCGACGCGCTCCCCCAACTGCTGGACACCATGCAGACCGATAAGAAGACGCGCTCGGGCATGCTGCGTTTCGTGGTGCTGGACGGTCTGGCCAAGCCGGGCCGCCTGGAAGCCCCGGATCCGTCCCTGCTGGCCGCGGCCTATTCGGCCATCGCTCGCGAGGCCACCCCGGGCGGCAGTACCGCCATCCTGCTGTAGCGAAAGCCTTCGCCCACAACGGGTTTCATACAAAAAGAACGCCCGCGGTCGATATCGACC